>CAWASR010000009.1:0-278419 GCA_963784805.1 uncultured Alphaproteobacteria bacterium
GTAATTCGTCGCCCGCTATTTCGGCGGCGACATTGATGTAGGTCAACGGGCAGCGCGTCCCGCCACGTAAAGGGTATGCTCCGTGCGCAGCGAACAGGTCGTGGAGGAGCGCGATCCGACCGACAATTTCTTTCTGGCTTAGAGCGGTCTTGTTCGCGGTGTGAGAACGAATCTGACGGGTGTCGGCACGAGTTCGCTCTCGATGGCTGGCGACCTCCGCGGCCTCGAAGTTCGCGGCAGGGGAGCTGGCGATCGAGGCGGCGGACATTGCAGCGCCGGCCATTCCGCCGCGCAATCTTGCCGGGGTTGGATGAACGAAAGCCGAATATCAGCGCGGCGCCATTCATCTTAATGGCCATGATGTGGATCAGGCGTCGAAACAAAAGCCTCCGCCCTCGCGGCGGTCTCTCCTGATGGATGGATAATCGTGCATTTGGCGGCGAATGCGGAGCTCTTGCATGGAGCCCGGTATCCCGCGAAACCGAGGCCTGCGAAGTCAAGCGCCACCATGACCCATGTATCAATTTTGTCCGCGATCTTTCGTCGCCGGGAATATCGATCCAAATGATCCTCTGAATACAAACTTGAACCAATAGATAGCAGGGCGGACCCCATTTGGCGCCTTGCAGCGGTTCGGAAACCTCGTCATGCCCAACCTCGTCAACAGCATCGCCGTACCCGACCTTGTCGACAGAATCGCCAATTCTCTCTCCGACTTGGAGATACTTGCGCTCTCGGCCATCGCTTTCGGTCTTGTCGGCGGCGTCGTCGCCTTGCTTTCCAATCGATTGTGGTTTCGCCGCTGGCCGCAGCGCAGCGTGTATGAGGACAAGCTCGGCGACGCCGCACACACAAGCATGCTCGGGTTCTCGGCCTTCGTCCTCGCTTTGCTGATTACGAATGGGCTCACGAGTCTTTCGTCGGCCGAGCAAGCGACGAGATTGGAGGCGACGACTGTCTATCGCCTCGGTCGTGAACTGGACGCTCTGGGCTCCGTGGCTCACGCCCCGAAGCAAGCCTTGGTGGACTATACGAAGAACGTCGCCAACGATGAGTGGCCCCGCTTGGCGACCCTGCCGAATTCGTTGTCGCCGCTCGCGCAGCAGAACCTTGACGATCTATGGATCGGCGTCCGCTCAGTGCAGCGAAGCATGGCCGTCACCGATCCGGCGCGAAACGATATTGGGGCCTATGTCACGCGCATTGAAACCTTGAGAGTGGGACGGCTGTCGGCGGCGACCAGCAACATTCCTGGCGACTTCTGGGTCATTCTCCTTCTGTTCGCGATCGCGGCTTCCTTTCTCAGCGGACGCGAGCGTCCAAAAAGTTTCGGCATGCAAATCAACATCATTCAGATGTCGGCGATAGGGCTTGCGGTTGGTCTCGTGGTTTGTCTCATCAATCCCTTTCGCGGAGAAACGCGCATAGGTCCCGATATCATCGAGAGCGCCTTGACCCTTCATGCGCCATGACGCCTCGCTCGGCCAAACTGCATACGCGAGTATGATCAAATGGTGGACATTGTGAGGGCGCGACGCGCCAAGGAATTACGGCGACGCGCCCGTCTTTACCATTTTGCCCTGGCGCCTTCGATATCGCGATTGGGCTTGCCCTCCCTGCTTGCTTGGGGCGGCAACGCAGTTGATGCGGGTCAGGGGACAATGTCGCATGGCGAACAAAAAAGGTAAATGACGGCGTATCACCGTAATTCCGAGAAAAGCCGTGCTATTTCGTCTCGACGGAAACCCCACTTTTGCCGACGTTTATTTCAATGCTACTCGTCTTCTGGCGCTCCTGGTAAAAGTAGTAGCTCAAGCCCAAGACGGCGACGACGAGCGCGCCGATAACAAGGTAGAGACCGCTGCGATTCATTTCTGTCGTCTCCTTCAATCTTCTTAGTTTGCCAGCCGAATTCTCTCGAATAGACAAGAATATAGTTATGATCTACCGAAAATTGCTTGGCGTCATTATTGCTGTTGTCGGTCGAACGCCAGACCACTGTTGCTACAAAACATTATTTACAGTGACACGCCCGTCTTTACCATTTTGCCTCAGCGCCTTCGACATCGCGATTGGGCTTGCCCTCCCTGCTTGCCTGGGGCGGCGACGCAGTTGATGCGGGTCATGGGACAATATCGCATGGCGAACAAAAAAGGTAAATGAGGGCGCGTCACCGTAATTCAGGTCGAGCGCGACGGCGGAGCCGGAAATGGCGGGGTCCTCGTGCTAGGCTGCGCGACGACGGAGGGACCAATGGCGGAAAAGCGGAAGCTTGCAGCGATCCTGGCCGCCGACGTTGTCGGATTCAGTCGACTGACCGGCGCAGACGAGGATCGCACTTTGGCGCGCCTCCGGGCTCTGCGCAGCGATCTGATCGACCCCACCATCGCCGTGCACAACGGACGTGTGTTCAAGCGTACCGGCGATGGGGCGCTCGTCGAGTTTCGCAGCGTGGTCGATGCGGTGCGCTGCGCCATCGAAGTGCAAAACGCCATGGTCGAGCGCAACGCAGGGGTAGCGCAAGATCGCCGTATCGAATTCCGGATCGGCGTTCATGTCGGCGACGTCGTTCAGGAGAGCGACGGCGATCTGATGGGCGACAGCGTCAATATCGCCGCGCGCCTCGAGGGCATCGCCAAGCCCGGCGCCATTTGCCTCTCCGAACAAGCCTATTGGCAAGTCAAGGCCCGTCTCGACATCGCGGTCAGCGATCTGGGCGCGACCCAACTCAAAAATATCGCCGAGCCGGTTCGAGCCTTTTCGCTCCAGGTCGGGCTTCCCGCCGAAGCGAGGCCGGCGGCGCCGGTCGCGGCGACTGCGGCGGAATGGCCGGCGGAACGGCCTTCCCTGTCAAACAAACCGTCAATCGCCGTACTGCCCTTTCAGAACATGAGCGGCGACGCCGAGCAGGAATATTTTTGCGATGGCCTCGTCGAGGACATCATCACCACTTTGTCAAAGATCGACGGACTTCGGATCATCGCGCGCAATTCGAGCTTCGTCTTCAAGGGACGTTCGGTCGACGTCCGCGAAGCCGCGCAACAGCTCGGCGTGCGTTATGTGCTCGAGGGCAGCGTCCGCAGGAGCGGGGCCCGGATCCGGGTCACGGCGCAATTGATCGACGCGGCGGACGGCTCGCACCTCTGGGCCGAACGTTACGATCGCGCCGTCGACGATATTTTCGCAATCCAGGACGAGATAACCCTGGTGCTCGCGACCGAGATGCAGGTCAAGCTGACCGACGGCGAACAGGCGCGGATGCGCTACACGACGACCAGCAATGTCGAAGCCTGGACCCACTGGGCCAGGGGCATGTCCCATTTCCGTCAACCTCCGACCCGGGACAATCGAGAGGCCGCGCAGGCCTCCTGGGAGAAAGCGCTCGCGCTCGACCCGAATTCGGCGCCGCTCAACGCAATGCTCGGCTTCACCCATTGCCTGGACGCCAGATTCGGCTGGAAGGATTCGTTCGAAATCGCGATGGCGAAGGCCCGCCGCTATGCCGAAAGGGCGCTGGAGCTCGATCGCGGGAATGCCGACGCTCATATCACGTCAGGTTTGGTCTTGTTGATGGAAGGGCGGCATGACGAAGCCGTGGCCAGCGCCAGAAGGGCAGTTCAACTGGCGCCCGGCTCGGCCGATGTGGCGCAACTTGCCGGCTTTATTGTCCTGCCCTCAGGATACGCGGAAGAGGCCGTCGCGCTTTGCGAGAAGGCGATGACTCTCAGCCCAATTTATCCCTCGGTCTATCTGGGCACGCTTGGAGACGCCTATCGGCAGGCCGGGCGACCCGATGACGCGATCGCGACCTTCGAGGCCTATCACGCGCGAAATCCTGGCTTCGGACTCACTGATGTCGTGATCGCCTACCAGGAAAAGAGCCGGCCCGAGGAAGCGAGGCGAACGGCCGCGCGCCTGATGGCGGCGCGACCGGGGTTCACAATCGCCGGCTGGCGCAAAACCCAGTTCATTCGCCGCGACGCCGCGCGGGTCGAAGCCGATGCGGCAGCCCTCCGCGCCGCGGGACTTCCCATGGGTTGAGGATCCTCCAACCCCACGGCTCGCGGTCGCGATCCGCAACGACCGCTTTGCGTCGATTTGCGACGTTCAATCGCCCGGGACGAATGTTCGCTCAGGGTCGACTTGACCTGTTCGCTGCACCATCAGCGAACACCCGCTCCTTGCGCCAACCCGACGTTCGCCCGACCAATGTGGTTGGTCCTTGCGGGTCGAGTCCCGTCATTCAAGGCGGGAATCGAAAGTCAGGATTGAGGAGCCTGCGCCTGATCGTCGATGCGTCCCAGACTCTCTTCGCGCCCCAGCACCGTCAGCACGTCGAAGATGCCCGGCGAGGTCGAGCGGCCGGTGAGCGCGGCGCGCAGGGGCTGCGCGATCGAGCCGAGCTTGGCGCCGGTCGCCTCGGCGTAGGCGCGCACGACGACCTCCAATGCCGGGCCTGACCATTCGGAGACCCGGCTGAGCTTCGGCGCCAGCGCGGCGAGATGGGCGCGCCCGCCTTTCGCAAGAATGTCGGCGGCCTTGTCGTCGATCGCGAGCGGCCTGGCGGCGAACAGAAAGCCGGCGCCGTCGAGCAGTTCGACCAGCGTCTTGGCGCGGTCCTTCAAGCCCGGAATCGCGGCGCGGAGCTGCGCGCGCTTTTGCGCGTCGAGTCGCGCCGCAATCTCCGGGCCGCCCTGAAGATAGGGCAGGGCGGCAACGAGCATGTCGTAAAGGTCGGCGTCGCCGGTCGCGCGCATGAAATGGCCGTTCATGTTCTCGAGCTTGGCGAAGTCGAAGCGCGAGGCCGAGCGGCCGATCGCCCCGAGATCGAAGGCGGCGACGAGCTCGTCGGCGCTGAAGAACTCCTTGTCGCCGTGACTCCAGCCCAGCCGCGCCAGATAGTTGCGGAGCGCCGCGGGCAGATAGCCCATCGCGCGATAGGCGTCGACGCCGAGCGCGCCGTGGCGCTTGGAGAGCTTGGCGCCGTCCGGTCCGTGAATCAGCGGAATATGCGCCCAGATCGGCGGGTCCCAGCCGAGCGCCTGATAGATCTGGGTCTGCCGGGCGGCGTTGGTCAGATGATCGTCGCCGCGGATCACATGGGTGACGCCCATGTCGTGATCGTCGACGACGACGGCGAGCATGAAGGTCGGATTGCCGTCGGAGCGCAGCAGCACCAGATCGTCGAGATCCTTGTTGGCGAAGGTCACCTTGCCCTGCACCTTGTCGTCGATGACGGTCGCGCCCTCCTGGGCGGCGCGCAGCCGAATGACGGGCGCGACGCCGGGCGGGGCCTCGGACGGGTCGCGATCGCGCCAGCGCCCGTCGTAGCGCATCGGCTTGCCCTCGAGGCGCGCCTTCTGGCGCATGTCCTCGAGCTCCTCGGTGCTCGCGTAGCAGCGGTAGGCCGTGCCGGCCGCGAGCAATCGCCGGGCGACCTCGCGATGGCGCTCCGCGCGCTCAAACTGACTGATCGCCTCGCCGTCCCAATCGAGCTCCAGCCATTTGAGCCCGTCGATGATCGCGTCAACGGCGGCTTCGGTCGAACGCTCGCGATCCGTGTCCTCGATTCTGAGCAGGAACTTGCCCTCGAAGCGTTTGGCGTAGAGCCAGTTGAACAAGGCGGTGCGCGCGCCGCCGATGTGCAGAAATCCGGTCGGCGAAGGCGCGAAGCGGGTCACCACGTGCGTCATGGGCGAGAGCGATCGTTGGCTGAAGCTTAAGTGAGGCCGCGGGAAAGCGGCGAGGCGGGGTCGCTTTAGCAGAATTGCGGCGCCGCGCAAAAGTCTGCGCCGCGAGCGCTCAAGCAGCGACTCTCAAAGAGGCCCTGGGCGATTTGTCGTGGGCCATCTTTACCCCGACACCAAATTGCGCAATCGATACGATGATTTGGGCATTGGGCGAATTCTGGCCCAAGATTCGCGTCTGGGGAACTTGGCGGTGGCGCGCAGCATGATCCGCACATTCTTGTTTGGGCGAGGTCCGATTGCGTCGGTTCTTGCGCTCGCGATCGTGTTCGCTTCCCCGCCGACCGCCATCGGCCAGACGCCTCCGGCCTACGACAATCTGAGCACCGCCGAGGCATGGGCGTGGTCGCAAATCAAGCAAGGGCTTCCGGCTGACTTCGGCGTCCATTGCGGCGGCTGGGCGAACCCGAAGAACGAAGACGATCCGCTTTGGCGCGACGCAAATAGGTGTCGCACCGTCCCTGCAAGCTTCCTTGTGAAGATTTTGACGCGGTCCCCGCTGCACGATGCGATTCTCTACAAGGGGGTCGAGCTTAGCAACGCCAAAATCGTCGGAGATGTCGATCTCACATACGCTAAGCTCGATCGGCCTCTTAAGATCGCCTACAGCCGGTTCGAGGGTCGGATATCGCTGAGCTATGCGCACGCGCAGAGCGTCGTCGATCTCGACGGTTCGTTGATCGTCGGCCCGCTGGAAATGAGTTCATTTCATTCTGAGAGCGATTTGAACCTGTTCGGCGCCGCTATGAAGACGAGCGCTAATCTGGATTACGCCGCGGTGTCGGGGTTCGTGGACTTAACAGGTTCGACCTGCGCAGGCGATTTAAGCGCTGACTCCCTCCAAGTCGGCGCCTCGCTGTTCTTACGTTCCGAAGGCGAGAACAAGGCCCGCTTCAAGGACGTGATCCTGCGCGGCGCGAAGGTCACGGGCCAGATCGACATGGTCGGTGCGAGTTTCGACGGCGATCTCAATGCTGACTCCCTTCAGGTTGGCGGACCGCTGTTGATGTATTCCAAGGACAAGAACAAGGCCCGCTTCAAGAACGTGATCCTGCGCAGCGCGAAGGTGACGGGCAACGTCGACATGGTCGGTGCGAGTTTCGGCGCCGATCTCAACGCTGAGAACCTTCAGGTTGGAGGCGATTTGTATATGCGATCTGACGATAAAAATAGGGCGAGCTTCGAGTCAGTCCATTTGCGCGGCGCGAAAGTCACGGGCCAGATCGACATGACCGGCGCGAGTTTCGATGGCGATCTGGACGCCGAATTTCTTCAAGTCGGCGGACCGCTGTTGATGTATTCCAAGGACAAGAACAAGGCCCGCTTCAAGGACGTGATCCTGCGCGGCGCGAAGGTCACGGGCCAGATCGACATGGTCGGTGCGAGTTTCGACGGCGATCTCAATGCTGACTTCCTTCAGGTTGGCGGACCGCTGTTGATGTATTCCAAGGACAAGAACAAGGCCCGCTTCAAGAACGTGATCCTGCGCAGCGCGAAGGTGACGGGCAACGTCGACATGGTCGGTGCGAGTTTCGGCGCCGATCTCAACGCTGAGAACCTTCAGGTTGGAGGCGATTTGTATATGCGATCTGACGATAAAAATAGGGCGAGCTTCGAGTCAGTCCATTTGCGCGGCGCGAAAGTCACGGGCCAGATCGACATGACCGGCGCGAGTTTCGATGGCGATCTGGACGCCGAATTTCTTCAAGTCGGCGGACCGCTGTTGATGTATTCCAAGGACAAGAACAAGGCCCGCTTCAAGAACGTGATCCTGCGCAGCGCGAAGGTGACGGGCAACGTCGACATGGTCGGAGCGAGTTTCGACGGCGATCTCAACGCTGATTCCCTTCAAGTCGGCGGATCGCTGTTTATGTGGTCTGACGACAAAAACGAGGCCAGCTTCAAGCGGGTCGACTTGATCGGCGCAAGCGTCGCCGGGGGGATCGCGATGGGCGGAGCGGTCCTTGAAAGCGACTGCACCGCACAGGGACTTCGCGTTGGAGGCGACGTCTCACTCCGCGGCATCGCCACCGACGCGCCCTTCATCATGTCCTTCGCAAAAGTCGGAGGGAACTTGGACCTCGGCGGCGCCAATCTCGCCGATCTCGATCTCCGGGGCGCGGCCATTGCCGGGGAGATGCGGATTGGCGACAAGGCTTCGATGATCGGTTGGCTCGCGCCCAAAGGCGGGAAGGACTTTATCGATCTCCGCAACGCGCATGCCGGCAGCCTGTCAGACAACAAATATTCTTGGCCGAAGCATCTCTTTCTCGACGGCTTCACGTTCGCGCGTCTTGGCGGATATGCGGGGGATTCTGCGCCGAGATGATCGGACGCGGCGCTGACTGGTGGGATCGTAATTTCGCTCGAACTCGACGACTTCGACTCGACGCCCTATGAGCAACTCGCCGCCGCCTTCACGGCAGCAGGCGAACGCGACGCCGCCGACGAAATTCGCTACGACGAGCAAGTGCGGGCCGACGACAACAGCGCCGGTTTGGCTTGGGTGCGCTCCCGCCTGCTACGCTGGGGCGCCGGCTACGGGATAGGCTCCTACATGTTCCGCGCGCTCGGATGGGCGCTGTCGCTTGCCCTTGTCGGCGCAATCGTGCTCAAGCTTTGGGTCAAGGGTGTCGCAGATGCTGGGCATGGCCGGCTCTGGTGCTTCGGCGCGAGCGTCAATCGCCTGCTGCCGGTGGTCAATTTGAAAAAGGAATTTACTGATTTCTTCGACGACCCAAAGCTTAATAAGTTTACCCCGGGGCAGGATTTCTTCTTCGTCATCCTCGCCGTTCTCGGGTGGGTGCTCGGCGCGATCGTCATCGCAGCAATGGCGACGATCACGCACGGGCCATAAACCCGCGGCCGCGCCGTGCAAGCACGTCCCGTTCAAGTCAGCTTGCGCGCGCCCTGCGCCCCGGCCGCTCGCGCGAAGGCTTCCGGCGTCCAGTTCTCCTTGACCGCTTGCGGCATCAACGCGTCTTCGGAAGACTGGCGGGCGTGACGCCCCACCAATATCTTATCAGCGCCAGACTGCGCCAGACTGCGCCGCGCGGCGCTCGGGCTCGCGACTTCGCGGCGGCCGGTCCTCGCGATCGCGCTCGACAGCGGGTTCGGCGATCTCTCGACCTTCAACCATCGCTTTCGTCGGACTTTCGGCATGACGCCGAAGCAATATCGCGCGTCGTCCGGTTGACGTTCCGCCCCGGCCTGTCGACTTCGGCGGCGCTGCGGCGGTCTGTGCTTCGGTCTGTCAAAACTGAAAATGGCGGGTGCGCGGCTCGAACGGTCCATCGCAGCGAATCTGGCCCCTTATCGCCGGGATGCGACGGCCGTTGAAGAACGGCAGACCTCGAAGGTCGCGCACCACCGCGCGGCAATGTCCGAACGGGGCGAGAAACTCATAGAAGAACGGCAGGTCGCCGCACCGGAATTCGTGGGCTTCCAGGTCGCGCCCGGTGGCGAGCGCCTCGCCGAGAACCAGCGCGTCGAGCCACGCCCAATTGCAGAAGGCGAGAGGAATGCCGCTGGGGCCGGTGTAATAGTGAAACTGGCCGAGGGTCAGCGACGGCATGATGCGACGATCCAGCATCTCCGGCGGATAGCTCGCGTGCAGCCGCGAGTGGGCGCACAGAAACTGCACGCCGCTCATGACCCGCAGCGCCGCCGCCTCCGAGGACGGCGTCGCGACGGCGACGCGCTCCAGCGGCTGCCCGCGGAGCGCCTCTGATTGGGGCGGGTCGATTTCGGTCGGCAAGGGCCCCATCACGCGCTCGCAAGACGCCTCGCGTCGAGGAGTTCGCCCGTCCCCGTCGACAGGAATGGACGAGCCATCGGCCCGCTAAAAGTAGAATTCGCTCTTTCCTGGCGTTTCCACGAGAACCCGCAAGCCCTTGATGACAATGCCGCCGTTCCTGAGAACGGTGACCTCTGAAAATCCGGTTTTGATCTGCAGACCTTCAGGAATCACCTTCACGAGCGACTCGAGTCTCTCGGCCTCCTTCCAGAGGATGTGCACCAGCTTCGTCAAGCGTTCGACTCTCGCGATGAGGTTGGCCTCAATGGCGAGGTTCGCCGCGCCTAGAGCCAACGCCGCATCGCCCGCGCTGGGGGTCGGGCCGCCCAGTCCCTTCGATATGCCTCCCATCACCCACCTCCTTCGGATTTGAACAGGTCGATCCGACGCGAGCCGCCCAGCCAACCCAAGGTCGCCCGCCTTGGGGCGGAGCCGTGAAGGCCGGCGCCGGGCAACGGCGCTTCGCCGATTTGCGACCTTCGCCATCGGTCGTCGCCGCGCAGGATAGTCTTGCACTGGCCTTCATGCCCTGCAAGACGAGCGTGACCGCAATTGGGACCGCCGCGAACGTCCGCCGCGCGAGCGTTAAGCCTCGGCCGAGAACCTTTCTCCCGCAGCCGACGTATGGTTGACTGAACGGCATGACGTCTCGCTCGCACGCCGGCGTCCTGTCGGCCGCCGCCGGGCTCACGCGCGTTTCCGCGTGGGCGCCGGATTGGCGCGCGGCGTTCGCCGCGGCGCTGGCGCGGGAGGCCGAGGAGCGGCGGTTCTTCCTTTGGCTGCCGGTCGCGGCGATGGGCGGGGTCGCGCTCAATCTGGCGGCCGATCGGGAGCCGGTCGTCTGGCTGCCGGCGCTTCTGACCGCGCTATCCGCCGCGCTCGCCTGGATCTGCCGAGCGCGCCCGTTCGCTCTCGGCCTGGCGCTCGCCTTTTCGGCGCTGTTCGCCGGCTTTCTCTCGATGTCGTTGCGAACGGCGCGGGTCGCGGCGCCGGTCATCGACCGTATCCGCATCGTCAGCCTGCAAGGCTATGTCGAGGAGATGGACCTGCGCTCCGTCGGCGCGCGCATGGTGATCGGGGTCGTCAGCGCCGAGGGCATGCCAAAGGAAAAGGTTCCGCGCCGTGTGCGGATCACGACGCGCAAGACGCCCGACGTCGCCGCTGGGGACTATGTGACCCTGAAGGCGCGGCTGCTTCCGCCCTCGCACGCGGTATTGCCGGGCGGCTACGACTTCGCCCGGGACGCATTCTTCGCCGGCGTCGGCGCCGTCGGCTCGACCCTCGGCGCGGTCCGCCGTTTGCCGCCGCCCGGCGACGCGACCTGGCGACAGCGTTTCGACGCTGGCGTCGACCAGGCGCGCAACCGCCTCGCGTTGCGGGTCAATACGATCATCGGCGGCGACGAGGGCGCGATCGCGGCGGCGATGGTGACCGGCAAACGCGACTTTCTATCCACGGACGCCAAGGACCTCATCCGCGAAGCGGGCATCTTTCATATCATCACGATTTCCGGGGTGCAGATGACCCTGGTCGCCGGAATATTTTTCGTTCTTGCGCGCAGCGTTCTGGCGCTGTCGCCGACGCTGGCGCTCACATATCCGATCAAGAAGTGGGCGGCCGGCGCCGCCATGGCCGGATCCCTTCTCTACGACCTCGCCACCGGCTCGCGCGTCGGCACCGAACGGGCGCTCATCATGACCCTGATCGTGCTCGGCGCGGTGATCATGGATCGGCGCGCCTTGACGATGCGCAACCTCGCTTTCGCTGTTTTCGCCGTCATCGCGCTCGAGCCGGAGGCGATCCTGAGCGTCAGCTTCCAGCTCTCCTTCGCCGCGGTCGCGGCGCTGGTCGCGGTGATGGAGGCGAGGCTCGCGGCGCACGAGAGCGATCCTGATCCCTTCTTGCCGCCGAGGGCCGGGGCGCCGAGGCGCGGGTTTTTCGCCGCCCGGCTGATTGACCGTCCGCTCGGCCTCGTCATCGCCACCGCCTGCGCGACCAGCGCGACCGCCTCGTTCATGGCCTACCACTTCCATGATCTGAGCCCCTATGTGCTGATCGGCAATCCGCTGACGCTGACCGTCATCGAGTTTTTCGCGGTGCCGGGCGCGCTCCTCGGCGCCGCGCTCTATCCGCTCGGGCTCGACGGCCCGGTCTGGCTCTATGTCGGAGCGGGGATAAAGTTCATTCTGTGGGCCGCGCGCTTCATTGCCGCCGCGCCGGGTTCGACGCTGCACTTGAGGGCGTTCGCGCCCTATGCGTTGCCGTTTCTTGCGCTGGCGGTGATGAGCGCCGCCATCTGGCGGACCTGGACCTTCCGCGCGTGCGCCATTCCCTTCGCGCTCATCGGACTGAGCGGCGCGGCGCACGGGCCGCGCTACGACGTCGTCGTCGCGCCTTCGGGCGACCTGGCGGCGGTGCGCGACGCCGACGGCGTGTTGCGGGTCGTCGGCAAGAGGTTCAACGGCTTCGCCGCCGAGCAATGGTTGACCGCCGACGGCGACGGCCGCGACCCGGCGAGCGCGCGCGATCCCTACGCGCCTTGCGACCGGCTCGGCTGCGTCGCCGATCTGCCGGAAGGGGAGTCGCTCAGCATTGTGACCGACCGCATGGCGTTCGACGAGGATTGCGAACGGGCGGAGGTCATCGTGAGCGCGCTCAGCGCGCCAGCGGGCTGCAAGGCGAAATTCGTGCTCGATCGAAGTACGCTCGCGCGCATGGGCGCGGTTGGCCTTACATGGAGCGACGACCACGGCTTCATGATGACTGGCGACCGTCCCGCCCTGCAGGACCGCCCCTGGTCGCCCGCGCGGCCGGAGGCGCGCGACCATCGACTCGCGCGCCTCGCGCACGCGAGGTCCCGCGGCGCCGATCCCGCGGACCCGGCGACCGAGCCGAAAGAGTCGCGTTAGGCCAGGGGACTTCTTCTCATTGCTTCCGACCCAGGTCAGGCGAGTTCATTCGTTGCCGCCGACGTCACGCGGAAGTAGAACTTCCTCCCCGCCGATTCGAGCCACCCGGCGGCTCAGTCTGGGGGAAGCGTTTTTGCGTGGATAAACCAGGGACCTCGTCAGGGGGGAGACCATGCCAAATCGATCGTTGCCTTTGCTCGTCGCAGTCGCAGTCGCAGTTCTCGGCGCGTCCGCAGCCGCGTCGGCCGCCGATCCTCAAATCGAGCGCGGCAAGTATCTCGTCACGCTCGGCGGCTGCAACGATTGTCACACGCCCGGCTACTTTCTAGGCAAGCCCGACTTTTCCCGAACGCTCGGCGGCTCCGACGTCGGATTCGCGATTCCTGGCAAAGGGGTCTTTGTCGGCCGCAACCTGACGCCGGACAAGGACACCGGCCTCGGGAACTGGACGGACGATCAGATCATCTCCGCCTTAACCGCCGGCATCCGGCCGGACGGCCGAAGGCTGGCGCCGATCATGCCCTGGCAAGCGCTTTCGCACCTGACGTCGGGCGACGCGCACGCGATTGTCGCCTATTTGAGAAGCCTTCCGCCGGTCAAGAACGCGGTTCCGGGGCCATTTGGGCCCAAGGACGTCCCGTCCACGCTGGTCTTTGTCATCGTTCCGGGCGAGGTCTACGCTAAGATGCCAGCGCCGAAATGAGCGCGCAGGCGCGCGATCGAAGATCGACCGCCGCCTGATCGCCGCGCGTCGCGGCCAGGCATGGAGTAGGGACATGCGACGCAGGACGTTGATCGCAGGCGCTGCGCTCATCGGCGCCGCGCCAGTCGTCGCTCGGGCGAGGGAGGCCGCGAGCGCGTCGATGGCCGAGAGGTTCGCGCGAGCGCTTACCGACCACGACCTCAACGCTTTCGCCGCGCTGTTCGCTGAGGATTACGTCAATCACCAGACGAGCGCCGCCGCGCCGCCGCCCAGGGGCGTCGTCCCGAAGGCCGCGACGGTCGGCTTCTTCGACGCGCGACTGACAGCCTTTCCGGACTTGAAAGTCACTATCCAGCAGTCGCTCGCCCAGGACGATCTCGTCGCCGCGAGTTTCGCCTATGAGGGCACTCACAAGGGCGCCTATCTCGGCTTCGCGCCGACGCACAAGAGGCTCTTTTTCACCTCATGCGACATCTTTCGCCTCTCCGGCGGCAGAATCGTCGAACATTGGGGAATGGGCGACATCGCGGGCGTCCTGGCGCAGTTGAAGGGGTGATCGCCAGCGGATCGCGGTCGGAACCGGCAAAATAAAAAGGGCGCCTGCGGGCGCCCTCGAAATCACGAAATCAGCCTGAAAACCGTCCGATACTACTTGATCTTCGTCTCCTTGAACTCGACGTGCTTGCGCGCGACCGGGTCGTATTTCTTAAAAGTCAGCTTTTCCGTCTTGGTGCGGGCGTTCTTCTTGGTGACGTAGAAATAGCCGGTGTCGGCGGTCGACAGGAGCTTGATTTTCAGCGAGGCGGCCTTGGCCATGGCGCGGAATCCTTGAGCGAAAAGCGCCGGGGCGCCGGAAACGACAGGCGCGCCTGCACGTTCCCGCGAGGCGCGTCTTTGGCCGGCAAAATAGTCAGGGCCGGCCGGAAGTCAAGCCGGGCGCGTCATCCCGGCGACGATTGCGATCGCGATGTTGCCGGCATGATCGAAGGCCGAGTTCCGGCCCAATCGCCGCGCCAGCAGATCCTTGGTCACCAGACCGAGGGTGAGCGCCGCTACCGCAAATTGAGCGCGTCGAGCGCGGTCGGAACGGAAAGCATTCGGAAGCGGCATCGGCTGGGACTGCTTGTGGGAACGACATTCGCCGGAATTCGTTCCGGGACGCCGGCCATCGATCTCCGGCGTCCCGGACCTCTCTTGAGCGAATTTGCCGCAAATCCAGAATTCGGCTATGCGGGCTCCTCGGCCTGAGATTAGCGGGGAAAGCCGCCGGAGGCGAATTCCGGATCGGCGACGACGAATTCATTCCGCGGCGCCAAGACCAGCGGCGGCTCGGCGCCGACGGTCCTCGGCGCGGCGCTGGAGCTCGCTTTGGCGAGACGGTAACGCCCGAATGCGCAAGCGCGCGGATATCGTTCTGGTCGAGCGCGGCTTCTTTTCGAGCCGCGCGCGCGCGCAAGCCGCGATCGCCGCCGGGCTGGTGAGCGTCGGCGGCGTCGCGCTCGGAAAGGCGTCCGAGGCGGTCGCCGAGGACGCCGAGATCGCCGCCGCAGCGCCCCATCCCTGGGTCTCGCGCGGAGGCGTGAAACTCGCCGCCGCCCTCGACGCCTTCGGGCTCGATCCCGCCGGCCGCGTCTGCCTCGACGTCGGCGCCTCGACCGGAGGCTTCACCGACGTGCTGCTGACGCGCGGCGCGGCGAAAGTCGTCGCGGTCGACGTCGGCCGTCGCCAGCTCGCGGCGCGCCTCGCCGCGGACCATCGCGTCGTCTCGCTCGAAGGCCTCGACGCCCGCGCGCTCACACGCGAACACACCGGCGTCGCGCCGGGCGCGATCGTTTGCGATGTGAGCTTCATCTCGCAGCGGCTGGTATTGCCGCACGTCCTGCCCTTGGCGGCCCCGTCCGCGTGGCTCGTCAGCCTCGTCAAGCCGCAATTCGAGGTTGGCCCGGCCGAGATCGTCAAGGGCCAGGTGAGAAGCGAGAAGGCGCTTGTTCGCGCTTGTGAGAACGTCGCCGGCTGCATCGAGGCGCGGGGCTGGTCGGTCCTCGGCGTGATCCCGTCGCCGATCCTCGGCGGCGGCGGGGCGAGAGAATACCTTGTCGCGGCGCGCCATGTCTGAAACTCTCGAAGAGCTTGCGATCGTCGCGCTCGACCCGCGCGGCGACGGGGTGGCGACGAGCGGGGCGGTCGTCGCCGGCGCTCTGCCGGGCGAGCGCGTGCGCGTTCGGCCATCAGGCGAGCGCGCCGAGCTTGTCGAGACGCTCAATGTGAGCGCCGAGCGCGCCCAGCCGATCTGCCGCTGGTTCGGCCGATGCGGCGGCTGCGCCGCGCAGCACATGTCGGCGAGCCTCTACCGCGAGTGGAAGCGCGGCCTTGTCGTCGCGGCGCTGAAACGCGAGGGCGTCGAGGCCGAGGTCGGCGCGCTCGTGGACGCGCATGGCGGCGGCCGCCGCCGCGCGACTTTTCACGCCCATTTTCCGCACGGTGCGCCCGATGTCGTCGGCTTCATGCGGGCGCGCTCGCACGAGATCTTATCGATCGACGACTGCCCCCTGTTTAGCCCTTCCATGGCGGGGGCGATTGGCGCCGCGCGCGCTCTGGCAGGCGATCTGCGGGGATTGCGCAAGCCGCTCGACATCGGCGTGACCGCGACGCTGGAGGGCCTCGACGTCGACCTGCGCGGCTCAGGGCCGCTCGCACTCGCCGAGACCCGCAAACTGACCGCTACCGCGCAGGCGCTCGATCTCGCGCGGCTTTGCAATCATGGCGCGGTGGTCCTCGAACGGCGGCCGCCGCGCGTCGCCTTCGGCGAGGCGCTGGTCACGCTCCCGCCCGGCGGCTTCCTGCAGGCGACGGAGGCGGGCGAAAGCCTGCTCGCCGAAATCGCCGAGGCGGCGCTGGCGGGAAGCGCAAAGGTCGCGGATCTGTTCTGCGGCGCGGGCCCCTTCGCGCTCCGGCTCGCCCGCCGGCGCGAGGTCTTCGCCGTCGATTCCGACGCCGGCGCGATTCGGGCGCTCGAACGCGCGGCGTCGGCGACATCGGGACAGCGCAGATTGACCGCCGAGGCCCGCGATCTCTTCCGCCGTCCGCTCAGCGTCAAGGAACTCGCGTCGTTCGACGCCGCGCTCATCGATCCGCCCCGCGCCGGCGCCTTGTCGCAAGCGCGCGAATTCGCGGCCAGCGCGCTGCCGGTCGTCGTTTCGATCTCGTGCGATGCGACGACCTTCGCCCGCGACGCGCGCATCCTGATCGAGGGCGGCTATCGGATTGAGATCGTGACGCCGCTTGACCAGTTCCGCTTCTCCCCTCATGTCGAAATCGCCGCCGTCTTCCGCCGCCCGAGAGCGAAGCCGCGCGCTCGGAGGCTGTTGGGTTGACTATCTCGCAGCGCGACGCCGTTCTTGCCGCTCTGGAAAACATCGTGGGACCGCGCCACGTGCTGACCGATCCGTCCGTATTCGCCGGCGCGCTGATCGAGCGGCGCGGCCTCTATCGGGGCAAGGCCCTCGCGCTCGTGCGGCCCGGCTCGACCGAGGAAGTCGCCGCGCTCGCCGCCTATTGCAACTCGGCGCGGATCGGCATGACGCCGCAGGGCGGCAACACCGGGCTCGTCGGCGGCCAGACGCCCGACGACAGCGGCGATGAAATCATTGTCTCGACCCAGCGCCTCAGGACGATCCGCGAGGTCGACCCGCAGGCGGAAGTCATGATCTGCGAGGCCGGCGTGACGCTCGCCGAGGCGCAAGCCGCCGCGCTCGCCGCCGACCGGCTGTTTCCGCTTTCGCTCGCGGCGGAGGGAACCTGCACGATCGGCGGCAACGTCTCGACCAACGCCGGGGGCGTCACCGTGATCGCCTACGGCAACACACGCGATCTCGTCACCGGCGTCGAGGCCGTTCTCGCCGACGGGCGGGTGGTCAATGCGCTGAGCAAGTTGCGCAAGGACAACACCGGCTACGACGTCAAAGGCCTGTTTATCGGCGCCGAGGGCACGCTCGGGATCGTCACCGCCGCCTCGCTCAGGCTCTTTCCCAATCCGCGCGCTCGTGCGACGGCCTTCGTCGGCCTGGCCAGCCCTGGGCGCGCATTGGCGCTGTTGGGGCTCGCCCGCGAGCGACTGGGCGCGGGCGTCGTGAGCTTCGAACTCATATCGCGCGTCGCCTACGACATGACGGTTGGCAACGGACTTGCGCGCGCTCCGCTCGAGGGGGCGCATGAATGGTACGTGCTGTTCGAGGCCGCCTCGCAAGTCCCAGACGGGTTCGAGGCGGCGTTCGGCGGCGCGCTCGAAGCCGCGTTCGAGAAACGCTTGATCGCGGACGCCGCGCTCGCCGCCTCGCTCGATCAGCGCGAGGCCTTCTGGAAGCTGCGTGACGCCATTCCCGAGGCGCAAATTCGCGAAGGCGCCTCGATCAAGCACGACATTTCGGTTCCGGTCGGCGCCGTGCCCGCCTTCCTTGAGGAGGCGACGCGCGCGGTCGAGGCGTTCGCGCCGGGCGCGCGCGTCTGCGCCTTCGGTCATCTGGGCGACGGCAATATCCACTTCAACGTCTCGCAGCCGATCGGCGCCGACCGGCAGGACTTCCTCGGCCGCTGGAGCGCGATGAACGAGGTTGTGCACGCCATCGTCGCCCGCTACGGCGGCTCCTATTCCGCCGAGCACGGAATCGGCCGCCTGAAGCGCGAGCTGCTCGCCCGAAGCAAGGATCCCGCCTCGCTCGCGGTCATGCGCCAGATCAAGGCGGCGCTCGACCCAAATGGGGTGATGAATCCGGGCAAGGTGCTGTGAGGGCGCTCGATCGCATTGGCGCGAATTTTGTGGACGCGATATGGTGGCGCAAGCGCGAGGATTGGGCGCGTGATTCGTTGAGGCGTGATTCGCGTCGATGGCGGGCGCCAGAAACAGACGAAATAAAATGATGCGGCGCGGCATGATCGTCGCCATCATCGCGGTTGCTGGCGCTTGCTTCGACGCAAGCGCGACTGTGGCGAACGCGGCCTGCGCGGAAAAGAGCTTCGACGGCGCGCAATTCGCCGCATGCACATTCGATCCGCGCCATGACGACATCCGGTTGTTCTGGAAGGGCGCGGACGACCGGCCCTACGGCGCCTTTTCCGCGCTCGCCAAAGCGCTCGAGAGCGATGGTATTCAGCTTCGGTTCGCGATGAACGCCGGGATGTTCGCCGAGAACCAATCGCCGGTCGGCCTCTATATTGAGAATAGCCGCAAACTGCACGGCGCCGACACGCGCGCCGGGCGGACAAATTTTCACCTGAAGCCAAACGGCATATTCTGGGTCGGCGACGGCCTCGCGGGCGTCACCGAAACGAGCCGCTTTCTCGCCAACCCGCCGGCAGCGCGTTACGCCACCCAATCCGGGCCGATGCTGATCGTCGACGGCAAGATCCACCCCAAGATCCTGCCGACCGGAACCTCGCAGAAGATCCGCAACGGCGTCGGCGTTCGCGACGACGGCGCGGTCGTCTTCGCGATTGCGGAGGAGCCGGTGACCTTCGACACATTCGCCCGCCTGTTCCGCGACGGTCTCAATTGCCGGAACGCGCTGTTTCTCGACGGATCGGTCTCTTCGCTCTACGCGCCCGAACTCAATCGCGACGATGAACTGGCGCCGATCGGGCCGATCGTTACGGTTGTCGAACCCGAGAGCGTCGGCGTGAAATAGGCGTTCCGGAGCGGGGAACGCAGCCCTGCGGACGGGACCCGGAAACCGGCAGTTGCTTCGGCGGCGGTTTTTTGCGCCGATTTGCCTCGCCTGCGTCGTCTCAGACGCCCGCGTTGATTCCTGTGGGGCCGGGGACCTCGCCGGTCTCTCTGGCGCAGGCCTTCTCTCAAGCGAAGGCCTGCGCCGCGGTCTTGTGCTGCGCGATGAGCGCGTCGAGGTCGACGCCCTCAGGCTGGCCGTCGATGACGCGCCAGCGACCGGCGACCATCACCCGGTCGGCGCGATGGGCGCCGCAGAGCGCCAGCGCGGCGATCGGGTCGATCGCGCCGCTGAAGCGGGGCTCGTCGAGCGTGTAGAGGGCGAGATCCGCCTGAAGGCCGGCGGCGATGCGGCCGATGTCGTCGCGCCCGAGGCATCGCGCCGATCCTTCCGTCGCCCAGCGCAATGCGTCATCGGCAGTCACCTTGGACGGCCCATAGCGCAGGCGCTGAAGCATCAAAGCGTGCCGCACGGCTTCCATCAGGTTGGACGAATCGTTCGACGCCGAGCCGTCGACGCCGAGACCAATCGTCACGCCGGCCGTCTCGAGGTCCTTGGTCGGACAGACGCCCATGCTGAACGCCATGTCCGAGGCCGGGCAATGGCAGACGCAAACGCCCGCGCGGCCGAGCCGTTCGATTTCACTCGCATTGAAATGAATGCCGTGCGCCACCCAGGTCCGGGACGTCAGCCAGCCGGCCTCTTCCAGCAGATCGACCGAACGCACGCCAAAGGCCTTCTCAGCGTAGACGTCCTCGTCGAGCGATTGGCAGAGGTGGGTATGCAGCCGGCAATCGTAACGTTCCGCCAGCCGCGCCGACTCGGCCATCACCCGCTTCGGCACGGCGAGCGGCGAGCACGGCGCGAGCGCGACGCGGATCATCGCGCCCGGCTTCGGATCGTGAAAAAGCTTCAGGACCCGCTCGCTGTCAGTCAGAATCGTGTCCGAATTCTGCACGATCGCGTCGGGTTGCAGGCCGCCGTCCTTCTCGGAAATTCCCATCGATCCGCGCGTGACCGTCATGCGCAGCCCGAGATCGCGCGCCTCTGCGACTTCGATGTCGATCGCGCTCTCGAGCCCCGGCGGGAACAGATTGTGATGGTCGGCGGCGGTGGTGCAGCCGGAGAGCAGCAATTCGACCAGCGCCATCCTGACCGCGATGCGAAGAGCCTCGGGCGTCATACGATCCCAGACCCGTTCCATCGCGACGAGCCAAGGGATCAGCTCCTTGCCCTGTCCGGCCGGGTGGGCGCGGGTGAGCGTCTGATAAAAGTGATGGTGCGCGTTGATCAATCCCGGCAGCACCACGTGGCGCGAGGCGTCAAAGGTAGCGTCGTAGGGGAGCGCCGGCGACTGGCCTCGTGCGACGCACTCGACGATCCGGGCGCCCTCGATCACCACCCCCCGCTCCGCTCGCGGCGCCAAAATGGCGAGCGGATCCTTGATCCAAAGTCGCATGAGACGCATTTCTCCGTTTTGGGGCCGAGAGCGCGATCCTGAAGCCGTCATAATCGCGCTATTCCTCGCGCGCAAAGGGCCGCCGCGTCCCGAAGATTGGATTCGACGCCCGCGGGGGCGCCCCTTATTGTGACGTCCGGAACGGGCGCGAACGCACGCGCCCTCTTGACGGATCGCCGGTGACGGTTGAAAGCAGCCGGCAGCGGGGAGGGGGCGCGCGTGTTTCGGCGCCTCCGCGTTTGTGGGAGGAGTGTTTGATGCGCGTTGCGATCATTGCGGCGCTGGCGGCGGCGATCGGATTCGCCAGTCCGGCGCTGGCCCTGGACAAGGTCACATTCGGCACCAACTGGGTCGCGGACCCCGAGGCGGGCGGCTTCTATCAGGCGCTGGTCGACGGAACTTACGAAAAATACGGCCTCGACGTCACCATTCTGCCGGGCGGCCCGACCTCGAATGGCGGCATGCTGCTGATCGCGGGCAAGATCGAGTTCTACATGGGCGGCGACATGATCGGCGATCTGCTTTCGGTGCAGAACGACATTCCCACTATCGCCGTCGCCGCCATGTTCCAGAAGGACCCTCAGATTTTCATGTCCCATCCAGGGGTCGGTCTCGACAAATGGCAGGACCTTCCCAAGGCGACCGCCTACGCCAGCAGCGGCGCGGTCAATACGTTCTGGGCCTGGATGCGTCTGGCCTACGGATTCAAGGACGAGAACATCAAGCCGTACAATTACAACTCCGCCCCGTTCATCGTCGACAAACATTCGATCCAGCAGGGCTACCTGACGTCGGAGCCCTTCGAGGTGGAGAAGCAGGGACACTTCAAGCCCAACGTGTTCTTGCTGTCGGACTACGGTTATTCGACCTATTCGACAGAAATCCTGACCCGTCGCGAAATCGTGGAGAACAAGCCGGATCTCGTACAGCGGTTCGTCGACGCCTCCATCATCGGCTGGTACAATTTCCTCTATGGCGACAACTCCAAGGCGATCGCGATGATCAAGAAGGAAAATCCGGAACTGACGGATGATCAGATCGCCTTTTCGATCGCCAAGATGAAGGAGTACGGCATCGTCGATTCCGGAGACACGCTCAAATACGGCATCGGCGCAATGACAGACGCGCGGTGGAAGGACTTCTACGACAAGATGGTGAAGGCCGGAATCGTCAATGCTGGCCTCGATTACAAAAAAGCCTATACCTTGCAGTTCGTCGACAAGGGCGTCGGCCTCGACTTGCGGCCGAAGAAATGATTCTGGAGCCGCGGCGCGGCCGGCGGCCGCGCGGCGGCGGCTACTTCTGCGATGCGGGCAACGCGTTGTAGACGTCGGGCGGCAGTATCGTGGAGACGGACACCGTCGCCTTCTGTGACGAGGTGAGCGGCCCCTCGTTCTTATGGCTCACCGCGGGAATGCTTTTGAGGAAGGCCGCGATCGCCTCAGCGTCCTTGTCCGTCAGATGGGAGAAGGCCGCCCAGGGCATGACGCCGCTGAGTTCGCGGCCGTCCGGCCGCTTGCCGGTGCGGATCGCCGTCACGATTTGGTCGCTCGTCCACTGGCCGAGGCCGGTTTCCTTGTCCGGCGTCAGATTCTGGCCGACGAACACGCCTTGGCCGGGAATGGAGAAGCCGACATCCGATCCGCCGAGGTAGCGTTTCATGTCGGGCGCGCCCATGAGCGCGCCGGGGGTGTGGCAGTCCGAGCAGCCGCGAGATGACGACCAGATAGCGGCCGCGCGCGATTTGGGCGTCGTCCGCCCAGGCGGGAGAGGCCACGCACGATAGCGCCGCCGCGGCCGCGCTGAATCCGCCTGCCAGAGAATTCCGAAGCATTGTCGTCTCCATTCGATCGTGATTTCTTGGGTCAGGCCTGCGCCGCGCCCGATATTTCAATTCCCTCGAGGTGATCGGGCACGCGCCAATACTGCTCCGGATCCGGCGTATGGTCGACCGGCGAAATGTCGCCTCGCCATGCGACGCCCATCATCTGCGCGGTCTGATAGGCCCTCACCTTCCATCCTCTCGCTCCGAGCGTGCGCAACGCCGCGGAAACATGCGGCGAAACGAGGTCATGGAACATGACCATAGCGGTCGCCTCGAGATAGGGCGCGCATGCGAGCGCGTCCCGTGTCGGCGCCTCGCCGTCGTGGTCGCCGTCGATGAAGGCGAACGACCACCGTGCTCCGGATTCGCCGAGGCGAACCACAGCCTCGGGGCTCGTTTCGGAAACGAGGATCGTCGTTGCGGCGCCACCGGCGCCATTCGTCACCGCGATGAATTCGCGACGCCAATCCGCGTCCGCGAGCAGCGGTTCGACGACATGAAGCGGGGCAAGGCCGGCGGCGATGAGATAGACGGTCGACCAGCCGCGCCAGGAGCCGATTTCGATTCCGGCGCGCCCCGCAAAGGCCCGCGCGTTGGAATAAAGGATGGAAGCCTCGTCGCGATTTATGAAGCCCACCGTCGGGTTACGCCGGTCTACCCGGAACGGATGGTCGATCTCCTTACGAAAGTAAGGCCAGGTCGACGCGCTTTTGTCGGCCTCGATCATGTTGGGAAACAGGCGATCGAGAACTGGCGCGTCGAGATTGCCGGAGACGTAATCCTTTGACATCGGTCGGGTTCCGAAGTGGCAGGCGACGCGCGCGACGCCCTTTTATGGCGCTCGACGGCGACTTGCGACTCGCACGCCCTGCGGCTCCGCGTCAAGGACGTCGCTTGCCAGCGCGCACGGAAAAGAAGCCGGCGTGCGACCGACCTTAGCGGCCCTGCATCGACGATGGCTGTTTTGTGGCGCCCGTTTGACCCGGTATGGGCTGGCCTATAAAGTCCGTAACTTCATACTTGTGTTAGACTCTGTAAGATGCGCCGGGCGAACGAGAAGAGGGGTGGAATGTCGGCGGGGAATACGAAACCGCTCACGCGGGCTGGACGAAGAAGACGCTGCCTTCAAGTGTGTTGGCGCTGCGGCGTCGAGCCGGATTCCGACAGGCTCCCCGGGTAGCCGACGAGTTCGCCACATGATGAAGACCGCGACGCTGACTTCGACATCCGACGGTTTGGTCCAGAGCGCGGGCGCGCCCCCGATGGTGAGCCTGCGGGGCGTCGACAAGGTGTTCGCCAATCACGTCACTGCCCTGGCCGGCCTAAACCTCGACATTCGCACGGGCGAGTTCCTCGCTCTGCTGGGGCCGTCCGGTTGCGGCAAGTCCACGGTGCTTCGGCTTCTCTCGGGATTGACTGAGCCGACGCGTGGAGAAATCGTCTGGAGTTGCGCACGTCCGGAACTCGGCTTCGTGTTCCAGGAGCCGACGTTGACCCCGTGGTCCGACGTCTTCTCCAATGTTTGGCTGCCGCTGCGGCTGGCCGGAGTCTCCAAGGACAAGGCGCGCTCGCGGGTTGAGGAGGCGCTGGCGCAGGTGGGGCTGTCGGGTTTCGCCAAAGCTTATCCGCGTCAGCTTTCGGGCGGAATGAAGATGCGCGTCTCGATCGCGCGCGCGCTCGTCACCCGGCCGGCGGTGCTGCTGTTGGACGAACCCTTCGCCGCTCTGGATGAGATCACACGCCTCAAGCTCAACGACGATTTGGCGGAGTTGCAGTCTTCGCTCCGTGCGACTGTCGTATTCGTGACCCATTCTGTTTTCGAAAGCGTCTATCTCGCTAATCGCATTGTCGTCATGGCGGCGCGTCCGGGCCGCGCGTTCGCCGACATCGAGGTCGAAGCGCCGTCGCCGAGGGGGGAGAGTTTTCGGCTGAGCGCCGCATACACCGAAACGTGCCGCCGGACGTCTCATGCGTTGCATCTGGCGATGGGCGAGGAGACGCCGAACGGCGGAGAGGGCGGCGCTCTATGACCCGCGACGACTTCGTCGGTTACGCTGTTCCCGCCCTAACACTCAGTGCTGGCCTCCTGGCATGGGAGGGCTTTGTGCGCTACTTCGCCATCCCCCAATATTTGCTGCCGGCGCCCAGCGTAATTATCGAGACCCTCATTACCGATTGGCCGACCCTGGGGGCCTCGCTCTGGGTCACCCTGTCGATCACGCTGAAGGCCCTGCTCGTGGCGGTCATCGGAAGCGTCACGCTGGCGACGATATTCGCGCAGTCGCGCCTGATCGAGCGCGCGTTTTATCCCTTCGCCGTCGCGATGCAGGTGACCCCGATCGTCGCGATCGCGCCGCTGCTGCTGATCTATCTGAGCCCCGGGGTGGCGGTTCTTTCGTGTGCGTTTCTGGTGGCGTTTTTCCCGTTGCTTGCAAACACCACGCTCGGGCTGTCGTCGGCCGACCATAATCTCGTTGATCTCTTCCAGATGTATCGGGCGACCCGAATGCAGCAGTTCGTGTTGCTGCGCCTTCCGTCGGCGCTGCCCTATTTTCTCGCCGGGTTGCGCATCAGCGGCGGCCTGGCGCTGATCGGCGCGATCGTGGCCGAGATCGCCGCTGGGTCCGCGGGGCAGGGCTCCGGCCTCGCCTATCGCATTGTCGAGTCCGGATTTCGCCTCAATATTCCGAGAATGTTTGCGGCGCTGCTCTTGATCTCGGTGGCTGGCATCACCATCCATGTCCTGTTGACGGCGTTGTCGCATTGGCTGCTGCGCGATTGGCACGACAGCGAACGCGGGCGTGAAACCTGAAACAAATAACAACCTCATTCGTATGATCAGTGACGGCGGCGGCGGACCTGCGCCCGCCGGTTTTCCGCCGAAGCGGTAAATCGTTGCGCTGAAACCACAAAAGGGGCGAAGCGACATGAATGTTGAATACAAAAGCGATTTGAATATTGATCATAGGGCCGGCCCGCGGGCTTCCGTCCTTCGAAAGCTCGGCATTTCCAGACTGGTGAGCACGGCGCCGTTCGACATCGCCGCGGCGCATGAGGCGTTGGTGCGTCGTCAGGCGGTGCCGGAACGAATCTTCGCCGATGGTCTGGTGGTCGACGTGCCGGCTGGCGTCTACCACCCGCTTCCCGACTCGAGCTCCGAATTTTTCATTCGCAACATCAAGGCGATGAATCCGAACCAGATCGCCAAGACGCTGGAAATCGGCGCCGGTTGTGGAATCATTTCCCTCTTCATCGCCGCGAACTGGACGTCCAGGACGGTCGCGACCGACATTTCGCCAATCGCGGTCGAGGCGACGATCGCGAACGCCCGCCTCAACGATCTGGCCGTGACGGCGTTCCAATCGGACCTGTTCGAGAAGATTGACGAGAAGGATTTCGATCTGATCATTTTCAATACGCCGATGATCGACAAAAGCCCCGAGAACGAGATCGAACAATTCAGTCTTTGCGATCCGCACGGCCAGATCACAGGCTCTTACCTGCGCCAGGCGAGTCAGCACGTGTCGAAAGACGGGCTGATCATTTTTTCGATCTGCAACAATTCCGCGTATGAGGTTCTGGATTCCGTCGACCTCGAATATTCCATCGTCGGATTCGAGCTCGCCTTCAGCGGCTTCTGGAGGGCGATCGTCGGGGCGAGGAATTGAATCGGCTGGCGGCCCCGCGCTGATCCATCGGCGTCTTTTCCTGGAGGATTTGTGATGCTTACGTTGGAGTTGAGCCGGCGCGCCGCGCTCGCGGGGTTGGGCGCCTTCGCCGCGGCCGGGCTCGGCGGCTGCAACGCCCCGCAGCCCGCCGCCGTTCAGTCCCAGGCGGCGCCGTCAGGTTTCCAGATCGGCGCTGTCGAAGTCGATACCAGCGGTCTGCTGGCCCAGAACGGCAGCCAAGCAGCCGGTTGGGTGCAGCAGGCGCTGCCGGGCCAGCTTGCGCGGGCGTTCGCGGCGCATATGGCGCCGGCCGGTCAGGGCGGCGAGACCCTGAGCGTGCGCATCAATTCCATCAATCTCGGGCAGGTCGGCCCGGGCGGCGGCGCCACCAACTCGATCAAGGGCGGCGCCACCCTCAGCGGCGGCGCGGGCGCCCCCCGCCATATCGATGTGCGCACGACGACGCAATTCTCGCCCTCGTCGGTCGATCAGGCGTTGTGGCAGCAGGCGCTGCAAGGCCGCGTGACCGCGCTCTCGCAATCCTTCGCGTTCTGGCTCGCCAAGAAAATGGGCAACTGACGCCCGGAACTGGGCGCCGGATCGTTGGCGCGACAGCGTAAGACCGGAAATGTTCCTGTTGCGGCGGCGAGATCGCCCGCAGCGATTGACTTTCGCGCGGCGCGCGGGCGAAATGCCGGCGTTGCGAGGCATGGGGCTGGGGCTGGCCCATTGCCGTATCGTTTTGATCCGACGGGAGGACGCCGTCAGTGACCCAGGCGCGCCTCGAGCGTGACGACAGGGAGGACCAATGATTCCAAATATGAAAACACTGGCGGCGCTGGCGTTTGCCGCGGCATTGGCTGGTTGCATGACCGTGGGCGCGCAGCAGGAAGAATCGCTGCTGACTGCGGCGGGCTTTTCGCAGCATCTGGCCGATACGCCGCAGAAAGCCGCCAAGCTTCAGGCGCTGCCGCAGAAGACCATCGTCTTCTCGCAGCGAAAGAGCGGAATTGTCTACATTTACGCCGACGCCGCTGGATGCAATTGCGCCTACATCGGCAACGCCGCCGCCTATCAGCAATATCAGCAGATGCGCGCGGCCAACAATCTTGCGCAAATGCAGGAAACGACCGCGATGCTGAACACGGACGCCGCCATGGATTGGGGCGGAGTCTGGGGACCGGTGGTTCCCGGCTGGTACTGATTGAGGTCCTGGCCGGGTAAGGGGAAACGTGCTCGAGTCCGGCGACGCCTGGTCCAACAATTGGGCTTGGGGCGTGCCGCTGATCGTGCTGACGGTGCTCGCGCACAGTTTTGGTCTGGTCCTGATCCGCGCCAATGTTGTCGACAAGTTGGCGCGTGGGCTGAGTAAGCGCCGCTCCGGCGTCGAGTTCGCGGCCATCGTCGCTGTGACCGTGCTGCTGCTGACGATCATGCACGCGATCGAGGCTGTCGCTTGGGCGACTGCTTACGTCACGGTCGGCGCGCGACCTGCTTTCCCGTCCGCGATGCTCTATTCGCTGAGCGCGATGACGTCCTATGGTCACGCGACTGTCTTTCTCTCCCCTCAGTGGCGCTTGATGGGCGCTCTGGAGGCGCTCAACGGGATGATGCTGTTCGGCGTGACGACCGCGTTCTTTTTTTCGGTCCTGCAGAGCTACTGGCCGACCCGGACACGCAATCACGGTTGAGGCGGGATTCTATCGTGATGGCGCGTCTGTCTTCGCCGCGTCGTCCGCGTCGGGGGGATCGATCTCCGAAGTCGCTCGCGCGAGACCCCGCTCGCGGCGCAGTAGCGAATCGCGCAGCGAATCGTAGATCGGCGGGTCGCCCAGCAAGGTCGGGACCAGCAACGCCATGGCGCAGGCGCCGAGCATCGGATGCAGGGGCGCGACGCTCCCGGTCATTTCGCTGACCAGCACCATCCCGGTCAGCGGCGCCCGCACGGCGCCTGTGAAGAAGGACGCCATGCCCACGACGGCGAAGACCTCCGGCGGCGTAGCGAGCGACGGAACGGCCCAGTTGCACGCCGCGCCGAACAGGACGCCCGTTTGGGCGCCCAGCACCAGCATGGGCGCGAACAGACCCCCCGGCGTTCCGGCGGCGTAGGAGACGGCGCCGAGGCCGAGCCGGATCAGGAAGACGAGCGCGACGAGGTCAAGACTCTGATTTCCGGAAAGGGCGCTCTGGGTCAGCGCGTCGCCTCCGCCGACCAGCCCGGGAGCAAACCACGCCAACGCCCCAACGGCCGCGCCGATCAGACCGGCGCGCGCTTCGACCGGAAGCCGGACACGGCCGACCGCGGCGATCGTCGCCATAAGGGTCCGATTGTAGACGACGCCGAGGAGCCCGGCGACGGCGCCGAGAAGGAAAAACTGCGGCTGAGCCGCGGCGCCGACGTAGGCGAGGGGGACGATATGGAAGTCCGGCGCGTCGCCCAAGAGGAAGCGCGAAACGCTAATCGCCGAGGCCGACGCCGCCAGCGCCGCGATCGCAATGCGGAGTTCGAACCGGCGGACCAATTCCTCGAGCACGAAGGCCGCTCCGGCAAATGGCGCGTTGAAGGCCGTCGCCAGGCCGGCGCCCGCGCCCGCCGCGCACAGCGACCGGCAGTCCGGCCAGGAAAGGCCGAAGGTGCGGCCGACGAAAACAGCGATGCTCGCCCCCATTTGGACGCTCGGCCCCTCGCGCCCAAGCGCGAGACCGGCGCCGATCGCGAGAACGCCGCCGACGAATTTGACCGGGGCCAAGCCGTAAGGGGCAGGGGGAAGCTCTCCGCTCAGCACCGTCTCGACGTGAGGAATTCCGCTGCCGGACGCTTGGCGGGAGAAGCGCTTGACCAGCCAGGCCGCGGCGAGGGTCGCCGCGGCGCATGCGACGACGACCGCGGCGAATCCAGCGATCGGATGGCCATGAGCGGAAGCGATCGAAGCGTCGCGGAGGCGGTCCGCCGCGTCGAGCGCGCCGCGGAAGCTTGCGCCGACGAGGCCTGCGACGCCGCCGATGATTATCGCCAGCGCGGCAAGCGCCAGCAGGCCGCCCTCGCGTTCGGGTCGCGGAGCGAGCGACGGATCGGAATCTTTCATTGACCGCCCTTCCTGTTCGGCGACGAGCGTCTAGAAGCCCAATCCATCGAATGCGACGACGCTGCACGCCTCGCCTGCCTTGGCGGCCCTGGCGCCCGGCGACCTGACGATGAGGCCGTCGGCGCGGGCCATGGTCTTCACCAGCGAGGAATCCTGCGAGTCGGCTGGGGCTGCGGCAAGTATTCCGTCCGCGTCGCGGCTCAACGACGCGCGCATATAGTCCTGGCGCGGTCCATTGGCCGGCAGGTCGACGGCGAGACGGGCGGGCTCGCTGGGATCGGCGCCCGGGTCGGGCTCGCCGTGCAAGGCGCGCAACAGCGGGCGCAGGAACAGGGTCGCGCAGACCATCGACGACGTCGGGTTTCCGGGCAGGCCGAGGACGCGCATCGCGCCAAGCCGCCCATGCATCAGAGGCTTGCCGGGGCGCATCGCAATGCGCCAGAAACCGAGCTCCATGCCCGCCTTGACCAGCGCTTTCTGCACCAGATCATAATCGCCGACCGAGGCGCCGCCGAGCGTCACCAGCACGTCGACCTCGGCGGCGCGTGCGCGCCCGGTCGCCTCTTCGAGCGCGTCCAGACTATCGAGGGCGATGCCAAGGTCGATCGCGACGCCCCCGCAGGCTGCAACGACTCCCGCCGCCGCGAAATTGTTCGACGCCACAATCTGGGCTGGCCCCGGCGTCGCGCCCGGCGCCACGAGTTCATCGCCGGTGGCCAGAATTGCGACTCTGGCCCGGCGGCGAACCGGCAGATCCATGTGGTTGGCCGCCGCGGCCAACGCGACATCGCGCGGGGTCAGGCGACGGCCTGCGGCGATCAGAACTTCGCCCTTTTCAAAATCCATTCCCACCGCACGCAGGTTGTCGCCGGAGCAAACCGCGGCCGACAGACTGATGCGTCCGCCATCGCGGCTGACGTCCTCCTGGACGACAACCGCGTCGGCGCCTTCCGGCATCGGCGCCCCGGTGAAAATGCGCACCGCCTGGCCGGGGCCGATCGCGCCGACGAATGCGCGTCCCGCAGCGGATTCGCCGATCACGGTCAAGACCGTGGGCGACTTGGAGGTATCGGCGGCGCGCACGGCGTAGCCGTCCATGGCGGAATTGGCGAAGGGCGGCTGGGTGCGCAGCGCGCTCAAATTCCGCGCCAGCACGCGGCCGTGAGCGGCCTCGAGCGCAACCCGCTCTTCCGCAAGGGGCGCATCGACCGAAGCGAGCACGCGCGCCAGCGCTTCCTCAACGGTGATCATTCCGTTCATGCGCTCTTCTCCTCAGGCCCGCCATTCGCCTGACTTGCCGCCGCGCTTCTCCACCAGCCGCACGCCCTCGATGCTCATGCCCCGGTCGATCGCCTTGGCCATATCGTAGATCGTCAGGCAGGCGACCGAGACCGCGGTCAGAGCCTCCATCTCGACGCCGGTCGGACCGATGCAGTGCGCCTCCGCCCGGACCCGGAGCCCGGGAAGACTTTCGTCCGGCGCGATGTCGATGGCGACCTTGCTGAGTTGCAGCGGATGGCAGAGCGGGATGAGCTCGGCGGTCCTCTTGGCGGCCATGATCCCGGCGATCCGCGCCGCGCCGATCACGTCGCCTTTTTTGGCGTCGCCGGCCAGGATCGCGGACAGCGTCGCCGTTTTCATGCGCACGCGGCCTTCGGCGACCGCTACGCGGCTCGTCGTCGCCTTGTTCGAGACGTCGACCATGCGCGCCTCGCCCGTGGCGCCGATATGAGTGAGGCCACCGGCGCCAAGTTTCCTGGTGGAGACCATCGATCGCGCGCCCCTTTCACCCACCCCAGTGCGGTCCGCTGCGCGTTCGCCCCGACCAAACGCCGCAGGCTCTTCAAGCAAAATTCGCGGCGCGCCGCAATCGCCGCCGATGATTGTCGCCTCGCGGGGCGAAGTGTATGGACCCGATGGGCGCGCGCGACGCGAGCGGCGCCGCCGAGGCCAGTCATGGGGCGTGAGCCGAAAATCGCCTACGTCCTGTTGCGCAACGCGCATTTCGGCCCGCGCCTTGCGTCATCGGTCGAACTCTGCGTTCGCGATCTGGCGCTGCGCAGTCGAAACCGGCGCTCGGTCCTCATTGTCTGCCCGAGAGTTGACGTACCGTTCGAGGGCGTCGACATCGCGACGGTTCCCGACGCCTCGATCGGCGGCAATCTCGGCAAGGCCTGGGGCGTCGGGCGTCTGCTGCGGAGGCGCAGGATCGATCTCGCAATCGTGGAAAACCACCTGCCGGCCGCGGCGGTGATCGCGGCGACGTCAGGCGTTCCGGTGATATTGCATAGCCACGCCTACGAGAAGGCGCCATATGGCGCGGTCAAAAGGGCCGTGCGCAGCCAGGAGCTGCGTCAGCTTTCCGGCTTCGTTTTCGTCAGCCAGGACTGCGAGAATCGTTTCCGCGCGAACTTCCCCGACACGCGCGCGCCGATGAGGGTCGTCGCGAACGGACTGGACACGGCCGACTGGTCCTTTGAGGCTCCCAAGGAGAGAACGATCCTCTGCGTCGGCCGCGCGCTCGAAGACAAAGGCCACATCGAGGCGATGGGGGCGATGGCGCGCGCGCTGCCATCGCGGCCGCAGTGGAGCGCCCGGTTCATTTTGTCCGCCATCGACAGGGAGCCGCAGACCGTCCGGGCGCTTCATGACGCCGCCAGAGCGTTCGGCGGCCGAGTCAGGGTCGACGCCAACCTGCCGTACGCCGAGGTCAAGGCGGCATGGGAGAAGGCCGCGATTGGAATGGCGCTGACCAAATCGCCCGAGCCGTTCGGGCGCACGGCCCTCGAGGCCCTCGCAAGCGGCGCGGCGCTCGTCACTTCGGGATTCGGCGGCCTCGCCGAAGTCTGCGGCCCCGACGCCGTTACGGTCAATCCCACCGACGCCGAGAGCGTCGCGGCCGGGCTCGTCTCCCTGATGGACGCGCCCGCCCGGCGCTCGGAGCTCGCGCGCGCTGGCCGCGCTCGCGCCGAGGCGATGTTCGATATTCAAATCATCGCGAAACGGATGGACGATTTTGTCGACGAGACGCTCGAGCGCGAGCGTAATCGCCGTTAGCGTAGGGGGTGCTAAGGCGTGGCGTCCGGTTCCGGGGCCTCCCGCCATTCCAGCGTGACCACCTTGCCGTTCTCGACCGTCAACGCGAGGCGGCCATGTTTGAGCTCAATCGCCCGGTCGCCAAACAGCTTTCGTCGCCAGCCGTCGAGCGCGGGAACGTCGGCCTTGTCGCTGGCGGCGATCGCTTCGAGATCGTCGACGGTCGCGATCAACTTGGCCGCGACGCCGCTTTCGTCGCTGACCTGCCGCAACAGCACTTTGAGAAGCTCCACCGTCGCCCCGACATTGACGCCGTTGCGGCGCTCGCGCACGACTTTCGGCAATGACTTGGGATCGCGCGCGAGGCCGCGTTCGATCGCCTCCAAGATCTCCCCGCCCGCGCGCGATCGCTCCATGCCGCGCGGGAAGGCGCGAAGATTGCCGAGGGCCTCGACGCCGCGCGGGGCGGCGAGAGACAATTCGATCACCACGTCGTCCTTCAGGACGCGGGCGCGCGGCACGTCGCGCGTCTGGGCCTCTCTCTCACGCCAGGCGGCAAGCTCCATCAGCACCGCCAGATCGCGCGGTTTGCGGGCGCGGGTCCTGAAGCGCTCCCAGGCGCGCTCGGGATGTTGCTCGTAAGTCGCCGGTGATAGGAGGACCTTCATCTCGTCTTCGAGCCAGGACCGGCGCCCCTCCGCCTCGATGCGCTTCGAGAGCGTCTTGTAGATTTCGCGCAGATGGGTCACATCGCCGATCGCATATACAATCTGCGCCTCAGCCAGGGGGCGGCGCGCCCAGTCGGTGAATCGCGAGGACTTGTCGATCGTGACCCCGCAGATCGATTGCGCGAGCTCGCTGTAGGAGACCTGTTCGCCGTAGCCGCAGACCATTGCCGCGACCTGGGTGTCGAATAGCGGCGTCGGCAGGACGCCCGAGAGCTTCCAGAAGATTTCGAGGTCCTGGCGGGCCGCGTGGAAGACCTTGACCACGCTTTCGTCGGCCATCAGCCGCAGGAGAGGCTTGAGATCGAGTCCGTCGGCGAGCGCATCGATCGCCAAGGCTTCCTGGTCGGTAGCGAGTTGAACCACACAGAGGATCGGCCAGAAGGTGGTCTCGCGCAGAAATTCGGTGTCGACGGTGACGAACGCGCCGCGCGCCATGCGCAGGCAGGCGGCTTCGAGTTCCTCCGTGGTCTTGATCAGCGACACCTATAAGGGCCTCACGCTTTGCCGTTCTGCGGCGCGACCGGCTTCGCGCGCTCCTTGCGCGCGGGCGGGGGCGTATGACGCGGCATGCCGAGCCGCCTGTCGAGATAGGCGCCTACGACTCCCTGGAGATCGTCGATGCAATCCTCGAAGAAGTGGTTGGCCTCGGGAATCACCGCATGCTCGATGACGATGCCCTTCTGGGTCTTGAGCTTCTCGATCAGCGCCAAGACCTCCTTGACCGGCGCTACGCGATCCTTGTCGCCGTGCACGAAAAGGCCGGATGACGGACAGGGGGCGAGAAAGCTGTAGTCGAAACGGTTGGCGGGCGGCGCAATCGAGATGAATCCCTCGATCTCCGGCCGTCGCATCAGCAACTGCATGCCGATCCAGGATCCGAAGGACACGCCGGCAATCCAGCAGGCGCGCGCTTCCGGGTTGATCGATTGCGCCCAGTCGAGCGCGGAGGCTGCGTCCGATAATTCGCCCTGGCCGTGGTCGAACGCGCCCTGCGAACGCCCAACGCCGCGGAAATTGAAGCGCAGCACCGAAAACCCGCGTTCGGCGAAGTTGTAATAAGTGCTGTAGACGATCTGGTTGTTCATCGTACCGCCGAATTGGGGGTGCGGATGGAGGACCACCGCGATCGGCGCGCCGCGCTGCTTGGCGGGATGAAAACGCCCCTCCAGCCGACCAGCGGGACCATTGAAGAAGACTTCGGGCATAAAGACTCCAGACTACCGGCGGCCCGCGATGCGCCTTGCGGCGCAAGACCCGCGCGCGTATGTCTCGATACCCGCGCGCGTAGGTCTCGATCGCTCGAAAGGGGCTCGCTCCGGAGGCAGCCTCATAGCATGCGGGCCGCCCGCGATTGCAAGGAAAAACGGCTGCGCGGGCGCGTGAATCGCGCGCGGGCGTCTTTTCGATCCCGAGCCGCTGGAGCCGTCATGGCCGCCGATAGGCCGAAGATGAGGACCTATTTGGACTACAACGCGACCGCGCCGTTGCGTCCCGAAGCCCGGGAGGCGGCGCTTTCGGCGATGGAGACAGTCGGCAATCCCTCCTCTGTCCATGCGGAAGGTCGGGCGGCGAGACGCATTGTCGAGGACGCTCGGGCCGACGTCGCCCGCCTCGCCGCGGCGACGCCCCGCGGCGTGACCTTTGTTTCCAGCGCCACGGAAGCTGCAAATTACGTGCTCAATCCGCTGCTTGGCGTCGGGCAGGGGGGGACGCCGATCCAGCGGCTGATTGTCGGCGGCGGGGAGCACCTTTGCGTTTTGGCGGGCCATCGCTTTGCCGCCGCGGCGACCGAGATCGCTCCGCTCCGCGAGGACGGGCGCGTCGACCTCGATTGGCTGGAGGCGGCCAGCCGGAGGCCGGGGAGGGCTCTCCTGGCGTTGCAGGCCGCGAACAACGAGACTGGCGTCGTGCAACCGGTCGCCGACGCTGCGGCGCTGATCCACGCCGCAGGCGGCTTCGTCTTCTGCGACGCAGTTCAGCTCGCCGGGCGGACCAGCTGCGACATCGCTGGGCTTGGCGCCGACGTGCTGGCGCTTTCGGCCCACAAGATGGGCGGACCCAAGGGCGCGGGGGCGCTGGCGACGGCGCGCGCCGACTTCAGCATCGGCGAGCGGCTGATCCGCGGCGGTGGGCAGGAGCGCGGCGCCCGCGCCGGCACGGAAAACGTCGCGGCGATCGCCGGATTCGGCGCCGCCGCCCGCGTGTGCTTCGACGAGCTTGATGGGGAGGCCGAGCGGCTCTTGGCGCTTCGCGAGCATTTCACCGGCGCCGTCAGGGCCGCGGCCCCCGACGCCGTGATCTTCGGCCAAGCGGCGCCGCGTCTGCCCAACACCTTGTGCTTCGCGGTTCCGGGCGTCGAGGCGGCGACCTTGATGATCGCGCTCGATCTGGCCGGGGTCGCGGTCAGTTCCGGCTCGGCCTGCACTTCGGGAAAAGTGACGCCCTCGCACGTGCTCGCGGCCATGGGCGTCTCTCCGAAACTGGCGCGCGGCGCGGTCCGCATCAGCCTCGGATGGGCGTCGACGGGAAGGGATGCGGAGCGCTTCGACGAGGCGTTCAGAGGCGCGCTCGGGCGGATGCGCGCGGGGCGCGCGGAAAGGAACGTCCAGGAGTAAGAGGTTCCGTCCCGCCTTGGTTCGCTTCGCAGTGTGGCCGAACAAACGCAAGACAGGAAGGGACAAACAACTTGCGTCGCCGCGACGGCCGGTGTAGTACGCGCGCTTCATCTCCTATCCTGCGAATTCCTGCTCGAGGAACCTCCATGGCTCGCGTCACCGTCGAGGATTGCGTCGACAAGGTCGAAAATCGCTTCGATCTCGTTCTGATGGCCAGCTACCGCGCCCGCTCCATTTCCTCGGGTTCGTCGATCAATGTTCCACGCGACAACGACAAGAATCCGGTCGTGGCCCTGCGCGAGATCGGCGACGGCATGCTGTCTCCCGACGATCTTCGCGAGGATGTGATCCATGCCCTGCAGAAGCACGTCGAGGTGGACGAACCCGAAGCCGAGGCGGCACCGCCGATGGTCAATCCGGACCCCCAGGCGCAGATCGAGCTTGGTGCGGACGCCCAGTTCGACCGCATGACCGAGGAGGATCTGCTGCGCGGTCTCGAGGGTCTGGCGCCGCCCCCGGAACCGGAAGAGGAAACCGACTAATAGAACGCCCCCTGCGCCCTGACGTAGCGACATGGTCGCGACGCGCTGCGCTGAGCATTATCGTTGGTCGATGCGCGCTCGGCGGGACTTTTCGCCGGGTTTCCACAGCTACGCTCCAGTTTGGCATGTTTTGCATATTCATCGCCGGATGATTTGATATCCTCGTCGATAGAATCACTTGTGGTCGTGGGTCTCCGCCGCATGGAGGAGACCAGGGCGGACGGTTCCGGTCGTAGGCTCAGGGGGTTCGAAGGCGGCGGGCATTTTCGCGACGCGTTGAGTGGGTGCCGAATTGAGCGAGGACTTCGTTAAACCACTGGCCGCGACGGCGCGGACCGAGCCATCGGACGAACGTCCTGTGGAGCTCGTCGAGATCGCGGGCCACGTCAAGTGGTTCGACGCCGCTAAGGGTTACGGCTTTATTGTGCCGGACGACGGCGGGTCGGATGTCCTCATTCACGTGACCGTCGTTCGGCGCGACGGTTTCTCCGCGATCCGCGAGGGCGCGCGGGTTGTCGCCGAGGCGCAGCGGCGCGAGCGCGGGCTTCAGGTCTTCAAAGTGATCTCCATCAGCGAGCCTGAAGGAATCGAGGCGATGCCGCCGGCTCCCGCGCGCACTCGCGCGCAGGCCAGTTCCGTCGGCGGATTCGAGATTGTCATCGTGAAGTGGTTCAACCGCTCGCGCGGATTCGGTTTCCTGACCCGGGGGGAAGGCACTGAAGACATCTTCGTCCACATGGAGACGTTGCGTCGCTACGGCTTCGTTGATCCCAAGCCTGGCGACAGCATGCTGGCGCGTTTCGGTCCGGGCCCGAAGGGGCTGATCGCGGCCGAAGTCCGCCCGCTCGACGGCTCGAAACTCCTGGCGCCGCACTGACGCTTCGGGCCTCCGACGGTGCGCGAGCGTTGGAGCGGCGGCTTGACGGGGGCCGCGTATTCCTCTTGAAACTTCGCCTCTTCAAACCTTGCCTCGCGGGCGCCTTCGGTTCGCTGAGCTCGGAGACCGCCGCAGCAGGCCCTGGCGCCGCGCCTTTTTCGCGCGTCTTGCCCTCGATCCGGGACGAAAGAGCAGAGCGATGAGCGCGATCCGAATTCGGCTTTGGACAGCGTTGACGCTAATCCTGGCGGCCGGCTTTCTCGCTGTTCCAGTCCGCGCCGAAGGACTCGAGACGCTGCGGATCGTCACCTCCAGCGGGAGTCACGCCTTTCAGGTCCAAATCGCCGCCGATGAGGCGACCCGGGAGATCGGCCTGATGAATCGCCGCTTCATGCCCGCAGACCAAGGCATGCTGTTCGAATTCGACCACGACGGTCCAGTGTCGTTCTGGATGAAGAACACCTACATCCCGCTCGACATGATTTTCATTTCCCGCTCCGGAATCGTGACGAAGATCGTCGCCAACGCCGAACCGCTGTCAGAGCGCGTCGATTCCCTCCGGCGCGCCCTGTGCGGCCGTGCTCGAACTCAACGGCGGCAGGGCGGCGGCGATCGGGCTCAAGGTCGGCGACAGCGTCCGTCACCCGTTCTTCAAGCCTTGACCCCTCATGTCGGGGCGCCCCGGCGCGGGAGCGACGAGTCCGATCCCCCCGCGTTGCATCCTTCGTCAAGCTTGTTACATTCCCGCCACAAAGTCGCCGCGGAGGGATTCGTTTCGTCCGGGCGTCACCGAGGATTTCGTTTGACTCAATCATTCACGTTGAGTCCGGGCCAGGAGATCGATACGCCGCCTTCGCTTTCTCGGGGCGGTTCCGCCGTTCAGGGCAGGGGGCCGGCCGGGACCTATGCGGCTCTGGACCTGGGCACCAACAATTGCCGGCTCTTGGTCGCACGGCCGACGATCGACGGTTTCCGGGTCGTCGACGCCTTCTCGCGCATCGTTCGCCTGGGCGAAGGCCTGTCGCTGACCGGGCGATTGAGCGAGCCTGCGATCGCGCGCACGGTCGAGGCGCTGCGGATTTGCCGCGACAAGATGGTTTCTCGCGGGGTCACCCGCGCCCGCGCCATCGCGACCGAGGCCTGCCGTTCGGCCGCCAACGGGCAGGCCTTCGTCGACGAAGTGCGCGAGCGGTTGGGCATCGATCTCGAAATCGTCGACCAAGAGACCGAGGCGCATCTCGCCGCGGCCGGCGTCGGCGATCTCGCCGACCGTGACGCCAGATCGCTGGTGATGTTCGACATCGGCGGCGGATCGTCGGAAATTATCTGGCTCCACGCTGACGATCCTTCGCGGCGCCACCTGCGCCGGGTGAAGGCTTGGGAATCCTTGAGGCTCGGCGTCGTCTCGCTGGCGGAAAAATTCGGCGGCGTCGACGTGAGCGACGAAACCTTCGCCGCGATGACGGCCCACGTCGCCGAGGCGCTCGCTCCCTTCGTCGCCCGGGTCGCCGACGAGACCCGCTGCGCGCGGTTCCATCTCCTTGGGACCTCGGGCACGGTGACGACGATCGCCGGCGTCCATCTCAACCTGCCGCGCTACGACCGCCGCGCCGTCGACGGCCTCTGGCTCGGCCGGGAGCAGGTCGACGGCGCGGTCGCGCGGCTGCGCTCGATGAGCTACGCCGAGCGCGCCGCCAACGCCTGCATCGGCCACGATCGCGCCGATCTGGTGCTCGCCGGCTGCGCCATCCTGGAGGCGATCCGGCGCGAGTTTCCCGCCGAGCGGCTGCGCATCGCCGACCGGGGCCTGCGAGAGGGAATCCTCAGCCAGATGATGCGCGAGGACGGCGTCGGGCCGCACCGGCGGCGACGCCGGCGGCGATGACGGGCGGGGGCTCGGGGCGCGAGGGCGGCCGGGCGCTGAAGACCAGGGTGAAGAGCGCGCGCAAGCGCTCGCTCTCCTCGACCTTGTGGCTCGAACGCCAGCTCAACGACCCCTATGTCGCGCAGGCCAGACGCGAGGGCTATCGATCGCGCGCGGCCTATAAGCTCTTGGAGATCGCTGAGAAATATAAGCTTTTCCGCCCCGGCCAGCGCATCGTCGATCTCGGCGCCGCGCCCGGCGGCTGGAGCCAGATCGCGGCGGCTCAAACCGAGGCCCGCGCGGGCAGGGGCCGGGTGATCGCGATCGATCTCCTGGACATGGACGCGATCGAGGGCGTCGAGTTCAAACGAATGGACTTCCACGACCCCGAGGCGCCGCGGCTGTTGCGGGAATGGCTCGGCGGCCGCGCCGACGGCGTTCTGTCCGACATGGCGGCCAACGCCACCGGCCACCGCAGGACCGACCATCTGCGCATCGTCGGCCTGGTGGAGCTCGCCGCCGACTTCGCCTTCGAGACGCTGGCGCCGGGCGGCTTCTTTCTCGCCAAGGTGCTGCAGGGCGGCGCCGAGGGCGAGCTGCTGGCGCGGCTGAAGCGCGGATTCAGGACCGTGCGCCACGTCAAGCCCAGAGCCAGTCGCGCCGACAGCGCCGAGCTCTACGTACTGGGGACGGGGTTCAGGGGAACGAAGGGCGAGCCCTGAACTCGGCGGCCGCGGCCGGATCATCCCCTTGAAGATCAAGGACGGCGACGCAGGGGCGGCAAATCCCGCCCCGGCGGAAGCCGATCCAAGGCAGCGGAAATGGAATCCAAATCCAGGGAAGCAGAATCCAAGCCAGGGGAAGGAGAATCCAAATTAATCTCTTCCGCGAATTGAGCCTTTTCAAGGGTTTAGGCCCGAATCCAAATTAATTTTTTTTGCCGCTCCTTTTCCCCGCCAAGCCCCGACCCGACGCCGCCGGGACAAGCGGCCCCCAGTTTCATCATCAAGGAGATCCTAACACAGGTTCTGAGTTTCAGGAAACAAATGTCGCCATCGGCCGGATTTACCGGATTTACGGTGGATTTAGATTTACGAGTTACGGATTTACGGTGACGCGCCCGTATTTACCTTATTGATCCCAATCTTATCTACCCTGGCGGCTTGACTTCGCGGCTTGCGGCCGCGCTTACCCGGCGCCAGTGCGCGCCCCAACCGCCCTCCTCGAAGAAAACGCGCTCCCGCCGGTTGCCGCTGCGTGACGTGATGCGGCAGGCCGGGTGTGACCGCGCGGGCGATGCGGGTCATCGGCGACGAATAGCAAGAACGGGATATAGTGCAAAGACGGTCATGTCACCGTAATTCCGTAATTCCAACTTGAGCGCCCGCGCAAACCGTCGTAACGCCGGACGGAGGCGCTGGATACGTAGAACTGTTTCTCCAATGCATCAGAAGTGGTCTTGGATCGCGTCAACTCGGGTAACGAGCCGTGATGAATGAAACAGATAATCCCGGCCGACCGGTAGGCGAGGCGACCGGCAGAGCGTAGAGTCATCTTTGCTTCGTAAAATAACTCTTTTGCCTCGCACGAGATGACAGATTGTCAAACCTAATCGTAGTCACCTAAAAATCTACCGGACGACCGCAATATGTCGAAACCAGTTGGGGGGATTACGTGACCAAGCGCGCTACTTTGACGCGCCGCAGCGCCATCGGCGGATCTGTAGCGAGCTTGCTGTCGCTGACGGGTCAGCCAATGCGGGAAGCGCAGGCGCAATTCGTCGACGCCGCCGGCGGCAAAGCCGAAACCGACCTGCTCATTCTTGATCCATCCAGCCCGCGTTTTGCCGGCCTCACGCAAGGGTTCAATCGGCGATGGAGCGCGCCGCGATGCAATCAGATTTTTCTTCCGCTCAGCGAAGCAGGCGCCGTGGAGGCGCTGGGTCGAGCGATCGTTCGGGGCCCCGGCAAATTCCGTGTCCGTGGCGGCGGCCATTGCTATGAGGATTTCGTTTTCAACGCCGAGGCTCTGACGCTGATCGACATGAGCCTGCTGAATGAGGTCGGTTTCGATGCCCGGAATGGCGTCTACTATGCCCAGAGCGGCGGCACTACCTGGGATCTATATCGTGAGCTCTATTGGCGGTTCGGCCTCACCCTGCCGGCCGGCTCGTGCTATTCGGTCGGGCTCGGCGGCCATATCTGCGGAGGAGGCTACGGAGTTCTGTCGCGTCAGTTCGGGCTCACTGTCGATTGGCTGACGGGTGTGCGCGTCGTCACTGTGGACCAAAATCACGCGCCTGTGCTCAATCGCGCGACCAAAGAGGACTCGTCGCCGCTTGGCGACCTTTGGTGGGCTCATACGGGCGGTGGCGGGGGCAATTTCGGTCTCATCACCCGCTACGAATTTTCCCGTCTCCCGATCGCGCCGCGCCGGGCGGAAATCATCACTAACGCTTGGAGTTGGTCGTCGATCAACAACGCGGGTGTTCTCGCCAGAATTATTGAGGGGTTCGAGCAGCTCAACGGCGCAATTCCGAACACCGCGTTTGCCGTGCTGGGTTTGTCGCACCGAGCGGCGCGTAAAATCGGGTTGACGGTCCAGTTTGCCTATGACGGCGCGGCTGGATCGTCGAACTTCGCCGCCCAAGTGGCAGCGTGGTTGCTCAAGTGCGGCTTGGGCGACTCCGAACGCACCAACACACGGATTTGCGCACAGCCATTGCAAATAAGCCTGCCATTGCCAGAACAGGACTTGCATTGGTTTGAGGCAGTCCAGACGGCCAACTCATCAGGTCCAAACCGAAAAGGCAAATACAAGTCGGCCTATATGCGAAAAGGCTTTTCGCAGGATCAGGTCAAAACCATCTACAAATATCTCACAATGGACTTGCCGCAAGCAGTCGACATGAGTCAATCGTTGCTGCAAGTCGACAGCTACGGCGGAGAAATTAACACGATTGATCCGCGCGCGACGGCGGTCTGGCAACGTAGCTCAATTTTCAAGCTGCAGTACCAGACCTACTGGAATGACCAGGAAAGCGGCCCAAGTGCGAACGGGGACGCTCACATCGACTGGATCAACCAATTCTATGAGGAGATGTACGCCGCTTCAGGCGGCATTCCGGACCCTTCCCGCGATCCCTCAAATAACGTCGATGGTTGCTACATCAATTACCCTGACGTAGACTTAAACGATCACGGCGGGCTCGGCAGGGCGCTATCGCTTTACTACGGGGGCAATCTTCCGCGATTGATGCAGGCGAAGCGGGTCTGGGATCCCCACAATTATCTCCAGAACAGCCAGTCCATCCCACTTGCGTGACGTCGGAGATTTGTGACGGCTCAGAATCAGTTGGACCAGAACACGGATTTACAGTGACGCGCCCGTATTTACCTTATTGATCCCAATCTTATCTACCCTGGCGGCTTGGCTTCGCGGCTTGCGGCCGCGCTTACCCGGCGCCAGTGCGTGCTCCACAACCGCCCTCCTCGAAGAAAACGCGCTCCCGCCGGTTGCCGCTGCGTGACGTGATGCGGCGGGCCGGGTGTGACCGCGCGGGCGATGCGGGTCATCGGTGACGAAGAGCATGAACGGGATATAGTGTAAAGACGGGCATGTCACCGTAATCCCGTAATCCACGAGCGGCCTAGCCGTCGCTATTGATTCATGTCAACGACATGAAGCTAGCGACGTAATATCCGGAAATCATTCAGCTTAAAACCACTCCGCTGGGCGGTCGGTTTGCTGAAATCACTGTGACCGATATCCCCCGGATGACGGCTGCCGTTGGGCCTCCGCCTTCTACAATGACCACGCGGTTTATGACGACTTCGGCGGCGTCGCCGTCGAACTCGACGAAGCGGTCTGGTGGTTCACCACCGTGGAGCGCTCCTGTCAGGGCGCTCTACGCCAGGATCGTCAAGGAGCAGCCGGACCTCTTGGAGCGATCCCAAGCTCCAATGCTCCGGGCGCCAGCGTTCGCGGGGCTGACAAGGGGCGGGCGGGCGCCATGGCATTGGACGCCGGGGCGTGACATATAGACGGCATGAGCCCTGCCGCCGACAACGTCAACGAGATCGCCACCGTTCGCATTGAGCTGAGGGACAGCGACCCGCCGATCTGGCGCGAAGTCGAAGTTCCGACCTCGATCACGCTCCAGACCCTGCACGACGTGGTTCAAGCCGCCATGGGCTGGGAGGGCTGCCATCTTTGGGAATTCACCATCGCCAAACGCCGTTATGGGGAGCCGAGCGACGAGGATTCGAGAGACGAGCCGGCCGCCGACGCGGGCAAGACCCGGCTCCGCGAGGTGCTGGAGCCTCGCAAGACGACGATCGATTACATGTACGACTTCGGCGACGGCTGGGAGCATCGGCTCACGGTCACGAATGTCCGGGCGGGCGATCCCGGCCTCGCCTACCCCCAATACATCGGCGGCGAACGCAACGGACCGCCGGAGGATTGCGGCGGCATTCCCGGCTTCTACCAAATGCTCGACGCGGCGGCCGATCCCGCGCATCCGAACCACGCCGAATTCGAAGGAATGGCTTGGAGACTACGATCCCAACCGGCTCGACGTGGCGAAAATCAAAGGCGGCTTCGGCCGGATCGCGACCAGGCGCAAGGCCGCCAGCGCCCGCATCGCAAAGAAAAAGCCGAAATCGAAGACCTGACAGGGCCGACGCGCGGCCGCCGCTCCGGCCGGACGGCGCCCGCGTCCGCCTGGCGTTTCTCGGACTCCCCCGTTCACTCCGCCGCCGCGGCCGCGCGCTCTTCGCCGGTCGGGCCCTTGCCCGAGACCGCCGCGCCGGCGTCGGGCGAAAGCTGGGCGAAGATGAGGACGGAGAGGCTCGAAATCAGCGCCACCATGACGAACGCGAGCGAGATGTCGCGCGCGCCAAGCGTCGCGTCGCCGTAGCCGAGCTGGATCGATTCGATGCACAAGGCCGCAACCGCGATGCCGACCGCGCCCGACGTCTGCTGGGAGACGCTGGCGAAACTGGTGGCGCGGCTCATGCGCGGCGGGTCGATGTCGGCGTAGCTGACGGCGTTGAGCGCCGTGAACTGGAGCGAGCGGAAGAAACCGCCGACCAGCAGCGCGGCGAAAATCACCCAGTGCGGCGTCGTCGGCGTGAACAGGGCGCAGGACGCCAGGAACGCTCCCGAGATCAGGCCGTTGACGACCAGCGTTTGGCGGAAGCCGAACCAGCGCAGCGCGGTCGAGGCGGTGAACTTCATCACCAGCGCGCCGGCGGCGGCGGCGAAAGTCAGCGAGCCGGACTGGAACGGCGTCAGGCCGAAACCGATCTGCAGCAGCAGCGGCAGCAGAAAGGGCAGGGCGCCGATGCCGACGCGGAATATGAGCCCGCCCGCGACGCCGGAGCGGAAGGTCGGGATTCTGAGGAGCTTCAGGTCGAGGATGGCGTTCTCGTCGCCCCGCGCATGCGCCGCATAGGCCGCCAGCAGCGCGACGCTGATCGCGATCATCGCCGCCACGAGCCAGAACGGCGCCATCCCGCGTCCGATCAGCGACAGGCCGGAAATGAGGCCGAGGAGGCCGAGGCCGGAGAGAAAAAATCCCTTGACGTCGAAGCGCGGGATCGCCTGCTCGCGCAGGTTGGCGATGAACTTGAGCGACAGCAGGACGCCGATGATCCCGATCGGGACGTTGATCCAGAAGATCCAGCGCCACTGGAAATAGGTGGTGATGAAGCCCCCGAGCGGCGGACCGGCGACCGGCCCGATCATCGCCGGCACGGTGAGATAGGCGAGCGCGTTGACGAGATCGCTTTTGGGCACGGTGCGCAACAGCACCAGCCGCCCGACCGGCACCATCATCGACCCGCCGAGCCCCTGAAACACGCGCGCCGCGATCAGGGTCGGAAGCGAGTTCGAGGCGCCGCACAGGATCGAGCCGACGGTGAAGACGACGATCGCGGTGCAGAACACCGTGCGGGCGCCGAATCGGTCGGCGACCCAGCCAGAGGCGGGGATGAACACCGCCAGCGTGAGCATGTAGGACGTCAGCGCCAGCTTGAGGACGATCGGGTCCTGGTGAAGGTCGAGCGCGATCGCCGGCAGCGAGGTTGCGATCACGGTCCCGTCCATGTTCTCCATGAACAGGGCGGTCGCGATGATGAAGGCGGTGAGAACGGCGGAGCGCATGGAGGACTCTTCGAGGCGGCGCCTTTGTGGCGCCCTCGTGTAGCAACCGCAAGGCGAGCGGCGGTCACGATGGATTGAACGCGGCGCCCGTCTCTCAATCGGCTGAAGCGCCCGATTGAGGGCCTTCAGCCCGTTTCCGCGGAATTTGCTCGCGCTACCGGCCGAGCATGCTCTCCGCCGCGCTCAGCGCCTTTTCGCATCCGGCGCGGTCGCCGGCGGCGTCGGCCTTGCGGGCCTCGACCATCGCGTCGGTGAAGGCTTGCGCGTTGGCGGGGGATATGTCGCCGAGCCGCACCTCCGCCTCCTCGACCGACTTCAGCGTCGGCTGGCGGTGCGCCGTCGCCGCCATCGACTGGGCGCCGGTCTTTCCGGCCGCCGCGGCGGCGTCGAGCTTCTTGTTCAAAACGACATCGAAATCGTAGATCTGCTGCGTGCACGGCCCGGCGTGAGCCGGCGCGGCGATCAGCGCGAGCGCCACGCCGTTCAGCGCCATCGCGCGTCGAAGGATCATCGTTCAAACTCCCCGATTGCCGGTCCGGGCCGAGGGCGCCGAGAGAACCAGCGAGGCGGAATCGGGCCTGGCCGGCCGGCCTCGGCTCGTTCACATTATCAGCGGCGCCGGCGCAAACCAATCTCATGACCGACCTTGCGCGCCTCGCCGGGGCGGCCGCCGGCGATCCCCCTCAGCGCGGAACCTCGCGCTCTCCGTGCTCCGTCAGCAGCGCATTGAGGCGATTGCGCATCATCATGCCCGGCCGGTCGGAAGGCATGTGCATTTCGAGCTTGCGGCTCATGTCGACGATGGCGTCGGGATCGGTCGATTCGAGGATGTCCCTGTCCTCCTCGATGATCGCCTTGTCCCACGCAATGAGCTCGGCCGTCGAACAATCCTCCTCGCGGTCGTTGCGAAACAGGATCTGGATCAGCTGGATCGAGCCGTCGTCGACCGGGGTCGCCGAATTGAAGATCACGTGCCTGAGGCCGGACGGATATTCCATGTCCATGGTGCGGCAGAAGGGCATGTACCAGGCGTTGCGCATGCTGCGTTTGGTCCAGGGCTCGGTCGTCCCGGTCACCCGGGCGGCTTGCGGCGGATTTTTCACCGGCACAACCGTCTCGGCGACGAAGCCGTATGGGGTCTCCGTCAGTTCGTATTTTTCCGGCTTCGGCTGATCGATGTCGCCGAAGGTCCCCTTGTGAACGAAGGCGAAATGGGCGTTGTCAAAGGAATTCTCCATCATCCTCAAGGCCGAGCATTTCCACAAATCGTCGAACTGGTGGATGCGGCGGAAGGCCGGGTCCCGCTCCTGCGGCAGATCGGGGATGTCGATCAGCGGCTTGCCGAGGCAGACCCAGACGTAGCCGTACCGCGCCTTGGCCTGAAACGCCCTGGCTCGCGCATCCGGAACCGCCTGCTCGAACGGGAACTGAGGAATATTCACCAGCTTGCCCGTGCGGTCGTATTCCCAGCCATGATAGCCGCAGACGATATGGCCGTCCTTGATCCAGCCCTTCGACAGCCTGGCGGTGCGATGACAGCAGCGATCCTCGAGCGCCGCCGGCTCGCCATCCGCGTCGAGAAACAGCGCGATGTCCTGCCCGAGAAGGCGAAAGGATTTCGGGCCGTCCCGGAGCTTGTCGATCGCCACGGCGGCGTACCAGAAATTGCGCAGAACCTTCTGTCGTGTGTTGAGCATCGGCGGCGTCCTCGGGGAAAAGCGGATCGGCGGAACTTGACGGTCTCGACGCAAGAACCGCGCCTCGAACCGATCATCACGGCAACATGACGTCTCGATCGTCGCCTGCGACGCCAAGTCGCCGGCTGCGCCAGGCCGCGGCGCTTGAAACCGGCGGGTTGCGCGTGCGAGAATGAGCGCATGCATCGGCGAAAAGCCTGCCTCAAGGGGCAACGATGAGCAAGATCGCAACCAAGACGCGCATCAAGACCGAAACCAAGATTGAGCGTCCGCGACTGCATAAGGTTATTCTGTTCAACGACGACTACACGCCGCGCGACTTCGTGGTTCAGGTGCTGAAGGCGGTGTTCCGCCTCAACGAAACCCAGGCGCTCAACGTGATGATGACGGCGCACCGCAAGGGCGTCTGCGTCGTCGCCGTCTTCGCCCAGGACATCGCCCAGACGAAGGCTGCGCGCGCGACCGAGGCGGGCGCCGCCAAGGGCTATCCGCTGCGCTTCGACACCGAGCCGGAGGAGTAGCGTTCTGATGGAGCCGAGCGTTTCGCCATTGAAGACGCGCAAGCTCGGGCGCACGAATCTCGGCGTGACCGAGCTCGGTCTCGGGACCGCGCCTCTGGGCGATCTCTTCGATCGGGTCGAGGACGAGGAGGCGGCGGCGGTCATCGGAGCCGCTTGGGACGGAGGGGTGCGCTATTTCGACACTTCGCCCTGGTACGGAAGGGGGCAGGCCGAGCATCGGCTCGGCCGGGCGCTTTACCGCAGGCCGCGGGAGGCGTTCGTCATCTCCACCAAGGTCGGGCGCGTCTTGCGCCGTCCGCTGGGGAGTGGGCCGTTCGAGCGCGGCGAATGGATCGGCGGCCTGGAATTCGAGACGGCGTTCGACTACGGCTACGATGGCGTGATGCGCTCGTTCGAGGACAGCCTGCAGCGCCTCGGAATCAACAGCGTTGATCTGCTGCTCATCCACGATCTCGACGCCTGGCATCACAAACTTGCGGCCAAGGTCGACGCCTATGTCGATCAGCTGTTCACCAGCGGCTGGCGGGCGCTCGACGAGCTGCGTCGGCAGGGCGTCATCAAGGGCGTTGGCGCCGGCCTCAATACGATGGGCTCGATCCCCCGCTTTCTCGACCTGTTCGACATCGACTTCTTCCTGCTCGCCATGCGCTATACGCTGCTGGAACAGGATGTGCTCGACAGCGAGTTTCCGCGCTGCGCCGAGCGCGGCGTCGGCATCGTCATCGGCGGGGGCTATAATTCCGGCATTCTCGCCACCGGCGCGGTCCCCGGCGCCATGTACAATTACGAGCCGGCAGGGCCGGCGGTTCTGGAGCGGGTCAAGAATATCGAGCGCGTCTGCGCGCGCTGGCGCGTGCCGTTGGCGGCCGCCGCCTTGCAGTTCCCGCTTGGGCATCCGATCGTCGCCTCGATCGTTCCCGGCGCGATCGCGCGCGCCCAGGTCGAACAGAACCTCGCCGCCTTCACCCATCCGATTCCCTCCGACTTCTGGGCCGAGCTCAAGCACACGAGACTGCTGCGCGAGGACGCGCCGACGCCGGCATAATCGCGCCTTTAGCGCTCGAGGATGGGTCGCTTCGCCAGATTGCGGGACGGTCGCGCGCCGGGCCAGTTTCCTTTTCCAACAGGACGACGACCAAGGCTCAAGGAAGGCGGCAATGTTTGCATGCGACGTGGACGACGAAGAGACGCCCCGCTCGACCGGTTGCCTTTGCCACAGCCCGGTCCTCGCGCGGCTCAACGCGCGCTTAAGCGAGAATTTCGCCCGGTCCTCCTCCATCTTTCGGACCGGAGCGCCGATGGGCGCCTTCGCCGCCGGATCGGGAAGCGCATCCGCGCGCATCGGGGCTGAGGCCGCCTCGCCGATCGCTTTCGTCAATGTCCGCGTGTTCGACGGCGAGTCAGACGCGCTGTTGAGCGGCCTGAAAGTTGTGGTTCAAGGCGCCGCGATCAAGGCCATCGAGCCGGCCGAAGCCGCTGCGGGCGCCGATGTCCGGACCATCGACTGCGGCGGGCGGGTGTTGATGCCGGGTCTCATCGACGCGCATTGGCACGCGATGATGGCCGCCCTGCCGCTGGACGTGCTGATGACGGCGGACGTCGGTTACATCAACCTGGCGGCGGCGGACGAAGCGAAGAAGACTCTGATGCGGGGCTTCACCAGCGTTCGCGACATGGCGGGCCCGAGCTTCTCGCTCAAGCGCGCCATCGACGAAGGCATCGTCGAAGGCCCGCGCATCTGGCCGTCGGGCGCGATGATTTCGCAGACCGGCGGGCATGGCGACTTTCGTTTTCCCTACGAAGTGCCGGCGGCGCCCGGCGCGCCGCTGAGCCGCGGCGAGGCGATCGGCGGCGGCGCCATCGCCGACGGGGTCGATCGCGTCCTCACGCGCGCCCGCGAGCAATTGATGCTCGGAGCGAGCCAGCTCAAACTGGCGGCCGGAGGCGGGGTGACGTCGAGCTACAATCCGATCGACGTCAGCCAATATACCGTGGCCGAATTCCGCGCCGCCGTCGACGCCGCCGAGAACTGGGGCACCTATGTCGCGGCGCACGCCTATACGCCGCGCGCCATCCAGACCGCGATTCGCGGCGGGGTCCGATGCATCGAGCACGGGCAATTGATGGACGAGGCGACGGCGAGGCTCATCGCCGAAAAGGACGTCTGGCTCTGCATGCAGCCGTTTTTGGACAACGAATATTCGAACCCGATGCCCACGTCCGAGGGCCAGGCGAAAGCGATGAAGGTCTACGCGGGAACCGACGCGGCCTATCATTTGGCGAAGAAGCATAAGCTGAAAACGGCCTGGGGCACCGACATCCTCTTCGACCCCGGCATGACGGCGAACCAGGGCGCCATTCTGGCGTCGCTCGCGCGATGGTACAGCCCGGTCGAGATTCTGAAGATGGCGACGGCGGTCAACGCAGAATTGCTGGCGATGTCGGGCCCGCGAAGCCCCTATCCCGGCAGGCTTGGCGTGGTGGAGGAGGGCGCGCTCGCCGATCTGCTGCTCATCGACGGCGATCCGACCGCCGACATCGGACTGATCGCAGATCCGGAGAAAAATCTGGTGGTGATCATGAAAGACGGGCGCATATGCAAGAATGCGCTATAGATCGGCGCGCGTGGCCTCCGCTTCCTCGCGTCAGGTCAACCGCGTGAAGCCGTCGGGGCTCCAGCGCTCGCTGCCGACCCCGTGATGCGTGAAGAAGAGACCTTCGGGATCGTATTTGTCCTTCGCCGCGAGCAGCCTGGCGTAGTTCGGCCCCCAGAAGGATTCGCGCCAGCGATCATCAAAGAAATCGCTCTCCGCGACATAGGCGCCGGGGTTTGGGACCAGCCTGCGCAACTCGTTCATCGCCTTGTCGATCGCCTGGGCGTGGTCGCGGGCAAGCTGGAGATCGGGCTCGTGGCCGGCGACGCCGGGATAGGCGGGCGGCCCCCCGGCTGCGCTGATGACCAGCGCGAAGGCGTCGAGGACGGCCGGATTCATCGCGGTGTCCCTGGCCGCCGCGATCGCTTCCGCCGGAGCGCCGGCAAGCCCCTTGTTGGCGTGCAGCGAAAAGCCCCAATGCCGGGAGGCCGCGAACAACGCATCGCCGAGACTTTGCCGCCGGTCCTTTTGCAGCAGCGCGGCGGGAAGCCAGGCGGACTGATAGCCATGCAGGACCTGGCCTACTTGGCCCGAATCGCCCGCCCAGAACACATTGGACGGCGGCGCGCCGGGGCGGTCGTCGACGAGCACTACGCCCGTCAGCGTCTTAAGAAACGAAGGGTCCCAGAATCGGCGCGCCGGGAAGGCCAGGATGATCGGCGGCTGCACGAATTCGTAGTCCTGCTTTGCGGCGGCCAGCCAATCAAGGAAAGGCCGCCACGCGGCCCGCGCTTTATCCTGTTCGAGCCCCTGGAACGTCATGACGATGGCGAGAACATTGCCGGGCCGGAAGATGATCTGCTCCCCCCAGTGCGGGTTGAACAGCGCCTCGCTATAGAACGCGACGATCCTGTCGATCAGCCGCCGATACGCGTCGTCCGACGCCGCCTTGATCGTCATGAACGCGGCGCCGACGAACTCCGGCAGGTCATGCGTGCGCAAGGTCAGCTTTGTCACCACGCCGAAACTCCCGCCGCCGCCGCCCTTGAGAGCCCAGAACAGGTCGGGATTCATGCAGGCGTTGGCGGTGCGCACGATTCCGTCGGCGGTGACGACCTCGGCTTCCAGCAGGCTCGCCGCGGCCATGCCGAAGCCCTTGGAGAAGCTGCCGAAGCCGCCGCTCTGGATCAGACCGGCGACGCCGACCGTCATGCACCCGCCGCCCTGGACATAGCGGCCGCCCTTCGTCATTACCGCGTCGTAAGCCTGAATCCACATCGCGCCCGGCTCGATGGTGACGGCTTTCAGCGGCTCGACCCGGCCCGGGCAACCGGCGCTGACGAAAGCGTCGTTCAGCGTGATCGCGTTCATGCGCCGGGTCCAGATCAGCAGGGAATCGGCCGAATCGGATGTGCCCTGGTAGCTGTGGCCGCCGCCCTTGACGACCAGCCGCAGATTGTTCTCGCGCGCGAAATTGACGGCGGCGACGACGTCCTGCGTCGTGCGAGCGGCGACCGCATAGGCGCTCGGCCGCGAGGTCCACGCGTCGACCCAGCCGAGCGTCTGCGTCAGCCCGACCTCGTCGCCGAGGTAATAGGGGTTCTTCAATTCCTTGAAGACCTGCGCGCACGCGGCGCTCGACGGCGCCGACGTGCAGGCGGCGAGCGGCGATCGCACCGCCGTGAGCCGGCCCCCGACATTCGAGCGAAGCCGGTTCCAGCTATCTTCGGACGGCCACCCCGCCTCGCCCGGACGAACGCGGGACATCGGTCGCTTGGCCTCCGCCGCTTGCGCCGGGCTGAGCGCCCGCGACCCCAATGTCGCCGCCCATGGCGCGATTGACGTCGCAGTCTGCAAAAAGCGTCTTCTGTTCATCGACGGCCCCGTTGGGATTTTCGATCGCGATCGCTCGACGCGCCGACCCCCGGCCGAAGAGTAAACCCTAACTTCATTCCGCCAGCGGCGCCGGCGTCGCGCCGCCTGCCGCCTGCGCATGGGCGATGGCGCTGGCGACCGTCGCCATCGCGGGCATGCTGCCGAGCTGCATCGATTCGACCGCGGTCGAGGGCACGATGACGATGGTGGCGTTGCTGCGCTTGAGGCCCTCGTAGAGCATGTTCATCGCGCGCAGGTGAAAGGCGGTCGGATTGTCGGCGTAGGTTTTCGCCGCGTCGGCGAATTTCTCCGCCACCTGACGCTCGGAATCGCCCAGGATCACCCGCGCCTGACGCTCGCGCTCGGCCTGCGCCTGCATCGACATCGCATCCTGCAGCGAGGCTGGGATTTGCACGTCCTTGACTTCGACCGAGATGACATTGATCCCCCAGGGTTCGGTGCGCGAGTCGATGATGCGCTGCAATTCCGCGCTCAGCTTCTCGCGCCCCTCCAGCATGTCGGCGAGCATCGTCTTGCCGATCACGTCGCGCAGGGCCGTCTGGGAGGCCCAGTTGATGGCGGCGTAATAATCGGCGACGTCGAGCGCCGCCATTTTCGGATCGACCACTTTCCAGAACAGCACCGCGTCGACGTCGACCGGCACGGTGTCGCGCGTCATCGTCTTTTCCGCCTTGAAGGTGCTGGTGATGACGCGAATGTCGATGCGGTAGGCGACCATCTCGATGATCGGGATGATGAAAAACAGCCCCGGGCCTTCGAGCCCGCGGAAGCGGCCGAGCCGCAGCACCACGATCCGCTCCCACTGGTTGGCGACCTTGACCGCATTGGCGGCGATCGAGGCGACGAGGAAGCCGACGACCGCAATCACGGCGCTGGAGACGTATTCGCCCGCATTGGCGCTCGGATAGGCGAAAGCCAGGCCCACGGCGAAAATGACGATGAAGATCAGCCCGGGAAGCGTATTGCGTTGTGGCATGCGGGGCCTCCTCGACGACGGCGTTTGGCTTGGCCGCCGCCGCGCGGCCGTTCCGGCGCCGCGCCTCGCCGAAATATGGGGCGCATTACGCTCGGCGCCAAGCGTTCGAAAAGTTCGCACGACAGCTGGAAGTCGGGCGGCCCGCCGGGCCGCGCCAATTCGCCTCTCGCCAGTTGACTTTATCGCTCCCCATCCCGTAGTCGCGCCGCGTCGCCCTTCGGCGCCGCCTCATTCGCGCGCGAAAGCGCTCTGGAGTCTTGGGGAGAATGAGCGGCGAAGCCCGGTCGAACGGCCTCAGCGCGGCATCGTTTCTCCGCGCGGCCGCCGTTTGGGGACCAGGCCTCCTGGTCATGCTGGCCGACACCGACGCCGGCAACGTGGTGACAGCGGCGCAAGGCGGGGCGCAGTGGGGTTATCGGCTGCTGCCGCTGTTGCTGCTGATGATCCCGGTGCTTTACCTGGTGCAGGAACTGACGGTTCGGCTCGGCGTCTTCACCGGCCGAGGCCACGCCGAGCTGATCCGCGAACGTTTCGGACTCAAATGGGCGCAACTGGCGATCGGCGGGCTGGCGGCCGCGACCGTCGGGTCGCTGATCACGGAATTCACCGGCGTCGCCGGCATCGGCGAAATGTTCGGCCTCTCGCGCGGCCTGACCCTGTCCGCGGCCGGGGCGGCGCTCCTCGTCATCGTCGGCGCCGGGTCCTATCGCCGGGTCGAGCGGGCGGCGCTGGTCATCGGCCTGTTCGAACTGGCCTTCTTCGCGGTCGCCTGGCGGGCGCGGCCGAGCGTTTCGATGCTGGCCAGGGACGCGCTCGACCTGCCGTTCGGCGACCGGCAATTTCTGTTCATGGTCGCGGCGATCATCGGCGCGATCTTCAATCCCTGGATGATCTTCTACCAGCAGTCGGCGACCGTCGACAGAGAGCTCCAGCCGGGCGATCTCGTCCACGCCCGCCGGGATACGGCGGCGGGCGCGATTCTCACCCAGTGCCTCACCGGAGCGGTGCTCGTCGCCGCAGCGGCCGCGTTCGCGTCGGGCGGCGCTCCCGCCAGCCTCTCCAGCGTCGGCGAGATCAGCGCCGCCCTGACCCCGGTGCTGGGGGCGGGCGTGGGCAGGATGGTGTTCGCGGCCGGCGTGCTCGGCGCCTCGCTGGTGGCGGCGATCGTCTGCTCGCTGGCCCTGGCCTGGGGCGTCGGCGAGGTCGCGGGCTACCGGCGGACGCTGGAGCGCCGGCCGTTCGAGGCGCGCTGGTTCTTCGGAATTTACGCGATTTGCGTGATTGGCTCCGCCGCGGCGGTTTGGTTCGCCCCCGACCTCGTCTGGCTCAACATCGCCGCGCAGGCGCTCAACGCCTTCCTCATGCCGCTGGCGATCGGCATCCTGGTGGCGCTGGCGGCGACCGCGCTTCCCGAGCCTTGCCGGCTCGGCGGCTGGCGCCTCGGGATGACGGCGGGGGTCTGCGCCGCCGTGTCGGCGCTCGCAATGTTCGCCGGCCTCAAAGCGCTGACGTGAGCGCGCCGGTCGAGCTTTGACTCCGTGCGCGCCGGTCGTAATCTCACGTAACGGCTCCGCCCTCAGGAGAACGGATTGAACGCGATTGTCTACGCCATTCCGGTCTTTGTCGCGTTGATGGCGGCGGAATTCGGCGTCGGATTGGCCCTGGGACGCAACGTCTATCGGCTCAACGATGCGATCGGGTCGCTGACGGCCGGGATTCTGAGCCAGATCTCCGGCGTGTTCACGCTGACGCTGAGGGTCGGAATCTATGTCGTCGTCTATCGGCGTTTCGCCCTGTTCCCGCTCAGGGCGGATGACTGGCTGGTGTGGCCGCTCGCGCTTCTGGCCTACGACTTCCTCTATTACTGGAACCATCGGGTCGGCCACGAATGCGGGCTGTTCTGGGCGGCGCACGTGGTGCATCACCAGAGCGAGAACTACAATCTCTCGACCGCGCTGAGGCAGACGAGTTCGGGCGCGCTCCTAAGCTGGATCTTCTATGTGCCGATGGCGATCGTCGGGGTTCCCCCGCTGGTGTTCATCGTCGTCGGGCTCATCGATCTCCTCTATCAGTTCTGGATTCACACCGAACTGATCGGCAAGCTCGGGTGGTTCGACCGCGTCTTCGCCTCGCCCTCCAACCATCGGGTGCATCACGGCGTCAACGAGCAATATCTCGACAAGAACTACGGCGGGATTCTCATCATTTGGGATCGCCTGTTCGGCACCTTCGTCGAGGAGGACGAGGCGCCCGTCTATGGGGTGCGCGGCGGCCTTGGCACGTTCGATCCGATCTGGGCCAACGTCTCCTATTACGCGACCATGGCGGACATGAGTTTCCGGGCCCGCGACTGGCGCGACAAGCTGTGGGCGTGGTTCGCGCCGCCCGGCTGGCGCCCGGCCAATCTGAGGCCCGCCGAGCCCGAGCCGCCCTTCGACGTCGGAGCGGTGCGCCCCTACGACCCGCCGGCCGGCCGCGTCGCGTCGGCGCTGGCGTTCGCGGCCCTGGCGTTGATGGTGGCCGCGACGGCGGCTTTTCTCGCGATTGGGCCCGGGCTTCCGCTCGCCGACGGCTTCGCCGTCTTTCTGGCCCTGACGGCGGCGATCTGGGCGATGGGCGGGCTCGCCGACGGGCGCGTCTCGGTCCTCGAGGCGCTGTTCGTCTTCTCGGCCGCGCTGTGCTGCGCGTCCGACGCCCTCGGTTGGCGCGGCGTCGAGATGGCGGCCAAGCCGGCGGCGATGGCGTTCCTGATCCTGTCGGTCGCGATGCGGGCCGGCCAAAGCGACGTCAAGCGCCTCATCCTCTGCGCCTTCTCCGCCTCGCTGGTCGGCGACACCCTTCTGTTGTGGTCGACGCTGTTCCTGCCCGGCCTGGCCGCCTTCGTCGTCGCGCATGGATTCTATATCGCGACCTTCTCGCGCGGCGTCGGGCTTTGGCCTTCGCGCGCCGCCCTGGTCCTTATCGGCGCGTTCGGCGTCCTGCTCGTCGCCTATGTCTGGCCGGGCGTCCCCGCCGACCTGAAGGCGCCGGTCGCGTTCTATGTCGGCGTGGTCGCATTGATGGCGTCGCAGGCTGTCGGACGAGCCACGGTCCTGCGCAGCCGCGCCGCGCTCGCGGTGGGCGCCGGAGGCGTGCTGTTCATGATCTCCGACATGACGATCGCGCTGACAAAATTCGCCGCCATCGCCTGGGCCGGCCAATGGACGCTGCCGACCTATTATCTCGCCCAGGGGCTGATCGCCTTCTTCATCCTGCCCCGAGCGCGGCCGGCCCAAACGATTTCGAGCGTTGGGCCATGACCGGCTGGAACGGGGTGGTTCCGTCATGAGCCAAGCGCCCGAGCGCGGAATCTGCCTGGTGATCGGCGCCGGCGACGGTCTCGGCGCCGCGATCTCGCGCGCCTTCGCCCGCGAAGGGCTCGCAGTCTGCGTCACCCGGCGGCCCCGCCATACGGAAGCCGTCGAAAAGCTGGCCGAGGCGATCCGGGCCGAGGGCGGTCAGGCCCATGCCTTCGGGCTCGACGCGCGGGTTGAAGCCGACGTCGCCGCGTTGGTCGAGCGGATCGAGCGCGAGATCGGCGCGATCGAGGTTCTGGTCTTCAATATCGGCGCCAACGTGCGCTTTCCGATCGTCGAGACGACGACGCAGGTCTATTCCAAGGTTTGGGAAATGGCCTGCCTGGCGGGGTTTCTGTCGAGCCGCGAGGCGGCGCGGGTGATGGGCCCGCGCGGTCGCGGCACGATCCTGTTCACCGGCGCGACCGCGAGCCTGCGCGGCGGGTCGGGCTATTCCGCCTTTGCGGGCGCCAAGCATGGCTTGAGGGCGCTGGCGCAAAGCCTCGCGCGCGAGCTGGGACCGAAAGGCGTTCATGTCGCCCATGTCGTCATCGACGGCGCGGTCGACGGCGCCTTCATCCGCGGCCTCATGCCGGACGCGGCGGAAAAATTCGCGCGCGAGGAGATCCTCGCGCCCGACGAGATCGCCAGGAACTATGTCTGGCTGCATCGCCAGCGGCGCAGCGCCTGGACTTTCGAAATGGATTTGCGGCCCTGGGCGGAGAGCTGGTGATGAGCAGGACGATCGAATTCATTTTCGACTTCGGCAGCCCGAACGCTTATCTCGCCTATCGCGCGCTGCCTCCCATCCTCGGGCGCACGGGCGCGCGGCTGGCGATCGTTCCCTGCCTGCTGGGGGGCGTCTTCAAGGCGACCAACAACAAGTCCCCGATTGTCGCCTTCGCCCCAGTCAAGGGCAAGGTCGAATACGAGATGCTGGAGGTCAAGCGCTTCGTCACGCGCTACCGGATCGACAAGTTCCGCATGAACCCGCACTTTCCGGTCAATACGCTCATGCTGATGCGCGCCTTCGTCGCGGCGCGCGAAGCCGGCCAAGAGGCCGCCTTTCTCGAAATGGGCCTCAAGGGCATGTGGGAGGAGGGGCTCAAGCTCGACGATCCGGAGGTCCTCAAGCGGGCGATCGATGCGGCCGGGCTCGATGGCGAAGGTCTGCTCGCCGCCGCGCAGACGGATGCGGTGAAGCAGAAGCTGGCCGACAATACCGCCGCCGCGGTCGCGCGCGGCGTCTTCGGCCTGCCTGCCTTCTTCGTCGGCAACGAAATGTTCTGGGGCAAGGAGCGGCTCGGCCAGGTCGAGGAAGCGGTCGAGGCGATGGCGGCGTCCTAGGAGCATTGGAGCTGACGGGACGGCGCGCTGTCGCGATCGTGACAATGCTGGAAACGCGCCGCTTCTTGCGATATGGCGGCGTCCTCGCCAAGCGCGGGGCGTGAATGGCGTCAGGATCGGACGGAGCGCCGCATGGATGACGTATGGCGGCTCCTCGCCGACCCTGCCGCATGGGCGGCGCTCGCGACCCTGATCGCGATGGAGGTCGTGCTCGGCGTCGACAATCTCGTCTTCATCGCGCTGCTTTCGAACCGCGTCGATGAGCGCCGGCGGACGCTTGCGCGCGGCCTCGGCCTGTCGCTCGCGCTCGTTTTTCGGCTTGCGCTGCTCGCTTCGGCCGCCGCGATCGTGCGGCTGAGGGCGCCGCTGACGACCATCTACGGGCACGCATTCTCGATCCGCGACCTGCTGCTGCTGGCGGGCGGCCTGTTCCTCGTCTGGAAGGCGACGGGGGAAATCCGCGAGAATGTCGAACCGGGCGCGGAGGGCGACGACGCGCAGAGGGCTATGCCCTTAAGCGTCGGCGCGGCGCTGGTCCAGATCGTCATGCTCGACATTGTGTTCTCGATCGACAGCATCGTCACCGCCGTCGGCATGACCGATGAGTTTCCGATCATGGTCGTCGCGGTCGTCTTCGCAGTGGGCGTCATGATGGTCGCCTCCGGCCCGCTCGGGACGTTCGTCGAACGCAATCCGACCGTCCTGATGCTGGCGTTGAGCTTTCTCCTGATGATCGGCATGGCGCTGATCGCCGACGGCTTCGGCTTTCATGTCGAAAGGGGCTATATCTACGCGGCGATGCTCTTTTCGGGCCTGGTCGAGGTGCTCAACGCCTTGGCGAGGCGCAAATCCCGGCGATCGACATGACGTTGTCCTCTCAGCAGCCGATCTTCGCCTTTGTGGCTTTCGCCGCCGTCGCCGCGCCGGGGCCGGGCGCCTCCGCGGCGACAAGGTGAACCGATGGGAGACGTGATCGCGATCGGCGAGGCGCTGGTCGAGCTCAATCAGCCGCGCGACGGCGCGCCGTTCGTCCAGGGCTTCGGCGGCGACACGTCGAACGCGATGATCGCGGCCGCGCGCCTGGGCGCCGACGCCGCTTATTTCACGGCCGTCGGCGCCGACCGCTTCGGCCAGGCGCTGACCGAACTGTGGATGCGCGAGGGCGTCGACGCGAGCCGGATCGTCATCAACGGCGGCGCGCACACAGGGCTCTATTTCGTCACCCATGGCGAGGCCGGCCACGAGTTCTCCTATCTGCGCGCTGGCTCGGCGGCGAGCCGCATCGGCGAGAGCGACCTGCCGGTCGACCGGATTCGCGATGCGAGGATCCTGCACGCCTCCGGCATCAGCCAGGCGATCTCGTCCTCCGCCGCCGACGCCGCATTCGCCGCCATCGACCTCGCCCGTGAGGCCAAGCGCCTCGTCTCCTACGATCCGAACCTGCGACTGAAGCTCTGGCCGCTGCGCCGGGCGCGGGCGATCATCCACGAGGCGATGCGCCATTGCGACATCGCGCTTCCGGGACTCGACGACGCGCTGGCGCTAACCTCCTTGAGCGATCCCGACGCGATCGTCGATTTCTATCTGCGTCTCGGCGCGCGCATCGTCGTCCTGAAGCTCGGCAAGGCGGGCGCGCTCGCGGCGACGCCGAACGCCCGTGAACGCATCGCGGCGCGTGCGGTCGCCGCCGTCGACGCCACGGGCGCCGGCGACTGTTTCGACGGCGCGTTCCTGGCCGAATTCCTCCGGGCGGGGGATCCGTTCGCCGCTGCGCGCTTCGCCAATGCGGCGGCTTCGCTGTCGACATTGGGCTACGGCGCGGTCGCTCCGCTGCCGCGCCGCGCCGAGGTCGAGGCGGTCATGGCGAGCGCGGCGGAGGCGCGGTAGCGGTGCGGCGCTTTACCCTGTCGCCGTTCGGCGCCAACCTGAAGCGCATGGACCTTTCCGCCTTTCGCGCTTCGCTCGAGCTGCCTTCGCCGCCGCCGGCCCTCAACCATGCCCTGCGCGCGCTGTGGCTGGACGCGAAGGGCGATTGGGACGGGGCGCACGAGGCGGCGCAGGCCGACGAGGGCGGGACGGGCGATTGGGTCCACGCCTATCTGCATCGCAAGGAGGGCGACCCCGGGAACGCCGCCTACTGGTATCGCCGCGCCCGCAAGCCGGTCTGCAAGACCCCGCTCGACGAGGAATGGGAGGCGATCGCCAAGTCGCTGCTCGAGGCGGAGGGTTCGCGCAGGACCTAGCCGCACACGCCGGGCGCGCCTCTCAATCGGCGCAAAGCGACATGGGCTGATGCTAATATTTCTCTTCGCTCGCCGATCTTGCGCGGCGACGGGCGCGGCTCGGCCAGAAGGCGATGGCGAGGCCGATCAAAAGCGCGGCGGCCAGGACCATGAAGAGAAAGGACTGGGTGAGCCAGGCGATCGCCGGCACTGCAAGCGCCATGGCCAGGCCCAGAAAGCAAAGCTGCAGCGACAGGAAATTGACGCCGGCGAGAAATGTGCCCAGCGCCAGGATGATCAAAAGCACCAGACTGATCGCCTGCGCCGGCACGATGCTCTGAACGCGGGACAACACCATGATGTTCATCGCGACCAGAACGGCCGCCCAGTGGAGCGCCTGCGTCCACATCAAGCGAAAGCGGGCGCTCTTGCCCGCAGCGATCTCCCATTGAGTGAAGACGCAGACGACGCCCACCGCGCAGGCCACGAACTCCCAATAGCCGACGAGCGGCTCGTGCGACATGTTGGTGTAGGCGACGCCCGAGATCGCCAGCACCAGCGCGGCGGCATAGGGCACCTGTCGCCACATGAAATTTCTTTGCCCGGCGTCGCGCGCATGCTCGATTTCCGTCTGCGGGGATTCGAGTTGGCTCATCGTTGCGGAATCTTTCTGCTTTGAATTGACCGTTCCGACGAATTCGACGACCGCGCCTCCGCGAGCGAATATGCCCCGCCTAGGCGTCGTTAGCCAGAGCCATGAGTCTTGGCTGGCTCACTTGGAAGAACCCGAACCACCTTTTGTGGCCGGGAGGCCCTCTTCGACGCGGAGCGCCAGATAGGGAAAGAACGGATTGAACGAAAGCCGCATTAGCGAGTTGAGGCTGACGATCAGCACATTGCGCTCGCCTCGGGGGACGACGGTCCCGAGGTTGACGCCGAATTCCTCGGAAGGATCGGGTTTTGCCCCGTAAAGTCCGTCTGTCGTCGGGAACGGCAGGGCGATGTGGGAGAGCGAATAAGCGTCAGCCGGATAGGACAATCCGAGCGGACGCACGCTTTCGGTCGTGGAGCCGGCCTCGACGATCCGTTCGAACTCCTCGCCATTCCCGGCGCCGTCGTTGGTGACCACCACGGTCCGATAATTCCGCGGCGCGGGCGGCAGGATCTCACTTAGTTTGGTCTCCGCCGAGGGACGCATCAAAAGGCCCAGGGCGGTCGCGCGGTTGATGTCGAATAAAACCAGCTCGCTGCCGTTGGGCGGGAGAAGAGCGTAGAAATCGGAGACGACCGCGGAAGCGCTGACGGTGAAGTCCACCACCGACTGGAAGGTCAGGATCGGCGGCAGCCCGGCGAGCTTGCCGTCGCGAGCGCCGTCGGCGATCTGCCGCTTCAGCGTCTGCGTCAGCCGGTGCGACTGCCAGGCGGCGTTGACCGGAAACGAGTTGTACTTGAAGGGATTGAACTCGGGCGCGACGTCCAGCCACGCGGCCTTGGCGAATGGCGGAAAATACGCGGGCAGGGCCGCCAGCCCGACGAAGCGGGCGAAACGGGTGATTCCGATCATCGGGGATATGAGCACGAGACGACTGGGGCGTTGGAGCGACGCGTCATCGAGGGCGTCGAGCGCATATTTGAGGGCGAGCGCGCCTCCGTTGGAATAGCCGACGATTTGCAGCGGTTTTCCGGGACCCGCGCGGCGCCGCGCTTCTCTGACCGCAAGCCGTGCCGCGGCCATCCAGTCTTCCCATTCGACCTCTGTCAGCGCCGCCGGAACGGTGCCGTGGGCCGGCAGCCGGATCGCGACCGCCACGAAGCCGCGAGCGCGGAAAATTTCGGCAATGTGCCTGAGGCTGTAAGGAGAGTTGGTCAGGCCGTGGAGGAGGACGACCGCGCCGACAGGATCGCCGTCCGGCTCGAGAATGAACGACCTGTTCCAGTCGCGCCTGAAATGGCCCGGATAGATCGGGCTTCCCTCGAAGTAACGGTTGACAGGGATTCGGTCCGTCTCCGGAAGCCGTTGCGCGACCTCGGCGCGAACGGCGTCAAAGACCGCGTCTTCCGCCTTCAGATACCGCAGCCAATCCGCGGCGTCGATCTCGCGCGCCCCCAACTCGTGCGGGGCGAACGTGTGCCAGGGCTCGAGCGGCGCCCCGCGTTGCGAATCCCAGGCGCGAACGCCCAGCAGCGTCACAAACGCCGCCGCCGGCAGGATGAGCGTCCGCTTGGCGACGCTCACGATTGTCGACATCATCGGCGTGGCCCCCGGCGCCGGTGCGCAATTGCGCGCGCTTGCGCCCGTGTTCAACACCCGCCCGGCGTTGGCGCCGAACCGCGCCGGAGGCGATCGGTCGGTCTGATCAGGCGGGCGGCGCGGTCTTCGCCGCGGCGGCCGTCTCTCCCGCCAGCGCCTCTCGAAGCGCGGACTCCTTCGTCTCGTCGAAGGACGTGCTCATGACCGTGCCGCCGGCGCCCCTCAAGTCTTTGAGGACCTTATCGGTCGTCATCTTGCGAACCAGCAGGAACAATCCCGCGGTCCCCGGCTTCAGCGCGACCGCTGCGCCCTTCATGAATTCGTCGTCGATCCCGGTGTCGAGCAGTTTGCCCTTGAGAGCGCCGGAGGCGGCGCCGATTCCAAAGCCCAGCAACGGATTGAGAAAAATCAGGCCGATCAGGGTGCCCCAAAGCGCTCCTGTCACCGCGCCCTGAGTGGTGTTGTTCATCAGTTGGTTGAGCTTTATCCGGCCGTTTTGGTCTTTGACCGCAACGACCGCGTCGCCGAGTTCGATTAGATATTCCTTCTGCATGCCCAGGATCTTCTCGCGCACTTCCTCGGCCTTCTGCTCGGAATCGAACGCAATGAAAACCAGATCGCTCATGCTGCGGCCTCCTGTTTCGGATCGTACTGCGGCGTCGGCGGCGCGCGCGCCGTCGCGCAAGGGGTCGCGGACGAAGGCGGGCGTAAGGACGATCCGCCAACTGTACAGGTCCGCCGCCTTGAGGCACAAGCCTCGGACCGTCGCCGGCTTCGGCCCAAACAGTCGGTTTTCCCGGGAAATCTCGAATGGCGATTAACAAGTCCCTGAAAACATCAGTCGGAATCATTGCGGCCGTGGCCGTCTCGACGGCGGTCCATCTGGCCAGCTCGGTCTTTGCCCCGCTCGCGCTCGCGCTCTTCATCATCGCGATCGTCTGGCCATTGCAACGCTGGCTTCAGGCGCGGATGCCGTCGCTTTTGGCCCTGGCCGTCACGATGACGATCACGGTCGCCGCCTGTCTCGCCTTCGCGTCGCTGGTCGTCTGGGGCTTCGGCCGGGTGGGACATTCGCTGATCGCCGACTCCGCTCGCTACCAGACGTTCTACGACAGCGCGATCGTATGGCTGGAGAGCCACGGAATTTCGGTGGCGGAATTATGGTCTGAGCATTTCAATGTCGCCTGGGTGCTGCGCCGGGCGGGCGAGTTGACCGGCCGCGTCAACACCACGCTGAGCTTCTGGCTGATCGCGCTCGTCTATGTGATTCTGGGACTCATGGAAGTCGACGACATCCGCCACAGAGTGGGGACCTTCCTGGCGCCCGAGACCGCGCGAATTGTCATCGAAGCGAGCGCCGCGACAGCCGGCAAAATCCGTAAATACCTGGAGGTGAGGACGCAGATGAGCCTGGCGACGGGCGTGCTCGTAGGCGCGTTCGCCGGGGTCGCCGGCCTGCAATTCGCAATGGAATGGGGCGTGATCGCATTCGCGCTCAACTATATTCCGTTCATCGGCCCGTTCATCGCCACGCTGTTTCCGACCCTGATCGCGATGACGCAATTCGGCGCCTGGCAGGCCGTCCTCGGCGTTTTCGTCTGCCTGAACGTCATTCAATTCGTGGTCGGCAGCTATATCGAGCCGCGCGTCTCCGGCGCGGTGCTCGCCATATCGCCGTCGCTGGTGCTGTTTTCGGTCTTCTTCTGGACGTTCCTTTGGGGTCTGTTCGGCGCCTTCATCGGAGTCCCGATCGCAATCGCCATCCTGACTTTCTGCAGCTACTTTCCGTCAAGCCGGTGGGTTGCTGAATTGCTGGGCGGCCCGTCGCGAAGCGAGGGGATCGCGGGCGCGTAGCCGCTTGAGCCCGGAACTTCGAAGGCGGAAACGCCGCGGAGGCGGGTCAACGACGTTTCCTTGGGGGCCGCTTGCGAACTCGGCGTCCGGGGTTGCCGGCGGGGCTCGCCGCCCGCGCCTCTCTGCGATAGCTTTGCGCCCGTGACCCTTCACCTGATCAAACTTTGCGTCGGCGCCGAATCGCTCGACGACCTGCGGCAATGGATGGCGGCGCGGATGGACGAGGCGCGGGCGCGCGGCGCGCCCGCGCGCCATGCGCACGTGACCCGCATGACGCCAAAGCGGGCGCAAGAGCTTCTCGACGGCGGATCGCTCTACTGGGTCATCAAGGGCCAGATCGCGGCTCGGCAGGCAATCGTCGGCCTCGAGCCGTTTCGGGATTCGGACGGGATCGGCCGGTGCAGGTTGTGGCTCGGCGGCCACGTCGTCGCGGTCGCGCCTCGGCCCATGCGCGCTTTCCAGGGCTGGCGGTATTTCGAGGCCAGGTCGGCCCCGCCCGACATCGATCAAAGTCAGGCCGGCCTCGCCGAAATGCCGGAATCCCTGCGGCGTGAACTGTCGGGGCTGGGGCTGATCTGAATTCGCGCCGTTCCAGCTTGCCGGCCCGCTCCCGAGCCCCAATCTAACAGACACGGAGCCAAATATCGGGAACCGGAATGGACAAGGACAAGGAAACGGAAAAGGGTGCGCCCGTTGCGCGGCGCGGCCCGAGCGCCGAGGTCGCCGCCTTCGTGGAGGCGGCGCGACGAGCCCCCGCGCCCTCGACGCAATCGGCGCGAGGGCGGCTTATTTTCGCGCTCGACGCGACGATGAGCCGGCAGCCGACCTGGGATCTCGCGCAGAGCCTGCAAGCGAAGATGTTCCAGGTCGCGGAGGGTCTCGGCGGGCTCGACGTCCAACTCGTCTATTTTCGCGGTTTGAACGAGTGCCGGGCGTCGAATTTCGTGTCTGGCGGGAAGGGGCTCGCCGCGCTGATGGGCCGGATCAGCGTGCGCGGCGGCATGACGCAAATCCGCAAGGTTCTGGCCCATGCCCGTGACGAGGCGAGCCGGGCCAAGGTCGGCGCGCTGGTCTATGTCGGCGACGCGATGGAGGAGAACCCGGACGCGCTCGCCTCGCTGGCCGGCGAACTGGCGCTGCAGGGGGTAAAGGCGTTCATGTTTCAGGAGGGACAGGATCCGGCGGCCAGCCGCGCGTTCAGCGAAATCGCCCGCCTGACCAACGGCGCCTACAGCGCCTTCGACGCCGGCGCCTCGGCTCGTCTGGAATCGCTGCTGCGCGCCGCGGCGGCCTACGCCGCGGGCGGTCACGCGGCGCTCGTGCGGGAGGCCGCCGCCGATCCGGCGGCTCGATTGTTGTTGACGCAGATGCAAGGATCGTAAAGTTGGCGTAGTCTCGCCGTCCAGACGCCGAGTCCCGGCGGCGTGGATCGTTCCTGGAAAGCCCCCGGCGATGAATTTCGTCATCGGTTTAATTCTTCTGTTTGTCCTTTTGTCGGCGATCAAGCAGTTCGCGCGGATGGACGCGGCCGCCGCCGCGCGACTCGTGCGTCACGGCGGGGGCGTCCTCGGCTTCATCGGCGCCGGTCTCCTGTTGTTGCGGGGACGAATCGGCATCGCCGCCGCGCTTGCGGGAATGGCGGCGAACTTCGCCGGCTGGCGCCAGACGACCGCAGGTTGGACCTCCTCTCGCGGCCCCGGCGCGAGCGGGCGCGCCGGACAGGCGTCGACCGCCCGCTCGGCGATGATCGAAATGCGGTTGGACCATGGCAGCGGCGCCATGGCCGGCACGGTTCTGGCCGGCGCCTTTTCGGGCCGGGCGCTCGGCTCGATGTCCCGACCAGACCTTCTGGCGCTGCGGTCCGAGCTTGCGCGCGACGATCCCGACGGCGCCAGGCTGCTAGAGACGTATCTCGACCGCCGGTTTGCCGGCTGGCGTGAGGCAGACCAGGGTCAGCGCGATCGGCGGAGAACCGGCGGCGGCGCTATGACGCCTGGAGAGGCGTACGAAGTTCTGGGCCTGGCGGAAGGGGCGGACGTAGCGGAAATCATTCGCGCTCATCGGGCGCTGATGAAGAAGCTTCATCCAGATCATGGCGGTTCGACCGCTCTTGCCGCGAGGGTCAATCAGGCCAAGGATGTTCTGATGCAACGACAAGGCTGAGGCGCTCCGCGAAGTGAAGGCGCGCTCGGACGAGCGGCCAGGATTTTCAGTCGTGGGCGGCGAAGCAGGCAAACCCGCTGCGCTTCAGGGATCGGCAGGCGGACTCGGCGGAATTCGAATCGAGACCGGCGAACCGCGCGCGATAGAACGTGTCCTCGCCTTTTTGGAACTTCTCGGTGTACGGTTTGGCCGAGCCGAGCATGGCGGGGTTCCGCTTACGGGCGCGATTCAGGAGGGCGTTGGCCTTGGCGGGGTCGTCAAGGGCCCCGATCTGGATCACCCAGCCGCCGCGTTCCGCGTCCGCTTCCTGGTCGTCCGCTTTTGAGGGGGCGCGTGCGGCGACCGTGGTCTCGGATGGCGCGGCGGAGCTGACCGGAAGCGCCTTGTCCTTCGTTCTTGCGGGCGGCATCGGCGGCGCCTCGGCCGCTATTTTGGCGACCTCGGCCTCATGCCCCTTTGGCGCGGCGCCGTCCGCACCCTTGACCCACCCGAGTTGGGCCGGCGTGCGCTGGTCGCGCGGCGACCTCGACGCGACGACGACCCGCCTGGCCGGCCGGCGCGGCTCGACCGGCGTGACCGCGGCGACCCTCAGCGTCGGGGACCCGTCGTCGACCGCGGCGTCGCCCTGGGCGAGTTGGGGCTGCGTGAAGCGGCCGGTAGGCACGTGCATCGGAACATTGGCCGCAACCAATATCGGACGCGGGCGCACTGGCTGCTCTTCGCGGGTCGCGGCGCGCTGAACGTCTTCGGCCCGCGACGCGTCGGCGACCATCGTGGCGGTGCGGACGGTGGACGCCTGGGCGATATGGTCTGCGATCAGGTTCTCCATCACGCGGTCCCGCGCCCGCGAAGTGCGCCCGCCCATGACGACCGCGATCAGCGAGCGGCCGTCCCGGTGAACCGAGGTCAGCAGGTTGAATCCGGAAGCGCGGGTGTAGCCGGTCTTGATGCCGTCGACCCCGGCGACATGGCCGAGCAGGTGATTGTGGTTGCCGATGACCTCGCCCGCGTAGTCGAATTCCTGGGTCGAGAAATAGCGGAAATAGCGGGGAAACCGATCCTCAACCGCGCGCGCGAGAATGACGAGGTCGCGGGCGCTCGTCACCTGTTCGTCATTGGGAAGTCCGGAGGCGTTGCGATAGACGGTGCTCGACATGCCGAGCGCTCGCGCCTTGCGGGTCATCATTTCGGCGAAAGTGCTCTCGTCGTGTCCGATCGCCTCGGCGATCGCCACCGCGATGTCGTTGGCCGACCGGGTCACGATCGCCTTGATCGCGTCGTCGACGCTGATCGTTCCGCCCGGCGGGATGCCGAGCTTCGTGGGCTCCTGCGCCGCGGCGTGCCTGGAGATCGGTATTTGCGTCTGGAGCGTCATCGCGCCCTTGTCCAGCTGCTCGAACAGGAGATAGAGCGTCATCACCTTGGTGAGCGAGGCCGGATGGCGCAGTCCGTTCTCGTCGACCGCATAGAGAGTCCGGCCGCTGTTGGCGTCGACGACGATGGCCGAGAAGGCGGGCGAACGGTGGATCGCGGCGACGGCGTGACGCGCGCGGCGCCCGTGATGCGGGTGGCGCCCGTAATGCGCGTGAATCGCGTGATGCGCGTGGCGCCCGCTATACGCGTGATGGTGAATATGCCGATAGTGATTCGCTTGGGCGGGCGCGCATGCAAAGGCGATGGCCGAAAGCGAAATCAAAGCTCCGGCGGCGAAACGAGCGAGGCGACCGGCCCGCAAATCATCTTCACGCCACTCCATCAACACGCCCCGTTTCACGCACTCAACCCGCGCGGCGAGGCCGCAAGAGTTGCACAACAAGCACACGCATTACGGTTATGGCGACGCAGTTACGTTCAGGTTAACGAGAAGCGGCCGCGACAGTCGCAATTCTCGCTAAAGTCGCTCGGCGCCTGGCGCTCCTGATTCGGATTGAGGGCTGCCCGCGATGAAACGAGAGATAAGGGTACTTCGGCAAATACTTGAAATTAATTGATTTTATTGCGCGCCATCAATAGGCGAGGCTCGAAGCGCCCGTCCCCGATCCGGCCAAAATGCTGCACTGCAAAAATTTACTTGACTTTCATGGTGCAGCGCACATATAAAGGTACAAGACAGTGAGCGCGTCGCCCACTGTTCGCACCAGCGGTCCAACCGAGGAGTTTTGAAAAATGTCAGCAACCCCGAATTTCGAAGGCTTTCAGACGTTGACCAAGAATCAGCTCGAAGCGTTCACCGCCGCATCGACCAGCTGGTCGAAGGGCCTGCAGGAGATCGCAGCCGATTCGACCGACTATTCGAAGAAGGCGTTCGCGTCCGGCTCGGCCGCGATGGAGAAGCTTCTCGGCGCGCGCAGCCTCGAGTCTGCGGTCCAGATCCAGACCGAATACGCCAAGCAGGTCTACGAAGGCTTTGTCGCCCAGGCGACCAAATTCTCCGAACTCTACGCCAAAGTCGCTGCCGACGCGATGAAGCCGGTGACTTCGGCCTATGCGAATATCCAGCCGAAGTGATTTCAAGGCGCGATCGATCCGCCGCCGCGCATGCGGCGCGAGCGGATCCAAATGAGCAAGCCGGCGCCCGATGGGCGCCGTTTTTTTGTCTCTCGCGCGAGGGCCGGCCATCCCCGACCTCCGACAGGCGCGACGGATTCCTGTTTCCGCATCGTAGCGGCGACGCCCGCGCCCGCTCGCAATTCGGGGAACTTCAGCTCCACAGCTTCGCTATTCGCCGGGCGCACTTCATGCGCGTGAACCACTTGCGCGCAACCGGCAAATTAGCAATGCTGGCGGGCCGCGACGAACTCTGGCGCGCGCGGCGCCGACTGCTTACATGCAACTCGTCGTCGCGCGCCTACTTGATTGACGGAGCGTCCAAACCGCAAGGAACGGGGCTATTTCGTGACTACCGCGTCAAATCCGCTGGTCGTCCGCCTGCGAGCCGGGATGGCGCTACTTGCGCGATGGCTGCATCCTGGTTTTGGCGTGACGGCGGCGGGGTCGATGCAGCCGTTGGCCTCTCGCGAGCCGAAACGCGAGGGAGAGCCGCCGGGCAACGCGGCGGCGGTCATCACCCGCACTCGCACCCAGACGAAGCGCCCCCATATGTATCGGGTGTTGCTGCTCAACGACGATTACACTCCGATGGAGTTTGTGATTTCGATCTTACAGGCGTTTTTCAACAAGGATCCGCAGGAAGCGACCCAGATCATGCTGCAGGTGCACCACAATGGCGTTGGCGAATGCGGCGTTTACACTTATGAAATCGCGGAGACAAAGGTGTCGCAGGTGATGGACCACGCACGCAAGAATCAACATCCGCTTCAGTGCATCATGGAAAAGAAGTGAGAGTCGCCCGATGCCGATTTTCTCCCGCGCGCTCGAAAAGACCCTCCGCCGGGCGCTATCGCTCGCCAACGATCGCCGCCACGAATACGCGACGCTCGAGCATCTTCTGCTCGCGCTGATCGACGACGTCGATGCGGCGGCGGTGCTTCGGGCATGCGGCGTCGACGTCGACGCTCTGCGCAAGACGGTAATTCATTACCTTGACACGGAACTGGAAAACCTGGTCGTCGACAGCCAGGAGGAGGCGAAGGCGACCAATGGTTTCCAGCGCGTCGTCCAGCGCGCCGCCTTCCACGTCCAATCTTCGGGCCGCGAAGAGGTCACAGGCGCCAACGTGCTGGTCGCAATCTTCGCCGAACGGGAGACCCACGCCGCGTTTTTCCTGCAAGAGCAGGACATGACCCGCTACGATGCGGTGAACTACATCAGCCACGGCATCGCCAAGCGTCCGGGACATTCCGACCCGTCGCGCCTGCCGCGCGGGGCCGACGAGGAGCACGAATCGCGAGATTCGAAAGACTCCAAAGAGGGATCGGAGTCAAAGAAAAAGGAAGGCGCATTAGAGGCTTATTGCGTCAATCTCAACCGAAAGGCGAGGGACGGGCGCATTGACCCGCTGATCGGGCGCGAGGCCGAGGTGCAGCGCACGATCCAGGTTTTGTGCCGCCGGCAAAAGAACAATCCGCTGCTGGTGGGCGATCCGGGCGTCGGCAAGACGGCGATCGCCGAAGGGCTCGCCCGCAAAATCGTCAAGTCCGACGTGCCCGGGGTTCTCGCCGAGTCGACCGTGTTCGCGCTCGACATGGGCGCGCTGCTCGCCGGCACCCGCTATCGCGGCGACTTCGAAGAACGTCTCAAGCAGGTGATGCGGGAAATCGAGCAGCACAAGGACGCCATTCTCTTCATTGATGAAATCCATACCGTCATCGGCGCCGGGGCGACCTCCGGCGGAGCGATGGACGCGTCCAACCTGCTCAAGCCGGCGTTGGCGCAGGGGACGCTGCGGTGCATCGGCTCGACCACCTACAAGGAATATCGGCAATATTTCGAGAAGGACCGGGCGCTGGTCCGCCGGTTCCAGAAGATCGACGTGAAGGAACCGAGCGTCGCCGACACGATCGAAATCCTGAAGGGCCTCAAGCCGTATTTCGAGGATTTTCACAAGCTCCGCTACACCGGGGACGCGGTGAAGGCGGCGGTCGAACTGTCGTCGCGCTACATCCACGACCGCAAACTGCCTGACAAGGCGATCGACGTGATCGACGAGACCGGCGCGTCGCAGATGCTGCTGCCCGAGGGCAAGCGCAAGAAGACGATCGGGGTCAAGGAAATCGAGGCGACGGTCGCCTCGATGGCGCGCATTCCGCCCAAGTCCGTCTCCAAGGACGACACCGAGGTGCTTCAGCATCTCGAGGAAACGCTAAAGCGCGCCGTCTATGGCCAGGACGAGGCGGTCGGCGCGCTGGCGTCGGCGATCAAGCTCGCCCGCGCCGGGCTTCGCGAACCGGAAAAGCCGATCGGCTGTTATCTGTTTTCCGGGCCGACCGGGGTCGGCAAGACGGAGGCTGCGCGCCAGCTCGCAACCAGCCTGGGGTTGGAGTTGATTCGCTTCGACATGTCGGAATACATGGAGCGCCACACCGTCTCCCGTCTGATCGGCGCGCCCCCCGGCTATGTCGGGTTCGATCAGGGCGGCCTGTTGACGGATGCGGTCGACCAGCATCCCCATTGCGTGCTGCTCTTGGACGAGATCGAGAAAGCGCACCCGGATCTGTTCAACATCCTGCTGCAGATCATGGATCACGGAAAGCTGACCGACCATTCGGGCAAGGCGATCGACTTCCGCAACGTGATTCTGATCATGACCACCAACGCCGGGGCGCAGGACATGGCGCGCGCGGCCTTCGGCTTCCACAAGTCGACCCGCGAAGGGGACGACCGCGAAGCGATCGACCGGCTGTTCGCGCCAGAATTCCGCAACCGTCTCGATGCGATCGTGCCATTCTCGCGCCTGCCCGAGTCGGTGATCGCGCGGGTGGTCGACAAGTTCATTCTCCAGCTCGAGGCGCAGCTTTCCGACCGCAACGTCACCATCGAGCTGACGGAAGAGGCGCGCGCCTGGCTGGTCAAGAACGGCTACGACGAGACGATGGGCGCGCGGCCGATGGCGCGCGTGATCCAGACCCAGATCAAGACCCCGCTGGCGGACGAGGTGCTGTTCGGACGTCTGCGCAACGGCGGCGTCGTCAAGGTCGTCGTCACCGCCGACGAGACCGGCGCCAAGAAGCTCGGCTTTGTCTATCCCGAAGGTCCGGCCCAGCCGCGCATGGAGCGCGACCTGATCGTCGCCGCGGGAGCGCGCGGCCGCTCCCGCAAGCGCGCCGAATCGGCCGCCACCGGGCCGGCCGCAAACAAGGCGCCCGAACGGCAGACCCCGTAAGGCGCGCGGCTGGGCCGCGGCGGCTCCAAGGATTTCAAGGGAAAAGTAAAGCCCCCGTCGATCGAGGACGGGGGCTTTATTTGGCGCGGGGCTAAACCGCGGCGTCGGCGCGAATCCCGAACAAAAAGAGAGGGAAGGCTTTCGCCTTCCCTCTCTCTCGTTGCTTCAAATTCCGCCCGGCGATCAGAACTTGTAGTTGAGCCCGGCCCGGAGGATCGAACCATCGTAGTTGACCTTTGTCGACGCATAGACACCCGGAAAAGCCAGGGCGGCGGCGGCGTTCGCGGCCGTCACGATGTTCTGGCTGCCGAGGTTGTAGTAAAGATACTCGGCCCTCACCGTGATGTTGTTGGTGAAGGCGTATTCGACGCCAGCGCCGAGGGTCCAGCCGGTGCGGGTGTTGCTGCGGCTGTTGCTCCAGAGCCAGCCATTGTTGGTGTCGAAAACATTCAGATGCGATTTGCCGCCGCCGTAGGCGAAACCGCCGGTGCCGTAGAACATCAGGCGATTGTCTGGCGTGGCGACGAAGCCGACACGGGCGCGCGTCGTGCCCAGCCAATCCAGTTTCGTCGACCCGTTCGCCGTCAGGTAATCGTTGAAGCCGTTGCCGTCGATGAACGTTGGGCCAACATAGGACTTGTTTCGGTTCAGGCTGGTCCAATCGAAATCCGTCTCAAGACCGAGGACAAACGCGCCGGTCTGCCAGTTGTAGCCGGCCTGAGCGCCGCCGATGAAACCGGTGTTGCTGTTGCCGAACGAACCGTTCGGATAGTAGGTCTGGAGGATCGGGAAACCGGCGGCCCAGAGCGTGGAGGTCGCGCTGCCCGTGCCCCAGATGCCGCCGGCGTTCACACCGACGTAAAAGCCGGTCCACGTGAAGGGCGGCGGGACGAACACCGGCGCGGGCGCTTCCTTCCGGGTCGGAAGGTCGGCGGCCTGAGCCGCGATTGCCCCCGCCGCCGTCAACGCCGCCGCGGCGATGCTTGAAATCAAGCGATTGGTCATTTTTTTCTCCGTTTTCATCGGCGCCGTAATGCGAAAGGAAGTGGAACGCCGCACCCGCAATTGAACGTGCGAACTATAGGATTCGTTGCATGGCGAGTCCACCTTTTCTTACGGCAATTGGTCGAATTGGCGGACTGATGTGGCAAAATGGCCACAAAACCCGGGCGCGAGCGCCCAAAAAAGGGGGGTGCAGGGTCCGTCTTACGATCATTTGATCGACTTGGTTATCAATTGCTTACGATGCTCGCCAGCAACACGGCGATGACGCCGGTCAGGAACACGCCGTCGAAGGTTCCAGCCCCGCCGATCGAGGCGACCGGAGCGCCGAGACTGCGCAGAACGCCGAGGTTGAGGAGATCCGCTCCCACCAGCACGCCGATGCTGCCGCCGACATAGGCGAGGGGCGCGGCGTATCGTCGCGACAGAATCAGCGCCGTTAAGGCCGCAAGCAGCGGCGGGGCGAGAATCGGCACCGAAATGCCCATTCCGGGAATCGGGGTCGCCATCCGGTGGACGACGAAGGCGACGACGGCGACCGCCGCCGCGCCGAGCCCCCACAGGCGGTAGCGCGCAAGAAGATAGAACGACAGCATGATCGGAATCACCGCCCCGCCGACATTGATGGCGAGAATCGTGCCCGGCCAGTCGACCGCGACCGGCGCCAGGAACGGCACGCCGAACATTTCCACCACTTGCCGGGTTATGACGCGCTGTTCGGGCATCCGCACCAGCGGCAGGTTGACGTAGGCGCCCAGGAGCGAGCCGAACAGAATCAGCGTCACCACCATCGAATCGAGACCGAGCGCCGAATAAGCGCGGCTCAGCAGTCCGATCTGCAGCAGGAACAGCAGAACGAACAGGATGGCGAAGAACAGCGCCATGAGGCCGGCGCTGGCTGGAAAATAATGGATATGGAGCAAGGTTTCTGGTGTCCGACGGCCTGCGGAAGGCTCCGGCGCCGCCTTTAGGCGCTGGGGAGGGCTGCGACGATCCTCTCGGCGTGTGGGCGCAAAGCCTCTGCGTTCTGGAACGGCCCGCCCGGGGGCCGCAGCGCAACGCCGCTCCAGCAGGGCAGGACATGGAAGTGCAGGTGAAAGACCTGCTGCCCGCTCGGGGCCTCGTTGAACTGCTGAACGACAACGCCCTCCGCCTTCATGCCGGCCATCACCGCGAGCGCGACCTTCCGCACCGCGGGCATGAAGGCCGCCAGATCCCGAGGCGCGATGTCGAACAGGTTTCGAGCCGGAACTTTCGGGATGACGAGGGTATGGCCCTCCGCGCGCGGCATCACGTCCATGAAGGCGAGCGCCAGGTCGTCTTCATAGACCTTCACGCACGGGGCCTGGCCGCGCAGGATTTTGGCGAAGATGTTGTCGGGATCATACGTCGGCGTCAAAGGATTCCCCCAGCGTTTCCGCGCTTGTCGCATGTGTCGGGCCCCGGCGGAAGGGCGCATGCCCCTCATAATGGGCGATCGTCCGCGCGACCGCCGCCCTTTCATGGCGCAAATAGTCGGCGACCGCTCTGGCGAGGCGCGCATCGGCGAATTCATGCGCCGAATAGGTGACGACCGGCCGATAGCCGCGCGCAAGCTTATGCTCTCCCTGCGCGCCCGCTTCGACACGCTTCAGCCCCCGCGCGAGCGCGAACTCGATCGCCTGATAGTAGCAGACCTCGAAATGGAGAAAGGGCCGGTCCTCGATCGCGCCCCAGTTGCGGCCGTAGAGCGCGTCGTCGCCGATGAAATTGATCGCCCCGGCGATATAGCGCCCGCCGCGCCGCGCCATCACCAGCAGGATGCGGTCGGCGAGCGCCGCCCCGATCCGGTCGAAAAACGCCCGGGTCAGGTAGGGGCGGCCCCATTTGCGCGAGCCGGTCTCCATGTAGAACATAAAGAACGCGTCCCAATGCTCTCGCCGGATTGATGTTCCCGTGATCCACTCGATCGTGACGTCGTCGCCGAGCGCCTCCCGCCGCTCGCGCCGGATCGCCTTGCGCTTGCGTGAGGCGAGGGCGGCGAGAAAGTCGTCGAAACTGGAATAGCCGTCACAGAGGAAATGGAACTGCTCGCCGTGCCGGACCAGAAATCCTGCGGCCGACAGCCGCTCGGCCTCGTCGGCGGTCGGAAAGGTCACATGGAGGGAGGAGGCCCTGGTCTGCCGGCGCAGCCCGCGCAAGCCCTCGATCAGCGCCTCGCGCGCCCCCTCCGGCGCGTCGCCTGCGACCAGCAGCCGCCGGCCGGTCGCCGGCGTGAACGGCGCGGCGACCTGCACCTTGGGGTAATAGCGCCCGCCGGCGCGCTCATAGGCGTCGGCCCAGGCGTGGTCGAACACATATTCGCCCTGGCTGTGGGTCTTGAGGTACGAGGGGGCTGCGGCGACCATGCGGCCGGAGGCGTCCTCGACGATCACATGCGCCGGCGTCCACCCGCTGCGCCCGCCGACCGAACCGGAAGCCTCCAGCGCGTTCAAGAACGCGTGGGCGACGAACGGGTTGAACCGCTCGCCCTCGGCCTCGGCCTCGGACGCCCTGAACGGATTGGCGCAAGCGTCCCACGCCGCCGGATCGAGTGCGGAAATCGAAGGAACGAGGCGCGCGGCGAATTTCGATGAGGCCATGGCGGCGTGGGGACTAAGGATGCACAGGACGCAGCCTATCATAGACCCGTCGTTCCCGCGCCGGGGGGATTCCAGCGTGATGGTTGCGCGCGGCGAATCGCCATCCGCGCTGCGCGTCAATCGCCACGATCAAGGATCGATTCTCCGCTGGTCGCCCGGTCGAGCCGGACAGCGACCGTCATGGTCAGGGAATCGGCGACTTTGGAGGAGAACTTGCGTCAGGCGCGTGCGAGCGGCGCTCAATTCGCCGCCTCGCTGTGAAAACTCATGACAGTCTGCGCCAGTTCGAGCAGACGCCCCGCGGATCGATCGCCCGCCGAGGCGCGCGCGACATGCAAATCGCCGCCTGGAGCGAGCGCCAAAGTCGAAACCGTCGATCCCAGGGCGACGCTCACGCGTCGCGCGTTCACTGGGGGACCGCCGGTCCCAGCCTGCGCGGGCAAGTCGGCGGGCGAGGTCTTTGCCAATACATCGCGAAGTTCGGCCTCCTGTTCGGCGGAGAGTCGCCCGCGATAGTAGGGCTCGCTGACCTTCTCGCCGATCTGGCGCGCGACGCTGATCGTGCAATCGACGCCCACGGTCCAGATGGAGCCCGTTTGCCCTGCAAATCCGTCCTGCAGGTCCTTGACGACGAGGGCAGAGGAAAGGGGGCATTGCTCGGACATGACCGGACCTGAGTTGAATAGCCCAGCCACGACGGCGACGGCCCCTGCCGCCCAAACGGCAGGGGCCGGGATTTTAAGCCTGCTGCGGATTGGCTCCATTGCGCTCAATTTGTATCCTCCGCTGCGGCCTTCAAGGGGCGCCGGCTCAGCCGGCGCCCCAATGTTATTGCTCAGGGCGTTGCGGTGGACAGGGTTATCGGGTTCCCTGAATCATCGACCCCGCCGGCCGTCGGCGCTGGAGAGGCGGCGGCGCCAGCGTCTTCCGCGCCCGTCCCTTGAACTGCCGACGCAATCGTCGTCTCCTGGTCGGCGGCGGCGGTCAGCGTGGCGCCGGTCGCCTCGAAACCCTCGACGAGCAACGATCCTGCGCTCAGCGTGACCTTTCCGCCGGAAATCCAGATTTTCCAGTATATCGTGTTGTCGCCCGCCGGAAGATTGACCGCCGCAGTGCTGCCGAAATTCTCCCACTGGTTCTTGCCCGTCTGCAGATTGCGGAACGAACTCGTCCAGACAACGTTAGGATTTGCAGTGTTGTAGAATCCGGTCCGGAATTCGATCGGGGTCGGGCTGATCGCACTGGAATTGGCGGCGACATGCACCGCCGCAGGATGATCCAGATGGATCGTGGCCTGCAAAATCACGCTGTTGGCGTCGACCACCTTGGCCGGCGCCCAGGAAAACGTGGCTGACGCCGAGGTCGCGCCGCCGGCCGCGACAGGATCGGGCGGGCGGGGGATGTGACGGGAATCGGCCGCGGCCGCCAATGCGCGGAAATGCGGCGAACCGTGCGCAGGATTGCCGTCCGGCGCATCCACGACAAAACTCAAGCGAACCGCGTCGGGAATGTTGGCCGGGTTGGCGGAACTCGCGCCGAGCACCAGGCGGGTCGCCAGGCGAAAGGCTTCGTCGTCCGAATTTTCCTGCTTGAGCTGTTTGACCAGCTCCCAGACAAAACCGGCGTAGCGCCGCCCGATGTCATGCACGTCGGCGCCGGGCGGCGGCGGCCATAGGACGACGTCTGTCGCCGGCCGCAGGCAGGTCCCCGCGCCGAAGAAGTCACGGCCCACGCAGGACTGGCGGGTGCCCAGGATCGCCATGGAATCGCCGAATCCCTCGCTGTAGCCGCCATCGACAATGCCGCCGTTCGCCGCATCGACGCCATGGCCGAATTCGTGGGCCGCCACATCGGAATAGGCCGTGTTGGGACATCCGCCGCCCGCACGGAAGAAGTTGAGCGACGAACCATTCCAAAAGGCGTTGCAGGTCGCATTGATGTTGGTCCTGACCGGGAGGTTGGCCAGAGCTGTCGGCGCCAGGCCCGCCTGCGCGAATTCATGCACGAAATTGACCCAGTAGAAGGCGCTGGTTTGCGCCAGCTCCGCCTCGGAAGAGGCGCCGAAATTCAGGTCGATCGTGTTCGAGACGCCGCCGGATTTCACGACTTGAAGTCCGGCGCCGGATTGATTCTGGATCACGGCGAATGGCCCGCTCAGGAGCGCCTTGATCTGCGCAACGCCCATCCCGGAGTCATAGCCGTAGAGGCCATCTTGCCCCGTTTCAACTTGCTTCGCGTCGGTGTTGCGGGTCACGATCAGGTCAGCGAGCGGGCGGTTTGCGGTCGGCGGCGAAGCAAGCGGACTCGTCGGCCAGATGTTGGCGCTGACGAGGCCGTGCTGCGTATAGTAAACCTCGCTCTCCCAATTGAGGACGCGAGGCTCGCCCAACGCGGCGACCCAGTACTTGCGCACGTCCGGTTCGGCCGGGGTCCCTGCGCTGATCGTGAAGGCCCACGCCAGCCGGCCGGCCTGTTGATCGTCGACGTAAACTTCCAGCGACGGCTTGCTGACCTCGGCGAAGGTCGCCGCGAGCGCGGCGCCGCCGGCGTGTCGCGCGGCCTCGACCGCCGCGTCCGCCGTCACGCTGGGCGTGGTGCCATCGACTTCATCCGGCACGCCGCGCTTGCGGGTGACGAGCAATCGGTCGTTTGCGCTGACGATGGTGAGATAGTCGCTGCCCCTGGAAAGCGGGATTCCGTGATAGGCCAGCGGATGAAGGGTGACGAATTTCTCATCCGAGGTCGCGCCGGCCGCCGCCGCCGCCATATCGTCGCTAGCGGCGGGCGCGCTGGAAGCGATCCGCGCCGTTTGTCCCTGCAGGACGGTGAAGCCCTCGGGGAGCCCCGCCTGGACGGCTGACGCCGCCGCCATGCCGGCCACCGACGCCCGGTGACCCGCAGCCGCGTTGGGAATGGCCAGCGGCTCATTGGGGGTGTCGAATTGCTCGCGCAGGCGGCTCCCGTCAGGGTAGCGGGCGGCGTCGGAATCGACAGCCATCATCGGACTTTGCGATTGGGCGAGGGCTGCGTGTTCATTCGATAAAACGATGACGCCAAGCGGTGCGGCCAAAAGCGCCAATCGAACGAAAGATCCTGTTCGGCTCATGCTTTCCTCCGATATTATTCACATTCCCGTGAACGTTTGTTTTCTGAAACTTCGGGCGCGAAACGGATAACTATAGTACTGTAGAAGAAAGATAATTGCCCCATACAAACGCGCCCGTAATTATAAATCTAAAGTTGAATTAACGCGTTAGTTGGACACGGCTATGACAACCTAGGCTGAATTCGGGCTTTAGTTCGTTCATGACGTGAGATCGGGTTGTGACGCGCGGCCGTCACGCTCGTAGGCGTCGGCACAGGCGCGGTCGAACCGGTATTCCTCTTGGCCCCGGGCCTCGTGTCGAGAGGGGGCCCGCGCGGCGATCATGCGGCCGGTGGCGTCCTTGACGGCCGCATGCGCCGAGCCACAAGCGGGCCGGCGGACGAGCGCTTACTCCGCGTCGCTGCGCACGATCTGATAGATCGCCGTCACGACCTCGCTGAGCTTGTCCGCGCCGTCCGGCGGCTGCGAATTGGTCTGCAGCGTGATCATCAGGTTTTCCTTCTCGAACCAGACGTAAAGCGTCCGGTAGCCGAGCGTCTCGCCCTGGTAGAACCATTGCGCCCCGATCGGTCCGAGAATCGCCTTGCTCAAGCCGAGCGAAAAGCCGCGCGGATCGTCGGCCGAGACGTCCGCGATCGGCTTGCCGGTCCTGGTCGAGACCAGCGTCATCCATTCCCGCTGCTGCTTCGGCGGAACGACGTCGCCCTCGAACACCGCCCGCATCCAGCGATTGACGTCGCGGGCGCTGGCGATCGCGCCTCCGGCCGCCTGCGCCCAGGAGGTGCTCATGGCGCGCACGTCCCGCCCCACCATCGGCAGGTTCCACGATTCCTTGCACTTCGGCTGATAATCGGCGCAGGCCGGGTTCTCGAAATAGCCGTGCGCCAGACGGTCGACCACGGCTTCGGGATAGGTCCCGTTTTCGTAGAACGTGCTGTCCAGTCCGAACGGTTCGATCACCATCTCATGCACGAGGTCGCGATAGGACTTGCCGGCGGCCTTGGCGGCGATCATGCCGGCGAGGACGTAGTTGGTGTTCGAGTAGCTGAAACCTTCGGTCGCCGGCAGATCGTCGGCGCCGGTCGGGTAGGCGATCCTGATCAGCTCCTCCGCGCTCAGGTCTCGGGCCGGGTCGCTCACCCAGTCGCGGGAAATGGTCTCGGTCTCGGAATAATTGGGAATGCCGCTCGTCATGTTGAGGAGCCGCCGGATGGTGACATCCTTCCAGGCCGGATATTGCGGCAGCCATTTGCCGAGCGTGTCGTCGAGGGACAGCTTGCCCGCCTCCTCGAGCTTGAGGATCACCGCCGCGCAAAAGGACTTCGACGTGCTGCCCATCTGGAACAGCGTGTTCTGCCGCACCGGCGGATCGCCGGGCGCGCGGCCGGTCTTGCCCGCGAACGCCTCGATCGCCGGACCGGGATCGCCGAAACTGATGTAGGCGGCGATGCCGGTGATCTTCTCCGCCGGCGCCCTGTTCGCGACCCAGGTCTCCAGCGCCGCCTGGACCCTCTCGGCCCGGCTGACCTCGGCCCCGGCGCCCGGCGCCGCGATCAGCGCCGCGCCCAATACGATCAACGAGGCGATTGAGCCGCTGCGAATCATCATGCGAGGCCTGTCTGAAATTGGGGGAGCGGCACTATACCGCTCGCCCGGCTCGCCGCAACGCGGCGGGCCAGCGCGTCGCGCGCGCGGATTCGCGCGGGTCAAGCGGAACCTTTGTCGGGGTCGGTTGGTTGGGCTGAACGATTGGTCCGGGAAGCCCCTGACGGCGGGGGAAACTCCCGGCCGGCAGGGGGCAGTTTTTACCTCAGCGAATTGGACGCGATCCTGAACAAAGCCGGCGATAGGCCGCCAGGGCGGCGACAGGCGAACGCCCCCGAGTTCAGGCGCAACATGAAAAGGACGAATCAATGTTGAGATGGGCCATTATTTTCCTCGTCATCTCGATCGTCGCCGGGTTCTTTGGCTTCTCGGGCGTTTCAGCGGCTACGGCGCAGATCGCCAAGGTGCTGTTCTTCATCGCGATCGTGATCTTCCTCATTTTCGTCATGATGGCGATCTTCGCCGGTCATGCGATTTTGTGATGGCGGGAATTTCGTTCGGGTCGGGAGACGGCGACAGACCGCAAGGCGTAGAAAGCTCAGATCCGGGACCGCGCCGATGAAGTCCCGATCCTGAACTGGCTCCGGCGCTCGCCGTGAGGCGGCGCGGCTGTCGATGCGCCTTCCGTCGGGAGGGGAGTCGAGCGCGCGCCTTCGGCAGTCACAGATGGGCCTGGATTTGACGCTAGCGATCGCCGCCGCAAGGGAGCCGCCGACCGCTCTCGTGGCGGCGGCCGCCCGCCGCTCCGCCCGGCGGCGAGTCGAGCCGGAGCCGTTTGTTTTCCATGAACGCAACCCGCAGAGAAATCCTCGCGCTGGCGGCCGCGGCTGCTGTTCTGCCCTGGCCGGTCAGCGCCGAGACTGGCGGCCCGTCCGGCGCCCGCCCGGCCGAGCCGGGTCTCGCCGCCTTCGACCAGGTGTGGGAACTGGTGCGCGACCGCTTCTACGACCAGCGGCTCAACGGCCTCGACTGGCAGGCGATGCGCGCGCACTACCGGCCGCAGGCCGAGGCCGCGCGTTCGCGAGAGCAAATGGCGGTCGCGATCAATGCGATGCTGGCCGAGCTTCATGCGTCCCATACCCATTTCTACACGCCCGAGGAGCCGGCCTATTACCAGCTCGCCGATATCTTCTATTACGCGCTGCGCCGTCGAGGGCTCGAGCGCGTCTTCCCGACCGGCGAGGTGAGCTACCCGGGGATCGGCGCCTTCACCCATGTCGACGATCGGGGCCGGACCTTCATCACCGGGGTTATTGAAGGTGCGCCCGCGCATAAGGCCGGCGTTCTGCTCGGCGACGAAATCGTGTCGGCGGACGGCGAGCCGTTCCGCCCGGTCGCCTCCTTCCGCGGCAAGGCCGGGACCGCGGTTTCGCTTGCGGTCCGCCGCACGGCCGGCGCGGCGCCGATGGCGATCAGCGTCGCCCCCGCGAATCTGCGCCCGAACGAAATGTTCCTGAGCGGCCTCAAGGCCAGCGCCCGCGTCATCGCCGCCGGCGATTCCGCGAAGATCGGCTACGTGCATGTCTGGTCCTACGCCAGCCGCCGCTACCAGTCGGCGCTCGAGGACCTGATCGCCGACGGTCCGCTCAAGGACGCCGACGCGCTGATCTGGGACTTGCGCGACGGATGGGGCGGGGCGCAGCCGCAATATCTCGATCTGTTCAATCCGCGCGCGCCAACGATGCAGGTGACGGCGAGGAACGGCGAGACCAGCTTCGTCGACGTCAAGTGGAAGAAGCCGGTCGCGATGCTGATCAACGGCGGCTCCAGGAGCGGCAAGGAGGTGCTCGCCTACGGGTTCAAGGAATATAAGCTCGGCGAACTGATCGGCTCGCGCACCGAAGGCGCGCTGCTGGCGGCGACCGCGTTCCTGATCGGCGACGAGGGTCTGCTACTGCTGGCGGTCGAAGACGTGCGGGTGGACGGCGAGCGCCTGGAAGGCGTCGGCGTCACGCCGACCATCGAGGTCCCGTTCGATCCCCGCTACGCCGCCGGCCGCGATCCCCAGCTCGACCGCGCCGTGCAGATCCTGTCGCGGAGTTAGGGAACAGCGTTACGGCGACGTTTCAGTCGCGCGGCGTCTGTGGCGATAGCCGGTCGACCGTGCGAATCCACTCTGAAAAGGCCGCGATCGCCGCAAGCCCGGAATGATCCGATAGGTGGACCAGATAGAAGCCGTAGCCCGGCAGCGCAGGCGCTGGCGCTGACGCGCATGCTGGCGGCGTCGCCTTTCAGGGCCCGCGCTGCGCCGACATTGTTTCCGGCCGCTGAAAGGATTGCAGTGGAGAGGGATCGCTCATCCGGCGCGCCCTCACCGCAACCCCGGCCGCGGTCGGCCCTTCGATACGATTCGATTCGCGCCCAGCTTCCGCGCGGCGGGCTCGGAGGCGCGCTTGATGTCTTTAGGCGACAGGCCGAGCGCTCGTTTCGCTTGCTTCATCAGTTTGGGATCGATCGGCCGCGGCTCCAGCGACACATTCTTGCCGAGCCGCTCGCCGAGGATGTGAAAGGCCGCGATGCGGCCAAAGGGCTTGTCGTTGGCCGGAATCAGATGCCATGGCGCGCGTTTGGTCGAGGTTTCAGCCATCATGTCCTCAATCGCCGCTTCATATTCCCGCCAGTGAGAGCGATTGCGGAAGTCCTCATAAGACAGTTTCCAGCGCTTGACCGGGTCGATAAGCCGATTGCGGAAGCGCCGCTGTTGCTCGTCAGCAGTGATGTGCAGGAATAGTTTGACTATACGGATGCCCGAATCGGCCAGCACGCGCTCGAACTCGTTTATCTCGCGATAAGCGCGCCGCCACTCAGTCTCCGTCGCGAGGCCTTCGACGCGCTCCACCAGAACGCGCCCATACCAGGATCGATCGAAGACGACGATCTGTCCCTTCTCCGGCAGACGCCGCCAGAACCGCTGCAAATAGTGCTGGGCGCGCTCATGCTCGTCTGGAGAAGCGACTGGGTTGACCTTGAAACTGCGCGGATCGAGGGCCCAGCCAAGGCGGCGGACGATGCCGCCTTTGCCGGCGGTGTCCCAACCCTCAAGGACGATGATCGCGCGCTCCGAGGTGGCCAGATACGCCTGCTGAATGAGTTCAAGCAGGCCCTGAAGCGACGTCAGACGGCGCTCGTAGTCAGCGAAGTCCATTTTGGGATGTTCGGCGATCTCAGCGAGCTTCGGCCGGCGCGAGACCCTGAAGCGGCGGGAATTCATTGTGCGATCGAACGACAAATTCTCTGCCTTCCGCAAAAAGCCGCGAACCCTCGGGTCACTATCATAGACGCCCGATCCGCTTCTCCGTCCCCTGGCTGCAATACAATGACGGCCATTCGATTCCAGGCCGGCATGCCCGCGCGGAGCCGTCGCCGGCCCTCCTTCTGGCGTTGTAGGACTAAATCCTACTTTGCCTGCGTCGGCGAGGCGATCGGGCAGGGCGCTCACGACACGGGCGTCGCGATCGAGAAAGGCGTGCGCGCGCGCGGCCGGGTCCTCGAACGCGGCCCTTCCGGCGTCGGAACCACGGTTCAGAAGGGCGCGCACGCCACCGGCCGCGCCCTGGGACAAGTGGCCGAAGGAACAGCCAGAGTGGCGTCCGGACATCCGTGAGAGATTGCAGGGGCGCGTATCATTCGTTGCCTATTCTTCGGACCGCTTCTCACCGGTAAACATGGACAAAACTAGATTTTCCCGATGGACCGCACTCGCCAGCCCAATCCCAAGAACGTGAAGGACAACAAGGAATAGTGTGAGATTGGCGAGCGCGCCATGGAGTTCGCCAATTACGCTCTCGCGTTCTTCGCCTAGTCGCGCCTGTTGACTGCCCGCGCCGCTCTTGTCTTTCTCGCTATCGAGGGCTGCGGAGATCGTGCCGCTCGAATTCGCCAACGGCCCCTTTCCGCCCTCGCCGTAAACCACCAGCCCGGTGCCCACGGTGCCCGCAAGGCATAGCAAAAGGGCGATGACCATCGCCCCGCCAGCCGGGCTGTGACCTAGATAGCGGCGTCCTTCCCCGCGAACGAGTTCAGTAAGATAGCCAACAGCCCTTGTCGGGCTATAGAGGAAGTCGCTGAAGCGAGCGTGACGCGGGCCAACAAAGCCCCACGCCACACGGAGCACGACGATGATTCCGACGGCGTAGCCACCCCATATGTGCAACAGATCGACACTGTTCGTCTCCTCTTCCGCGCTCAAATACGCGATTGCGAAAGCCGCCAAGAGCGCCCAGTGCCCGAAGCGAACAAACGGATCCCATACGAGAACACGCGGCGGCTGTTTTGTGGACGACATCAGTCGAATATCCTCTGCAATGTGGGAAGCTAGGTCTTCACCCGGAGAAGATCATGCGTCAGTCGCAGCTCTCTATTGCACATAATGCCCCCGGGCGGGCGGGCGCTTTGATCCGCGTCAATATGTTATCTCAATGTTATCTCACGCCGCGCCTGGAGGTCGGGGCGCGCATTGTAATGGGTTTCGCTCAACCCCCATAATGCCGAATTACGGAATTACGGTGACACGCCCGTCTTTACCATTTTGCCTCGGCGCCTGCGACATCGCCCTTGGGCTTGCATCCCTGCTTGACGGGGGGTGATGGTGCGGTTGAGGCGGATCATAGGACAATGTCGCATGGCGCACAAAAAGGTAAAGACGGGCGTGTCACCGTAATTCAGTTTGTCAGCAACTATGACTGAAAGGAGAAAACCAATGGATATGAAAAAGGTACTAGAAGACTTTGACGCTGCATATAACAAGGCTTTTAACCAAGGTGATGCTGCGGGGTGTGCCGCATTCTTTACTGAAGATGTTATCTTGCTGGCACCTGACCAACCCATGGCTCGTGGCAAAAGGGCATTTGAAGAAATCTACCAATCTCGGATGGGCAAAACCAGCGGCGGCACACACAGCAATAAACTGGTGGAATACGGTGTCGAGGGTGACCTGGCCTATCAGATAGGAACGTTCGCCATTACAGGTGCGAACTCACCCGAGCAGGGCAAGTTCGTCAATATTTTGAGACGCCAGTCGGACGGCACATGGAAGGTCACCGTGTCCATCTTCAACAGCGACAGGCCCTAGCATGATGCGATTGCGCTGATCGATAGATCGTATGCGGGCCGTAGTCGCCGCCTAAGCGTAACTGCTCTCATTCCTATTACGACCACATACTGGGAATTTCGGTGACGCGCCCGTCTTTACCATTTTGCCTCGGCGCCTGCGACATCGCCCTTGGGCTTGCATCCCTGCTTGACGGGGGGTGATGATGCGGTTGAGGCGGGTCATGGGACAATGTCGCGTGGCGCACAAAAAGGTAGAGACGGGCGCATCACCGTAATCCTGCGATGCGGCGTGTGGAGTTTAAGATCTTGAGTAGCGAACGGAGGGCCATTCAAGATCCGGAAAGGCGCCGAACGTGAACCGGCTTTGGCTGCTCGTGTTCGTGGCGACACTGGGGTTGATGTATTTTCTCCAGAATCGGGGGATTGAGCAGTCGCCGGACAATTTCGTTTTCTATCTGCCGCCTCGTCCCTTGCCCACGTTCACGGTCGCCGATGGCGAGGGCAGGAAAATTGGCGCCCTGGACGACCATCGCGGCGCGTTCGTACTTCTCAATATTTGGGCGACGTGGTGCGTCCCTTGTCGAAAAGAAATGCCCACGCTGGACCGACTGCAGGAGCAACTCGGCGGGTCCGATTTTGAAGTTGTCGCTCTGTCTGTCGATAAAGGAGGAGTGGAAGCGGTTAGACGATTCTACCATCAGAACGGGATTCGACACCTGTCGGTGCGGGTCGCCGCCAATTCGGATGAACTGCTGGCTGCGCTGGGCGCATATGGGTTGCCGACAACCCTGCTTATCGACCGCCAGAGCAATGAAGTCGCACGGATGGTCGGACCCGCAAATTGGGACTCGAAGGAAATGATTGATTTCCTCAAGATGCGCATCAGTCGGAACCCGAAAGGAGAACGCAGATAATGACATCCTGGTAATTACGTAATTACGCGCCCGTCTTTACCATTTTACCTCGGCGCCTGCGACATCGCCCCTGGGCTTGCATCCCTGCTTGACGCGGGGTGACGACGCGGTTGAGGCGGGTCATAGGACAATGGCGCATGGCGGATAAAAAGGTAAAGGAGGGCATGTCCGTAATCCAAACCCGCGCCCAAACCAACGCGTCACTGCATCACGGCGTGAGAAATGCGGGCTAGCCGTCGGCGAAAAAGGAAGTTATGGCCCCCGTCGCTTGTGAGCGCCGGGGGCTCTTTTGTTGGTTGCGTCGCGGAGGCTATGCCAGCCCGGCAAGCTCCGGACGGAGCAGTTACTTGGTCGTGAGCGTATTGAGATCGATCGCGGCGCCCATCGCTTCGTAACCCGCCGGATTCGGGTGAAGATGATCGCCCTTGTCGAACTTCGGCAGGGAGTAGCCCGGCCTCTGCGGATCCTCGATGACCTTGTCGAAGTCGATGACCCCGTCGAAGGCGCCGCTGCGGATGAAGTCGTTCAGCGCCAGACGGATCTTTTCTTTCTCCGGCGTGTAGTAGCCCTCGAACGGCGTTCCCGCGAAGGCGTCGCCGAAGGGCGTCAGAGTTGCGCCGATGATCCGCATGCCGTGCGCGTGGGCGCGCGCGATCAATTGCTTGTAGCCTTCGATGATCGCCTCGGCGGTGGGCTCCGGGTCGTGCTCTGCAAGGCCGCAGCCGGGCCAGCCGACGTCGTTGATTCCCATCATCAGAATGACGGTGTCGGCTTTGGGCTGGCTGAGAACGTCGGTGTCGAAGCGGGCGAGGGCATTGACGCCCATGCGATCCGACAGGACTTTCGCGCCCGATATCCCCTCGTTCAGGACGGCGACGGGCGGACCGCCTGCCTTCACGAACCGCTCGGCCAGGCGATCGGGCCAGCGGTCGTTGCCGTCGACGGTCGAGCCGTCACCGTCGGTGATCGAATCGCCGAAGGCGACGACGGCGCGCGCGTCGGCGGGCGCGTCGACGAGGATCTCGCTCAGGAACACTCTTTGCGTCTGCTTGGAATCCGCCTTGAAGTCCACGTCGGCGACCTTGTCTCCCGCCGCGACATAAGCGGTCTCATGCCCGTCCCAATGCATGGTCGTGGTCGGGGTGACCTCCGGAAGATAGAGGCTGACCGAAACCAGAGCGAGTGGCGCGACCTTTATATCCACGGGATCGCTCATCGCCGGCGCGCCGGGAGGGATGATAACCGTTGGACTGCCCCCGAAAGTCAGCGCGTGATCGCTTCCTTCCTGAATCTTGCCGCCTTCCCCGGCGAGTGCGATGTCGGCGGCGCCGATCGTCAGCGGCGCCTTTCCGTATTCGTTCGAAATCACTATGCGCACGCGGCTGCCGCCGATGCTCAGGCGCGCATTCTGACGGATTGTCTGTTTCCACAGGTTGGCGGGAAGGCCGAGCGGCACGGGAAAATCGGGGCCCCAGGCCGGCTGCGGGCTCGCGGTCCAGGTGCCCACCCAGTTGCCGGCGTCCGCGGCTTTGGACACAGGCGAAAATCCAACGACAGCAGCAAGCGCGATCGCCGCGCAAGCGATGCGCCAGTCGACTTTTGCGACGGCAGACCTGCAATCGGAAACCGAACGGTCCTTCATCTCTTCCTCCCTCACTTGTCCAGGATGCCCGGCGGACGCACGAGTGCGCCGCGTACGCCGGGAGGGTGATGTTTGGCTACGCGCGAGATAGAGTCAACTTCGTCAACTCGGCCCGATTCGCCGATTGGGCGATCGGAGTCGAGGTCCGCTACAATGCCTCGGAATCACTCTGGCCACGACTTGGCGATCGCCACTGCTCTGAATGGCCGCCACGCGTCGAGGAAAGAGGCTCGACCGGGCCTCCTTCCGGAATTACGGTGGTGAGTGGACGATCTTGGCTCTTCGTCATCCGACCCGCCTGAGGTGACCGCGATGCTTCCGCTTCCCACGAGCCACGACCCTGACGGCCTCGCCCCGGACCTGGTCAAGCGGCTCGAAGCCATGCCGCCTTTGAATGTCCTGTGGATGCTCGCGAGGACGGGGTGGCTGGACGAGATCATGGCGACGCTCGCCGTCATGTTCGATCCGCGACAATTCCCGGCCCGCGACCGCGAGGTCATGATCCTGCGCATTTGCGGCTTCCTCGGAGTCGAATATCCCTTGCCGCAACACAAGGTGTTTGCCCGAACCGCGGGACTGACCGAGGACGAAATCGAGGCGGTCGTCACGCGCGACGACGGCCGGCTCGACGCCTGGACGGTCGCACTTTGCAACATGTCCGAAGAGATTTCGAAAGAGGTCACGCTGAGCGAGGCTTCCATTCAGCTTTTGTGCGGCCGCTACGGCAGGAACGGCGCCGCTCAGGCGATCTGGTTGATGAGCTGGTTCAACATGCTGGTTCGCTTCGTGTCATCGACACGCATCCCTGTCGAAACGCCGGAGGTCCTCGCGACCCTGAGCGGCAATGCGCTGATCTCGGCCTCGCCGGCGTGAACGCGCGATACGGCGACACGCCCGTAATTCCCTTTTTGCCGGAAATCGGACCGTTGGGGCCGAAGACCTGCAAGGCTTCAACGCGTCATGGCCGGCCTTGCGCCGGCCATCCACACGGTTGGGCGCGTCGGCCGCCCGGAAGACAAGCGATGGCGAAGAGCCTCGAGACCGTAGGTCCTTGCAGCGCTGCGGCGTGGATGGCCGGGACGATCCCCGGATCAGATCCGGGGACGGCCATGACGACAGGGAATCGAAGGCAAGCAAGCGATGACGGCCGACCAGCAGCTAACGCACTAAGAGCCGACATTTGCTTCCTGAAAAGCCGAACCTGTGTTAGGATCGCCTTCGTGACCCACCCGGCGCGCTTGTCCCGCCGGCGGCGGGACGGGTTTGGCGGGGATTAAGGGGCGGGCAAGAAAAAACTATTTGGATTCGCGTCTAACCCCTTGAAAAGGCGCGATTCGCGGAAGGGAATCATTTGGATTCCGCTTCCGCTGTCTTGGATTCCGCTTCCGCGGGCTTTGGTTTCGTTTCCGCGGGCTTGGATTTCGTTGCCTCGGGCTTGGGCTTCGCGGCCCCTGGACGGCGCGAGGTCGGGCCGGGGGCGCCGTCGCTCGCGGGGGGGCCGGCGCCCGTCTTTAGGCCTTGGCCGCGGCGGCGCGGAAGGCGAGCGCGGTTGCGCGCGCGCCGGTCTCGAACGGGGTCGCGTCCGCCCAGAAGGCTTTGGCGAACTTGCTCGAATCGACCCGATAGGGGCGGTCCCACTGGAACCGCATCTCCTTGAGCTCGCGCATGAACGGCGAAAAGAGCCCGGCCGGGCCGAGCAGCCAGGCGGGCATCGCGTTGATCCGAAGCCTGACCTCGAGCGCCTCGGCGGCGATCCTGAGGATCTCGCGCGGCGTGCGGATCGGCGCGCAGGGCACATGCCAGGCCTGGCCGAAGGCGGAATCCGGAGCGGCGAGAAGGGTCGTCGCCGCCCGCGCGAGGTCCGGCACATAGGCGAAGTCGTGGGGAATGTCCGGCGAGCCGATGAAGGCGGCGGCCTTGCCTCTCGCCAGCGCGCCGATCGTCGCGTCGCCGAGGTAGGATTGGCCGACGCCCGGCCCGTAGAAGTCGGGCGCCCTCAGCGCCGCGACGCGGGCTTGGCCTTTGGCCGCGGCCTCCGTCCAGATCCGGGTCACGGCGGCGCGGACGGCGGGTTTGGCGCCATAATCGGTCAGCGGCATCGTCTCGGTCAGCGGCGCGGTCTGGGGACCGTACATGTAGAGATTGTCGATGAAGACCATCCGCGCGCTGGTCTTCTCGCAAGCCGCGACGAAGTTCGCCATCGCGCGCGGCCAGGCCTCGCGCCACTGAGCGCTATCGTAGGCGAAGCCGATCGCGACCACGATCTCATCCGCGCCCTGGGCGGCCTTGACGACGCCGTCGCGGTCGAGCGCGTCGCACGCCGTAAATGTCGCGCCCCTGGGCAGGTCCGGCGGCGCCTTGCGCTGGGCGACGACGACCTCGCGCCCATCGGCCACAAGCCGCGCCGCGGTCGCCTCGTCCGACCGGTCCATAGCCGAAAATCACAGCTGCGCCGCTCAATCGACCCAGGCCTCCCGCGCTTGAATTTCCCCTGCGGCCAATTAGGTAAACATAGCAGAGGCGTTGTTCAACGCCCCGTGAATGACATGGAGGTTTGCATGGCAATGGAATCCTCATGGCGCGCGGGCAAGAGCATCCAAGACTGGATCAACCTGTTTTGCGGCGCGCTACTGTTTATCTCGCCCTGGGCCCTCGGCTTCGCCGGGGACATGATGGCGGCGAGAACGGCGTGGGTCGGCGGCGTCTTGATCGGCGTGATGGCGATTTTGGCCCTGGTTCAGTTTTCCGAATGGGAGGACTGGATCGCGCTCATCGTCGGCGTCGCGGTGGTGATCGCTCCCTGGGTCCTCGGCTTCTCGATGGCGCACGCCGCGACGGCGGCCTGCGTGGTCCTCGGCGGCGTCGTCGTCTTGGCGTCGATCTCGGAACTCTGGGTGGTCCGTAATCCCCCGGTCACGGCCAAGTGACGTAACGCGAGGCTGACGAAGGGCGGATCGCCGAAGCAAGGCGGTCCGCCCGAGCGGCGGTTGCGCGCCCGCCGGCCGGAATGATCGGCGCGGGCGGGGCGGCCTCTTGACGGCGCGCGCGCTTTGGCGAGTCTGGCCGAACGCCACGAATCTCGTGAGGCCAGGAACCGCTTGATGAAACCGTTCGCGCCGCTTGCTTTCGCCGCCTTCGCGCTCGCCGGGTGCAACGCGCCCGCGCCGCAGGCCTCGCCGCCTCCGGCGCCGGGCTCGGCGGTGGTCACGCCGCCGGGCTTTCGCCTGCCGGCGGGCGGGAGCTGCTCGGCCGACGTCGCCCGCTATCGCGCGGTCCTGAACAACGACCTCGCGATGGGCAACGTCGCGCAGTCGGTCTACAATCAGATCAAGCGCGAGACCGACGCCGCCGAGGCCGCCTGCTCGGCCGGCCACGAGGCCGAGGGCAGGAGCCTGCTCGCGGCTTCGAAGAAGCGCCACGGCTATCCGGCCGATATCTAGGCGAAGGCCTGACGCAGGTAGGCGGCGACGAAATCGGGCGTCCGGGCCTCGTCGATGTCGCGCGGGCCGCCGACGACATGCATGCGTGAGAATTCGGCGTGAGGGTCGCGCTCAAGGAAGGCTTCGATCCGGGCTTTCGCCTCGGCCGCCGGAACGGCGAGCGTCATCGGCTTCATGCAGGCGATGCGCCGCGGCGCAAAAACGACCATCCAGCCCGGGGCGGCCGCCGCCTCGCCGGCGCTGACGCCGGTCTCTTCGAACAGCTCGCGCCGCGCGCTGGCGTCGAGATCGACCTTGCCGTCGAAAATATCGCTCTCGTCCGGCGTTCCGGCGGGAAAATAGATATTTCCCGCGTTGAAGGTATGGGCGGCCATTTCGCCGAGCAGGAACGCGCCGTCCGCGCCCCGCAGGGCGGCCATCGAGAAGCAATTTTCGACTGGGTCGCCTGGATGGCCGAAAGCGCGCCAGGCGACGAAATCGGCGTAGTCGGCGCCGAAATAGGCCCCGCTCAGCCTAAAGGCCCCATCGGATCGGGGCTCGAGCGCGCGCCGGCCCAGAAGCAGCACCCGGCCGTTGAAGAGCAACGGCTTTTCCGCCTTGAGCGCCGCCCAATGGGCGGCGACGCCCGGCGCCTCACGCTCCGCGAAAGCCCAACGCGCCGGCTCGAAGGCGAAGTCGAGCTCGGCCACCTCGAGAATGCGCGTCGGCCCGCTCAAAGGTCGAGCGAACCGCTGGAGACGATGACGGCCGAGCCGCCGATCGTGGCCGAGCGCAACGCGCCGGCCTCGACCTCGAAGCCTAGCGCAATGAAGCTCGGACGGCCGATTTCGAAGCCCTGCTCGATGGTGAGGACGTGTTCGCCGTCGGCCGGGCGGTCGTGGGCGAGCGCGACCCCGGCGAAGGCGGCGGCCGCGCTGCCCGTCGCCGGGTCTTCGGCGACGCCCCAGCCGCCGCCGAACATGCGGGCGTGGAAGGCCGAAATCGGCATGGACGACCTCGCGCGTATAGAGATAGCTGGCCGGCCCTCCCTCCGCGGCCCAGGACATTTCGCCGGGCCGAGCGCGCCCGATCGCCTCGAGCGAGCGGACGGGAACGAACAGATACGGCGCGCCGGCGCTGAAGAGGCTCGGCTGATGCGCATCGAAACCGATGTCGTCGAGCGAGAGGCCGAGACTGGCGGCGATCTCGGCGTTGAACGGCGGAGCGCCGTCGAGCCGCTCGGGCAACTTCGGCAGTTCGAAATACGCCGCGAGCGCCCGGTCCTTCCGATGGCGCACGATGCAGACGACGTCGCCGATCGCCTCTTCGAGCACGACCCGCAGATCCTGCGCGGCGAGAAGTTCGGGCGCGCGCAAATGCGCGAGCAGCGCGGCGGTTCCGACGGTCGGATGGCCGGCGAACGGCAACTCGCGCGCCGGCGTGAAGATTCTCAGACGCGCGGTATTGACCGGGTTCCTCGGTTCGAAGACGAACACGGTTTCGGAAAGGTTGAACTCGGCGGCGATCGCCTGCATGCGGGCGTCGTCGAGACCGTCCGGGTCGAGAACCACAGCGAGCGGGTTGCCGGCGAGCGCCGTCTCGCTGAATACGTCGAGCGTCTGAAATCGACGGGCCATGAAGCCACCGTCCCCCGCTGGCGTCGAGCCTTCGCCGTTCGCGGGCGGCGGCCGCTAGAACGTGAACAGCGGCTCGTTCGAACCCGGCACCGAGAATTGGTTGGGCAGCCGCTCGTCGCCGCGCATGCCAACGAACGTTCCCTGGACCGTATTTCGATAGGGCGGCTTCAGGGTGTCGAGCACGAAGCGGTTACGGGAGCCGACGCGCGCGCCCGTGCCGTTGGTCAGGTAGGACTCTCGAGGGTGAACGACGATCTGGCGTCCGGCGGCGGCGGGATGGCGCGCGCGATGATGAACCGTCTGGGCGTTCGCGCCGCACGACAGGCACATAATCATCCCGAGCGCGCCCGCTCCCGCGATTTTGGCAGAACGCGCCATCGCCCATTCCTTCCGCTTGCGGAATTCCGTTCCGCCGTCGCTGCAATTCTGGGCCGCTTCGGCACAAAAGTAAATGACCCTCTTTCGACCGCCAAAGCGCGGCTCATGATGCCGGAAGCGGCGCGCCGCTGGACGGCGCTTCGCCGGCATGTCACCAAATAGCGCGCACGGTGTGGAGGAAACGCCATGAGTTCGCTTTCGATCGCGCTTGCCGTCGGCGTGGTCATCGCTTTGAGCGGGGTGGCGGGCCTCTTGCTTCAGCAGAGGTTGGCGGACCATCATACGACCGAACGTTCGCGCGACATGATCGGGGGCGTGGTCGGGCTCCTGACCCTCTTGCTCGCCCTGGTCCTCGGCCTTCTCATCTGGACCGCCTACGGCGTCTTCAGCACGCAGCAGAACGAGCTGCAGACCATCGCGGCGCGGGCGCTGGAATTCGATCTGGAAATGCGCCAGTACGGCCCGGAGGGCGAGGCCGGCCGCGAGATCCTGAGGCGCGACCTGGTCTGGGCGCACGAGCAATTCTGGGGCGACGAGGAATCGAGGAATGCGGCCTATGACGCGGCTTTCAAGAACATGGCGTCGATGAGCACCTATTTCGACAGCCTGCATCCGAAGACCGACGCGCAAACTCAGTTGCTCGGGGACGCGCGGCGCAACTACGCCTTCATCGGCGAACAGCGCCTGCTGATGTCGATGCAGGCGAGCACGCCGGTGTCGTGGCCGCTCATTTACGCGGTTGCGGCCTGGTCGTGCCTGATGTTCGGCGGCATGGGACTGCTTTCGCGGCCGAACGCCACCACCTTGACGATGCTGGTTTTCGGGGCGGCGTCGGTCGCCGTCGCGATCTTTTTGATTCTGGAGTTCAATAAGCCCTACACCAGCAGCATTCGCGTTTCGCCGATCGCCCTCGAACAGGCGATCGTCGAACTCGACCAGCCGAGCGCGGCGGCGGCTGCCGGCGGCTCGAAATGAAGGAGGAGTCCGGCATGGCGCATTACAGAATTCTCAGCGACGCGGAAATTCGTTCGGCGCTGGCCGATTTGCCCGATTGGTCGGTCAAGTCGCCCAACATCGAGGCCAAGTTCGAGCTCCAGACCTTTCGCGACGCGATCGCCTTCATCGTGCAGGTGGCGATCGAGGCCGAGGTCATGAACCATCACCCCGAGTTCCACAATTCCTACAACGTCGTGTCGTTTTCGTTCTGCACCCACGACGCCGGAATGAAGATCACCGATCTCGACATCGAAACCGCCAAACGGATCAGCGCGGCGGCGCGCAGGTTCCAGTCGATGGCCTGACCTCGGGGCGGCGCGCCGGAGGGGAGCGCCAAACCGCGCGGCCGCGAGCGAAACGGAGAGGGCTCTAGGTGACGGAAGGGACTGGCGGCGCGAGCCCGGAGTTCGCGGGAAAAGTCGCGATCGTGACCGGCGGAGGAGCAGGCATCGGCTATGCGGTCGCGCGCGCGTTTGCGCGCCGGGGCGCGAGCGTCGCCATCGCCGGGCGCACGAAAGACACGCTCGCCCATTCGGCGGCGGCGATCGAGCACGCCAGCGGCGGCAAGGTTCTGACCATCGCCGCCGATGTCGGCGACGCGTCCGACTGCGAACGGATCGTCGCGCTGACAGCGGAGCGATTTGGCGCGGTCGACGTGCTGGTCAACAACGCCGCGCATTTCGCGCTTCGCGCGCTGACCGAGGCCGACGCCGCCGAGACCTCGCGGACCTTCGGGGTCAACGTCGCCGGCCCGTTGCAATGCGCCCGCGCGCTCGCGAAATGGGCGATCGCGCGCGGGCGAAAGGCCGTGATCGTGAATGTCAGCAGCATCGCAGCGGCGCGGCCGGCGCCAGCCCTCGGCCTCTACTGCGCGTCGAAGGCGGCGCTCGACAGCCTCACCCGCTCGATGGCGCTCGAGTGGACGCAGGCGGGCTTGCGCGTCAACGCCGTCGCCCCCGGTCATGTCAACACCGAGGGGGTTCTGGAGGACTTTCGCGCCGGCCGCCTCGATGAAGGGGCGATGGTCCGCAGCATCCCCGCCGGACGCATCGCCGACGTCGACGACGTCGCCGAGGCGGTCCTGTTTCTCGCCAGCGATCGCGCGCGCCATGTCGTGGGACAGGTGCTGACAATCGACGGCGGGGAAGGGCTCTAGGCAGGATTTCGGAAAAGTGGACACCGGTTTTCCGATAAAAATTCTGCTTCTTCAAGGCACACTAAGCAGGCCCGCACCGAAGGCGCGCCGATAACCTTTTGGGCCTATTTTGAGGCGGGGCCGCTGCTGACGGCCGTGACGCTTGCGGCGGGGACGGCCTGGCTCTCTTGGCGCTAGAGCGCTGCCGGACATACCCGCGGCTCGACCTGCGTCGCGCAAATCGGTATTTTTGATCCCCGTCTTATATCGAACCGGAGAGATACGCGGGCCAGTCCAAAATAAGCATCTCCGCAAACAGGAGGGTCTGATGGCGAGAGGAACGCTCAAGGCAAAGTCAGCCAAGGCCGGGACGAAGCGCAAGTCGAAACTCGCGATAGCCGCCAAGGCAAAGAGAGCCGCGCAACCGACCACGCGCCGGAAGTCGCGGCTGAAGCAAAAATTCACTGCCAGTCATCAGCGCGAGGCCGAGTTTGCGGTAGGACTTCGCAACTACGCGAAATACCGCGATCTGGGTATCGCAGCGGCCACCGGCGGCATGGCGCAGGCGCATGTGATTCGCTTCGTTCCGCCGTTCGAACCGAAAGAGGCGTCGACGCCGCACTATCACGAAGTCGACTTTCAAATGATCTATGTGCTCAAGGGCTGGTACAAGACGGAATTTGAAGGCGAAGGCATTCATACTTTTGAGGCGGGAAGTTGCTGGATACAGCCCCCGCGCATAAAGCATGCCGTGCGTGGCTATTCCGACGACTGCGAATTGCTCGAAATTGTTCTGCCGGCCGGTTTTGGGACCGTGGAATTGGATACGTTGTAAGCGCGCCTACGCTTCGGCATTGTGCGTGAAGTCGTCGGGCGGGTTAGGACCCCACACGTAGAAGGAATCCTCCGGCGCGTGGTCGCCGCTCTTCCAGTCACAATCGGCAGGCACATAGTCGATGCCGGCCGAATATTCGCTGAAGCTACCCCACGGGTCGCCGACATAGTGGAAGAAATTGGAGCCCAGAACGTGCCGTCCGAGGCCCCATCCGCGCGAGAATCCCTTGTCCAGCATATGCATGGCGCCGCGGCCGATGTCGTCCACGGAGCCCACGTCCCAGCTCAGATGGTGCAGTCCCGGCGCGCTCGATTTAACGAAGGCGATCATATGATGATCACTGCCGTGGATGCCGTGCAGAAAGGCGATTCCGTCCCCGGACCGGTCGGAGAGGCGCAAGCCGAGCGTGCGCGTATAGAATTGAACCGCCTTCTCGACGTCACGGGTGAACAGGAGGACATGCGCCAAGCGCCTGGGCATGACGCGCGCGATGTCGCGCCGGAACGGCGCGCCGCGCTCTCCCGGGCCGACTGAGACGTCCGAAAACTCAGACTTCTCGTTGGGCGACGATTTCGCCGAGACCTTGATCTCGACCAGATTGCCGTCGTGGTCGTGAAACCAGAGTCCGTTCGATTCGACGCCCGGCGGCGGATCGAGCCGCTTGACGCCGAGCGCCTGCAGCCGCTCGGCGAAGAGATCGAAATCGTCGTCGAACGCGCCGAACGAGATATGTCCAAGCTTCTTGCGCAGGCCCTCGCCAAGGGTGACCCACACATGCGGATTGCCGCGCGTCTTCATGGCGAGGAGACCGCCGTCCTCGTCGACCTCGAGTCCGAACTCGCCATAGAAATTCTTGGCGACCGCAAGGTCGGGAACGGCGAAATGAAACCGGTCGACGGAATGAACGCCGAGTTCGCCGGGGCGCCGGGTCGGCTTGATGAACCCGAGAATTTCCGTCATCGCGTTTCCTCCGGGCCGATTGCGCGGGTTGTGGCCCCTTCGGGCGATCGTCCGCTGGATCAGGCAGGTCAAGCGGAACGGTATCGCACGAGCGGCGATCGGGCCAGCGCCGGTTGGGGACTTTTGGCCGGGTAGGGTGAGCCGGCCTCAGCGCGAGCGCGCGTTGCCCGTAGGCGGCCCCGCGCCCAGTTGGAGCGGAGCGCTATTGCCCGGCGCGGGAGCGGGGATCACTCTCGGCAGTCTCGGCTTGCGCTTGCTTGGCGGGGCGGCGGGCGCCGTCGGCGGGTTCGGATCGACCGCAACGTCCGGCAGCGGATTGTCGTCCGGACTCGGCGTCGAGGCCTCGTATTCGGGGGCCTCGTGAATGATGGCGCCGCCGCCTTTGCAGCCGGTCAGCCAGATGTCGTAAATCGGATGTTCGATGGCGTTCAGGCCCGGGCTGTCGGCGAACATCCAGCCGGAAAAGATTCGCTTGAGTTTTTTGTTCTCGTCGATCTGGTCGACCTGGGCGAAGGCGTCGGTTCGCGGCGGCTCGGTCGGCGGGCGGGAATAGCAGACCCGGGGTGTGATCTGGAGCGAGCCGAACTGCACCGTTTCGTTGATGGCCACCTCAAACGATACGGTTCGTCCGGTGATCTTGTCGAGCCCCTCGAAGACCGCGATCGGATGGCTGATCTTGTCCGCGAACGCCGAACTCGGCGCAATGAGACCCGCGACGACGATTGCGCCGGCGCAAATCAGGCGTCGCGTTCGCGCCATGGCGGCGGGCCAAGCGCGCGTTGAATTCGCGACGGCCGATTTCAGTTGATTCATGCGGGCCGATCTGCCGGTCAAGCGCGGCGGAATGAAGGCGGCGCTCAGCCCGGGCTCCAGGCCTCGTAGTCGCCGGAAGAGGCCTGACGCGGCCCTGGCCGAAGGGTCGACCCGTCGGGGCGAATCGCTTCCGGCGTGCCGGTCGGATTGCCGATATGCGGCGCCTCCCAGGGATGGGGTTTGTAATCTTCCTCGGTCGGCGGCGTATCGACGGTGTGGTGCATCCAGCCGTTCCAGCCCGGCGGGGTCATCGAGGCCTCGGAAACGCCATTGTAGATGACCCAGCGCCGCTCGAAGCCGAGCGCCGGATCGATCGCGCCGCCCCGGGTGCGGTAATAGGCGTTGCCAAACTGGTCATGCCCGACCAGTTCGCCATGGCGCCAGGTGTGAAACAGCGTGTTGAGGGTCGCGCCGTTCCACCAGGTGAAAAACCGCAGCAGAAACTCTTTCATCCGTCGAGCGCCGGTCTTTTTAGCGGAGAAGATGCGCCGGTCCGGCGCGGGCGGGACTATGGCGGGGCGGCCGCGGGCTGTCCAGCGCGATCTTCGCGGGCAAAGGGGTTTTCACCCCTTGCGCCAAGCGCCCGAACTCGGAGAATGCTGTCAAGCGGGGCAGGGCGTTAATCCCTTGTTATACATGTTTGTCCACAATATATTGTAGCAGTGTCGGGCCGTAGGCACTAGGTGTTGACGGCGTGGTCATTGAGTCGTAGTCTTCGAGTCGTCGACGGCGTGCAGGCGGCAGGCGTGCGCTGCGAGACGGGAATGGGTGTCGAAGCCTGCTCGATATTCGCGCTCGGCATCGCCGGAGAGGCGCTTGCTGGCGGTAAAATCAGCGAAGGGTTGAGGGCGGCCCGGCGCCCGCGGGCGGCGGGCGCTGGCGTCCACGCGAACCGCAGGGTTCGCCGACAGGCGCGGAACTGAGGGCGGAGCGGCTTGGCCGCGCATGGAAGGGACTTGGGCGCGATGCGAATCGAACGGCGCTACACGACATCGGGCGGCTCGCCCTACGACCATGTCGCCTTCGCGACGACCAAGAGCGAGATCCGCAATCCGGACGGCTCGGTGGTGTTCTCGCTCGACGCGATCGAGGTTCCCGAAGGCTGGAGCCAGGTCGCGGCCGACGTGCTGGCGCAGAAATATTTCCGCAAGGCCGGCGTGCCGGCGCGCCTGAAACGGGTCGAGGAAAACAGCGTTCCCTCGTTCCTGTGGCGCTCCGTTGCTGACGAACCGGCGCTCGAGTCCTTGGCCAAGAACGAGCGCTACGGATCTGAAACTTCAGCGAAACAGGTCTTCGACCGGCTCGCCGGCGCTTGGGCCTATTGGGGCTGGAAGGCCGGCTATTTCGATGGCGAGGAGGACGCGCTCGCCTATTTCGACGAGATGCGGCTGATGCTCGCGCGCCAGATGGCCGCGCCCAATTCGCCGCAATGGTTCAACACCGGCCTCCATTGGGCCTATGGCGTCGATGGGCCGAGCCAGGGCCATTATTACGTCGACTTCGAGACCGGCAAGCTGACCAAGTCGAAGTCGTCTTACGAGCATCCGCAGCCGCACGCCTGTTTCATCCAGTCGGTCGCCGACGATCTCGTCAACGAAGGCGGCATCATGGACTTGTGGGTGCGCGAGGCCCGCCTGTTCAAATACGGCTCCGGCACCGGCTCCAATTTCTCGGCCTTGCGCGGCGAGAACGAGAAGCTGTCGGGCGGCGGGCGCTCCTCGGGCCTGATGTCTTTCCTGAAGATCGGCGACCGCGCGGCGGGCGCGATCAAGTCGGGCGGCACCACGCGCCGCGCCGCCAAGATGGTGGTCGTCGACGTCGACCATCCCGATATCGAGGCCTATATCGACTGGAAGGTCCGGGAGGAGCAGAAGGTCGCGGCCCTGGTCGCCGGCTCGAGAATCGTGAGGCGCCGCCTCAAGGCGATCCTGAAGGCCTGCGTCAACTGCGAGGGTTCGGGCGACGACTGCTTCAACATCGAGCGCAATCCGGCGCTCAAGCGAGAGGTCAAGGCCGCCAAGCGCGACGACGTGCCGGACGGGATCATCCAGCGCATCATCCAATACGCCCGCCAGGGCTATACCCAGATCGATTTCGAGACCTACGACGCCGACTGGGAGTCGGAGGCCTATCTGACCGTATCGGGCCAGAACTCCAACAATTCGGTGCGCGTGACCGACGCCTTCCTGCAGGCGGTCGAGAACGACGGCGACTGGGATCTGACCCGCCGGCTCGACGGCAAGACGGCCAAGACCCTCAAGGCGCGGGACCTATGGGAGAAGATCGGCTACGCCGCCTGGGCCTCGGCCGATCCTGGAATCCAGTACCACACCACCATCAACGACTGGCACACCTGCCCGGCGTCGGGGCCGATCCGCGCCTCCAATCCGTGCTCGGAATACATGTTCCTCGACGACACGGCGTGCAATCTCGCGTCCCTCAACCTGCTGCAGTTTCGCGATCCCGCCACCCGGACCTTCGACGTCGCCTCTTATGAGCACGCGACCCGGCTGTGGACGCTGACGCTCGAAATCTCGGTGGCGATGGCGCAGTTCCCGTCGAAGGAGATCGCGCGCCTCTCCTACGACTACCGGACGCTGGGCCTCGGCTACGCCAATATCGGCGGCCTGCTGATGTCCTGCGGCATTCCCTACGACAGCGACGAGGGCAGGGCGGTCTGCGGCGCCTTGAGCGCGATCCTGACCGGCCGCGCCTATGCGACCTCGGCCGAGATCGCCGCCGGGAGCGGCGCCTTCCCCGGCCACAAGGCCAATGCGGAAGCGATGCTGCGGGTGATCCGCAACCACAGGCGCGCCGCCGACGGGGAGGCTGCGGGCTACGAGGCGCTCTCGGTCGCGCCGACGCCGCTCGACCACGAATCGCTCGAAAAGGCCGGCGCCGCCTGGGCCGGGCTTTCCGGGGCCGCGCGCGCCGCCTGGCGCGACGCGCTGGAGCTCGGGACGCGGCACGGCTATCGCAACGCCCAGGTCTCCGTCGTCGCCCCGACCGGCACCATCGGCCTGGTGATGGATTGCGACACCACCGGCATCGAGCCCGATTTCGCGCTGGTCAAGTTCAAGAAGCTCGCCGGCGGCGGCTATTTCAAGATCATCAACCGCGCCGTTCCCGAGGCGCTGAGGGCGCTCGGCTACGACGAGAAGCGGATCGCCGACATCGTCGCCTACGCCGTCGGCCGGGCGACGCTCGCCCATGCGCCGGGCGTCAATCACGCCGCGCTCTCGGCCAAGGGCATGCCGAAGGAGGCGATCGAGAAAATCGAGGCCGCGCTCGCCGGCGCCTTCGACATCCGCTTCGTCTGCAACAAATGGACGCTCGGGGCGGAGGTCTTGAGCGGCGCGCTCAAGATCCCGGCCGAGCGCTACGAGGCGCCCGGCTTCGACCTCCTGACCGCGCTCGGCTTCAGCAAATCCGAGATCGAGGCCGCCAATTCTTTCGCCTGCGGCGCCATGACATTGGAGGGCGCGCCTTATCTGAAACCTGAGCATTATCCGGTGTTCGACTGCGCCAATCCGTGCGGGCGCACGGGAAAGCGCTACCTCTCGGTCGAGAGCCACATCCGGATGATGGCGGCGGCGCAGCCCTTCATCTCCGGCGCGATCTCGAAAACCATCAACATGCCCAACGACGCCACGGTCGAGGAGTGCAAGGACGCCTATATGCTGTCGTGGCGGCTCGGCCTGAAGGCGAACGCGCTCTATCGCGACGGCTCGAAGCTGTCGCAGCCCTTGAGCGCGCAGCTGATCGAGGCCGACGAGGACGACGACGAGGCGGTCGAGACGTTTGTTTCGCTCAACGCCCCGGCGCGGGCGGCCGCGGTCGCGGAGCGGATCGTCGAGCGGGTGGTCGAGCGGGTCGAGCGCACCCGCGAGCGCGAGAAGCTGCCCGACCGGCGCAAGGGCTACACCCAGAAGGCGGTGGTCGGCGGCCACAAGGTCTATCTGCGCACCGGCGAATACCAGGACGGGCGGATCGGCGAGATCTTCATCGACATGCACAAGGAAGGCGCCGCCTTCCGGTCGCTCATGAACAATTTCGCGATCGCGATCTCGCTCGGCCTGCAATATGGCGTGCCGCTGGAGGAATATGTCGAGGCCTTCACCTTCACCCGGTTCGAGCCGGCGGGCTTCGTGCAGGGCAACGACGCGATCAAGAACGCGACCTCGATCCTCGACTACATCTTCCGCGAGCTCGCGATCTCCTACCTCGGCCGCAACGACCTCGCCCATGTCGCGCCCGAGGAGATCGGCAATACGGTGCTGGGCGGCGGCGTCGATCAGGACAAGGCGCCCGGCGCCTCCGGCGCGTCGGTCGTCTCCAGGGGCCTCGTGCGCTCGAAGGCCGACAAGCTGATGCTGGTCGGGGGCTCGACCGGCGGCGAGGCGCCTTCGATCAAAGCCGTCGGCGGCTCGTCCGCGCAGGGGATGGTGCAGGGCGCGACGGCCTTGAAGGGGGATTTGGCGGAGACCGCGCCGGCCGCGCTCGGCGACGCCGCCTTCGCTCCCGCCGCCGACCCGGCCGCCGGCCGCCGGGCGGAGGCGCGGATGAAAGGCTACGTCGGCGAAGCCTGCCCCGAATGCGGCAACTTCACCATGGTGAGGAACGGGACGTGCCTGAAGTGCGACACGTGCGGGGCGACGACGGGGTGCAGTTGAGGAGCGCGATGTAGATGAGTGACTACAGGGTCGAGCGGCTTTCAATCGAAAAGATTGAGGGGTTCGCCCGAGATTTTCTGGCCGATTGCCCCAAGCTCCCCGGTGGCGCAATTAACGTCCTTGCGGCTCTGAGACAGCCGAGGATCAAGACGATCCACGGCTATAAGGTATTACGGCTTAAGTTGAGAGGCTGATGAACATCTGCCTGACGACCTCGCACATGTTTGGTCTACAGACGGCCGGGTAACCGTGACTGCAAGAACTTCATTATGGAACAGAGCCGAAGCTGGTGAGGTCGATGCGCTGAAAGACCTTCGGCACGAGCTTGGCCATGTGCTTCTGCACTCGGACGCGCGGACGAAATCTAATGTCACGCTTGACCGGAAACTAGCAGGGAACACGACCTACAAATTTATCGAGGACGAATGTTCCGCTGAACGACAGGCCGACTGGATAGCTGCGTGTTTGGCGATGCCGTCCAACAAAATACGTCCGGAGATGGACGTACGCGATGTGGCCGCAGATTGGGGCGTACCGCTCTACGAGGCGCAATGGCGTCTGGAACGTGCGCGATCTGTGGCACCGAAACGAATGTCGCCGGCGCTGGTGAGGGATATCGAGTGGCTTCGGGCTGGTAGTCGTTTAACCGAACAGGCTCAGGCCCTCTGGGATCAACTTCCATCGTCGCCGGATACATCTCCGGCCCGAGCGCGAATCGCAAATGGATTTTTGATCGAATACTGTCAGTATAATAAATATACACAAACCGGATGGGCTGTAGAAGCTGGTAAGATCGTTCCGTTGATGCTGAAGATGGAAGGATAGAACATGACTACGTCAAAAAAAGATGCCTCGAAGGCAAGCAAACTGCTAAGAGTCCGTTTGAAAAGTCGTTGAATGTGGTTTGCAGCCGTGATTCAAGCTTGGGATGTGGACCCCAGCGACGCGCGGCCGAATGGCCAAGATCGAGAAGAAGACCAAACGGTATCCGAGCGACTTGACCGACGAGGAATGGGCGCGGATTGAGCCATTTCTTCCGCGTGCATCGAGAGCTGGGCGACCTATTGAGGTCGATTTGCGGGAGGTGTTGAACGCGATCCGCTACATGGCCCGTTCGGGCGGGGGATGGCGGATGCTGCCGAATGATTTTCCGCCTTGGCAGACGGTGTATTGGTGGTTTCGCCGATTTGTCCGTCGGTTCATGTTTCAGACGATCCACGACGTCGCGCTGATGCTCGACCGGGAGCGCGTGGGACGCGAAGCGAGCCCGACCGGGGGCGTCGTCGACAGCCAATCGGTCAAGGCTCCAGAAGCGAAAACAAGGGGATACGACGCGGGCAAAAAGATCGTGGGTCGCAAGCGCCACATCGCGGTCGACACCGACGGCCGTCTTCTGATGGTCAATCTGACGCCCGCCGACGTCTCCGACAGCGCCGGGGCTCAGACGATCCTGGATGGTGTGCGCAAGCGCTGGCCGTGGCTGAAGCATCTGTTCGCCGATGGGGCCTATGATCGCACCCAACTCATGGACAAAGCCGCCTTCCGGGATTTCACCATCCAGGTCGTCAAGCGATCCGACGCCGCCGTGGGCTTCGAAGTCATCCCGCGCCGATGGGTCGTCGAGCGCACGTTCGCTTGGATGACGCGCTGGCGCCGCCTCGTGCGCGACTACGAAGAGCGCATCGACTGTTCCGAAGCCATGATACACGTCGCCCTCGGAAGCCTCCTGCTCAGGCGAATAGCTCACCAATAGGCGTTTTCAAACGGACTCTAAGCAGCAAGAGCACACCGAAAAACGTCAAGTCGGTCGCCGGGTCCGACTTGTCCCAAGCAAAGCATAAAGGGACGAAAAAGAGATAGAAAGCTTCGCAGTTGGCGGACGGTTACTAAATTGGCTTGTGGACTGTAAGGTGATTTGCACCATAAAGTCGTCCGTAGAACTCGAAAGCATAGCGGTCAGTCATCCCCGCTATAAAATCGCATATGGCTCGCATTCGAACCAACTTAGGCGCGTCCCTGCAAATAGCCCGAAAGTCGTCCGGAAGCAAGCGAGTCCCATCGTCTTCAGCTATCGCCTCGAATATTTTATTCACAATGTCTTTACCTCTATATTCAAGGACTTGTAGTCCTGTCGAACGTATAATTCCGTGATAAGTGATATTCTTCAGAACCTCAACATTCAAAAAGTTGCTGAACTCAAGCCTTACTTTATGGAGCTGAGGATAAGTATCATGTTTTATCACTTCAATTCCTTCAATGAACTGTTGCACTAAAGACGACGTGAACTTGACTCTCTGATGGCCATCACTCGCCAGTTTTCGGGAGAGCGCTTGCACCTCGGCACCGATCAAAAACTTTTTCGCTTCGATAGGTACGCCACGGCTTTTGACGAGGCTGTCGGTCTCCTTGTTAGGTCTGAACAGCATATCAGCTAGAATGTTGCCAATTAGTTCGCGAGCTAGATCAGCATTGACCTCTCCGATAAAATCTCTGCGCTCGGGATATTGCTTCGTCATACGCTTCCGGATTGTATCAGCGACAGCATCATAGATGTCATCGTCAAGCGCTAGCAGCCCTAGAGGCGTCAAGAAACCGGCCTTAAAAATATCCTCCAAGTCGTAAGTTGAGTACGCAATGTCGTCGGCAATATCCATTATTGAACATTCTATTGTTTTAAACTCCAGGTCATCATCGACAATTCCTAGCACATTGCTCTTTATATTATTTACAAGTTCAGTATCCTCTGCGTAATATCCTTTCATAACACCACTGCTCTCGCGATCCTCGTATCGAATAGGTATTGCTTTGTCATATTTGAGCAAGGAAGCCAAAGATCGGTAGGTGAGATTCAGGCCGCAGCGGACGTCGATTCCGTCCGTCCCGAATGGGTCCGATCCTTCTCTGTACGCCTTCTTTTCAAGGCGACTTACGATTTGGAGACTTTGTGCGTTCCCCTCGAATCCACCGTAGTCCCGCATGCATTCGTCGAGCGCCTCTTCGCCGTTGTGCCCAAAAGGCGGGTGACCGAGATCGTGCGCAAGGCCGGCAAACTCAACAATTTCCGGTTCAATCCTCATTGCCTTTCGACGAAACAGCGAAGAGGTAGCATTCAGGCGAATCGCAATGGATTTGGCGATTTGCGCGACCTCTAGCGAGTGAGTGAGTTGATTCCGGAAAAAAATCTGATTCGTGCCCAGGAAATACTTGGGTTTTTCCTTGAAGTCGTCGAAAGCTTGGTGAATGTATCAGTCTTGCGTAATCGCGCCGCCATGGAGACCTGAAAGGTTCGGTACCCTTGCCGTTCGAGTCCTTAAGTACGCGATCCGCGTCTGCTTCTGAGTAGAGTTGATCCACTTCGCCCCTGCTGTCCGCGTATTATTTTTTCTTGGTCTTTTTCTTTGAGGACAACTTTTCAGTATGTTTTTTCGTGTGCCCCACGATAGGCTGGAGAAACGCTCCCATTTTTGCCGCTCGTCGGACCCACGTTAGTTCTTTGGACACAGATTCTTGAAGCGATGCGCCCGCACTCGCGAGATTGGGTCGTCTGAATCGATTTTCCTTTGCTGCTGCGACCGGCATCGTTCGCGTTCCCCTCTTGCATTTTGGCAACCGTCATACACGAGTTCGCTTGAATCAGTCTCGCGAAAAACGAACCGGAAGCGCTCAGGTCGTTACGATACTTAACAGGAGAGCAATCAGAGCAATCGAAGGCGGAGACAACAGGCCGCGTCAACGACCGCTGTCCGAGCCCTGTTTTCCGAGGAATACGGGACTGCGGCAGGCTGAGCCGTCGGCCTTTGTCGCGCTACTGGCGCTTAGCTTTACGCTGACAGCTCACTCAATCTCCAATTAGGGGTACCGCCGCCCCGCCGCGTCGTCCTGTCGGCAGGCTGAGCAGTCGACCTCTTGCCGAGCCTTGTTTTCCGAGCCTTCAGCCTTGTCAAGGGCGCGCTGAAAGCGCGCCGCCTTAAGGCGGGCTCGTCCCTTGACAAGGCTGAAGGCTCGGAAGAGGTCTTTGCAAGAGGCCGACGGCGCAGAGCGTCGGGGCATCGACGTTGGCCTCGCATCGGCAATCAGACTTTGAGGTCGCGATTGCTGTGAGAGGGGCAGGGATGGCGTTGATTCGGTCGTTCGAGCGGTAAAGAGATGGATCGGAACTCGATCCATGATGGCATCGACGCCACCTATTCGACCTTCGAACGAGACGGTCGAAAGTTCATCCAAGTGGATAGCTACGGCCGCGACGAGCGCGAAATCCCGGGTAAGAAAAGCCAGACGTTCCAGCTAGACGAGAGGGCCGCGCGCGCTTTATTCGACATCCTCAAGGAAACTTTTCATTTTCGGTGATCGCGCCGCCTTAAGGCCGGTTTCACGGCGACACAAACACAATTCGAGAATTTCCAATCATTCCGCCGCGCTACGCGGCGCGATCGCGGCCAGTTCGGCCTTCAACCGTTCGGCCTGGACGTGCAGGTCGTATTTCGACTGCATGTTCATGAACCACTGCGGATCGACGTTGAAGAAGCGGCCGAGGCGCAGGGCGATGGCCGCGGTTATGCCCTGGCGACCGTGGCAGATGTCGTTGATCCGGCTGCGGGTGACGCGGATGGCCTTCGCCAACGCATAGACGGTGAGGCCCATCGGCTCGAGGAATTCCTCGCGCAGGACGACGCCCGGGTGGGGCAGGGGGATATCGGCTGACACTTCATTTCTCCATCAATGATAGTCCACGAACTCGACGTCATAGGCGTCCCCGTCGCGCCACATGAAGCAGATGCGCCATTGCTCATTGACGCGGATCGAGTGCTGGCCGCGCCGTTCGCCCGACAGCGCCTCCAGCCGACTGCCGGGCGGAACGCGCAAGTCCTCAAGCCGCGTGACCGTATCGAGCAGGAACAGCTTCCGAACGGCGCGCTCCGCGAGGTCCCGATGCACACGCTTCGGCGCCTTCCCGGCGGCGAGGTCCGCCGTCAACTTGTCCCTGAAGGACCGGATCATCGTCGAGCGTACCAATAACAAGTACGGTCGTCAAGCGCTTTGGGGGACGCAAAGCGCATTTCAAGAATTAGCCGGAGGCCGGCTCTGCCGACCACCCATCGGCAGCGGCGGGCCGTCGGCGCCGGAATGCGTCGACATGGGCTCTATAGCGAAGCCATCCGGATGGCGCTTCCGGCCGATGGCGACATTTGGGCTCTTATAGCGTTATCTGTTGGTATGGCCCGTTGCCGATAGCGCCGCGGATCCATTTTGGCGGATCGAGGTGTTGGCCCCAGGCTTCGAGGGCGCGTCGCCAGCCGAGATAGCTTGGCAGGTTCTTGGTGGCGACGCCGTTGAAGCGGTTGAGCCATTGCTTGAGGCGGCTGTGGTAGGCGTTGACGTTATTGATGTGCAGGTGAGGCGCCTCGGCGGTCGGCTTTCCCGGCGAAGGCACGGCGTGAAAGGGAATTTTGGCCTTGCGCGCGAAGGCGGCCAACGGCTTGCCGCCATCCCCGACGAGATGATTTCCGGGCGTAACGACGCCCGTCAGCACGGCGGCGATCGAGGCGCCGTCGTCCTGCGGCAGAACGGCGTCGAAGGTCGCGCCCTTCCGGTCGCGGGCGACGAGAACGGGAATATTGTCCTGATAGGAACCCGGATGACGGGCCGTTCCGCCCCGCTTGCGCGCCTTTCGCGACAGATTGGACCAGCGGCCCTTGAAGGACTCGAGGATAAAGGTCTCATCCGCCTCGACGATTCCGCTCAACGTTCGAGGCTTGTCGTCGGCGGGCGCGCGGAGAAACCGATGCCGCCAGCGGAAGGCGGTCGTCGGATGGACGCCGCACAGTTCAGCGGTCTTGGCCAGGCTCTTGCCCTCGATCATCGCCTGGGCGTGATCGAGCCAACGCTTCTTCTTGCGCAGATGCGCCATCGGCGTTTTGGTCAGCGCGTTGAACGTGCGCCCGCAACTCTTGCAGCGGAACCGCAACAGCCCGTCCGAGCGGCCCCAGCCACTGATCTCGCGGCCGGCGCAATGGGGGCAGCCCTGACTTTCCACCCGCTCAACGCTCATCGCTCCAAGCGCGTCCTCGCGCCGGCCGCGCTTGCCGCCTTTGCCAGCCGAAGCTCCTTCTCCCGAAGCGGCAACCTTCTCGTCCGCCTTCGTCAGCGCCTGAAGGGCCTCCCGCCGCTGCTCCGCGCTCATGCCCGCAATTGCCGAAAGCCAAGCCGAAAAGTCCTGAGCCCGCATCGAATCATCCCTCGACCCGACACCATTCTAATCAAACCAATAGATAACGCTATAAGAGCCGACATTTGCTTCCTGAAAAGCCGAAACTGTGTTAGGGTCGCCTTGGCGTCGAACCCGGAGGCCGCTTGTCCTGGCGGCGGCGGGACGGGTTTGGCGGGGATAAGGAGCCGGAGAAAAAAAATTGTTTGGATTCGCGTCTAAACCCTTGAAAAGGCTCAATTCGCGGAAGGGAATCATTTGGATTCCGCTTCCGCTGGCTTGGATTCCGCTTCCGCGGACTTGGATTCCGTTTCCGCGGGCTTTGATCGGCTTCCGCCGGGCTTGGATCGGGGTTGGGGTTACGGCGACAGCTCCCTCAATGCCCAATTGCTCGCAGCCGCCGCCCCGCCGTCCTTTCGGCAGGCCGACCCGTCGACCTCTTGCGGGGCTTTGTTTTCCGAGCCTTCATCCCTGTAAAGGGCGCGCTTCGCGCCCCGACAGGCCGAAGGCTCGGAAGATTTCCATGCAAGAGGCGGACGGCGCGGAACTCTGGCCATTCACGCGGACAGCGCCGGGCAATGCCGGCGGCGCCGGAACTGCGCGGATCGCCGGTCCGAGGATCAAGTTCCGGGAGGTTCACGGTGATAGAGTTGTTATGCCGCGCGCTGGACGCTACGCCTCCCTACGTAGCGCCAAGCACGCGCAAGTCGCAAAGGAACGCTTCCGGCAACGGCCGGCTTCGCCTTCGCGAAATTCTTTGGCGACACCGGAACGCCGGAAGTCTGCCGGCGCTCCTTTAAGCCTTAAGCCGCGAAGCGCACGACGTGCGGGCCTACGACGCCGGCCTTCTCCATCGACGCTTTCAGATCGTTTCCGCCGAGCCAAGTGCGAGCCTTGGCCGCGTCCGCGACATCCATGACGACCAGGATGTCGTTCGGGTCCTCGGCGCTGCGAAACACCTTGCCGTTGGTGACGCCGGCCGAGGCGCGGCTCTTCTCGTGCTCGTCATAGCCCTTGCGCCATGCCGGATAGTCCTTGACCTTGTGGTGGATCGTCAGGTTTTCGGTCACATGTTGTGTAGTCATTATCGTGCTCCAAAAAAACTAAATATAAACTCGAACGATTCCCATTCGAATCACAATCAATACATAAGATTTTTTTTGGCGATTACAAGGATGGAGCCCAATTTATAGTATGAATTATTAAGGTGGCTTTCAGATCATCAATAATCGCGAATACCGGCGGCGGTCCATTCATACCCAAACTGCCCTTGCGCCCAAGTCCCGATGATGCGCCGGCAGGCAAGGCCGTCGACCTCTTGCCGAGCCTCGTTTTCCGAGCCTCCACCCCTGTCAAGGGCGCGCTCGTAGCCGGTCGAGAGACGGGCGTCTCTCGACGCCCTATGCGCGCGCCGCCCATCGGTCGTCGTTACGACCGATTTAAGTCTGGGACCGCCGGGATCGCGTGGAACCCCGCAATCGCGGCGGCGCTACGGCGTTAGGCGCAATTGACCGAAGCCGCTTCAGAGGCACTTCCCGGCCTTGTTCGACCATTCGAGCTGCACGCAAAAGCCGCCCAGGGTCTTCGTCTTCCACGCGCAAATGTCGCCGATCTCGCCATTCGCGTCGTCATACCAGCCTTGCCCGGGCACGGGGTCGGTGATCGCCTCGCATAATTCGTGCGAACTCGTCGACGTCAGCGCGTCCGCGGCCGACAGAGCGCCCCGGCAGCCCTGGCAGCCCGGAAACGGCATGATGGCGTAGAAGATCGATCCGCGGATGTCGTTATGGTAGCCGCAGAAGGCCTGGCACGACGCCGAGCCGCCCTGGACGATCCGCACCCCCGGCGGCGCGAAGATGAAGTAGAGCGTGTTCGGACCACGCTTGGGCACAGCCGCGTTTTTGGCGATCTCGGCTTTGAGGAAGGACTGGAGCGCCGCGTCGGAGACGGAGTGATGGGGCGCGGGCGAGGTCACCGTCACGGTCCCGGTGCGCTTGCCGTGGCCGATTTTGAATTTCGGCACGCTGTATTCGGAGAGCTGGTCGATCAGCGGGCTGGACAGGACGAAATCGAAGAATTGATTGACCGTCGTCCGCAGCGCGCTCTGCGCCCCGTTCCAGGCCGCGCCCCAGAAGATGGTGAACACCTCGACATTGGCGAGCAGGGGTCCGTTGCGGTAGGTCAGGCGCGGCGCCGCCGCCGGCCCCGCCGCCGCGGCCTCGGCGGTCGGCCGTCCGATTTCCTCGACGACATGAAGCGGCACAATTCGGATGACGTCGGGTTCGTGCTGTGCTTTCGCGGCGGGTCGTTTCCGCGGCGCGGTTGCAGGTTTTTTTGCCGTAGAGGTTCGGGTCGCCATGAAATCCTCCATTGAAAATCAATTGTTGCTGCTGGGTGTTGCTGCTGGGCCCTCAATTTTGGTCCCGCGCGCCCGGCCGCGCGCAACGGACGATTCCCGCCCTCGCGCCCCTGCGCTTTTCTTGCTGAAATTAACGCATAGTCAAAAATGGCGCGGCCCAGCCGGCGCGATGATGATGGCGCCGTTTTGCTCCCGCGCCAAGAGCAATTCGTCTCCGCGTTTCGAGTCAGATAGAATGACCGCGATGCGGACCGCGTTTCGAAACTTCGCCGCCGTTGGCCGCCGGCGCCGTTGGCTTGCGCTCGCCATCATGGCCGCCGCGTTCGGCATAGGAAAGGCTCACGCGATGGAACCCTGGACGATCGTCGTGAAGACGACTTGCGAGGCGATGTCGCCCGACTATTGCCAAGGCGCCTATGGATTTGAGATCGCCTCGGACGGCGCCTTTGCCGCCGGCCCCAGCGCGAGCGGGCGCCGGCTCGAAGGCCGCCTCGACCCCGCCTCGCTCACCAATCTGGCGCGCGGCGCCGAGCGCGTTCTCGCCGATCCCAAGGCGCGCGAGGCGCCCTGCGGCCCGATTCACGGCATTCCTGGCGTCAGCGAGACGGTGTCAATCTCCGCGGGAGGTCGAACCCTGGCGCTCAAGGGCGCGTCGGGCGCGCTCGATCCGCGCTGCGTTTCGGGCGACCTCGAGGCGATGCAGACGTTGTTCCGCGCCGCGCACGAGGCGATGTCGCGCCATTACCCATCGCCGTTCCCATGAACAGGCGGAATTACGGGGAATTACGGCGATGGTTGCACTTGTCAACAATTCGCTCGCCGATCCGCCGCGAACACACGAAGCCGTCGACTTCTTGCCGAACCTTGTTTTGAAGGACATCCCATGAGCGAAAAGATCTGCGTCACCGTCACCCGCCAGGACAAATACCGGTTCCTGCTCGATTTCGGGCCGGGGATTCCGCAGACGGCGGGCGACGAGCCGCCGCCGCTCGGCGACGGCGCCGGGCCTTCGCCGGAGCAGCTGCTGGGCGCCGCGATGGCGAATTGCCTGTGCTCGAGCCTCGTCTTCGCCGTCGGCAAGTTCAAGGGCGATCCCGGACGGCTGACCGCGACCGCGACTTGCGAGACCGGCCGCAACGAAAAGAACAGGCTGAGGGTGACCCACATCCAGATCGACATCGCCCTCGGCGCCAAACCGGAAGACCTCCCTCATCTCGATCGGGCGCTGGCGCAATTCGAGGAGTTCTGCACGGTCTCCCAGAGCGTTCGGGCCGGCGTGCCTTTCACCGTCAGCGTCCATGGCCCGGACGGGCGCGCGCTCAAACAGGCGGGGAAGGCGGCGCCGTGAAGCGCCTCGCGCTGCACGGAGATTGACGAGGCCGCCGCCGCGGCCCTGACGCTTGGAGCGCTTGTCCTCGCCGCCGCCGTTCCGGGCCCGGCGCGCGCCCAAGACGCCGGGCCCGCGCTCACAATGAGTCCCGGCCAGGAGATCACCTTTGCGGTTTCGATCGCCGACGCCGCGGTCACGCTCGGGCGCGCGCGCCTTTCGAGGCCGGGGACCGCCCATCCGGGCGCCGGCGAGATCACGGTCAGCGTCTTCAAGCAGGGCCGCTGGCCCTATGCCGTCCTGACGGCGAGCGAAAGGACTTCGGCCCCGGTCGATTTCGTCGCCACCGGTCTCGTCGGCAAGATCAAGATGGACGAAGCCGTGATCTGCGGCCGCCTCGACGCGCCGTTCTCGACGCGCATCTATTCCGGCTCGTGGCGCATTTCGCTCCATCGGTTCGCGGTCGCGAAAGCCGGCGAGACCTGCCCGTGAGGAGGCGCTCGCCGGTCCGGGGCGGATTCCCGCGCCTCGTCCCGATCGACGCCGACAAGCATCGGAAGGCGGACCAGCTAAGCCGCGTCCTCGGTGACGCGGTTGCGGCCCTGGGCCTTGGCGCGATAGAGCGCGCGATCGGCGCGGCGATAGAGGTCGGCGGCGTCGCAGCCGTCGGTCAGTCCGGCGAGACCGATCGACACCGTCAGCGGAATCGAGCCGCCGGCGCCGCCGATCGGGAATTCCTGACTCTCGACCGACTGGCGCGTCCGCTCGGCGATCCTGAAAGCCTGATCGATCGCGACGCCCGGCATGACCGAGACGAATTCCTCGCCGCCGAGGCGGCAGAGCAGGTCGCCGCCGCGAGCGTTGGCCTGCAGCCGGGCGGCGAGGCCCTTGAGCGCCTCGTCCCCCGCGCCGTGGCCATGGCGGTCATTGACCTGTTTGAAGTGGTCGATATCGAGAATCATCAGGGTCAGCGGCGTTTGGCGTTGTCGCGCGGTCTCGATCATCGTCGGTAGCTTTATTTCGAGGAAGCGCCGGTTGTTGAGACCTGTCAGCGGGTCGTACAGCGCCATCTCGATCGACTGGCGCACGGTTTCTCGCAGCCGGTCGGCGTAGCGCTTTTGGAGGATATTCGTACGGGCGCGAGCCAGCAGCTCATTTCGATCGATTGGGCGGTTCAGATAATCGTTGACCCCGAGATCCAGGCCGCGCAGGACCTTTTGCCGATCCTCGACGTCGGCGATCAGAAGGATTGGCAGACCGCGGGTCGGTTCGCGCGAGCGCGCCTGGCTGCAAATTCTCAAGCCGTCGAAATCGGTCAGGCCGAGACTGACAATCAGCAGGTCGACATTATGCTCCCTGGCAAGCTCGACCGCCTTATTCGGATCCTGGCACAGGATGACCTCGTGATGAAGCGAGAGCGTCCGGACGACGCGCTCGAATGAGCTCCGCCGGTCATCGACCAGAAGGATTCGTCCATTGCCGGCGGCATGCGCGCTCAACGCTTCGACGGCCTCCACCATCCCGGCCGCAGCGCTCCGCGCGGCGCGATCGCGCAACTCGTCAATTGAAAACTTCAGGCGGACAAGCGAGCGCACGCGCGTGATCAGCGCGACTTCATTGATTGGCTTGGTTAGAAAATCGTCCGCGCCCGCTTCGAGCCCGTGCACGCGATCGGCGGGCTGGTCGAGCGCAGTGACGAGCACGATCGGCAGATGCGCTGTCAGGGGCGAAGCCCTCAACCTGCGGCAGACCTGAATACCGTCCATGCCCGGCATCATCACATCGAGCAGAACAATATCGCATCCGCCCTGTTCGCAGATCGCGATCGCGTCAGGGCCGTTGGCGGCGGTCAGAACTTCGAAATACTCGGCGTTGAGGCGCGCCTCGAGCAGTTTGATATTGCGCGGCACGTCGTCGACGACGAGCACCCTGGCGGTCATTGTCCAGCCCCATCGGCGAGAAAGCGGTCGATCGTTTCAAAGAACTTGGCGACCGAGATGGGCTTTGACAGATAGGCTTCGCATCCGCCCTGGCGAATTTTGTCCTCGTCTCCCTTCATGGCGAAGGCTGTGATGGCCACGACGGGAATCGCGCGCAGCTCGTCGTCGTCCTTGAGCCATTGAGTAACCTCGAGGCCGGACACCTCGGGCAATTGAATGTCCATGAGGATGAGATCCGGACGGTGCTTACGCGCCAGATCGACCGCCTCGATCCCGCTGCGGGTTTGCACGATCCGATGTCCGCGGGTCTCGACGAGGTCGTTGAAGAGCTTCATGTTGAGTTCGTTGTCCTCAACGATGAGCACGGTCTTGGGCATCGGGCTTTCCCTGGCGGGCGAATTTGGCAATCTGGTCGAGTAACACTAACGTGGAGACATTTAGGAATGACGAATCGGATCATGCGGCAACCGTTAACGCGCCGTCCGTCGAAAATGCGGTTATCCACAAACCTCGAATCCGGTCGGTCGATCGCGATTTCGGCGTTGACCTTCCTCGTGAGCGACGCCGTCCGGCTCGAAAGGTTCCTCTCCATCACCGGACTTGGCCCCCAGAATCTGCGAAAGGCGGCCGAGGGGCCTGGGTTCTACAGTTCCGTCCTCGAATACATACTTGCTGACGAGCCGCTTCTTGTCGCCTTCGCGGCCAAGGAAGGTTTGGCGCCGGAGCGGGTTCAGCGGGCGCACGAGACCCTTGGCGGCCGGCCGCCTTCGAACGATCTGTGACGGACGCCGGCGCCCAGAGGCTTTGCCGCGACTGTCTGGCGGTGTTTTCCCGTGCAGCGGAGCGCTGTCCGCGCTGCGGGTCTCCGAGGTTCGCCGATCCGGAGCTGTCGGCGGGTCTGACGATCGCCCATGTCGATTGTGATGCGTTTTACGCGTCGGTCGAAAAGCGTGACGATCCGAGTCTCCGGGACAGGCCGGTGATCGTGGGAGGCTCGGGGCCGCGCGGCGTCGTGGCGACATGCTGCTATATCGCTCGAACCTTTGGCGTCCATTCGGCGATGCCGATGGGAAGGGCGCGGGCCCTATGCCCAGAAGCCGTCGTGGTGGCGCCGGACATGCCGAGGTATTCACGCGTCAGCCGTGAAATTCGCGCTCTGATGCAGACCCTCACCCCGCTGGTCGAACCGCTCTCGATCGACGAGGCCTATCTCGACCTCGCAGGATGCGAGGGAACCAACCGGGCGAGCGCAGCGGAGGCGCTCGTCCGCTTCGCGCGACGCGTGGAAGTCGAAATCGGGGTAACAGTCTCGGTCGGTCTCAGCGACTGCAAGTTTCTTGCGAAACTCTCCTGCGAACTCGACAAACCGCGCGGCTTCGCCTCGCTGCGTCGGGAGGAGGCGAGAGCCTGGCTTGCGCCGCAGAGCGTCGGGCGTCTGTGGGGGGTCGGCAAAGCCGGGCGGCAACGGCTGGAGCGGATGGGTTTTCGGGCGATCGGCGATTTGCAGAAGATCGACGAACGGGAAACCGCCTCACGCATCGGAGGCGATGGCCGCCGACTTTGGCGTCTGGCGCAGGGAATCGACGAGCGGAGTGTGAACGCCGAGCGCAAATCGAAAAGCATCTCGAGCGAGACGACGTTCGACCGCGACATCGACGACAAGGCCGAACTCACGCGCGTCCTTCTCTCTCATTGCGATCGGGTCGCGGCGCGCCTGCGCAGTGAGGGGCTCGCGGCCCGCGGGGTGACGCTGAAACTGCGTTTGCCGAACTTCGGCCTGCGTACCCGTAGCCGCGTCGGCGGAATGGCGACGCAGCTTGCGCCGCGCCTCTTCGCCGCCGCGCGCAGCATGTTGGACACTCTGCCTGACGGCGCCGCCTATCGCCTGCTTGGGGTCGCCGCGACCGAACTCGAGCCGTCTCAGGGCGCGGTTGATGACGACCTGATCGACAGCGGCGACGCGAAGGAAAGGTTGCGGGAGGACGCGATCGCGAAGCTGCGCGACAAGTTTGGCGCAGGCGCTGTGCAGCGCGGCCTCGCCTTCCGGCCGGGGCCGCTGAAAAGCTGATCGCCCCGCGCGCGTCTTCGCTTACTTGGGGCAGGCGGACTCCGGCAGAAATTCGAGTTTACGAAGCCGCGCGCGCAGGGCGAACGCCCCATAGTCGAGCTTGAGACTACCCGATACGCCATTCTCATAGAGATCGAACGAAAGCGTGTATTCCGGCGACGAGTCCTTCGAGGCTTCGTCAAAGTAAGAGACGACGACCGGCCAATGACGGACACCGCTCAGCTCCGTCGCAATCTCGGCCTCCTCGCTTGGCGTCTTCCCTTCCTTTCCCACCACCGACATCGTATCAAAAATCTTCGCGCCGGTATCCGAGCCGTCGTAAACGCGTGCCTGCAGGGTTCCGCCACCATTTTTTGCAAGCTCGATCAGGCGTTCGATATGCTGGGTTGGAAACAGCACGTCATGGCCGAAATTAATCGATTTCGCGGCCGGCTTGGTCAATTCCACGTGCAGGTCATTGTCCGCTCCGCGTGTGGCGGTCCCAGCGACAGGCGGCGTTTTCTGGAACCCTTGCGAATCGACCTCGAACCGCATTGACTTGCCGTTCCCCTCCTCATACGACATCGCGTTCACCTGCATCGACATCTGGTCCCCCTCGCTGCGCTGCATTTCCGTCAGCTGGCGGAAGTTCGAGGTATAGCCTTCGCAGGCCGAGCCACGAAACTCGTAGGCGATCAGTCCGGTAGCGGCGATCGGCGTTTGGGCGGACGATCGCGGCGGCGCCGTCGGGTCGGTCAAAGAGAGGACGTAGGCCGCGCGATGCGAGGCGAGCGGCAGGACCGAGGAGGCGTTGGCGAATGCCGCGAGCGGGGCAAAAAGGATCGCGGCGGCGCCGATGACGAATCTCGAAACCATTGTGTCTCCGCGGGTTCCTGTAACGGGGCAGATTCGCCTGCGTTTTCGGCGCTTTCGTGACGCCATCGCGTCGATCGCAAGCCGCGGGCGGCTCACCCCCCCTCATCGGCCGCGATCGGCCCCCAAGCCTGTTCCAGGGGCCCAGCTTCGTCGAGCGGGTCTTCATCGGCCCTGAGCGCTTGCTCGTCATTGGGCTGTGGAACGCCATAACCGGCCGGCAATTTGCCGTCAAACAGACCCGCGGCCTGAAGCTCGTCCAACCCCGGCAGGTCGCCGATCGCGTCGAGGCCGAACTGGACCAGAAACTCGCTCGTCGTGCCGTAGGTGATCGGCCGACCAGGAGCCTTGCGACGGCCGCGCATGCGCACCCAGCGCGCCTCCATAAGGACGTCGAGGGCGCCCTTCGACGCCGCGACGCCGCGAATTTCCTCGATGTCGGCGCGCGTGACCGGCTGATGATAGGCGATGACCGCAAGCGTCTCGATCGCGGCGCGCGACAGCTTGCGCCGGTCTTCGCCCTCGCTCGCCAGAAGCCACGAGAGGTCGTCCGCAGTGCGGAACGTCCAGCGCCCAGCGACCCGCGTCAGCGTGACGCCCCGACCGGCGTAAAGCTGCCGCAGCTGTTCCATGACAGCACCGACATCGGCTCCGTCGGACAGCCGCGCCGCGATCGCCGATTCCTCGAGCGGTTCGCCCGCCGCGAACACCATCGCCTCGGCGATGCGCACGTCTTCGGTGCTCGCGCGAGGCGCGATCGCATCGAACAATCGCGCGACATTGCCGGCTTCGGTCATCCTGCCCATGGCGCACCTCGTGGTTGGCTTTGCAAGAACACGCGGTTGCAGACGCTCCCGCGACCGCGCCAGGAGGAGCGCGGCGACAGAAATAATGTCATGCGGCGCGTCCTTCGAGGGAGGACGCGGGACGGATCCAGAGCGGCGCGAAGGTCTTCTCCTGACGCAGTTCGATCTTGCCCTCCCGCACCAATTCGAGCGAGGCCGAAAAGGTGGAGGCGCGAGCGCTTCGGCGCAGTTCGGGATCCATGCAGGCCGCGATCAGCCAGTCGTCGAAAGCGGTCCAGTCGGAGAGGCCGCCGATGAGACGCCCCAGAGCCTCGCGCGCCTCGGCGAGCGACCAGACCTGCCGGGCCGCGAACCGAACCCTGGCGCGCGCGTGCTTCTGCGCCTGTCGAGCGTAGGCCGCGAGGAGGTCGTAAAGATTGGCCTCGTAGACCGAGCGGCGCGTGATCGCCACCGGCTCGGGCGCGCCTCGCGCGAAAAAGTCGCGGCCGAGGCGCGGCCGGCTCATCAGCAACTGGGCCGCCTTGCGGATCGCCTCCAGGTTGCGCAGCCGACGGGCGAGCGCTTCGGCGAGTTCGGAAGCGTCGGGTTCGGCCGCCCGCGGAGGGGCCGGCAGCAGCAGCCGGGATTTCAGAAACGCAAGCCAAGCCGCCATTACCAGATAGTCGGCGGCCAGTTCGAGTCTGAGCTTGCGCGCGGCTTCGATGAAATGCAGGTATTGCTCGGCAAGCGCCAACACGGAGATGCGCGACAGGTCGACCTTTTGCCGGCGGGCAAGCTCGAGCAGCAAGTCGAGCGGGCCTTCGAAGCCGTCGAGGTCGACGGTGAACTCCGGCTCTCCGGTCGCCCGCTCCGCCTCGAAGCCGGCGCTAAACTCTGTCGTTCCCGCCACGAATCACCTCCGCCGGACCTCTCCATGTCTGGCGCAGCCCGCCGCGCGGGGCAAGGGGCGCGCGAACAGCGCCGATAGGGGAACCGGGCGTCGCGCCGGCCCCGCGTTTACCAAATAAAGTATACAAAGAATTGCGATGGTGGGAGCGATTATATCGACATTTATATTTCCGATCGACAATCGCCGGTTTTGGCGTCAGGCTTAACAATATTCATTTAGGTAAATAAGCGGAACTCAATTCAAATATCGCCTCGGTCATTGCAATATAAGAACCCGCCGGTATCTTGTGGATCAACGGCCAAGAGGGGCCGAACCAACGCCTTGCGTCGCCCGGGTCCGCCGCATCTCCTGGGTTCCGCGAGGCCGGCCGGCTAGAACGTGGTCTGGAGTGGGCCTCCTCGCGCCGCGTTCTGCCGGCCTCCTTCCCTCCGGGCGTTGCGCCGATCCCGTCAGTAACGCCGGATCAGGCTGACCATCTTGCCCTGCACCCTGACGCGGTCCGGCCCGAAGATCCGCGTCTCGTAAGCCGGATTGGCGGCTTCGAGCGCAATCGAAGCGCCGCGTTTTCTCAGCCGCTTGAGGGTCGCTTCCTCCTCGTCGATCAGCGCGACCACGATGTCCCCGGTCTCGGCCGTGTCCTGCTTTCGAATGATGACGGTGTCGTTCTCCAGAATGCCGGCCTCGATCATCGAGTCGCCGCGCACCTCGAGGGCGAAGTGCTCGCCGCTGCCGAGGAACTCCGGCGGCATGGCGAAGGTCTGCGTTCTGGTCTGGATCGCCGATATCGGGGTGCCGGCGGCGATGCGGCCCATCATCGGCACCATCACCGGGTGCTGCTCGTCGGATTCGCGCGACGGCGCGCGAAGACGGCCGAGACTGCCGGGGATGACGCTGGGCGAGAACTTCTGCGCTCTCGGCGCGGCCACCGTCGCTGATTTCGGGGAGCCGCAGCACCTCGATCGCGCGGGCGCGATTGGCAAGCCGCCGAATGAAGCCGCGCTCCTCGAGCGCCATGATCAGACGATGGATTCCCGACTTCGAGCGCAAGTCGAGCGCGTCCTTCATTTCGTCGAAGGACGGCGGGACGCCCGCCTCCTGCAGGCGCTCGTGAATAAAGCGCAACAATTCGCTTTGCTTCTTCGTCAGCATCTTTGGTCTCCCGGCGGCCCGAAACAATTCGCGGGCGATTTGCCAGTCTGGCGGTAGAATCGCTGCGCGACCGTAAACAAATCACGAACAATCCCTAATCGTTCATGCTGTGTTCGGCAAGCAGATTCTGCCGCGCCTCCGGCCGGACGGCCGAAGTCTGATCGGCGCCATTGATGCGGATAAGCACTGTGGAATGTTGGGCCAAGCCGCCGGCCGCATCCGCGCGAGGGGAAGCAAAAGCAAATTCGGAAGAAGGAAAAGAAAGCCCATGGGGAAGCAGAAGAAAACAAAAGGGAAGCAAATGAAAGGATTTTTCTTCCGTGATTTCGAGCCTTTTCAATGGGTTATGGCCGATTCCAAACAAAGAATATTTTCAGCGCCTCCGGGCGGACATAACAAACAAGCACGATGCGTGATATGCGCGAAACGCCGGACCGGCGCCGTACGCGGCCTCCTAGCATGCGCTGTCGATCCCGTCGTTCATGGCGAGAATGTTGTAACACGATTTTGGATTCTCTGGAAGGAATTGTTTGGAAAATCAGACGCGGGGCGTGGGGCTCGGAGATCGGACGGGTTCCTGGCGGGCTTGCCCGCCCTGCGCCTTCGCGCGTTCGAGATTGAGCGCGAGCAGGCGGGCGAGGGCGTCGTTGGGGACACGAGCGGCCTTGGTGCGACGGCCCTGCGCGAGCCGGGGACAGGGGATCGCGTCCGCTTAGCACGAGTTGGCTCAAGGGGCGAAAAGCTCAGCTTGAGCTCGCCCACACGAAAGCCTCGCTCGCGCAGGTCGTCTGGGTCGCTTCGCTGACGCTCGCGATGACGGACTGCGGGAGAGTTCAGGTTCCGCAAACCGATCGCCCGCAAGGCCTGCGCAGCTTGCTGACCTGGCTCAGAGATATCTGAGGGGGCCGCCGCGCCCCGCTCCGCCATGCAAATACTAATTCCATCCGCTTTCCTCCTCAGTCTCATATGCGCCGACCCCGGCTGCTTGCTTGACGACGACGACGAACATCGGGCAATGGCGCGGGCGGTTCGCTTCAAAAAGCGCTTATTCAGGATGCACTCATGACCGACTCAAGCCAGCGCGGGGCCGTCAGGTGGGACGAACGCTATTCCGGCGAGACCTATGCCTTCGGCATGGAGCCGAACGAGTTTCTCGCCGCTCAGCGCGATCGGCTGAAGGCGGGCATGCGCGCGCTGGTTCCGGGCGACGGCGAGGGGCGCAACGGGGTTTGGCTGGCGGAGCAGGGGCTCGACGTCGACACGCTCGACCTCTCCGGCGTCGGGGTCGACAAGGCCAGGCGCCTCGCCGCCGCGCGCGGGGTCGCGATCAACGCCATCCGCGCCGACGCTCTCGCCTGGGACTGGCCGGAGGCGCGCTACGATCTGATCGCGCTGATCTTCCTGCATCTCACCGAAGCGGACCGGCGCCGGCTGCACCAGAAAGCGCTCGCGGCGCTCAAGCCCGGCGGGCTGATCGTGCTCGAAGCCTTCCGTCCCGAACAGATCGCGCGTCAGGCGGCGGGCGCGCACGGGGGCCCGAAAGACCCAGCCCTGCTTTTCAGCGTCGCCGCGCTCCGCGAGGATTTTGGGGCGCACGACATCCTCGCGCTGGAGGAGGCGGAGATTCGCTTGAGCGAAGGCCCGCACCATGTCGGCGACTGCGCGGTCGTGCGCGCGCTGGCGCGCCGGCGCTGAGGCGACGCGAGCGGCCCGCTCCCCACGCCTTTGCGCGTGATCCGCCTTTTGTGCAATCCTGCTAGGACAATATGCGCGCGGGCACGCCGGGCGAGTCGCGCCGCGCGGCTCTTGAGAAGACGAGGCGCCAAACCGAAAATGTCCTTTGCTTCCTCTCAGACGGTCGATCACACGGCGCCGCCGACCTTTCGCGAGGCGCGCGATCTGCTTTTGGACCTGCACAACGAGTATTGCGCCGCCAAGACTTCGTTCGCCTGGCCGCGGCCCGAGCATTTCAATTGGGCGCTCGACTGGTTCGACGCGGAGCTCGCCGCCGGCGAACATGGGGCAAGGACCGCGCTGAAAGTCATCGGCGAACGGGTGGAGACGAGGACTTTCGCCGAACTCGCCCAGGAATCCTCGCGCCTCGCCAACGGCCTTCGTGCGCTTGGGGCCAAGCGCGGCGACCGGCTGTTGATGATGCTGGGGGTGACGCCCGAACTCTGGGCGACGATGCTGGCCTCGATGAAGCTCGGCCTGGTGCTGATCCCGGCGATGCCGCAGCTCGGCCCCGCCGACATCGCCGACCGGCTCGATCGCGGCCAGGCGAAATACCTGATTGCGCACGGCGCCGACGCGGCCAAGTTCGCCGGGCTCGCCGCCGATGTCGAGCGGATCGCGGTCGACGAGACGCCCGCGGGCTGGCGCCCGTTCGGATCGCTGAGGACCGCCAGGGCGCGGTTCGAGCCGGACGGCCCGACCAGGGCCGACGATGCGATGCTGGTCTATTTCACCTCGGGCACGACGGCGCGCTCGAAGCTGGTCGTGCACAGCCACGCGAGCTATCCGATCGGCCATCTGTCGACCATGTACGGCCTGGGCTTGAGGCCAGGCGACGCGCATCTCAACATCTCCTCGCCGGGCTGGGCCAAGCACGCCTGGTCGAGCGTTTTCGCGCCCTGGAACGCCGGCGCCTGCGTGATCGCGCTCGCCGGACGGTTCGAGCCGCGCGCCACGCTCGACCTGCTGGTCGAGCATGAGGTCACCACCTTCTGCGCCCCCCCGACCGTGTGGCGGATGCTGATCCAGCACGACCTCGGAAGGTGGAAGGTCAAGCTGCGCGAGGCCAATTCGGCCGGCGAGCCGCTCAATCCGGAAGTGATCGAACAGGTCCGCCGCGCCTGGGGCGTGTCTTTACGCGATTCCTACGGCCAGACGGAGACGACGATGATGGTCGGCAACTCGCCGGGCCAAAAACTCGTCGCCGGTTCGATGGGCCGGCCCTTGCCGGGCTATCGCGTCGCGCTGATCGACGGCGACGGGCTCGAAGCCGATCAGGGGGAGATCGCGCTCGCCCTTCACCCGCGCCCGACCGGCCTCATGCTGGGCTATCAGGTCGGCGAGGGCGAACTCGCGCCGGTCGAAGGCGAGTTCTACCGCACCGGAGACGTCGCGGTTCGCGACGCGGAGGGCTTCATCACCTATGTCGGGCGCGCCGACGACGTGTTCAAATCGAGCGACTTCCGCATCAGCCCGTTTGAGCTCGAAAGCGCGCTGATCGAACACGAGGCGGTGGTCGAGGCGGCGGTGGTGCCCGCGCCCGATGCGCTCCGCAACACGATCGCGAAGGCCTATATCGCGCTTTCGCCCAATTTTCCTCCGAACGAGGCGACGGCGGGAGCGATCTTCGATCACGTGCGCCTGAGTCTCTCGGCCTATAAGCGGGTGCGCCGGATCGAATTCGCCGAACTTCCGAAGACCATCTCGGGAAAGATTCGCCGGGTCGAATTGCGCGCGCGCGAAAGCGCGCTGGCGGAACGCGGGGAACGGGTGGAAAGCGAGTTCAGGATCGAGGATTTTCCGGAGGGGTAGCGCCTGCGGGACCGGCGTCAGGCGATTTCCCGCCGAAGCGCGCGTCGACCGGCCCTGCCGCGTCAACCGCTCACGCCGGCCCGGTCGCGACCGGGCAATCGTCGCGCGAGCCCCACTCCGCCCAGGAGCCGTCGTAGAGGCCTTCGATCCGCCCTCCGGCCTCCTCGACCGCCAGCGCCAGAATCGCGGCGGTGACGCCTGACCCGCAGGTGGTGATGATCGGCCTCGCGAGATCAACTCCATGGGCGGCGAACGCCGCCTCGAGCTCCTGTCGCGGCTTCAGCCGGCCGTGCTCGGCGATCTCGACGAACGGCAGGTTGAGGCTGCCGGGCATATGGCCGCTCCTCACGCCCGGCCGCGGCTCGGGCGCCGCGCCGCGGAAGCGGTCGGCGGAGCGAGCGTCGACGATCTGCGCCGAGCCGGTCGACAGCGCCGCGCGCACCTCGTCGAGCGAGGCGACGAAGCTTTCGTCGAACCGCGGCGTGAACATGCGGGGCTCAGGCCGCGCTTCGCCGCTCTCGACCGGCCGTCCTTCGTTGATCCATCTTGGCAGCCCGCCTTCGAGGATGCGGACGTCTTCGACGCCGCAGGCGCGCAGCGTCCACCACACCCGCGCCGCCGCGAACAGGCCGAGCGCGTCATAGACGACGAAGCGCATGCCGTCGCCGAGGCCGAGCGCGCCCATCTCCTGCGCCAGCGCCTCCGGCTTCGGCAGCATGTGCGGCAGGCCGGTTTCGAGGTCGGCGATCGCATCGATGTCGAAGTGCACCGCGCCGGGAATATGCGCCTGCCGAAACTCGGCCCGGCCATTGCGTCCGGTCGGCGGCAGATGCCAGGAAGCGTCGATGACGCCGAGATTCACGTCGCCGAGCTCGGCCGCCAATTCGCTCGGCGTGCGGAAGTTGCGCGAGGTCATGGGCTTCAGGCTCCGTTCGGGTCAGGAATCCGCGAGCGCGATGCGGACGCGCCGGTTGAGCCTGCCCTTCTTCTCGATCTGGGTCACCGACGCGCGTCCGATCTCGCCGGTGCGAGCGACATGGGTGCCGCCGCACGGCTGCAAGTCGAGGCCCTCGATCTCGATCAACCGGACGCGGCCGGTCCCCATCGGCGGCCTCACCGACATGGTCTTGACCAGCGCCGGATTGGCCTCCAATTCCTCGTCCGAGATAAAGCGCTGGGTCACCGCCGCATCGCGCGCGATCAGTTCGTTGAGCCGCCGCTCGACTTCGGCCTTGTCGAGGACCGCCTCGCCCGAATCGAAATCGAGGCGCCCTTCCGCGTCGCCGACCGAGCCTCCGGTCACCGGGTAGGGCAGCACCACCGAAAGCAGATGCAGCGCGGTATGGGCGCGCATGCGCTCGTAGCGCCGCGCCCAGTCGAGGCGGGCGATCAGATGCGCGCCGGCCGCGGGGAGGGCGGCGCCGTCGACGGGCGCATGCAGGATCGTCTCGCGATCGGCGTCGTAGACGGCGTCGAGGATCGCGATCTCGGAACCGTCGTCGAGGATGAGCGCGCCCTGGTCGCCGGCCTGCCCGCCGCCTCGCGCATAGAACACGGTGCGATCGAGAACGATCCCGCGCGGCCCTGCGGAAATGACCGTCGCCTGCGCCTGGCCGAGATAGGCGTCGCCGCGGAACAGGGCCTCGGTCATTGGACGAAGACCTCCGGCGCACTCCCCTTCGCCTCCAGCCAGGCCGGAACGGGCAGGCTCTTGGAGCGCAGGAATTTGGGATTGAAGAGCTTGGAGGCGTAGCGCGCGCCGGAATCGCAGAGAAGCGTCACAATCGTGTGGTCGGGACCGAGTTCGCGGGCGAGCCTGATCGCCCCCGCGATGTTGATCCCGGACGAACCGCCGAGCAGCAGCCCCTCGTGAGCCACCAGATCAAACACGATCGGCAGCGCCTCCTCGTCTCGTATCTGGTATGCGGCGTCGACCGGGGCGCCCTCGAGGTTGGCGGTGACGCGCCCCTGACCGATGCCCTCGGTGATCGACGAGCCGGAGCTCTTGAGTTCGCCGGTCGTGTAATAGGAAAAGAGCGCCGCTCCCATCGGATCGGCGAGCGCGATTTTGATCGTCGGGTCGCGTTCCTTCAGCGCCATGCCGACGCCTGCGAGCGTGCCGCCGGAGCCGACCGCGCTGACGAAGCCGTGAAGGTTGCCGTCGAGATCGTCGAAAATCTCCGGGCCTGTGGTCTCGTAGTGGCCCCTGCGGTTGGCGACATTGTCGAACTGGTTCGCCCACACGGCTCCGTTGGGCTCGGTTTTGGCCAATGTCTCCGCCAGACGCCCGGAATAGCGCACGTAGTTGTTGGGATTGGAATAGGGGACGGCGGGAACTTCGATGAGTTCGGCGCCGGCGAGACGCAGCGCATCTTTTTTTTCCTGCGACTGGGTGTTGGGAATCACGATCGCGGTCCGGTAGCCCAGCGCGCTCGCGACCATCGCAACGCCAATCCCGGTATTGCCGGCCGTGCCCTCGACGATGACGCCGCCGGGGCGAAGCGCGCCGCGCACGACCGCGTCGCTGATGATCGCGAGCGCCGCGCGGTCCTTGACCGATCCGCCCGGATTCATGAATTCGGCCTTGCCGAGAATCGTGCATCCGGTCGCTTCCGAAGCGGCGCGGAGCTTGATGAGCGGCGTGCGGCCGATCGCGCTGACGACATCATGGCCGTACTTCATCACGCTCCTCGAAACTGCGGCTCAAACTGAGATTCCGGAAAAGCGGCCGCCGGCTTTCCGGCGAAAGCCTGCTTCTTCTTCCGAGGACTCGATGCAGGGATTCGTTGGCGGCCGACGAACACCTGCTTAGGCGACGGCGCGCCTTGCGACAAGTCTCGCCTCTTGCCACAAGGGGCGCGGCCAAGGGAGCGTCCCGCCGATGTTTTTCGTGGTTTCGAAGCTGTTCTGGATGATCGCGTCGCCGGTCAACCTGCTGTTGATCGGCGCGCTCGTCGGAGCAATGCTCAGCTTTGGCCGTCATGCGCGGTTCGGGCGCTGGCTGGCGCTGGCGGCGATCCTCGTTTTGTTCTCCGTCGCCGACTCGCCGATCGGCGAAGCGCTGGTTGCGCCCCTCGAAGATCGCTTTCCTCAGCCTCCGGCCGACCTGGCGTCGCCGCAGGGGATCATCGTGCTCGGCGGCGCGCTCGACGACGAAGCGAGCAGGGCTCGAGGCCAGACCGTTTTCAACGTGGGCGGCGAGCGGCTCACCGAGGCGGTCATTCTGGCGAAGCGTTACCCGCGGGCGCGTGTCGTCTATACGGGCGGCAGCGCGTCGCTGACTGGAGCGGTTTCGACCGAGGCCCTGCAAGCCAAGAAGTTCATGGCGGACCTGGGAGTCGCCCCGGAGCGGATCACGATCGAAGACAAGTCGCGCAACACCGACGAAAACGCCCGCTTCACCGCGGCCATCCTCCATCCCGTATCCTCGCAGCGCTGGCTTCTCGTGACCTCGGCCTTTCACATGCCACGCTCCATGGGCCTGTTCGAGAAGGCCGGCTTCCATGTGATCGCCTATCCGGTGGATTTTCGTACGCTTGGAAGGGGACACGATTTGCGCCTGGACTTCGATCCCGCCCGCAATATGCGGGTCTTCGAGCTCGCCGTGCACGAATGGATCGGCCTCGCGGCCTACTGGGCGAGCGGTCGGATCGACCATCTTTTTCCAGGACCGGGAAACGGCGGCGGCTGACGGCCGTCCGGGACTGGCGCGGCGCCGGCCCGAGATTCTAATCCGCGACAGAGCCGGCGGCCGCTTATTCAGAAGACGGGGCGCCGAGCCGGTAGACGCCGCGAAAATCCGTCGGATCGACGATCTTGCCCTTGCGGGTGATGACGATCTTGCCCGCCATCGCAAGTCTGACGGCCGCGCGGCGGACCTCCTGCAGATGCGAGCGCCAGCCGAGGTCATCCTCCCCGCGCGCTTCGGCGAAGGCCTTGGCGGCGTCGGTCGGACAGATTGTCCGTCCGGCCGGCGCCTCGGCGCAGAGCCTGGCGATGACGGATTCGAGATTTTGGGCGGAATCGGAAAGCGGCGTCATGCCGCTTCGTCTCGTTCAAGCCGGCCATCGGGTCAAGCCGGCTTCATTTGCACAGGCCTCCCGTGGCCATGCGGGCGGCGACGTCGACCGGCAGGCAGTCGGTCTCGATCAGCGCGCGCGTTTTGTTGATGACCGCGAAGCTATCGTCCAGGAGAACGTGAGCTTCCAGGCACGTTTGTTTCTTCTTGTCCGTCAGGTTTAGAATCAATCCCTTGAAATAGAATTGGATCGCCTGGAGGCGCGCGTCATAGGCCATGTTTTGCAGGGCGTCCCGATCCGCGCATTCGCCCGGCACGCTGAGCCGGACGACGGCGAAGCAGGATAGGGGCGACGCAATCACGATCGCCGCTGCGAGAAGCAATGCGCGCATATCAACGCTCCTTGGTCGGGTCGGGACGCTTTTGGCCCGCCTTCGGCGGAAGCCGCTAATTTCTCCCCTGGATTCAACCAGCGCAAGAGCTTGACGTTTAGCCCAAGGTCATGTTCCACACCGCGTTTTTTGCCGCGCCGCCTTGCGTTCGCCTTGGTCCTGATTACAGTATAGGCATAATGAAAGTTGCACATAATTTAGGCGCGGACTCCCCGATCGTCCTGGGAGCGGTTCGGCTCGACGGCGGCGCGATGCTGGCCCCGATGTCGGGCGTCAGCGATCTGGCGATGCGCCGGATCGCGCGGCGATTCGGGGCCGCGCTGGCGTTTTCCGAGATGGTGGCCGCCGAGACCTTTCTCGAAGGCGACGTCGAGGCCGCGATGCGCGCCGAAGGCGACGGCGTGGCGCCGCATGCGGTCCAGCTCGTCGGTCGCGAGCCGCGCGCGCTGGCGGAGACGGCGCGCATGGTCGAGGCGGCCGGAGCGGACATCATCGACATCAATATGGGTTGTCCGGCCCGGCGGGTGTCGGGAGCGCTGGCCGGCGCCGCGCTGATGCGCGATCTCGACCACGCCGAACGGGTCGTCGCGACGGTGGCCGAGGCGGTTTCAGTTCCGGTGACGCTCAAGATGAGGCTTGGCTGGGACGAGAATTCGCTGAACGCTCCCGAACTCGCTCGCCGCGCGGAGCGGGCCGGAGCGCGGATGGCGACCGTCCACGGCCGCACCCGGACACAATTCTACGATGGCCGCGCCGACTGGAGAGCGGTGCGGGCGGTTGTGGAGGCGGTCGGCATTCCGGTCGTCGTCAATGGCGATTGCGCCAGCGTCGAGGATGCGCGGGCGATGCTGATCCGGTCGGGCGCTCGCGCGGTGATGGTCGGGCGCGCGGCCTTGGGCGCGCCATGGCTGGTCGGCGCTCTCGCCCGCGCGATCGAGGACGGCGGGCCGCTTCGACTGCCGCCGCTCGAGGATCGACGCGACGCGGCGCTCGAGCATCTCGACTGGCTGATCGCAAATCTCGGGCCTCGCTCTGGTCTGCGCCACGCCAGAAAGCATTTGGCGGCCTATGCGCGGGGCTTGGGGGCGCCGGATGCGACGCGGCGCGATCTGGTGACCACCGAAGACCCCGCGGGCGCCCGGGCTCTGCTCGCTTGCGTCTTCGAGGCCGCGGAGACGCGGGCCGCGGCATGACGGCGCCCTTTCAAAGGATGAGCGGAGACGCCGCGAAGGTGTTGAATGCGCTGGCCCAGCCGCTGCTCACGGTTGACGCGCCGGGCAGGATCATTGACGTCAATATCGCGGCCGAAACCTTCTTCGACATGGGTCGCGGCGCGCTCTTGCGCGCAAGCCTCGCCGACATTGTGCCCTTTGGCTCCCCGGTGCTGTCGCTCGTCGCCGATGCCCTGAGCAGTCAGGCGACCGTCAACGGCTACAAGATCGACATCTCCACACCCAGGACCGGGAATCGGGGAATTGTCGACGTTTTCGTGGCGCCGTTGCCGCAGCCGGATCAAGCGGTGGCGATCTTGCTGCAAGAACGGGCGATTGCCGAAAAAATAGACAGGCAACTCACCCACCGAAGCGCCGCCCGGTCGATCACGGCCCTTGGCGTGATGCTGGCGCACGAAATCAAGAATCCGCTGTCGGGCATTCGCGGCGCGGCCCAGTTGCTGGAGGCGAACGCCAGCGACGATGACCGCGGGCTGACCCGGCTGATCTGTGAGGAAACCGACCGGATCGTCAAACTCGTCGATCGGGTCCAGTCCTTCGCCGATTCGACACCGGCAAATTGGGAAAGCCTCAACATTCACGCGGTGCTGGATCATGTCAAACGGCTGGCCCAGGCCGGCTTCGCGCGCCACATCCGATTCGTCGAGACCTACGATCCGTCCTTGCCCCATGTCCATGGGTCGCGCGACCAATTGATCCAGGTGTTTCTCAACTTGATCAAAAACGCGGCGGAAGCCATTGGAAACGATAGCATTGATGGTGAAATTACATTGAGCACCGCGTACCGGCCGGGGGTGCGGTTGCGCAGCCAGCCGAGCGCCGAACCGGTGAGCCTCCCGCTCGAAATTTGCGTGCGTGACAATGGTCCGGGCATCGCGCCGGATATTCTCGGCAACCTGTTCGATCCTTTCGTGACGACCAAGCCGCAGGGTTCTGGTCTAGGTCTTGCACTGGTCGCCAAGCTGATCGGCGACCACGGCGGCACGATCGAATGCAAGTCGCATCTGCGCAGGACGATCTTTCGCGTGCTGATGCCTCTCGAAACGCCGCGCCAGCCCGGACCGAGGTGACGGGCGGCGCCCGATTGGCCGAAGGAGCTTGAGTATGCCGTCAGGCAATATCCTGGTCGCCGACGACGACGCCGGAATCCGAACCGTGCTCAATCAGGCGTTGACGCGCGCCGGCTACGAAGTGCGGGCGACGAGCACGGTGGCGGGGCTCTGGCGATGGGTCGCGGCGGGCGAGGGGGACCTTGTCATCACCGACGTGGTGATGCCCGATGACAACGCCTTCGACCTCCTGCCGCGCATCAAGCGGATGCGGCCCGAGCTGCCGATTATCGTCATGAGCGCCCAGAACACGTTCATGACCGCGATCAGGGCCTCCGAGCGCGGGGCTTACGAATACCTGCCGAAGCCTTTTGATCTGCGCGAACTCGTCGCCATCGTCGGCAGGGCGCTCGCCGAGCCCAAGCGCCGGAGAGAAGACCACGATCCGCCGGCCCCGGCCGAGACGATGCCGATCGTCGGCCGCTCGCCGGCGATGCAGGACATTTTCCGGGTGCTCGCGCGGCTGATGCAGACCGACCTCACCGTGATGATCTCCGGGGAGTCGGGAACCGGCAAGGAACTGGTCGCCCGCGCCTTGCATGACTACGGCAAGCGCAAGGGCGGGCCGTTCGTCGCCATCAACATGGCGGCCATTCCGCGCGACCTCATCGAAAGCGAATTGTTCGGCCATGAAAAAGGGGCCTTCACCGGCGCCGCCGCGCGTTCGGTCGGGCGCTTCGAGCAGGCCGAGGGCGGGACCCTGTTCCTCGATGAAATCGGCGACATGCCGATGGAGGCGCAAACACGCCTTCTGCGCGTGTTGCAGCAGGGCGAATATACGACCGTAGGAGGACGGACGCCGATCAAGTCGAACGTGCGCATCATCGCGGCGACCAACAAGGATCTGCGCTTCGGCATCCAGCAGGGGGCTTTTCGCGAGGATTTATTCTTTCGCCTCAACGTGGTGCCGATGCGTCTGCCGCCGCTGCGCGAACGCTCGGAGGACATCCCCGATCTCGTGCGCGCCTTTTTCCAGCGCGGGGCCGGCGAAGGCCTTCCGGTCAAGACGATCGAGCCGGCCGCCATGGAGCGGTTGCGACGCTACCCGTGGCCCGGCAATGTGCGCGAGCTCGAAAATCTCGCCCGCCGACTCGCCGCGCTCTACCCGCAGGAAGTGATCGGCGAGGCGCTGATCGAGGCCGAACTGAGCGCAGGGACGGCGCCCCGCTCCCACCGCCGGTCGGGAACGAGGACGGCCGGCAGCGCGCGGTCCCGATCGCCGTTCAGATCACGGGCGAGGGATTTGACGCGGCGATGGAGCGCGCCATCGCCGATCTTTTCCGATCCTTCGACGGCGTGAGCCCGCCGGCCGGGCTTTATCACCGGGTGCTGCATGACCTGGAGGCGCCGCTGATCGCCGCGACTCTGGCGTTGACCAGGGGAAACCAGATCAAGGCCGCCGAAATCCTGGGGCTCAATCGCAACACCCTGCGCAAGAAAATCCGCGAACTGAACTTGCGAGGCATGCCCAGCTTTCGTTGACAGCGCCGCTAAATCGTCGCAATTGGGCAACATCGTTGCATCATTGCCACGGAGGCAAGGCGTTATCGACTTCGCCGGGCGGCTTTCGGTCTAAGGGTTTGACAGGGACGACGATCACCGGCGCGCGCGGTTCGGCGCCCTTTGAAGAGAGGCCCGCGGGACGATTTGGCCCGTTCGCGGTCGGCGCGGCCTTCGTGCTGGCGCTGGCGACGTTTCTCGTCTTCGCCGGCTTCACCCCCATTCTCCCCACCGCAGGCGTTGTTTGGACGCTGCTGATCGGCGACGGCCTCGTCGTCCTCACCTTGATCATCCTCATCGGCTTCGAGCTGGCGCGGCTCAGGGCGGCGCGGCGCGCGGCGCGCGCGGGCGCCCGGCTGCACAGCCGGGTTGTCGCCCTGTTTTCGCTGGTCGCGGCGATTCCCGCGATCGTGACCGCGGTCGTCGCCACCGTTTCAGTCGAGTGGGCGATCAACCCCCGCTTCATGACCGACGTCGCGGCGTTCATCAATGAATCCAACCAGGCGACCCAGCTCTACCGAGAGTCCCAGTGCCGCGCCCTCCTTCGGGACGTGGTGCTGACCGCGGACGACATCGCGCGAAGTTCGCTGCTGCTGCGCTCGGATCCGGCCCAATTCAAGGAATACTTCAGTTCGCGATCCAAGACCCTCGGCTTCAACGCCGCCGCGATCATGAAGAGCGATGGAACGACGGTCGAAATCGCGGCGGGCTCGGACGATAAACTGATCGCCAAGCCTGAATCGTCCGATTTCCGGGACGCCGCCAATGACGAGGCCCTGTGCGGCATGCTTGGCGTGGGCAATGTCTTCGTTGGCATCCGGCCCATACCCGGCGTGGAAGGGCAATTCCTGTACGCCGCGCGCGGAATCGATCCTTTGGCGGCCAAAATGGCGATCGACGCGGCCAACGTCGGCAACGTATTCGGACGGTTCGAAGCCCATAGGCATAATCTCGAGCTCGGCTTCGCCACCGTCTTCGTGCTGCTGGCCCTGACGATGCTGTTTTCGGCGATCTGGCTCGGGCTCGCCTTCGCCAATCAACTCGTGGGACCGATCCGTCGTCTGATCCGCGCCACCGACCAGGTCGCCTCCGGCAATCTTCACGTCCAGGTGCCCACGCGCTCCTCGGATGGCGACCTCGGTCATCTCGGCGACACTTTCAACAAAATGACTTCGGAATTACTGCGCCAGCAAACCGGCCTGATCGAGGCCAACGCGCTCAACGACGAGCGCCGCGCCTTTATCGAGGCGGTGCTGGCGGGCGTGCCGGCGGGCGTCCTGGGCGTCGACAACGAAGGCGTGATCACAGTCTCAAACGCCGCCGCCGAGCGCCTTCTCGGCGGCGAACGCGGGTTGATCGGAAGGTCCGTGGAGGCGGCCCAGCATAGCATTGCGTCGATCTGGGAACAGGCTCGCTCGTTGCGGATGCGTCTTCACCAGGGCCAGGCGACCGTTCTTCGAGACGGACGCGAGCGCATTCTCAATGTTCGCGTCACCGGCAATCCGGGGCGCGACGATCGCGGAAGCGTCATCACGCTCGACGACATCAGCGATCTCGTCACCGCCCAGCGCACCGCCGCCTGGGCCGACGTCGCGCGCCGCATCGCCCACGAGATCAAGAATCCACTGACGCCGATCCAGCTCTCCGCCGAGCGATTGAAGCGGCGCTACGGCCGGCACATTGTCGAGGGGAGGGAGGTCTTCGACCAATGCACCGACACGATCATTCGCCAAGTCGACGACATCAAGCGCATGGTCGACGAATTCTCGTCCTTCGCCCGCATGCCCAATGCGCGGCCGACCCGCGACGATCTGACCGATTGCGTGCGCCAGGCGATTTTCCTGATGCGGGTCGGACGGTCGGACATCCATTTCGAGGAGCAATTGCCGGCCGAACCGGTGTTCGCCGACTTCGATCGCCGGCTCATTTCGCAAGCGCTCACAAACGTTCTGAAAAACGCCACGGAAGGCATTGACGCGTTGGGAGAATCCGAGGGAAACAAAATCGTCCTGACAACTTTGGCCGCCGACTCGGGGGGGTACGCCGAGATCTCCGTCAGCGACAACGGCAAGGGCTTCCCGCGCGAGGAGCGCCATCGCCTCACCGAACCCTATGTGACGACGCGGGCGGAAGGCACCGGGCTCGGCCTGCCGATAGTGGTCAAGGTTTTCGAGGACCATGGCGGCGGGGTCGAACTGCTCGACGGACTGGCGCGCCCGGACGGCGGCCACGGCGCAAAGGTTCTGATGAAATTGCCGTTGCCGGGCGCCCCTCGCAACGACGCCGCGCCGGAGAGCGAGAAGATCGGATCGTCCTGATGATTGCTGACATTCTCATCGTCGACGACGAAGAGGACATCCGTCAACTCGTCGCCGGCATTCTGGAGGACGAGGGTCATGGCGCGCGCCTTGCGCGCAATTCGGACGAGGCGATCTCGGCGATCGAGGCGCGCCGGCCGCAACTGGTCCTGCTCGACATCTGGTTGCAAGGCTCGAAGCTGGACGGTCTCCAGCTGCTCGAAGCGATCAAACGGCAAAATCCGCAGGTGCCGGTCGTCATGATTTCAGGACACGGCAACATCGAGACGGCGGTGACGGCGATCAAGCTCGGCGCCTACGACTTCATCGAAAAGCCGTTCAAGGCGGACCGTCTGATCCTGATCGCCGAGCGGGCGCTGGAGACCTCGCGGCTCAAGCGCGAGGTCAACGATCTTCGCGCCCGCGGCGGGGCGGTCACCCGGATGATCGGTTCTTCGACGGCGATCGTCAATCTCAAGCGAATCATCGAGAAGATCGGGCCAGCCAATTCGCGCGTTCTCATTTCAGGCGCGGCCGGTTCCGGCAAGGAACTGGCCGCCAGGCTCATCCATGGAAGCTCGACCCGCGCGGAAGGTCCGTTCGTCGTCATCAACGCGCCGGCGATGTCGCCCCAGGGGATGGAGGCCGAGCTTTTCGGCATCGAGGCCGTGACCGACGGCTCCAGGCGGATCGGCGCTCTCGAGGAGGCTCACGGCGGTACGCTCTATCTCGACGAGGTCGCCGACATGCCGCGCGAGACCCAGGCGAAAATCCTTCGCGTCCTGGTCGATCAGAACTTTCAGCGAGTCGGCGGCTCGTCTCGCGTTTTTGTCGACGTGCGGATCATCTCCTCAACCAGCCGGGATCTCGCCGAGGCGATCACCGAGGGGCGCTTCCGCGAGGACCTCTTTCACCGTCTCTCGGTGGTGCCGATTCGGGTGCCGTCGCTGGCGGAGAGGCGCGAGGACATCCCCGAGCTCGTTCAATATTTCCTGGAGCTGGCCGCGGCCAGCATGGGGGTCGCGCCGCGCCGCGTCGGCGCGGACGCGATGGCGGTATTGCAGTCGCACGACTGGCCGGGAAACATCCGCCAGCTGCGCAACAATGTCGAACGGTTGATGATCCTGGCGCTCGGCGATCCGAACGCCGAGATTTCGGCGTCGATGCTGCCGGCGGAGGTCGGCGCGCTGGTGCCGGCGGTCGCCAGCGGCATCGGCGGCGAGAAGCTGTTGAGCCTTCCGCTGCGCGACGCGCGCGAGGCGTTCGAGCGCGACTATCTGGTGGCCCAGTTGAGCCGATTCAGCGGCAACATCTCGCGGACGGCGGAATTCATCGGCATGGAGCGCTCGGCGCTCCATCGCAAGCTCAAGTCCCTCGGCGTCGAATAGCGAAAGCGCGGGCAAGGGGGCTCAGAGATGTCGCGCATCGCCTATGTCAACGGGCGCTACCTGCCGCTTGCGACGGCTGCGGTGTCGATCGAAGATCGCGCTTTTACATTCGGCGACGGGGTCTACGAAGTGTGTGAAGTCAGGCGAGGCGCGCTGATCGACGAGGCGCGCCATCTCGCCCGCCTCGGACGATCGCTCGCTGCGCTGCGCATATCATGGCCGATCGGGGAGGGCGCGTTGCGCGCGGTCATGCGCGAGACAATATCGCGCAATCGGGTGCGAGACGGTCTCGTGTACTTGCAGGTCAGTCGCGGCGCCGCGCGGCGCGACCATGGGTTTCCGGAGCGCGGCGTGAGACCGGGCCTCGTCGTCACCGCCCGTTCGCTTAATCCCGATCTCGGCGAGGCCCGGGCGGCGGCGGGAGTCGCGGTGATCACGACGCCCGATGAGCGCTGGGCGCACCCGCACATCAAGACCCTGCAACTGCTGCCCAATGTGCTGGCCAAGCAGGCCGCGCGGGAAGCCGGCGCGTTCGAGGCCTGGTACGTCGATCGAGACGGATTCGTCACCGACGGAGCCTCGACCAACGCATGGATCGTCAACCACGATGGCGCGCTCGTCACCCGTCAGGCGGACAACGCGATTTTGCACGGCGTCACCCGCGCGACCCTGCTGGACGTCGCCGACAGTCTCGCGCTTCGCCTCGAACAACGGCCTTTCACGCCTCAGGAGGCCTATGACGCGCGAGAGGCGTTCCTTTCGAGCGCGACGACAATCGCCATGCCGGTGGTGGCGATCGACGGCCGGACGATCGGCGAGGGGCGCCCGGGGCCAATCGTTCTCGCGCTTCGGCGGGCGTTCCACGCAGTCGCGGGGAGGTCATGACAGCCGGTTTAACATTGTGATATCGGTTATGCGTTCGACCTTCGTGCTTTTCGTGATATAAGGGGCCATACGGCGTGTCACAAAAGGCGCGCATGAGGATTGAATGAGAGCCGCCCGCAAAGGCCTAACAAACGGAAAAACTCATGGCAACCGAGAAGGCGCAGAACCTCCAGGACACGTTTCTCAACCACGTGCGGAAATCCAAGACGTCGGTCACGATTTTTCTGGTCAACGGAGTCAAATTGCAGGGCTTTGTCACCTGGTTCGACAATTTCTGCGTTTTGCTGCGGCGCGACGGGCACTCGCAGCTCGTCTACAAACACGCGATCTCCACCATCATGCCCGCTGGCCCGATCACGATGTTCGAGGCGGTGGAGGATGGCGCCGACGCTCACTGAGCAGACGGATTTGGACTCGTCTCGCGACGCGATCGACAATCGGGAAAAGGCTCTTGCGTCCGGCACGCGCGCGCACGTCGTATGCCCGCGTTTAACGCGCGGCCAGACCGGCGAGCGGGGCGCGTTGCGCAGTCTTGAGGCGCGGCGCGAAGAGGCGGTCGGACTGGCGCGCGCAATCGATCTCAAGGTCGTCGGGGCCCAGACCATCTCCCTGAACGCAATCCGGCCGGCGACCTATCTCGGCAAGGGCAAGGTCGAGGCGATCGCCGCCGAGGTCAAGGCCGAGGCGATCGACCTCGTAGTGATGGATTGCGCGCTATCCCCGGTGCAGCAGCGCAACCTGGAGAAGGCCTTCCAATGCAAGGTCATCGACCGGACAGGGCTGATCCTCGAGATTTTCGGCCGCAGGGCGCGCACCGCCGAGGGCGCGCTGCAAGTGGAGCTGGCGCATCTGGCCTATCAGCGTTCGCGCCTCGTCAGGTCGTGGACCCATCTTGAGCGTCAGCGCGGCGGATTCGGCTTTCTCGGCGGCCCCGGCGAGACCCAGATCGAAACCGACCGCCGCCTGATTCAGGAGCGCATGGTCCGCATCGAGCGGGAGCTGGAGGGAGTCAAGCGCACGCGAGGCCTGCACCGTGCGAACCGCGGCGACGTTCCCTATCCGACCGTCGCGTTGGTCGGCTACACCAACGCGGGCAAGTCGACCCTGTTCAATCGGCTGACCCGGGCCGAGGTCATGACGGCGGACATGCTGTTCGCCACCCTCGATCCGACCATGCGGCTGATCAAGTTGCCGCACGGCGGTTCGGCGATCCTTTCGGATACGGTCGGCTTCATTTCGGAGCTGCCGACGCAGCTGATCTCCGCCTTTCGCGCGACGCTGGAAGAAGTCCGGGCCGCCGACGCGATCGTGCATGTGCACGATCTCTCCCACGCCGACAGCGAGGCGCAGACCGGGGACGTCGACGCGATCCTCGATCAACTCGGCGTCGCCGACCGGGCCGATCGCGTGATCGAGGTCTGGAACAAGCTCGACAAACTCGACCCGGACGCGCGCGCTTTGTTCGCGCTGGAGCGGGATGGCGAAGAGGCGGCGCCGATCGCTGTCTCCGCTTTGACGGGGGAGGGGCTCGACCGCCTCCTGGCGGCGATCGAGGATCGGCTGGCGCGCGCTCGCGCCGTCATCGACCTCACCCTCGATTCAACCGACGGACCGGGCCTGCATTGGCTCTACGAGCACGGCGAAGTGATGAGCCGCCGCGACGAGGGGGACGCAATCCATCTCAGCGTGCGCATCGCGCCCGACCGGCTCGCGCGGGTGCGGGACCGCTTCGCGCGGTCGGTCGTAGAGCCGGCCTCTCATCGTCGACGCAAACGCTAAAGGCGCCTCCTCCGCCCGCTCGCGCGCGAGCCCTGGGGCAGAAGCCGAAGTCGCGTTCGAGCCCGGCCACGGCCGTCATTCATTGTCTGTGAACCTTGTCGCGCGGTTTCCAACCGTTTCGCCGACTTCTGCGTCATCATTCGATCGCCCGGACCGCGCGCGTCCGCCGCCCTGACTTTTTCGCGGGGCGCAATAGCGAGACTGGCCGACCCGAAAACATACGGAACGGTGCGTTCCATAATGATTGCGCATATCCATAATTACGAGCCTTTTCGTCTCGAAAATAAGCGAGACGATCCGTTCCGCCCTGCGCTAAGCTGCCGCGATGAGCGAATCAGGAAGGCGTCCGATCGGCCGGCCCTTCAGCGAGGCGAGCAAGGCGGCGCTCATCGACGCCGCCTATTGGCGGGTGCTGAACGAGGGTTATGACGCGCTGACGGTGGACGCGATCGCCAAGGCCGCCGGAGCGGGCAAACAGACGCTCTATCGCCGATGGCCGAACAAGGCGGCGCTGGTCATCGAGGCCCTGGCGGCGAAGGCGGCCGACCGCATCGACCGCCCGCGCGAGGCGGCCGTCCGCGCCGGCGATCTTGCGGCCTATCTGAAGGCGGAATTCGCGTCCTTGAAGCCGTTCGCCGGCTCGCTCGGGGCGCTGTTCGTCGAATCCCAGGCGGACCCGCGCACGGCCGAAGCCTTCCGGGCGACGATGCTGAAGCCGCGCCAGACGGCGCTCAGACAGATAATGGCGGCCCGCTCGGCGGACGCCCAGCTGCGCGACGCGCTGATCGAAGCGATCGACGGCGCCATCTGGCGGCGGTTATTTCTCGGGGAGGCGCTCGACGAGGGATTCGCGCTCCGGTTGGCGAGGCTTGCGCCTCTCGCGCCTATGACGGGCGCCCGCGCGCGGCGATGAGTTCGCCCAGCTTCAGGACCGTGCGCCAGTTGCGCGAGGTCGAAACGACGCCGAGCCTCGAGTTCGAACCAGGCGTTGGTCAGCCTGGTGCGGGCGACGCCCGAAGGCAGGCGCAGATAGACATCCTGTCCGCAAACCAAGAACTCGTCCGGCGGCGAGCGGTTGGGATCAAGACGCGCCAGGCTCGCCGCGCTCGGGGTTTCGGTAAGACAGAGCGCATGAAGCGTATCGGGATCAGCGCCGCGGCCGAGGAACGGGTTGCCGTCGATCAGCGCTCTCCAGGCCGCGGAGCCGCGCAGCGCCATCGGCGCGGCGAATCCGAATTCGCGGTTGATCGCGCCGGCGACCGCTTCAACGATCTTCGCCGCCTTCGCGCCGGTCGCGGCAAAGACGACGTTGCCGCTCTGTATGAGGGTATCGACGTCGCTCGCGCCCGCCTCGACGAATAGCGCCCGCAGCCGCTCCATCGGCAGGCGGTTGGCGCCGCCGACATTGACCCCCCGCAACAGCGCGACATAGGCCTGTTTCATCGCGCGCCGTTCAGTTGCGGCGCCGTTCGAACCCCTTGGCTTCGGTCCACAAGGCCTCCATCTCCTCGAGATCGGCGCTTTCCGGCCTTCGTCCGCTCTCAGCGAGACGATTTTCGATATGGGCGAAACGGCGTTCGAATTTGGCGTTGGCGTCGCGCAGCGCCGCCTCGGCGTCGACGTCGAGATGACGCGCCAGGTTGACGACGGCGAACAGGACATCGCCGACCTCGCTCGTCAGAGCTTCCCGGGAGCCGCCGGCGATTTCGGCCTCGACCTCGGCGATCTCCTCGCTGAGTTTCGCCAACACCGCGCGAACGTCGCTCCAGTCGAAGCCGACCTTGGCGGCGCGCTGTTGAAGCTTGAGGGCCCGCAAAAGCGCGGGCAGAGCGGCCGGCACGCCGCCGAGCGCGCCGGCGGGCGCCTCGGCCGGAGCGCCCGCCGCCGCGCGCGCTTGCGCTCGTTGACGCTTCTCGTCGGCCTTGATGCGCCCCCAAAGACTCTTGACGGCGTCGGCGTTTATTTTGCCGGCGTCGCCGAAGACATGCGGATGCCGGCGGATCAGTTTGGTCGTTATCGCCTCGACCACGCCGCCGAAGTCGAACGACCCCGCTTCCTCCGCCATGCGCGCATGGAAGACGACCTGCAGCAGAAGGTCGCCGAGTTCGTCGCGCAAATCCTCCGCATCGGCGCGCTCGATCGCGTCGGCGACCTCATAAGCCTCCTCGATCGTGAACGGCGCGATCGAAGCGAAGGTCTGCTCGACGTCCCAGGGACAGCCGCTGACAGGATCGCGAAGCGCCGCCATGATTTCGATCAGGCGGCGGATGTCGGACGAAGGCTGCATGCACCGAGCTTAAATGCCGCCGGACCGGGGAACTATGACGAGCGAACCGATCGGCCTCGCAACGCCTTCGCGCGGGCAGGCCAAGCCTGCGCCGCGCGTTCAAGGTCAAATCAGACTGAAAGCGAAATCGCCTCCCGCCCCTTCGGCGTGTCGACGACCCGCATGTTGACCTGCTGACCCTCGGCGAGATGCGTGATGCCAGCCGGGCCGAGGATCGAGATGTGGACGAACACGTCCTTGCCGCCGTCCTCGCTGGCGACGAAGCCGAAACCCTTGGCGTCGTCGAACCACTTCACTTTTCCGCTGACGGGAATCGCGGTCGATGGATCGGGCGGGGTGCGGCGAGGCCTAGGCGGGGCGTCTCCGAACGAACGCTGCGGGCGCTCGACCACGCCGGCGGTGTCGACTTCGACCACGCGCGTGACCTGCGCGCCCTTGGCGCCGGCGCCGACCAGAACACGGAGTTTCGCGCCGGCCGGAACCGTTTCGTGACCGGCCGCGTGCAGGGCGTTGGCGTGCAGAAACGCGTCGCCCTGGCCTCCGGCCAATTCGACGAAGCCGTAGCCCTTGTCGGTCTTGAACCATTTCACCACAGCGTCCACCGTGGGCGCGTTGGGATTCGCGGGGACAGAAGAGGAGGTCCCGCCCATGGGCGGGCCGCCATAGGCGCCCTCGGGAGCGCCGCCATACCCGCGCGAGGGCCTTGGCCTTGATTCATAGGACATCGGTCCGTCATCGTCGAAACCGCGCTTGCGCGGCGCCCGAAAATCCTTACCTTTGCTCATGTTACTCCCAGATCTCCACCCAAATCCCCCAATGATGGAGGCGCAGGGCCCCCGCGACCGCTGCGTGGCCGCAGCGAGATTCGCGCGCGTCAGCGGCGCCAAAACGATCGCCGATGATCGGACGCGGAATGCAAAACTCCGTCGGAACCTTCAAAAGCGAGGCCTTTCGGTCAGAGCAGGGAGCGCCAGAAACCCAGCCTCTTCGCTTCGAGCGGCGAGCGACGCGAAGTCTCCCGCCTTCGGCGAAAAAACGAAAGAATGCGCCCGTATCATCAACAGCTCGCCACACCGCTTGCGTGTCGCAAACGGACCTCGCTTCGAGAGAATAGCGCATTTCCTCACCCCTTTCCAGATGCTTCGACGAAAGGGAATGAAGTATTATTTCAACTGACGTTCTACGTTTTTTATCGAAGACGCCGTGGTTAACTCAGCGTGACAAGCGCCCGTCCGGCAATCCTTCAGAGGGATCTGAGTGCTCCACGCCCAACGGCAGGCGCGTGTCGAGCCCGTTTTGGGGAGTCAATGACGATCCGTCTGGTCGCCGCAGGGCCCGAGCACGACGAGTTCATGCCGCCCTTCCGTTTGGATCGATCCCGTGGTCGCAAAATCGATCGCGTTGGCGTGCAATCCCAAGGAGGGCAGCGGACGAGGAAACAGATTCGAGATCATTGTCGGCCCGGCGGATTGGGCGAGGCGCTCTGCTTCGACGCCAAGCGCAGTCGCGGCGATGCAGGCGACCGCCGCGCCTGCGGCGACCGTGCGGACCGTTTTCCCCGCGTACAGAACTCCGAAAATGCCCGCCATGGTCGGTTCCCACGCTGCAACGACAGCGCTGGGACATTAATCCGAACGTGGTAAACAAAGCGTATGCGGGAAGTTCCTCAGAAATCGACCAGCTCGACGGCGCGGGGCGCGCGTTCCTGGATGAAAGCGAAGCGCGCCTCCGGCTTGGAGCCCATCAGGCGTTCGACCGTCTCCGCCGTAGCGTCGTTGTCGTTCGCGACAATAGTGACCCGGAGCAGAGTGCGCTTGGCCGGGTCCATCGTGGTTTCGCGCAGGTCGCGCATCGGCATTTCGCCCAGGCCCTTGAACCGGCTGGTCTCGATCGTCCCGCGGCCGGGAAATCCCGACTTCAGCAGTTCAGCCTTGTGCGCGTCGTCGCGCGCGTAAAGCGATCGGGCCCCTTGCGTCAGCCGGTAGAGCGGCGGAACCGCGAGATAGAGATGGCCTTCCTCGATCAATTTCGGCGTTTGGCGGAAAAAGAATGTGATCAAGAGCGAGGCGATATGGGCGCCATCGACGTCGGCGTCAGTCATGATGATGATTTTGTCGTAGCGCAAGTCGGCGGAACGATAGTGAGCGCCGGCGCCGGCGCCGAGCGCCTGCAGAAGATCGCCGAGCTGCTGGTTCTGGGCAAGTTTGTCCCGCGTGGCGGAGGCGACGTTGAGGATCTTGCCGCGAAGCGGAAGGACCGCCTGCGAGGCGCGATCTCGCGCCTGTTTGGCCGACCCGCCGGCCGAATCGCCCTCGACAATAAATAACTCAGAGCCTTGCGCGGACGAGTTCGTGCAATCTGCGAGCTTGCCCGGCAGCCTCAGCTTGCGAATCGCGGACTTTCGCGCGACATCCTTCTCCATGCGGCGCCGGAGGCGCTCTTCGGCGCGCTCGATCGACCAATCAAGCAATTTCGCCGCCTGGCTGGGCGCCGCCGCGAGCCAATGGTCGAAAGCGTCACGCACGACGCCGTCCACGAGCCGTGCGGCTTCCGCTGTCTGCAGCCGGCCCTTGTTCTGGCCCTGGAATTCCGGCTCGCGAATGAAGACGGAGATGAGCGCGGCGCAGCCGGCCATCACATCGTCGGCCGTAAGCGCGCTGGCGCGCTTGGCCTGTCCGATCCGCTCCGCGTGGCCCCTCAGGCCTCGCAGCATCGCATTGCGCAAGCCGGCTTCATGCGTGCCCCCGTCGGGAGTCGGGATGGTGTTGCAATAGGAATGAACGAAGCCGTCGGCGCCGGCGAGCCACGCGATCGCCCATTCGACCGAGCCATGCTTGCCCGTCTTTTCGACCCGGCCAGTGAAGACCTGATCGGCGACGAGGTCCTGGCCTTCGATGTCGGCGGCGAGATAGTCCTTGAGGCCGCCAGGGAAGTGGAAAACCGCCTCGGACGGAACGCTGGCGTTTTCTCCAAGCAGCGAGGGCGCGCAGCGCCAGCGGATCTCGACCCCGCCGAACAGATAGGCCTTCGAACGCGCCATCTTGAACACGCGCGCCGGATCGAAACGGGCCTCTTCGCCGAAAATCTTCGGATCGGGGAGGAAACGCACCTTGGTGCCGCGGCGGTTCGGCGTCTTGCCGACGGTCGTCAGCGGCGTCGTCGGCCTGCCGCGCTCGAAAGTCTGGCGGTAGAGCGTCTGTCCTCGCGCGACTTCGACTTCCAGCTTTTCGGACAGCGCGTTGACCACCGAGACGCCGACGCCATGGAGGCCGCCGGAGGTCTCATAGGCGCCGCTGTCGAATTTGCCGCCCGCGTGCAGCATCGTCATGATGACTTCGAGCGCGGATTTCTTCGGAAATTTCGGATGCGGATCGACCGGCATGCCGCGCCCGTTGTCGAGAACGCTGAGATAGCCGCTGTCCTCGAGCGAAACTTCGATGAAAGTCGCGTGGCCCGCGACCGCTTCATCCATCGCGTTGTCGATCACTTCCGCGAAAAGATGGTGCAGGGCGCTGGCGTCGGTGCCCCCGATAAACATGCCCGGGCGACGGCGCACCGGCTCGAGCCCCTCGAGCACCTCGATCGAGGCGGCGGTGTAGTCGGCTTCCCCCGGCGTGCCGCTGCGGGCGGCGGTTTTGGCTTTCAACGGCACGGGCTTGCCGCGCTGGGGCGCCGAGGCGCCGAAAAGATCATTCATATCCGTGCCATGCTTTGGCGAATCGTTCGTGCGGATAGATTAGCACGGACGTGTTTAGAACGAAAAAGGAACGACTCTCGCCGCTCGCGCGCGATCCGGCAGTCGCGGAACGGTACGGCGACGCCCGCAGGCGAGAAGCGGCCGCGCCGCGCGGCCGAGATCGCCGCTACATCCCAGTCAGCAGCGCGCGGGTCGCCGCGGCGACGTCCGGGCAGCGCATCAGCGCCTCGCCGACCAGGAACGTCTCGATCCCGGCTTTGGCGAGGCGCTTGCAGTCGCCGTGATCGGAAATGCCGCTTTCCGCGACCACGATCCTGCCGGCTGGCACGTACGGCTTCAGTCGCTGACAGACGTCGAGCGACGTCTCGAAGGTGCGAAGGTCGCGGTTGTTGACGCCGATGAGCCGGCCTTCGAGCGCCAGCGCGCGCTTGAGTTCGGTTTCATCGTGGACTTCGATCAGGACGTCGAGACCGAGGTCGTGAGCGGCCTTGTTGAGCGCCTTTGCGGTCTCGTCGTCGACCGCGGCCATGATGATGAGTATGCAGTCCGCGCCCCAGGCGCGCGCCTCCAGCACCTGATAGGGGTCAAACAGGAAATCCTTGCGCAGAATCGGCAGGGTCGTCGCCTTGCGCGCCTTGACCAGATGGTCTGGCGAGCCCTGGAACGAGGGGCCGTCGGTCAAAACCGATATGCAGGAGGCCCCGCCGGCCTGATAGGCCTTGGCGAGCGCGCCCGGATCGAAATCATCGCGAATGAGTCCCTTGGACGGACTCGCCTTCTTGATTTCGGCGATCAGGCCGAACCGTCCTTCCTGCACCGCGCGCTCCAGGGCCTTGGTGAAGCCGCGGGGCGGCGACTGGGAGCCGATCTCGCGCTCGAGCGTCGCCCGCGGCACCCTCACCTTGGCGTCGGCGATTTCGCGGCGCTTATAGCTTTCGATCTTTTTCAGGATGTCGGTCATCGGGTTCCCGGACCTTCAATCGTTCGACGCTGCTATCAATCGCTCGAGCGTGCGCCGCGCCGCGCCGGCGCGAATCGCCCAGTCGCCCTTGGCCACGCCCTCCTCGAGCGACGCCGCCTTGCCGGCGATGACGAGCGCGGCGGCTGTATTGATCAGGGCGATGTCGCGATAGGCGCTCTTGACGCCGTCGAGGACTCCGATGAGCGCCTCGGCGTTGTGCGCCGGCTCTCCCCCTTTGAGGGCCGCCGGTTCGGCGCGGGCGATCCCCGCCTCTTCCGGCGTCACTTCGAAGGCTCGGATGACGCCGTCCCTGAGTTCGACCACCTTGGTCGGTCCGGTCGTGGTGATCTCGTCGAGCCCGTCGGCGCCGTGCGTGACCCAGACGCGTTCAGAGCCGAGATTGCGCAAAACCTCTGCGATCGGCGTCAGCCAGGCGGCGGAAAAGACGCCGATGAGCTGGCGCCTGACGCCGGCGGGATTGGACAGCGGCCCGAGCAGGTTGAAGATCGTGCGCGTCCCCAGTTCGGTGCGCGTCGGGCCGACGTGGCGCATCGCCGCGTGGTGCGTGGGCGCCATCATGAAGCCGATTCCGGCTTCCTGAATGCAGCGCTCGACGCCTTCCGGCGCCAGCCCGATCTTGACGCCGAGCGCGGTCAACGTGTCGGCGGCGCCCGAGCGGGAAGAGGCGGCCCGATTGCCGTGCTTGGCGACCGGAACGCCGCAGGCGGCGGTAATGATCGAGGCCAGCGTCGAGACATTGTAGGAGCCCGAACCGTCGCCGCCGGTGCCAACGATGTCGATCGCGTCGGCGGGCGCGTTGACGGCCAGCATTTTGTCGCGCATCGCGGCGACCGCGCCGGTGATCTCCTCGACGCTCTCGCCGCGCACCCGGAGCGCCATCAGGAATCCGCCCATCTGCGAGGGCGTCACCTCGCCCGACAGCATCGAGTCAAAGGCGGTCGCCGCCTCCGCCCGTGTCAGCGTCGCCCCTGCGGCGACCTTGGCGATCAGAGGCTTGAACGATTCCATGCGTCCCGGTCGCCTTGTCTCAGCGCGTTTGTCCGCGCGCATTAAAAGCGGCGGCCAAATCGAGGAAATTGCGTAAGATTTGATGCCCGTGCTCGCTGGCGATGCTCTCCGGATGGAACTGCACCCCGTACACGGGCCGATCATGATGCGCAATGCTCATGATCAGCCCGTCGTCGCTTTCGGCGCTGATCTCGAGGTCGGGCGGGGCGCTCGAGCGTTCGATGACGAGGGAATGATAGCGCGTCGCCTGAAAGGGACCGTTGAGGCCGCGAAACAATCCGCGGGCGTCATGCGAGATGCGCGAGACTTTGCCGTGCATCGGCGCCTCAGCGCGCACGATTTCGGCGCCGAACGCCTGACCTATCGCCTGATGGCCCAGGCACACGCCGAGAATTGGGGTCGTTTCGCTCGCCGCGCGCACGAGCTCGAGGCAGATGCCCGCCTCGTTGGGCGTGCACGGGCCGGGCGAAAGGACGATCGCGTCCGCCTTGTTTGCGAGCGTTTCTTCGACAGTGATTTGGTCATTGCGCCATACCGCGACGTCAGCGCCCAGTTCGCCGAGATAGTGGGCGAGGTTGAACGTGAAGCTGTCATAATTGTCGATCAGCGTGACGCGTTGCATTCTCTCTCCCGGGCGGGTCGAGCCGTCTTTTCCGACGCCGGGCCGCGCCCGTCAAGCGAAGCGCGCAACCATGCGGAAGCGTTGCCGAACTCCGCTCCTTATCACAATGGCGCTCCGATCGACGCGTCGCTTTGCTTCTCGCCAAGACGGCGGCCATGCCTGCCCGCGAAGACGGCGGCATCTTCCCATGTCGCCGCGCGCCGGTTTGACAAATCAGCGGATCGCATTGCAATGGGGCGACGGCCAACGAGACTGAGGGGGCAGGGAAATGACGGAAATCTCCGAGGACGAGACGAGCGTCATTGGCGAGTATCTCGCATCGCACGGCGGACCTTTCTTCGAACTGCAGCGTCGATTGGGGGTGCTCAGGGACGACGCCTTGCATGCGGGCCGCAGGGCCGCGATGTTCGTCGCCTTCGCCTGGGGCGTCCCGCTCATTTTAAGCTTGATTCAGGGGCGCGCGTTCGGGCCCGCGAACACACATCCATATCTGCTCGACTTCGGCGCCTGGGCGCGCTTCTTCATCGCGACCGGCCTTTTTCTGCTGGCCGAGCAGCAGGTCGAGGAGGGATTGCGCGGCAAGCTGGGCCAATTCGTCCGCGCGCCGATCCTGGCGCCGGAGTCCTTCGAGGCCGCGGCGGCCGCGGTGGTGAGGGCGCTGAAACTGCGCGACGCCGGCGTCGCGGAAATCGTCTGTCTCGCCCTTGCGATCGCGGCGGCCATTTTCTGGCTTTTCCACTTGCTCGACGCCGACAGCTCGAGCTGGGCGGTCCAGTTCAGAGAAGGGGCTGCGCATGTGACGCTGGCGGGATGGTGGTCGGTGATCTGCAGCGTGCCGATTTTCAATTTCCTGCTGTTTCGCGGACTCTGGCGCTACCTGGTGTGGGCGATGCTGCTGTGGCGCATCGCCTCGCTCAAATTCAGGCTCGTCGCCACCCATCCTGACGGAAAGGCGGGGCTCGGCTTCGTCGGGGAATATCCGAACGCGTATGCGATGTTCGTCTTCGCTTTGAGCTCGTCCGTCGCCATCACCGTCGTGCGGCACGTTTTCAAGACCAACATTTCCTCGGTCACGTTCGGCTACATCATTACCGGCTGGCTTGCGATCGTGTTCGCGTTTTTCGCCTTTCCCCTGTTGGCTTTCTCGAAGCCCCTTTCGGAACTGAAGGAAAAAACGGTTCAGATCCTCGGCGCCCAGGCGACGCGATTCCACCGCGCGGCGGAGCGCGCGGTGATCGGGGGCAACGTCGTCGCCGACGATCCCTCGGAAGCCGATCCGGACCATGCGGTCGCCGATCCGTCGGCGCAGTTCGCGGTTGCGCGGAAGCTCTCGATCTTCCTGATGAACCGCTCGGCGATCGCGCCGCTCGCGGGGGCGGCGCTCGTGCCGTTCGCCATCGCCGGCGCGACCAAGCTGCCCTACAAGGAAGTGTTCTCGCTGGTCAAAAAGCTGCTGGTGCTTTAGGCGCGAGCCGGTTCAGGCCGGCGGCCCGGCGGCGCGCATCTCGGCGAAGGCGGCGAGGGCGCGGGCGCGGGCGAAGTCGTGATCGACGATCGGCCTCGGGTAGGTTTTCCCCAAGACCACGCCCGCGCGCGTCAGCGCCGCGTCCGACGCTCGCCCGGGGGCGTGGATGTCCGGCGCCTCGAGCCTGGCGAGCTCGGGAAGCCAGCGGCGGATATAGGCGCCTTCGGAGTCGTAGCGCTCGGCCTGCAGGACCGGATTGAAAATGCGGAAAAAGGGCGCTGAATCGACGCCGGCGCCCGCGACCCATTGCCAGTTGAGCGGGTTGCTGGCGGGATCGGCGTCTGAGAGCGTGTCCCAGAACCATTCCTCGCCCCGCCGCCAGTCGATCAGCAGATGCTTGACCAGGAACGAGGCCGAGACCATGCGCACGCGATTGGGCATATATCCGGTGCGCCAGAGCTGGCGCATGCCGGCGTCGACGATCGAATAGCCGGTTTCGCCCCGCCTCCATGCGCGAAAGCCTTCGGCGTCGTCGCGCCAGGGAAAGCGTTCGAATTCCGGCCGCAGAGGGCGGGTAGCGAGATCGGGATGGGCGACGAGGAGGGCTGCGGCGAAGTCGCGCCAGCCGAGTTCGGCCAGGAACTTCTCCGCGGCCCTGGCGATCGTCGGCTCGGCGGCGCAAGCGCTCTCGATAGCGTGGGCGACGCGGCGCGCCGAAATCTCGCCGAATCTCAAATGCGCCGAAAGCCGCGACGTCGCGTCGCGCCGAAGCTGGTCGCGCTCCTCCGCATATGCGGGCAGCGCCTCGGCGATGAAGCGTTCGAGCGTTCCAAGCGCGCCGTCCTCGCCTGGGGTTTCGTCGGCGCCAAGTTCGGCCGACCAGTCCGGGGCCGTCGGCGTCAGGCCGAGCGCGCCGATCGACGCGCGTTCAGGCGCCGTGCGCGGCCACTCCGCCGCGATCAGGCGATCAGGGGCCGGCGAGGGCGGGGGAATGGCGCCCAGCGCGCGATGGCGGCGCCAGAACGCGGTGAAGACGCTTAGCCGCTTGCCCGGCGTCTCAGCGATTTCAGAGGGTTCGCGCAAGAGCCGCCCGCTGAAAGTTAAGACTTCAATCCCGCGCTCCCTGAGCGCCGCCTTGACGCGGGCGTCGGCTGCTGTCGCCGCGCCGTCGTATCGCCGCGTCCAGAGGACCCGGTCGGCGTTCGCGGCCGCGGCCAGCGCGACGATCGCCTGCTCCGTGTCGCCGTTGACGACGTCGAGGCGCGCGCCGCGCGCGGACAATCGCGCGGCAATCGCTTCGAGCGATTTGGCGAGACGCCATTTGGCGGCGGCGCCGGGCGGGCGGGCGCCGGCGTCCGCTTCATTATGCGCATAGACATAGAGCGCCGGGCGATCCGCCGCCGCCCGAACCGCCGGCTGATCGTCGAGGCGAAAGTCGTCGCGAAGCCAGACGATATCCGCGCTTGCGGTCAAAAAATGTCTCCTTTGTCGCCGGACCTGCCGTCTTTGCCGATAGCAGACCCGCCCGACGAATAGACTTGCCTGGGCATGCGAGGCGGCGCAATCTCGCCAGGGAAACGGGTGAACGCTGGTCCGTCAAGGGTAGCGAAAGTGGCCGATCCGGAAGCCGACGATGGGGCGAAGGACGCTCCTTCCAAAACCGACGCGGCTCCGGCCAGCGAGCGCTCCTGGACCCGGTGGATCTTCAACAATCTCGGCGCGATCTTGTCGGCTGGCCTGGTCGGCACGACGCTCAGCGCCTATTTTCAATGGCGCAGCTGGGAATACCAGAGCCAGACCGAAAGAATTGACAAGGACACCAAGGCGGTGGTCGAAGCGGTCGAAAACCTGGACAAGGTCGTCGACGAAAAATGGCTCTCGACCTACCAAATGAACGACGCCATCAAAGAGAAAACCGAGGGCGACAAGCTAAAGGCGGTCATCGACCGGTTTTATTCGGCCGACAAGGACTGGGAGTTGCAGCATAATATCTTGGCGTCAAATTTGAAGATCACGGTCGACTCCCAGTTCGGAATTGAAGACGCCAGATTAGTTGAATTGACATATCCACTCACATGCACGACTTATACGCTCGTAGGACAGCAACCGCATGGTAACGATTCCCTATCGGTGCGCGCACTCTTGGAGATCGCGTATAACTGTCACAATATTGTCAAAGGAAAGATCGAGGACGCGCTGCACGCGAGAGACAAGAACGACTCCCGGTGGTCGGAGACGACCGCCGAACCCGATGCGGGCGGCCTGATATTAAGTCATATCTGGTGGGTCGACAAAGTTCTGCAATGCATGGTGGTCCAGCGCGCGCTTGAACTTCGTCACCAGTCTCCGCGCGTGCCGATCGTCCGATTGAGGGGACTTGCGGACTTTCAGACCTATGCGCCAACGGAGGAAGAACGGGCGCAGGAAGAGCAATGCGTGGATTCGTACAAGACAAATCCAACCCTTGGGATTTCCGCGCCGAAGCCGAAGCCCGAACCTAAGCCGCAATAGGGCGAGCGCAGCGCTCGTTCGCGGGTTCCGGCCCGGCGGCGTCGGGTTGCGTCGGCGCCGCGCAAGGGCTAACTGGCGCGACCTTGCCCGCTCGCCTTGCTGGGGGACATCAATGGATCCGGAAAAATTCGCGTTCGCGGTCGCCGTCGCCGTGTTCGCCGGCGGGACGCTCGGTCTCGTCCTGCACCGCACTTTGCCCGAACGGCACCGGACGGGCGGCGCCAGAGACATGATCGGCGCGGTGGTCGGTTTGCTCACGTTGCTGTCCGCTCTGGTTCTCGGTCTCCTGATCTGGACCGCATACGGCGTGTACGCGGGCCAGAACACCGCGATCGAGACCCTCGCCGCGAATGGTCTGCAACTCGACCTCGCGCTTCAGGATTACGGCCCGGAGGGGCATGACTTGCGTGCGCAGATGCGGGAGCGCCTGACCAAGACCATCGACCAGGTCTGGGGGGCGAACCAGAGCAACGCCAATTTTGCCGCAGCCAACATCGCCGCAGCCATTCGGGGAAAGCGCGACTGGCAGGCGGCCCTGGATAGCCTCCATCCTTCCACCGACGCGCAAAAGAAGGCGCTCGCCACCGCCAAGTCCGCGGTCGATTCGATCATTCAATCGCGATTGCAGATGTCCTTCGCGCTGGAAAGTCCGGTTTCCTATCCGCTGGTGGGAATCGTGGGCGCATGGGCGGTCTTTCTCTTTTGCGGTTACGGGCTGCTGTCGGGAGGCAACGGCATGTCTTACGTCGCCGCCGGCGTTGGCGCGCTTGCGGCGGCGAGCGCCGTACTGCTGATCCTCGAGTTGAGCAGTCCGTATTCGGGGATGTTTCGCGCCTCTCCCGCGCCGCTTAAAGACGTGCTGGCAGTCATGGGCAAGGGGTGACAGGGGCGTAAACTCAAGTCGCGTCGCCAGATCTTCAGAACGCTGCGGCGCCGGGACCAAAGTCCGCCCTGCGTTCACGCTGCGCGCCGGCCGGCGTCTATGCGGAACTGTCTTGGCGGATTTGTCTTGCCTTCGTCAGCCTTCAGCGGAAAGGCTGGCGCGATGACGTCCAGTTCCTCGATGTCGGGCCTCGTCGCCTCCGCCGCCGCCGAGCCCCCGCTGACAGCGCGTGGCGAGGCCCGCTTCTGGCGCGTCAGCGTGGCTCTGTTTCTCGGCGGTTTCGCCACCTTCGCGCTGCTCTATTGCGTCCAGCCGCTGATGCCGAGTTTCGCGCGGACGTTTTCGATCTCGCCCGCCGCGGCGAGCCTTTCGCTGTCGGCGGCGACGGGCGTGCTGGCGTTCGCGATGTTCGCAGCAGGAGCGCTGTCGGACGCCTTCGGACGCAAGACCGTGATGGCGGCTTCTCTCGCCGCCGCCGCCGCCGCGACTTTCGCCGCGGCCTTCTCGCGCGATTGGACGACGCTGATCGTCTTTCGCGCTTTGACGGGTCTGGCGCTGTCGGGCGTGCCGGCGGTCGCGATGGCCTATCTCGCCGAGGAGATGGACCGTTCGGCGATCGGGCTGGCGATGGGTCTCTACATTGCCGGCAGCACCCTCGGAGGCATGGGCGGGCGGCTGGTGGTGGCGGCGATCGCGGATCAGGGCGGCTGGCGGGTCGGCGTCGGCGGAATCGGCGCGTTCTCGCTCGCGTGCGCGGGACTGTTCGCGCTTGCGCTGCCGCCGCAGCGGCCGGGGGCGCCCGGGCGGCGATCGAACCCGATTGTTCCGGCGATCCGGGCCCATCTCAGCGATCCGGGCCTGCGCTATCTGTTCGCGCTGGCCTTTCTGCTGATGGGCGCCTTCGTCACCACTTACAATTACATCGGCTTTCGCCTGGCCGCGCCGCCGTTCTCGCTGAGCCAGGCGACGATCGGTCTCGTGTTCGTCATCTATCTCGTCGGCGCGGTCAGCTCGGCGGCGATGGGCGAACTCGCCGGGCGCTTCGGGCGCAGGCGGGTCATCGGCCCCGCCATCGTCCTGATGCCGCTCGGCGTGCTGACGACCCTGCCGAACAGCCTGCCGCTGACCATCCTCGGGGTCGGACTGGTGACCGCCGGGTTTTTTGGCGGCCACTCGATCGCCTCGAGCTGGGTGGGCTTAAGGGCCGCCAAGGCGCGGGCGCAGGCGAGCGCGCTCTACCTGTTTTTCTACTATGCGGGATCGAGTCTGGCCGGAACGATCGGCGGCTCGGTTTTAGCCCGCGGCGGCTGGCCCGGCGTCGCCGCCTTCGTCGGCGGGCTGAGCGCCCTTGCGCTCATCGTCGCTCTGAAACTCGCGCGGGTTCCGCCGCCCGCGCATCTGCGTCCTTCCTGAGCGGGCGAAAGCGATGGAATGGCGCGACGAAGGGCTGGTGATCGGAGTTCGCCGGCACGGCGAGAGTTCTGCGATCGTGGAAGCGATGACGCGCGCGCACGGGCGCCATCTGGGCCTGGCGCGCGGCGGACGGTCGCCGAGGCTGAAGGCGGCGCTGCAGCCCGGCAACACGCTTAGCCTCGTGTGGCGGGCGCGGCTCGACGAGCATCTCGGCGCCTTTTCGATCGAGCCGATGGCGCTGAGGGCGGGGCGGCTGATGGAGAGCGGGCTGGCGCTTGCCGGCATCAACTATCTCGGCGCGCTGGCGCGCCTCCTGCCGGAGCGTGATCCGCACGAAAGGGTGTACGAGACTCTGAGCCTGATCGCGGAACACCTCGACGACGAGGCGCTCGCCCCGCAGCTCGTCGTCCGCTTCGAGGTCCAGATGCTGGCCGAATGCGGTTTCCGGCTCGACCTTGGCCGGTGCGCGGCGACCGGGACCAGCGACAGCCTCGCCTATGTCTCGCCGCGGTCGGGCCGGGCGGTCAGCGCCGAAGCCGGAGCGCCGTGGCGCGACCGGCTGCTGCCGCTGCCTTCGTTCCTGCGCGAGGGCGCGAAGCTCGAGCCGCGCCCGAGCGCCGAAGACCTCGCCGACGGCTTTCGCATGACCGGCTTCTTCCTCGCCCGCGACCTCTTTGCGCAGCGCGGCGAACCGCTGCCGGATTCGCGGGCGGCGTTTCTGAAGGCGGCGGCGAAGGCGGAGCGAAGGGGGTAGGGGAGGCGTCTCGCCCTTTGGCGGCCGGTCTCGCTCACGCGCCCGGGCTTCGGCAAGGGCGGCTGGTTGCGCGGTCACTTGGCGGCTGAATGGCGGACGCGATCGGACGGATCGTTTCAGAAATTCGGGGCAGGGGGCGATTGAGGCGCGCGACCCGCCCAATCTCTTTACATAACGATCGTTATTTTTGCAACAGGCGATTATAATGATCGTTATCCAATCGAGGAGCGAATGAAAACGTGCGCTACAGCCAGGAACAGAGCGGCGCGACCCGAAAGCGGGTCCTGGACGCCGCGGGCCGGGCGTTTCGCCAGCACGGCTTTGGCGGCGTCGGCGTCGACGGCCTCGCCAAGGCCGCGGGCCTGACCTCAGGCGCCTTCTACGGACATTTCCGTTCGAAGGCGGAGGCGTTTCGCGCCGTCGTCGCGGTCGGGATGGAGCGGCTCAGGGCCGCGGTCGCGCATTTTCAGGCGCGTCGCGGCGACGCCTGGTTCGACGATTTCACCGCCTTTTATCTCGGACCCGAGCATCGCGAGGACATCGCTGGCGGCTGCGCCGTTCCGAGCCTTTCGGCCGAGGTCTCGCGCGCCGACGATGACACCCGGGCCGAATACGAAGCCGGGCTGAAACGCGTCGCCAACGAACTGGCCGCCGGCCTTGGCGCCTGGGAGGGTCGGGAAAAGGCGTGGCCGCTGCTCGCCCAGCTCGCCGGAGGCGTGCTGCTCTCGCGCGCCGTGCGCGACCAGGCTTTGGCTAAGGAAATCGCCGAGGCCACGCTGAAGAACTTGCGCGAGCGCGCGCGGGCCGCGGCAGGCGGTGAGCGCGCCGCGACGGACAACGACCCGTAGCTGGTCACGGGAAGAGTCCTACATTTTTTCTTTGACGCCTGAACTGACCAGCCACCAGTTGACGGGATAGCTGGTGACGAAACCGGCCATCATCGCGAGCGGCATGGCCGGCGGGCGCCCATAGCGCAAATAAGCCCACACAATCGCGCCGGAGCCGAACAGCGCGGTCACTGGCCAGACCACGTTCATAATCCACATCGGCTGGGGATGTCGCGCAACGTCCACCGCGAGGAATGCGGCGCATCCTATGCCGAACAGCAGCGCCGCAACGGAAAGAACATGGAGCCACACAGGAATCACGAGGGTCGGTCCTTGATGCCGCGCCGGCCTTCCCGGGCGCTCAGCGCTTCAATCGTTCAAATCCCGGCGTACCATTCGTAGCCGCGGTCCTCCCAGTAGCCGCCGCGGCCGCTGGCGATGCCGGCGAAACTGTCGATCGCCTCGATGCGCATGATGTATTTGGCCATCTTGTAGCCGAGTTGCCGCTCGACCCGCAGCCTGAGCGGCGCCCCATGGTCGACCGTCAGCGGCGCAAAGTTGCGCTCATAGGCGAGGATGGTCTGGGGGTGATAGGCGTCGACCAGATCGATCGTCTCATAATAGCGCCCGTTGGGGTCGTGCGGCTCGTCCAGATTGTCGGCGCAGAAGAACGCGATATAGCGCGCCTGCGGCTTGAGCCCCGCCGCGTTGAGCAGCGCCGACAGGCGCGCGCCCTTCCATTGGCCGATGCAGCTCCAGCCCTCGACGCAATCGTGGCGGGTGATCTGGGAACGCGAGTCCAGCTTGCGCAAGTCGGAAAGGGTGAGCTTCATCGGATGCTCCACCAGGCCGCCGACCTCGAGCCGCCAGTCCGCGAAGCCGCCCTGACGCAGCGCGACATAGGCCGGATCGTCGGGGTCGACGGAGCCGTTGGGCTTGAAATAGGCGGATATGGCGGATTGCGGATATTCCGGCGCCAGCGCCGTGCGCGTCGACAGCAGGGCGCGCTGAACGGTCTGGGTGAGCAATTCTGCCCGATCGAGGATCGACAGCACGCCGGGCGAGCGGGAATCGAGGCTGCATCCGGAAAGCGGCAAGGCGCCGCCGCCGGCGGCCAGGCCCAATAGCATTTGGCGCCGGCTGAGGCCCAGTTTCGGGGATCGAGGCCGATCGCCGGGAATGCCAAAGCGTGAACGCGCGCCGGCCGCGGAAGCGAAAGGAAAAATCCGGGTCTCGCGGCTCATGGCGCTTCCTCCGATATGCGATAGCGGCCGGTGATCATCGAGCGCAGGTTGTTGACGACGCCGGAGATCAGCACCATCGCCAGATGCGCGATAAGGAACAAAACAAGGTAACTGGCGAGGAGGAAATGCACGGTGCGCGCCGACTGGCGTCCGCCGAACAGCGGGACCAGCCATGGAAACGCCGCGTCCATCCCGGGCGACATCGTCAGCCCGGCGAGGATGAGGATGGGAAACGCCGCCACGACGCTCAGGTAGGCGAGCTTCTGCAGCACGTTGTAGCGCAGCGCCTCCTCGCCCTTGGGAAAGCGGAACCGCACATGGTCGCGGATCGTGCGCGGAATCGCTCGCAAGTCCGAAAGATTCGGCAGCAGATCGCGAATATGCCGACGCGCGATCAGGTTGACGACATAGACGAGGCCGTTGAGCACCAGGATCCAGGCGAAGAAGAAATGCCAGCGCCGCCCCATCGCCAGATCCTGTTCGGCCGGCAACGTCGCCCAGGACGGAAATCCCCGCTCCTCCAGCTCTCCGTCGGATCCGCGCGAGACTCCGAGGACGCCCGTGGTGTCGAACGATCGCCCGAACACGGTCGTCACCCCGGCGGTCGGATCGCCATCGTCGTTTTCCTTCGCCGACAGCGAAAAGGGCGGATTGTCGAAATTGGTGGCGGCGCCCCAGCTGAGCGAGGGATGGGCGTTGAAAATCTGCAATCCGCTCACCAGCAGCATCAAAAAGCAGATCGCGTTGACCCAGTGGCAGATCCGCACCACCAGCGAATGCCTGATGACGATACGGGAGCTCGCGAGAGGACGGGTCACGAAGGCCGGATGGACTGACGTCATGTCGATTCTCCAGCGCCGATTGAAGCGCCGCCCCAGGACTTCGCGCGGGGCGCCGGCAAAGTTTCGCTCCGCCGCCGCATTTTCTTTTAGCGATTTTGCCGGGCGGCTGAAACTTTGTTTCCGATTGTCCGGTTTCACAGCTTGACCGGTGATTTACCGGTTCGCGCCGAGATCGCGGCCCCGCGTCGCCAGCGCAACGACGCGCGGAATCGGCTTCGCGCCCTGTTCGTAACAGGCCACCATGCGACGGCTGACGCCGAGCGCATGCGCCGCTGCGTCGAGCGTGTAGGCCCGGCGTTCGCGCCAGCGCCTGAAAGCGTCCGGCGACATGGTGACGCCCGTCTGTTCCTGCGCGAGCCACAGCGTGTCCGCCGCCATGTCGACTTCGTCAGTCCAGACGACATCGGCTCCATATTCGCCAACGCGCACCTGCCGCCAGCGAGGAAGCCGCGGCTCGCGATCGGTCGCGACAAACGCGCCCCGGGCGCCTTTCGAATGACGACGACCCGCTAGAGATCGAAATTGGTGGGCAGCATGACCACGTCGCGGATCGTCATGCCGCGTGGCCGCGTCAGCATGAACATTATCACGGCGGCCACTTCGCTGGCCTCGAGCAGGCTTCCCGACTCCCTGGCTTCCTTCAGCTTCTCCGGCGGCCAGTCCGCGAGCAGAGCGCTGATGACGGGGCCGGGCGAGATTGAGCCCACGCGAATGCCGTGCTTGAACACCTGGCGTCGCACCGTCTGGACAAAGCAGTTGATCGCCCACTTGGACGACGCATAGACCGGCTCCCATGGCGTCGGAAAATGGGCGGCCAAGGAACTCGTGACGATGATGTCGCCCGTCCGACGCTCGATCATGTGAGGCAGCACGTCGTGCACATTCTTCATCACGACGTTGACGTTCAAGTTCAGCATCCGGTCGATGGCTCCGGTGTCGGCGTCGACCAGGTCGCCGCCGACGTAGGTTCCCGCATTGGCATGCAGGATGTCGAGTTGGCCTGCCTTCTCCAGGACTCTCGACAGCAGCGAAGCGCAGTCCTTCGGGTCGAGCAGGTCGATGACCAGCGGGATCACGGCGTCGCCGTGCTTGTTGCAGAGCGCTTTCAGCGCGGCCTGGTCGCGGTCGACCATCGCCACGCGCGCGCCTGCGGCCAGCATCGCCTCGGCGCTGGCCAATCCGATGCCCGAGGCCGCCCCGGTCACGACGGCGACCTTGCCTTTTAATTCTCCTGCCATGGGTCTCTCTCCTTGTCGGGTCGCCACAACACGCGTCGCAGCATCTAGGGCATGCCGCCATCGGTTGGAAACCCGCTTGCGACCAGAGCGGTCCCGCCGCCCGAGCTGACTAGGTTCTGAAAAACCGGCAATTTCTTGCCAGCCGGCCAAATCCGTGGTTTCGTTTCTGATTGACCGCGATTGCAGCCGCGCTCCATAGCCCGTCTTCCGACGGGCTAGCGACCCCGCCTACCGGGACAGGGACGTTCGGCAACTTGGATTGGCGACCATCGATGACTTTATCCCGATTGGCCGGTCCGGAGCAGGCCTTCGCGCCGCCGTATTTACCCGGCGCCTCCTAGAGCGAGGCCCGAAACGCCGATCGAGCGGCCCGGCGGCCATGGGAGAATTTTTTTCTTTGGAATCGTCCGTAACCCATTGAAAAAACGGCCCGACGTGTTCTACTTCGCGGCCGACAGCGGCGTCGCGACGTCCTCGAGCGGTTTGCGCTCCGCCCTGACGGCGAACAAGCCGGCGATGAGCGCGGCGGCGAGCATGAGGACGGCGGCGAAGGCGTAACCGGCGAAAACGCTCTGCCGCGACCCGCTTTCGATCAGCTTCGAGAACACGAATGGCGCGGCGACCCCGCCGAGGCCGGTGCCGATGGCGTAGAAGATGGCGATCGTCAGCGCCCGGATCTCGATCGGGAACGTCTCGCTGACGGTCAGATAGGCCGCGCTGGCGGCGGGAGAGGCGACGAAGAACACGATCATCCAGCCGATCGTCTGGCCTATCGCCGACAGAAGGCCGCGCTCGAAAGCGAAGCCGATTGCGACCAGCAGCAGCCCCGAGACGGCGTAGGTCAGGGAGATCATCAGCCGGCGGCCGTGGGTGTCGAACAGCCGCCCCAGCACCACCGGCCCGAGAAAATTGCCGAGCGCAAAGGGGAGGATGTACCAGCCGACATTGCTGGAGCTGACGCCATAAAAGTTCGTCAGCACAAGAGCATAGGTGAAGAAAATCGCGTTGTAGAAGAACGCCTGCGCCGCCATCAGGGCCAGGCCGACGAAGGTGCGCAGGCGATAGGTCCTAAACAGCGTTTCGAACACTTCGCGCAGCGGCGTATGGGTGCGCGAACGGAGCCGGATCGTCGCGCTTTCAGGAACCGGCGCCAGATGCGCGCCGGCCTCGACAAACCGCCGCTCGATCCCCGCCACCACGGTCTCGCCTTCGGCCGCGCGGCCGTGGATCGCCAGCCATCGCGGACTTTCCGGGATCCACATCCGCATCAGGAACACGACCACTCCGAGTCCCGCGCCGATCAGAAAGGCGAACCGCCAGCCGAGTTCGGGGTCGATGAGGCGAGGGTTGAGCAGGACGACGGCGACGAGGGCGCCCATCGCCGCCCCGATCCAGAAACTGCCGTTGATCATCAGATCCATGTGGCCGCGAAACCGCGCCGGAATCAGCTCCTGAATAGTCGAATTGATGGCGGAATATTCGCCGCCGATGCCGGCGCCGGTGAGGAAGCGAAAAAGAAAGAACGTGAACGCGTTCCACGACAGCCCGGTCAGCGCGGTCGCCGTCAGGTAAACGGCGATGGTGGTGAAAAACAGCTTCTTGCGCCCCAGCCGGTCGGTCAGCCAGCCGAAATAGAGCGCGCCCAGAACCGCGCCGCTGAGATAGGCGCTGCCGGCGAGTCCAACCTGAAGGTCGGAGAAATGAAGGGCCGGGCTTTCCTTCAGCGCGCCGGCGATCGATCCCGCCAGCGTCACCTCCAGCCCGTCGAGAATCCAGGTTATGCCGAGCGCGGCGATGACGAGCACATGGAAGCGGCCCCAGGGCAGGCGTTCCAGACGCGCCGGGATGAGCGTGGCGATGACGCCTGGTTCGCGATTGGGTGCTGTGGCCGGCATCGCTCGCATCATCCACGAATAAATGCGCCTGGTCGAGCGATCGGGCTCATACCCCAGGCTCCGGCGAGGGTCCCGTCGGACCCACCCGCGTCAACGGCTCTCGATTCTTTGGGTTCCGGCCTCGGCGTTCGGCGACGTCAAGTCTCCGCCGGCGCAGTGGAATTCGGCTGCGCCGGCGTCCGAATGCGGGACGCTACCGTCGGCAAGCCTCGAATAGACGAGGGCGAGGGAACAAGGGCCGGCCTATGGGACGCGGACGATCGCAAGAACAAGACGAGCTTCGCCTTGGAAGCTTCTGACCTCCCGCCATGAAATTGGTTTCCCGCGGGTGAGCGCGCGCGGAAGACGACGCGCAAAAGCTCACGCGCCGGCTGGCGCGGGACGTCTGCCAAGCAGCGATTGGCGTTCGGCGGCGACGAGAAACTCGATCTTCGGCGACCTGGTCAGAAACTGGCTGACCTCGTCCTCGCTCATCCGGTCAGCGTTGGTGACGCGCTCGCGCAGATGCAGGAGCTCGAGCCAGGATTCGATCAGGTAAGCTTCCTCGAACCGTCCGATTTCGGCCGCGTCTTCGAAAATGCCCCACGCGAAGGCGCCGTCGCGCCGGCGTTCGTTGCCCAATTCATCGATCGCCCGCAGAAACTCGGCGCGGTCCTTCGGGTCGATGCGATATTCGATCTTGACCAGGATCGGGCCGCGATCGTTTTCGACCTCCTGAGCGACCCTCGGTCTGCGCCAGTGCAGCGAAGGCGAAAGATCAAGCGCGGCGCCCTGATCAAGTCGCCATCGCCAGGAGAGCGGGACGCCCAAAAGCACGCCCACGGCGGCGACGAATAGCGATTCCGTCAATCCGACCTTGGCGGCGATCTCGCCCCACATGACGCTGCTGATCGTCATGGCGCCGAAGATCAGGGTGAGAAAAACCGCGAGACCGCGTCCGCGCACCCACGCCGGCAGCGCCTCCTGGGCCGACAGGTAAAGGGTGGTCAGAACGACCACCCAGGCGACGCCGGCGCAAAAGCCGGCGGCGAGCGCGAGGACGACTTCGTGCGCCTGCGCGAACATGCCGAGCGCCACGGCGGTGGCGACCGCTCCAAGCGCAACCGTCCGGTCGAGATTGACCGTTTCGCGCAGCGGTCGTTGCACGATCGAACCGACAATTGCGCCGACGCTGATCGCGCTCAGCAGGAGCCCGTAGTTTTCGGCCCCTTCGCCGGTCCTGCGCGCGATCAGGGGCAAGAGGCTCCAGTAGGCGGCGGCGAAGGGGTAGATCGCAATCGTGCGCGCCAGCGTCGCGCGGAGAGGCCGGTTGTTGGCGACGTGCCTCAGCCCTGTACGCACGGCGCTGCTCAGGCGCTCGGCGGGCAGGGGCGCCTTCTTCTTCCTCGGGCAACGCCAGCACACCAGCGCTACGACGACGCCGAGATTGGTCGCGGCGAAGGCCCAGAGCGGCGCGGACATTCCGAACTTCATGATGATGAGGCCGCCGAGCGTGGGTCCGATCGTGCGGCTCAGATTGTAGGCGACGCCCTGGGCGGCGATCGCCCCCGGCAGGGCGGGCTTCGGCACCAGGGTGGGCAGGATCGACAGCCAGGCGGGGGAGTTCAGAGCCCAGGCCGCGCTCAGGAGAAAAGTCGTCAGCAGCAGCAGCGCAGGCGTCGCGAGGCCGAACGACACGATCGCAGCGAAGATCCCCATCAGAACCATGACCGCGCCGGATACGACAATGATGAGCCGCCGGGGGTCAAAGATGTCGGCGATCGCGCCGGCCGGAAGCGTGATCAGGAACATCGGCGCGGTCGTCGCCGCCTGCAGCAGCGAAACGGCGAGCGGGGAGAGGTCCAGCGACGTCATCAGCCAGCCCGACGTCGTGTCGTACATCGCAATGCCGGTCAGCGCCATGGTGCTCGCCGCCCAGATGACGGCGAAAGTCGGATTGGCGAATGCGCCGAGCCATGACGCGTCGCTTCCGCGCGGTTGCTGCAAGGGTCGGAAGTCCATTGCGTTAGCCCTTCAGGCTCCCCGGGCAGGCGCGTTCAGTGAGAGGCCAGGACGCAGCGATCGCTCCGCAGCAGCAGGTCGCGCGTCACGCCGCCGAACGCCCACTCCCGCAGCCGGCTGTGGCCGAATGCTCCCGCCACGATCAGGTCGACTTCCAGCTCCTTTGCGATCGCATCCAGCTGCGCCGCCTCCGAACCGTTCGAAATCTCCGCGGAGCACTGCGCCTCGACGCCATGCCGCGCAAGCCAGTCGCCGACGTCGCCGAGACGCCGCCGCGTTTCCTTCAGAGCCGCGGCGCCGGCAATTTCAACCACGTCCACCCGTTGGCTCGCCTTGAGCAGAGGCAACGCGTCGGCGACGGCCCGCCGCGCTTCGCGCTTGTCGTTCCAGCATACGAGCGAGCGCATCAGCTTGAGTCCGGCGGCGGCGGCGGGAACGATGAGAGTCGGACGGCCGAGGCGCATCAGAAGATCGCCCACGTCGGCCTCGCCGGAGGGAAAAAAGATCCGATCGGCGGAATCGAGAGTCGCGACGACCATGTCGACGTTGCGCGCTTCGTCGGCGATATACTCGCTCGCCGGTCCGAAAATCACCTGCGAGCGCCACTGGAGATCCTGGACTTTCGGCAAGGCGACGCGGAACTCCGACTCGACCGTAGCGGCCTCACGGATAAGCTTGTCGAGCTCGTGCCGCCCCGGCGCGCGCGGGCCCGCGCCCCGGTCGACGACTTGAGCCGATCCTTGTTTCGCGGCGACGCCGATGACGGCGGCCCCGAAGCGCTCCGCCAGGTCGGCGACCACCGTGAGCATCGCCGCGTTCGAGCAATTGATTCGCATGCAGGCCATCAAAGTCGTGATCGTCGCCACCCGCGCCTCCATGGAAGTGTTGCATTCGAACTGCGGGAGCCGTGGGCGCAAATCCGCCACGCGCTTTCAGGACATCGGACTTTGGCTTCTCGCGCCATCGCTCGACCTATCGCGGGTCGGTCTTGCGCCGCAGGGCGCGGAACGCGGCGAGGACCTGATTTCGCCGGGCCGCGTCCTGGACGTAGATGTCCGTCGAGGCGCTGACTGACTTCGCGCCGCTCCATACCGCCTGAATGCAGGGCGCCCCGACGCATCGGAACAACACGCCCCGCGCTTTCCCGCCGCTTTCCGCGACATCGTCGGTGACTTCTTCGGAAATCTTGACGTCGTCGATCGCGAACGTCGCTTCATGGGTTCCCTCGGACGTCAACGCGCCGGCGCGATAATCCGCAAACGTCTCGCGCGTCGACACGATGACGCCGCCCTTGTCGCCTCGATGAAACGCGATCTGCTTGGTGAGCCATCGTCTTTCGAGGCCGCTGCCAGGCGAGCGGTATTTGGGATTGGCGGCGGTCGCGGCCGGAAGCGCGCGCCTCAGGAATATTTCGGCTTGCGAAGCGGACGCGAACGGATCGGCCGGCGCCGATTTCACCACATTGTCCGCCGTCTTTGTCTGCGGGGGCGAGGCGAGCGCAGGTGAGATCGCCGCGGCGCTCCCGATCCCGAGGGTCACAGACAGCAGTGCGGCGAGCCCCCGATAAAGCCGGCGCGTCATCGTCCAGCCGCTCCTTGACACGTGTTGCGAGCCGCGAAATCGCAACCCGGACGCCGATTGGGCGGCGCCCCGCCGGCGCAACCTGCAACCTGCAAACTTCCCTGCGCAATATAGGGACGAGCCGCCGGTCCCGCCAGCCAAACCGGCGCTTCGGTCGAAACGGGTCCGCCGCGCGGGGCCCGATCCCAAGGCGGCGCCGCATTTCGCCGGACCGCTGGAGCGGCTTGAAACTCGCGGCGTCTTTTGCCATGTCACCGGTGCGGCGGCCCGCGTTTTGGCCGTTTAATGCTCATTCTTTGTTGCGCGGGGTCCTTTTGTCCAGCGAATCCGGCGTCAAATTGGACCCCAACGCGGGCGCCGACTCTCGCTGGGGAGTGTTCGGCAATCTGGCGTTCACCGTGATCCTGATCGCCAGCTCGGTTTCGAACGTCGGAATAGGGATGTTCGACACCTCGATGAGCTGGCTGATGACCAGCCTCAATCCGAACCCGATGATGGTCTCGGCGGTTCAGGTCGCCACGACCCTGCCGTTGTTCCTGCTGACGTTGCCCGCCGGCGCGCTGTCGGACATCGTGGATCCGCGCCGGCTGCTGATCGGCGCGCAGGGCGCGGTGGCGGCGATTTCCATCGCTTTCGCGGTGCTGGCTTCGCTTCATTTGGCGACGCCAACGCTGCTTCTGGCGACGATGTTCTCACTCGGCGTGGGCGGGGCGCTGGCGGCTCCGGTGTGGTTGCTGATCACGCCGATGCTGGTTCCCCGGCAGGACCTCGACAACGCGATCTCGGTCAACAACACCAGCTTCAGCCTGAGCCGGGCGATCGGCCCGGCGCTGGGAGGATTCGCGATCGCGGCCTTCGGCTACGCCTTTCCGTTCTGGTGCTATGTCGTGGGCAATCTGGCGCTGGTGGGCGCGGTGCTGTGGTGGCGCGCCCCGCGTCGGATCAAGGAAACGCTCCCGGCCGAGCGCCTGTCGAGCGCCGTGCGCACCGGCCTTCGATACGCCCGCAACAATCGCGACATCGACTCGACCCTGATCCGCGCGGTCGCGTTTTTCCCGTTCGCGAGCGCCTATGCGGCGCTGCTGCCGCTGGTCGCGCGCGCCCAGATGCACAACGGCCCGGCGATCTACGGCCTGCTGCTGGGCATGATCGGCGTCGGTTCGATCCTGGGATCGTTCGCGCTCAACGGCCTGAAGGCGCGGTTGGGGCCCGATCGCCTGGCGGCGTTGGCGACTATGGGCGTCATCGCCGCGCTGGCGATGTACGGCGCCGCGCGGGAGCCGTTGCTCGCCATGGCCGCGAGCCTCGTCGCCGGCGCCTCTTCGATCGTCATGCTGACGATCCTGTTCATGTCGGCGCAGCTCGCGCTTCCCGACTGGGTTCGCGGGCGCGGCATGGCGATTTTTCTGACCGTGTATTTCGGCGCCGCGACGCTCGGCGCCGCGGTCTGGGGCAAGGTCGCCAGCATGGAGGGACTGTCCACGGCGCTCTATCTCGCGGCGGCGGGGGCGGCTCTGGGGTTGGTCGCGACATGGCGGTGGAAGCTGCAGACCGCCGCCGCGCTCGATCTCACCCCGTCGATGCACTGGAACGCGCCCGTCTTCCTGCAGCGGATCGAGGACGACCAGGGGCCGATCCTGGTCACGGTCGAATACCGGATCGACCCGGAGCAAAGAGCGCCATTTCTCGGCGTCATGCAGGAGATCGGCCTCGAACGAAAGCGCGACGGCGCTTACGCCTGGAACGTGTTCGAGGACGTGGCCGAGATCGGCAGGGTGATCGAAACCTTCCTCATTCAGTCGCTGCTCGAACTCAAGCACCTGCGCGCGCGCGTGACCAAGGCCGACCGCCTGATCGAGGACCGGGCGCGCACGTTCCTGAACGAGCCGCCGAAGGTGACCTTTCTGATCGCGCCGAGTCGCAGCCGCGCCAAGAAGCGCAAGCGGGCGCCCTCTCTCGCCGCGCCGCCGCTGGCCCAACCCGCGCGGGCGGAATGATACGGCTTCCGGGGGATTGACTTCGAGCTTGTTGTCATTCTCGGCAGACCGAAAGTCTGACCTTGGAATCCAGAGGCCCAAGCGCCGGCTTGGCGTCAGTCCGGATTCTAAGATCAGTCGCTTCGCGACCGTGGGGAATGACAGACCGAAGCGATCGGGCGGATTTCGTATTTGGAATTCGACCGCGCCGCAGCTCCGGCCATCCGCGATCCCGCATCCGGGCAGGCGCGGGCGAAAAGAGCCGCGCGGCCGCCCAGGCGGCGGAGGAGGGGAGGGGCGCGGGTGCATGGAAGGCAATATTGGCTATATGCGTGCGGCGCGGGGAATCCGGGCGTCATCAACCGGAAAGATTTGTTCCCGTCTTGTTCAACAGGAGAGAATCTGAAAGACTGCAAAAAACGTCCCGAAAGGGGGGCAGGTGACAGAATTCTCATCTTTCCGGCGGCGGGCCGGACTTTCCGTATCCGAGGCGGCGGAGAGGTTGGGCTATACGGAGCGCGAGGCATTTCGCTGGGAACGCGGGGAGGTCCGAACATTTCAGCTATTCTAGGGGCAATGGTTATCCGCTTGCAGGGCTGGCGAGAGCTTCACGTCCGTAAACGTGCGCAACTCTCTGAAAACGCAAGGGTACGGGACCCAAGCGAAGATTACGGCGACAATCTCTTTCTGATTCTCAAAAGCCATGCTATCCTGACGTTTGCCTCGATCGAGCGGCGCGGGCCGCGGCCGCCAGGGAGCGTTCGGCATGGTTCAGGAGACGGCGTTCGCCTCGAAGCGGCGGCTCAACGGGCTTGCCCGGGAAAACGCGGCGGGCGCGGATTTTCGCCGGGCTTGCGCGGGGGCTGGGTCTATGCGGAGATCGCGGGGCGGGCGCCGCGGGGCCGGAGGGAGGGCGCCGGCGAGGCTTGAGGGGGCGCGAGGCGGCGCGAGAAAATATTTTTATTTGGATTCGCGCATAAGCCCTTGAAAAGTCCCGATTCGCGGAAAGAAAGAGCTTTCCCTTCCTTCCCTTTTATTTTCCTTGGCTTCCCTGCGGATTTTCCAAAGCTTCCTTCCGGCTTTCCTTAGCTTCAACCAACTAGGCGCGTAATTTATCCGGATTTACGGTCATGCCTGCATATTTCCCTGCTGAACAGGAGCGGCGCCCGGGGTGCCGTCCACCACCCCATCACCGTAATTCCGTTCGGGGCGCCGTCCACCCATCACCGTAGAGCCAAAGCGCCGTGCGCTACGCCGCGGTCACCCGCGCGGACGGCGCAGCCTTCGCGATCTCGGAAAAGAATCCGCCGACCCGCTCAACAATCAGGTCCTTGTCGTTGTCGAGCGTGGCGACGTGGTACGAGTTGTCGAGCCGGAGAAGCCGGATGTCGTTCGACGACACCGTTCTCGCCACTTCCATGGCGTTGACCGCCGGGACGACATGGTCCTCGCGCGCGTGGATCACCAGCGTCGGACAGACGATTTTGTGCATGAGGTCTCTGGTCAGCGAGATCAGGACCGTGACTTCACGCAAGCAATTGACCGGCACTTCCTCGTAGGCCAGCTCCTTCACACCCGGCGCCCTGATATCAGATCCGATCCCGGGGATTCGCTTCGGCGCCGGGTTCAAGGCCAGCACCCCCGCGATAGCGTCCGTCATGAGCCCGACCGGCGCAGCAATGGGCGCGATCGCCGTCACGAGCTCCGAACAGCGTGCGGCGAGATTGAGGGTGAGGGTGCCGCCCATCGACAGGCCGGTCACAAAGACTTTGCTCTTGCGCTTGGCGAGCTCCCGAAGCGCCCGCTCCGCTTCGCCCATCCAGTCGAGATAGCCGGTTGTCTCCATGTCGTCCGGCGACGTGCCGTGCCCCGGCAGCCTTGGACCGACGACAGAGAAGCCGAAGCGACGATGCAATCCCTCTCCGAGATACCGCATGCTCTGGGTCGAGCCGGTAAAGCCGTGCACGACGAGCACGCCGAGATCGTTGCCTTCGAATGAAAACGGTTCTGCATCCTTCATTACTGCAACCACGGGGTCTTCCTCCTTCGGTTCATTCGAACTTGGCGCCGCGCGCCGCGTAGGCCATCGCGGCCAGAGCGATGATCGCTCCTTGGGCCATCAGTTTGCCGGGTTCGCCGAGCCCGAAACTTGTCAAGAGGTTGAAGGCGAACATCAGCATGAATGCGGCGACCGCAGGCCCAAGGATGCCGCCCCTGCCAGAGCCGAAGGTGACACCTCCGAGGATGACCGCAGCCAAAGAATTCAGCGCCAGATCGGAACCCACGTTGAGGCTGCCGTAGCCGACGAAGCCGATGAGCACGAAGGCGCTCAAGACGGCAAACAGGCTGGACAGGATATGCGCGGCGTAGATCACCCTGACATAGGGAATGCCGGAGGCCCAGGCGGCTCGAGGATTGGCGCCGATGGCGTCGACAAAACGCGCAAACACCGAGACGCGCAGGAAGACCGCCATGGGAATCAGCACGGCGAGCCAGACCAGCACCGCCACAGGCAGCATGCCGATCCGCGCCTGGCCAATGTATCGCAAGTGTTCGGGCGCATCGCCCGGAGCACGGAACTGGCTGAAGGCGGTGACGACGCCGCCGAGGATCAGCACCATCGCCAGGGTGACGATGACCGACGACGCCCTGAGCTGCGTGATGAAGAACGCATTCGTCGCGCCGACCGCGACCCCGAACACAACGCAGATGGCGATAAGGACCGGCTCGGAAAACGACAGATAGCCGCTCGTCAAGATATAGCTGACAGCGATCGCGACGCCGCCGAACGACAGGTCCAGCGAAAGCAGCCGGATGCATAGCGACTGGCCGATGACAGCGATTCCGAGAGGCGCCGCCTGCCGCATGATGAGCAACAACAGAAACGGTTGCAGCAGGTTCGGCCGCGCAAGACCCGCGCAAACGAGAAGCACCGCCGTCCCGGCGAAGGAAACGGGTAGGGCGGAAAGCCGCGCGCCGAGGAATTTGTACCAGCGCCCACTCACGGCTGAGTCGTCGACGACCGAGCCCGTCATATGCCGATCGCTTTCCGTCGCTGAAGGCTGACCGCGCCAAGAAGGAGCAAGCCGGTCACGGCGGCGCGAAAGAACGGCGAGACGCCGAGCAGGTTCATGCCGTTGGCGATCAGCCCGAGCGTGATCGTTCCGAGCGCCGCTCCGGCCACGCTGCCAATGCCGCCGGAAAGTTGCACGCCGCCGAGGGCTATCGCGGTCACCGAATCGAGCCCGAAGGGCCCTCCCATCGTAGGATCGGCGGAGGCGATGCGCCCTGTGAGGTAGACCCCGGCGACCGCGCCGGAGAGCGAGCATAGCATGTAGCAGACGATACGCGGCGCGGTCACGGCGACGCCGCTCAATTCCGAGCTCTGCGCGCCGGCCCCGATCGCGAAGATCCGAAGGCCGAAAGCGCTCCTGTAGAGAAGAATCGACACCGCGACGATCATCGCGACGCACCAGAAGAAGGCCGCGGGTACGCCGGCGACATTCGACTTGGCCATGCCGACGAGGAGGCCGGAAACCTCACCTCCGGCGCCCGACTGAATCAGGAGCGCCAAGCCCTGCACGAACGTCATTGACGCCAGCGTCATGACGAGCGGGTGCACGCCGAATGACGCTACGCCAACTCCATTGGTGAGGCCCACGACCAGGCTGAGGGCGACAGCGGCAGGCACGGCGAGCGACAGATCGAGGGAGCCAATCAGGACGCTCGTCAAGCTGACAACCGAGCCGACGGAAATGTCGATCCCGCCGATCAGGACGACAATGAGCTGTCCGAGTGCGACGATCATGAGCGCCGCGATCTGGCTGTTCACGTTGACAAGATTCTGAGCCGAGAAAAAGTCCGGAGCCCGCAACGACAAGAGAACGAACATCACGACTGGCAGCCCGAAGGACACCGGACCCACTCCGGAACGCCCGAGCCGCCGAACGCGATACGTTCTCACGCTTCTGGTTCCTGCGCGCTTTTGCCCATCAGCGCGAACCTCACGATTCTCTCCTCCGTCGCGCCCTCGCCCGTCAGTTCCGCGACAATCGCGCCATCGCGGACCACGAGGATGCGGTCGCAGAGTCCGAGATGCTCGGTGAGCTCGCTGGAAGTCATCAGGATTGCGCCGCCCCTGTCGGCATAATCGCGGAGCAGGCGATAGATTTCCGCCTTGGCCCCCACGTCGACGCCCCGCGTCGGCTCCTCGATCAGAAGCACGTCGACGCCTGACGCCAGCCATCGTCCGAGCATGACCTTCTGCTGGTTGCCGCCGGAAAGCGAGGAGACGAGCTGGTTCTCGTCGCGAGCGCGGACGTTCATCTCCCGCATGAGAGAACTGACCCGTCTTCGATCGATTCGAGCGAGAGAGACGAGGGAGAAGCCGCGTAGCATCCCTAACCCGATATTTCGTTCGATCGAGAGGGTCGGATAGAGCCCCTCAGATTTGCGGTCCTCGGGAATGAAGCCAACCCCAGCCCGAGCCGCGCCGACAACGGACGGGGGGATCGTCTTCGTGCCGCAGTCGTGCTTTCGCGCCACACCCGCCACTCGGGGAATGAGACCCGCCAGCGCGCGAACAATCTCGCGTTGCCCCTGCCCCTCAAGACCGGCGAGCCCCACGATCTCGCCACGACTGACCTCAAACGACACCGCTGGCCGGCCCTGCTCGGCGGCAAACTCCTCAACACTCAGCGCGACGCTCTGCTTCGCAGGACTGAGGCGCTTTTGCGGATAGAACCGGCCGAGTTCGCGGCCGACCATTAGCGAGACGAGGTCGTCACGGGTCAGATCGGCTGTCTGGCAAGTCAAGACGTGCTTCCCGTCTTTGAGCACACTGGTCGTGTCGCAAATCCGGAAGATCTCGTCGAGCCGATGGCTGATGTAGAAGATGAGCTTGCCGGCCTTCTTTTGCTCGCCGATAAGCCTCACGAGTTTGTCGACCCCAGGCGCATCGAGGGCGGCCGTCGGCTCGTCGTAGATGACGACGCGGGCCTCAGCTGCAGCGCCCTTGGCGATCTCGATCAGATGTTGCTCGGCGACGACGAGATCGCCGCAGGTGACGTCGACGTCGAGATCGACGCCGATGTGATCGAGCACGGCGCGGGTCCGACGCCGCATCGCCGTCCGGTCGATGAGGCCGAACCGCCTCGGCTCCCGCCCGAGGAAGACGTTCTCCGCAATCGTCAGGTTGGGAAGCAGCGTGAGTTCCTGAAAGATCGTGGAAACGCCCGCCGCCCGCGCGCTCGCTGCCCCGCCGAAACGTATGTCGCGGCCGTCGAGCGCGATCGCGCCGGAGTCGGGCGGGTAGACGCCGGCGAGCAACTTCATCAGCGTCGATTTGCCTGCGCCGTTTTCTCCGGTGATCGCATGCGCAGACCCCGCATGTCCCGAAAGGGAAACCTCGGAGAGCGCCTGGATGGGGCCGAACCGCTTGCTGATGTTGCGGAACTCGATCGCCGGAATTCGCGCCCCGTCTGGCGCGGCGGTCCACTGCGCAGTGGCGGACATCCGCGCAAAGCCCGTGAGAGAGGCGGCTAACGCTTGAACGTCTCCTTGATCACGTCCTCGGGAAGCGTCGAGGGGAACCAGAAAGCGTCGTTGAGATCGGGACGATAGTACTGGTCGAAATTCGCGTTGGTAATTGGTTTCGGATCCGAGTAGTAGGACCTGTACATCGGCTTTCCCTCGAGAAGCGCTACCGCAGCGCGCACCATCGCGGGCCCCAGGCCGGGCGTGAAAATCGGCCCGATGCTATCTGCTCCAGCGGCCTTCCACGCGCGCAAGAAACCGTTATTGGCCTCCCCGGTCATTGGCACCAGCGGCTTGCCGATTTCCTTGAAGACGTCGAAGCAGGCGCGCGTCATGTCCGCGCCCGAAAACCAGATCCCGTCCACCGGTTGACCCGAGGCGACAAGATTTTCGCAGAGTTGTTTGCCTTTGGCGTAGTTCCAGTCGCCGTACACCTCCGCGCCGATCTTAATGTCCGTGCCCTCAAGCGCCTTCTTAAGGCCGTTGTAGCGGGCGACCTCCTCGCCGACACCGGGGACGCCGCGGAACGCCCAGATCGTTCCCTTGCCGTGCAACTTCTCCTTGAGAAAGTCGCCTCCGGTCTTGCCGAAGGCTTCGCCGCCTCCATAGACGGACACGGTGGCGTTGGAGAAGACCCCGCCAGGGCTGAAGACGATCACGGGGATTCCCTTGGCCGCCGCCGCATCGATCTGGGCTTTCACCAGATCGACTGCGATCGGCGCGACGATCAGCGCGTCGACTTTCTGCGTCATCAAATCCTCGATGTCGGCGACTTGTTTGGCTGGTTGCCAGTTCGCCTCGACGAAGCGCAGTTCTTTGATGTTTGGGTTATGACTTCCGGCAAACTTGATCTCCTGGATGGTCTGGACGATCCAGGTGTTGCCGACGCCCGGCCAGGAAAAGCCGATCACCCAGGGCGGGTCTTTCTTGAACTTTCCGGCCGGTATAACCTCCGTGGAGGACGGCGCCATCAAACCCGGCGGCAACAGCTCGACGTCGCCGGCAAACGCCGCCCCGCATGACAATAGCGCTGCGCCCGCGACGATCGACCCGCTGAGCAGGGACCTCCACTTCATGCGTATCCTCCTTGGACCTTGCTTTTGCGCGGGACCGGCGACGATCCTGCAGCCGCTTTCGTTTGCACGCGGCAAGGCGACGCTAAGCGAACACAAAGTTGCGCGCAAGAGGTGAGACACTTTGTTGCAGGGGCGTGTCACCGCAATCCCGAACCGCCCCTCGCCCTGCGCCCCCCTTGTGCTGAAACTAAAGACCTCTGAGGAAGGCAAGCAGCAGCGCGTTGACCTCGGCGGCGCGCTCGCGCTGGATCCAGTGGCCGGCGCCGGGCAGGATGTGGGACCCGCGCAGCCCGGGCAGGATCGCGCTGAGCCCGTCAAGGCGCGCCTTCATGCCGGGAAATTTCAGCACGTCATCACGTTCGCCCGCGATGAAGAGCGAGGGTTGGCGGATCGGCGCGCCGCGCCAGGCGGCGAGCAGTTCAGAGGTCTTGCGGATGGCGCGATACCAGTTGAGCGGACCGGTAAAGCCCTTGCGACGGAATTCCTCCGCGTCGGCTTCAAGGTCGTCGGCGCGCCACCAGGCGGGCGGAGGCGAGGGCGGTTCGACCGTCGCATCGAGGAAGCCCGCGCCGGGCGCGAGAACGCCCGCGACCGTGCGCGGCGGCGCGTCGCCCGATAGGCTGTATGTCGCGCGCCTGAGGCTGTCTGCGACGTCGCGGGAAAGCTCCGCCTCGGCGACGCCCGGCGTCTGGAAATACTGCATGTAGAAAGTTCGGACGCCGTTCGCTTCGAGAGCGGTGAGAAGGTCGACCTTCGCAGGCGGGGTGTAGGGCACGCTCATGCCGACGACGGCGCGGAAGATGTCGGGCCGCAGCAGCGCGGAGTTCCAAGCCGCCGGCGCGCCCCAGTCGTGGCCGACGATCACGGCCTCGCGTTCGCCGAGCGCCGCGATGAGTCCGACCATGTCGCCGGCGTGATGCACCATCGTGTACTGGTCCGGGCTTTCAGGAGCGTCCGTGCCGCCATAGCCGCGCATGTCCGGCGCGGCGGCGCGGAAGCCCGCCCCGGCGAGCGCTTCGATCTGGCTGCGCCAAGAGCGCCACGACTCGGGAAAGCCGTGGCAGAGAATGACGAGCGGCCCCTCGCCTGCGAGGGCGACCCGCATCCGGATGGCGCCGACGTCGAGAGTTTCGAGACGAATGTTCGCGGCGCTCATGCCGCGCTCGCGAGCAGAGCCGGGATCTTCCGCGCCGCCAGTCCCGCCTTTTCTTGCAGGGACTGCAGCATCTGCATCTTCGCGCCGTCGTTCGGATCGACCCCGCGCAGGAACGTGGCGATGGAGTTCAGCCGGCAGCCGGCCATCCATGCCCGGACCTCCGGATGGGCGGTCCAGCGCGCCGTGTTGCGCAGCGTCGCACCCCACATGCTGAGCCAGTCGAGCGGACGCTCCGGGCTCGGGACGGGATCGCACAGAGCGTTCTTCTCGGCGATCTCCCGAACGCGCGCCTCGACGAAGCCGATCATCGCCCCGCTGAAGGTCGGCTGGCAGGTGCGCACCATCATGAGGTTGATCGTATCGCCGTCGAATACGGGGATATGCGGCGGCGGCTGAATTGCGCCGGCGCTGCAATCGACATAGAGCGTGTCGGGATCGCTCGACAGCTCTCCCTTTTCCATCACGAGCCGGTCGGGCAAGATCGCGCGCACGTGGCCGAGCCGCACGACATTCGAAATGCGGCGCAATTGCTCGCGCTCGCCGGCGGAGACGACCGCGCAGCGGTAGCGCGTCGGCTCGACCGTGGGGTCGAGCCGGTGCAAGAGGCCGGCCGTCTCGAGGCGGCGGAAGAGGTCCGCGATCGACGTCGCCTCGGCGATGCAATCGAGTTGCTCGCAATTCGAGCCGATTGAGCGATCGAAGAATTCCGCGCCGGGTTGGAAACTCGCGCGGTCGAGCCACCAGGCGTCCTGCGGCACAATCCAGCGGATGCGCTCCGGCGGCGCGCCGTTCGCAAGCAACCATAGGCAGGCGTCCATCCCGGTCTTGCCGGAACCGACGATCGTATAGTTTGCGTGGGCGCGCTTGAGCGAGGGCAGGCTGCTGACGGAAACGAGGGCGACCTCGCGCGCGACGTCGTATTTCGGGGGATGGGTCGAGGGGATTTCGGTTCGCGCATGCGTCGCGTCCACGAATTTGCGGGCGCGGATCGCGCGCTTTTCGCCGCTCGTCAGCGAGACGACTTCTGCGACGCCCTCGGATCGGCCGACAAAATCGTGCGAGCTGAGGAAGCGCACGCGGCCCGACGGCAGAAAGCGCTTCCGCATCACCGCATCGAAATAGACGAGCACTTCCGGACCGGACGACAAGCTGTAATAGCCGGCGTTCGGACCCGTTTCGTCCTTGATGTCGTCGCCGAGTTCGCGAGAGGCCACGCCATAGAAGGCTGCCGGCTGATGCAGGCCGACGAAGGAATACGCGTCGTTCCAGTGTCCGCCTGCGCGATGGCGGCGGTCCACCATAGTCACCATCGCCCCGGACTCGCTGATGAGCGTATCCACGAAGGCCATCGCCGTCGCGCCGGCGCCGACGACTAGATAGTCAGTTTCCTCGGAGGATACCATTAGCCTCTCCTTGCGAACGAAACTATCGACGTCGCTAAACGCGGCCGTTTTGTGGAAACCTGCCGGAAAAGGAATTGTCCGACAAGAGGCGTCGGGTCTCGCCACAGGGCAGAATCCTAAATCGCCAACCGTTGGTTGACCAAGATTGGTTGGAAGGCAGATTGCGGTGACACTTGCATGTTTTCCATATTTGAGCGAGCGTCGCCCCGCTTGGCCCGACCATCCCGCTCGCATTCGTCTTTTCATGAGCCCCGCATGTCCCGCATCGGCCGGTTCGTCCTTCCCGGTCTGCCGCATCTCGTGAAGTGAGCGCGGCGCCCGGCGCGAAAATGTGTACTTCGGCGACGACGACCATGCGCTCTACCGCGATCTTCTCAGTGACGCCTGCCGGCGCGAGGGCGCGCGGTCCGGGCCTATTGCCTGACGCCGAATTACGTCTTGACTTCTGTGAAATCGCGGGCATTGTCGGGTCCTTGCCGCCGCCGCCGTCCATGCCGAGCGCTCCGACCAAGCCGGTCATCCTCATCAGCTACGCCCCCGCGGACGAGCCCGAAAAGCCGGGCGAGGGCGAAGTCAGGTGGCTGTCCTATGTCGCCGGCTGTCTCGACGCCGCGCTGAAGCCCGGCGCGGCCGACATCAAGATCGAGCCGCTGTCGGCCGGCGGCGATTGGGATCCGGAAAGGGAGCGCAAACTGCGCGCCTGCGACATTTTCGTCCTGCTGGCCTCGCCCCATTCGCTATCGTCCGACACCATCGCCGCCAAGCAAATCGCGCTGATCCGGGAGCGCCAGGCGAAGGGCGAGGACGTGCATTTCGTTCCGCTGCTGCTGACGCCGACCGCCAGGAGCGAGCTCAAGGCGGTTCGCGGCAGGAACCTGCGCCCACGCGGCGCCAAGCCGTTTTCCGACTATCCGCCGGACGATCGCTACCGGCGAATGTCGAAGGCGGCGGACGAGATCGCCAACATTGCGGCGCGGATCGCCGCGCGCGCGGATGAGCCGGCGCAACGGCCCTTGCAGCTCTTGGGGGCGCCGTTGTTGGGGGACCTTCCTTCGCCGTCAGTAAGAGACGGCGAGCCCGGAACGGAGCTCGAGCTCCCGGAGCGAAAGACGCTTCAGAACTGGCTGGATGCGCAGGGTCCCGAGATCGTGGTCGCCATCGCGGCGCGGGCGGCGCTGCGGGTGGCGCCGCTGGTGGTCGGGGCGAAGCCGAAGGGGCCGCCGTCGAACAACCTTTCCCAGTTCCTGGTTCTGACAGGCGCTCTCTTTCGGGCGAGCGCGTTGGCCCGGGTCGCTGGCAAATACCCGGCCCGTGCGGTCGAATTTCACGCGGCCGCCCACGCCGCCGCCGCCCGCGTCGGCGCCGCCCGCGCCGCCTCCCGCGGTATTTCCGCCAGCGGCCGCGGTCTTCTCTCGGTCGCCGCCGCCATTGCCGCCGCGTTCTCCGCCGCCGACGCCGCAGCCAGCGCGGCGCCCTTCGCCGCGCCCGGCGCCGCCCCGTTCGCGACCCCGGTCACCACCTCCTTCGCCACCCGCGCCGCCCCCTTCGTGGCGGCGGTCGCCGCGGCCGACGCGGACGTCCGGGCCGAAATTCGCTCCGACTCGCTGGCGCTGCTGGAGGTCGGCGCGTACCGGTTGGCGGATCTGCGCCTGTGGTCGCATCGCCGCCCGGACTGGGCGGAGGACGGTTGGGAAGAGCTGAAAGCCGTGCTGCCCATGGATGAAGACTGGGAGGTCTGGATCGACTGGTACGAAGACCGTTTGCGCGGCCGATCGCGCGGCGAGGCTTACGAGGTGACGTTCGCGAGCGTGCCGCTGGAGGTCTGGGACCAGGGCCCGGCGGCGGCAAACGCCTGGATCCGCGAGCATCTGCCGTGAATATTGGCCGGCCGAGCCCGCACGACCGCCCGGGGCCGCCGCCCGAGCGGGCGTCAATGCGGGATTCGGCCAGCTCGCGGGTCGGGCTGGCGGCGGCCGAGGGGTCATTGCGCCGTCGACGGTCACGAAGGCCCCAAGACCTCGCTTCCGCTAACAAGACCTCGCTTCCGCTAACAAGACCTCGCTTCCCCTTAAATGTCCCCTTGACCTGAGTGAAATCGAGCGCAAGCTCGCGACATCCTAACGCCCGTGCGCCATGCCTGCTCGTCGCCAGCCAGTCGTCGTCATCAGCTACGCCCGTGAGGACGAGCCCGAGAATCCCGCCGTGGGCGAGGTCCGATGGCTTTCGTTCGTGACCGACCATCTTCGGCCGGCGAAAGAAACCGGCGCGTTCGACATCTGGATCGATGAGATCGCGCCAGGCGCCGATTGGGACGAGGAAAGAGAGCGGAAACTGCGCGCCTGCGACATCTTCGTCCTGCTCGTCTCTCCCCATTCGCTGGCGTCCGGCGTCGCAGGCAAGGCGATCGCGATCACCCGCGAGCGCCAGGCCAAGGGCGAGGGCGTTTGTTTCTATCCTTTATTGATGACGCCGACGCCCGAGACCGCGCTCGAAGCGGCGCGCGATCAAAACTTGCGGCCGGGCGACGGCAGGCCGTTCTCGATCTGCTCAGGGCGGGAGCAGACCCGGCAGATGCTGGACGCAGCCGACGAAATCGTGGACGTCGCGACCCGGATGAGGGGGTCGAGGAAATGGCGGTCTCGATCGCGGCGGCTCCCGCCGGCGCCGCTCGCGCGGCGGACGTCGTCGACGCTGCGCCCCGCCGCCGATCGCGCCGTCGCCTACAGCCCCAGCGACCAGAATTCGCTCGAAGTCTGGCTCGGGGAGCAGAGCCCCAAAGACATCGTCGCCCTCGCCGTCCGGACGGCGCTGCGGGGGGCGCCGCTGGCGATTCGAATGAAATCCAAGGGGCCGAGCACAAGAGACGCCGCCCCGTTCCTGGTCGCGACCAGCGCCCTTTTTCGGGCCTACGCGCTGGCGCGGATCGCCGCCAAATATCCGGCCCGCGCCAATGAGTTGCACGCCGCCGCTCAGGCCGCCGCCACGCGCGTCGCCGCAGCGCCCGCCGCAGCCGCCGCTTCAGCCGGCGCCGGTTCCGCCAGCGCCGGCGGCCTCGGCGCCCTCGCAGCCGCGCTGACCGCCGCTCTCGCCGCCGCCGACGCCGCCGCTCCCATCGCGCCTTTGGCTTCGCCAGGCGCCGCGCTCTTCGCCGCGCCCGTCGCCGCCTCCTTCAGCGCCGACGCGGCTGCCTTCGTGGCTGCCGTGGCCGCCTTCGATCCGGCGGCCCGGAGGGAGATTCGCGCCGACGCGTTGGCGCTGCGGAAGATGGGGGCCGACAGCCTGGCTGACTTGCCTCTGCAGTCTCATAACCCCCCGTCCTGGGCGAAAGATGATTGGGAGAGTCTGAAAGCGGCGCTCCCGAGCGACGAAGGCTGGGACGTCTGGATCGAATGGTACGAGGAGCGCCTGCGCGGCGGCTCGCGCGGCGAGGCCTATGAACTCGTCTTCGCCAGCGCGCCGCAGGAGGTCTGGGACCAGGGCCCTGCGGCGGCGAACGCCTGGATCCGCGCGCATCTGCCGCGATGACCGGCCGCCCGAGCGTTCCGGCGTCCGACCCCCGCCGCCGATTCTTCCTTACCTTTCCTGAGATTGGCGTCCTGCGCCGAGCCGGCGGACGCGCTCGCGAAATTCCGTGTATTTGAGTCCTTCGCTTTGTCGCGGCTTGCCCGCGCCTCGCGCCTTTGGCAACGATCTGGCCGCAAATTGGGGGGCCGCCAACGTGATTGTCGTTCACTACGTCGACAAGCCGCAGGACGCCGGGGAGACGGCGGATGCGATGCCGGTGGCGCGAGAAATCCTGGAGCCTGCCGAGCCGATTCCGCCCGCCGCCGTCTGGATCGACATGATCGAGCCGACGGTCGACGAGGACCAGAAGGTTCAGCACTATCTCGGCTGCAAGATTCCGACCCGCGCCGACCCGGACTTCGCCGAGCCGCCCGAGGCCCATTATGCGGAAAACGGCGTGCGCTATCTGCATGCGAGCGTCATCAGCGAGGCCAAAGACACCCCCGACGTCACCGGCGTCACCTTCGTGATTCTCAACTCGACGCTGGTCACGGTGCGCTACGACGCCAGCGATTCGTTCGAGATTTTCGGGCAGAAGCTCTGCCGGTCGTGGGGTCGCGCGCTGCAGCCGGATGCGGTGGCGGTCGGCCTCGTCAACACCATCGTCAACCGCTCGGCGCAGGCGCTGGCCAAGGTGGGCGAGAACCTCGACGTGATCGGAGCCGCCGTCTTCAGGGTCACGGGCGACATTGGCAGCCGCAGCAAGATCTATTCCGACACCCTCGACGCCCTCGGCCGCGAGGACGAGCGCATCTCCAACCTTCGCGAAAGCCTGCTTTCGCTCGAGCGGCTGTTGCTGTTCCTGTCGGCGGAAGGGCGGATCGAAAAGGCGTCGAAGCCGGTGCGGGAGGCGACGAAATCGGCCTTGCGCGACCTTCAGTCGCTGGAGGAGGACGCCAGCTTCAAGGCGCAGAAGGTGCAGTTCCTGCTCGACGCCACGCTCGGCTTCATCAATCTGGCGCAAAACGACATCATCAAGCTGTTCTCGGTGCTCGCCGTCATCTTCATGCCGCCGACCCTGATCGCCTCGATCTACGGTATGAACTTCAAGGCGATGCCGGAGCTCGACTGGCCCTGGGGCTATCCGTTGGCGCTCGTGCTGATGGTGTGCGCGGCGGTCGTGCCCTATGTGTTTTTCCGATGGAAGAAATGGCTGTAAGTGATTATAAAACGGTCCTTTAGCGCTTATGGCTCGTCATGGCCGGGCTCGTCCCGGCCATCCAGGCGGTTCGCGTGGGACCGCAGCGGCGCGTTCTATGGGACAATCTTAAGCGCAGGGTGATCTTAAGTGTAGGGTGATCGACGAAAAGTCCTCCGTGCTTTGGGCTATCGCCGCATGACCGCGCAGATGACCGGGACAAGCCCGGCCATGACGATGAGAATTCGCTGCAATGCTGGAGGAAAGCAATTTAAGCTATTGATTCACTGTTATTATAGGTAAACGCTCACCCAACCTGGAACCACGTCGCCACCCCCGCCGCCCGGTGCTCGGGGATGGCGGATTCGAGCGGCCATTTGCCGGGATTGTCGGCGACGAAGGCGATATGGGCGGTGCGGCCGGGCTGGATCAGGATGGTGTCGCGCCAGTAGGGCTCCCAGCCGTCGTCCATCGCGTGCAGTAGCCGCGCGACATGGCCGCCGAGCCGCATCGCCTGCACCGCCGCGGTCTTGTTGGCGAGCGCGAACACGGCCGGCGCGCCCAGCGGAATGGCGACGGCGGGCTTGGGCGCCCAGTCGATGAAAGTGACCCCATTAACCGCGAACGGCGCCGAGCCGCCGCCAGAAATGGCGCAATCGAAGCGCTTGGCGACTTCGAGGCCGATCTCTGCCGGCAGCAGCGGATTGGCGATCAGGCGCGGCGGATCGGTTCGCGCGGGGACCGGCTCGCCCTCGGCGGCGATGGCGACGAACGGCCGGTCGGCCGCTCCGGCGTCGCCCTTCAGCGTGAGGCCGGCGGCCGCTCCCGGCTCGGGCGGCATGTCGAACATCAGTTCAAATCGCGCCCCCGGACCGATCGGAAACTGGCCGCGCAGGGGCTCGAACGGCGCGCTCGGCTGGCCGTCGACGGCGACGATCAGCGATTTCGCGCCCTCAACCGCGATCGAGGCGATCAGCGCCGTCGCGGCGTTGCCGAGCCGAAGCCGGACGCGAGCGCCCGGGCGGGCGGTCAGTTTCAATGGCGGACGGGCGTTGTTGGCGAGGACGAGGGCGCCCTTGCGTCCGGCCCCGCGGGCGAGCGCGGGATCGGCGAAGTCGTTCTTGATCTGGCCGCGCGCGTCCACGCTCCAGTCCGACAACACGACCGCAAGGTCGAGATCGACGTCGGGCTTGACCGCCTCCTCGACGATGATCGGCCCGAACATCCCGCGCCCCTGCTGGCCGGCGTCGGTCGCTCCGGCATGCGGCAGATAGAGATTGAAGCCGGAATCGGGCGCGACCAAGCGAATGTCGGCGCTGCCGCCGGGCGCCAGCCGCGCCCCGGTGAGACCGCCGTAGCCGGCGTCGGCGTTGGCGGTCCGAAGGCCGGGAAAGCTCAAGGAGGTCGGCTCCGCCAGCCGGTTGACGAACCTGATCTTGAGCGCCTCGCCCGTCTTGAGCCGCAACAGCGGGCCCGGCGTCGCCCCGGCGTAAGCATAGGTCGCGGCAGGCTCGGCCGGGAGCGGGGCCAGCGCAAGCCGCGACGGCGCGGCCTCGAGGATGAGCGGGCCGTCCGCCGCCGGGGCGGGAGCGGCCGCGCGCGCGGGAACGATTCCCCACGCCGTCGCCGCCAGTCCGCCCCCGAGCGCGGCGCGCCGGGTCAGCCGCATGACTTGCGTCCCATTGCTGGACGCTGCGTCTGGCGCGGGAATTGCTGTAATGCGACTTGCGGCGTCGAGGGCGCACCCTTGCGTAAATTCATGTTATCCTTGGGAACGGCCGCCGCCGCTCTCGCTCTGGCGCGCGTGATCTTCGCGCCGCTCTTCTTAGCCGAGCCGGCGGATCACGCAACCACACTATTGCTCGCCAGCGGCCTGTTCACCATCGCGCTTGCCGCCGTGGTGCGCGACTGAGCGCCGCGCGGGCGCGCTTCCCGCGCCTGTTTTTTCTGTGGCGTCGCGCAGGCAAGCTGATATAGAGCGCGCCCGAAGCGAAGGCGTCCCGTCTCAGTGGCGCTTGAACGCGGGCGTGGCGGAATTGGCAGACGCGCCGGATTTAGGTTCCGGTGATGAAAGTCGTGGGGGTTCGAGTCCCTCCGCCCGCACCACCCGCGAATCCGGGCCGGCGCAAAACGGCGTATTGGCGACAGAGAAAACCGGCTAAGAGGGACCTTGGCCAGAAGACGACAAGGCGGATTGGACCATGCAAGTGACAGAGACGCTGAGCCAGGGGCTCAAGCGCGAATATGACATTTCCCTCCCGGCGAGCGATCTTGCCGCCAAGCTCAACGGGCAGCTCGCCGACCTGAAGGCGAAAATCCGCATTAACGGCTTCCGGCCGGGCAAGGTGCCGGTCGAACACCTGCGGCGGGTCTACGGCAGGTCGGTGATGGCCGACGTCGTGCAGGAGGCGATCGCCAGCGCGAACAAGAAGATCGTCGACGACAACGGCCTGCGGTTGGCCCGCGAGCCGCAGGTCGAGCTGCCGACCGATCAGGCGACGATCGACGCGGCGCTGGAGGCGCGCGGCGATCTCAACTTCAAAGTCGCGCTCGAAGTGTTGCCGGCGTTCGAGATCGGCGACTTTTCGCAAATTACGCTCGAACGGCCAGTGGCGGACGTCGAACCCGCCGATGTGGAAACCGCGCTCGATCGTCTGGCCGAGGACCGTCGGACCTATGCCGACAAGGCCGAAGGCGCCAAAGCCGAGAACCACGACCGCGTCACCGTCGATTTCGAAGGGACGATCGACGGCGTTCCGTTCGAGGGCGGCGAAGGCAGGGACATTCAGGTGGTGCTGGGCTCCAACACTTTCATTCCAGGCTTCGAGGATGCGCTCGTCGGCGTCGCCGCGGGCGAGAAGCGCATGGTCCACGCGACCTTCCCGGAGGCTTACGCGGTGCGCGCGCTCGCAGGCAAGACCGGCGCGTTCGATGTGACGGTCAAGGCTGTCGCGGCGCGCGAGGCTTTCGCCATCGACGACGAATTCGCCAAAAGCCTCGGCCTCGAGAGCCTCGACAAGCTGAAGGAGATGATGCGCGACCGCATCCTCGCCGACTACGCGCGCGCCTCGCGCGAGAAGGTCAAGCGCCAGCTGCTCGACAAGCTGGACGGTCTCTATTCGTTCGAATTGCCGGAGGGACTGGTCAGCCAGGAGTTCGAGTCGATCTGGACCCAGGTGACGCGCGAACAACAGGCTGCCGGCCGCAGCTTCGCCGACGAGAACACCACGGAAGAGGCCGCGCGGGCCGACTACCGCAAGATCGCCGAACGCCGGGTGCGCCTCGGGCTCCTGCTCGCCGAGGTCGGGACCAGGGCGGAGCTGAAAGTCTCCGACGAGGAGATGACGCAGGCGCTGATCGCCCGGGCGCGGTCCTATCCGGGGCAGGAAAAACAGGTCTGGGATTTCTACCGCAACAACAATCAGGCGCTCTCGGAACTGCGCGCGCCGATCTATGAGGAGAAGGTGGTCGATCATATCCTGGGCCTCGCCAGGGTCGAGGACCGCAAGGTGACCAAAGAGGAACTTCTCAAACCGGTCGACGACGACCTGCCGACGCAGCCGGCCGACGGCGAACTTCCGCCCGGGCTCGCCGACGGCGAACCGCCGCCGGCCTGATCGAAGGCGCAAGGCCGACATCGGCCCGAGCGCCGCGGCGGCCGCCCCTTTTCGGCTGGGCGCAGGGCGCCTATCTAGAGCGTTGGCGTCCGCCGACTAATTCCCGCGAAAGAAATGACCTATGCGCGATCCCGTCGACTATTACTATAACCAACTCGTCCCGATCGTGATCGAGCAGTCGGCGAGGGGCGAGCGGTCATTCGATATTTTCTCGCGCCTTTTGCGCGAGCGCATCATCTTCGTGATCGGCCCGGTCGAGGACGTGTCGGCGTCGCTGGTGGTGGCGCAACTTCTGTTCCTGGAGGCCGACAACCCGAAAAAGGAAATCGCGCTTTACATCAATTCGCCCGGGGGCGTGGTCACCGCCGGACTTTCGATCTACGACACCATGCAGTTCATTCGTCCCAAAGTGACCACCATGTGCATCGGCCAGGCCGCCTCGATGGGATCGCTGCTGCTCGCGGCCGGCGAGAAGGGATCGCGCTTCGCGCTTCCCAATTCCCGAATCATGGTCCACCAGCCCTCCGGCGGGTTTCAGGGCCAGGCCTCCGACATCCAGCGGCACGCCGAAGACATCCTCAAGGTCAAACGCCGCCTCAACGAGATCTACGTCCATCACACCGGGCAATCGTTCGAAGCCATTGAAAGGACGCTGGATCGCGATCACTTCATGTCGGCTGAAGAAGCCAAGGCCTTCGGGATCGTCGATGAAGTGACGATGAAGCGCGTCGTGGAGCCTGAAGAGGTCAAGGCGCCGGCTTAAAGTTGGGCTCGATATCGGCCAACCGGCGGGCGCTCCCGATGATTTTTGCGGCGTGGACTTGATTTTGCATGGAATTTGATGGTTGCTAGCCGGACAGCAATCCGCGCGCGTCGCCGTTGGGGGCGCGCGCTGGGAATGCGGGTCAAAGGCTACGGTTCGTTAGGGTGGTTTGTTTAGGCTGCGCGTTCGGGTGTCGACAAGACGCTTCGACGCAACCGGCCTCAATGGAGAAAAACGATGGCCAAGGCCGACGGCGACGCAAAGAATACGCTGTATTGCTCCTTCTGCGGCAAGAGCCAGCATGAAGTGCGCAAGCTTATCGCCGGACCAACCGTGTTCATCTGCGATGAGTGCGTCGAGCTATGCATGGATATCATCCGTGAGGAGAGCAAGACTGCGCTCGTTAAAAGCAAGGATGGCATCCCGACTCCGCGCGAAATCTGCACGGTTTTGGATGATTACGTGATCGGGCAGCCGCAGGCCAAGCGCGTATTGTCCGTTGCGGTCCACAATCATTACAAGCGGCTCAATCACGCCACCAAGCACGGCGACGTTGAACTGGCGAAATCCAACATCCTGCTGATCGGCCCGACCGGTTCGGGCAAGACCCTGCTCGCCCAGACGCTGGCCCGCATCCTCGACGTGCCGTTCACCATGGCCGACGCCACCACCCTGACCGAGGCGGGCTATGTCGGAGAGGATGTCGAAAACATCATCCTGAAGCTGCTGCAGGCCTCGGACTACAATGTCGAACGGGCGCAGCGCGGCATCGTCTATATCGACGAGATCGACAAGATCAGCCGCAAGTCCGACAATCCCTCGATCACCCGCGACGTGTCGGGCGAGGGGGTCCAGCAGGCGCTGCTGAAGATCATGGAGGGCACGATCGCGAGCGTGCCGCCTCAGGGCGGGCGCAAGCATCCCCAGCAGGAGTTCCTGCAGGTCGACACGACCAACATCCTGTTCATCTGCGGCGGCGCGTTTTCCGGCCTGGAGCGCATCATCTCGGCCCGCGGGAAGGGCACCTCGATCGGATTTTCGGCCAAGGTTCAGGCTCCCGACGACCGCCGCACCGGAGAGGTGTTCCGTCAGGTCGAACCCGAGGATCTGCTGAAGTTCGGCCTCATCCCCGAATTCGTCGGCAGACTGCCCGTCATCGCGACGCTCGAGGACCTCGACGAGGACGCGCTGAAGAAGATATTGACGGAGCCGAAGAACGCGCTGGTGAAGCAGTATCAGCGCCTGTTCGAAATGGAGAGCACCGACCTCACCTTCCAGGACGAGGCGCTGGTCGTGGTCGCCAAGAAGGCGATCGAGCGAAGAACGGGAGCCCGGGGCCTGCGTTCGATCATGGAGGGCATTCTGCTCGACACGATGTTCGAGCTGCCGGGTCTCGATGGCGTCGAGCAGGTCGTGATCGGTCCTGAAGTCGTCGAAGGAAAGGCGCGCCCGCTCTACATCTACGCCGAGCGCGCCGAGCGCGCGAGCTAACGCGGCGCCATTTCTGGCGACTTGAAAGTCACGCGTTCGCAGCCCATGTTGCGGATGACGCGCGATTCTCGCGACGCAAACTGGGTACGGGATTTGCATCGCGGCGGTCGCAACGTCTCCGCTAGCGCAGTAATCGTGCGGGGTGCGTAAGCGGCGGGCAAGGCAGCTGAATTTCAGGGCAAGGTCCGCCGGCGGGCGTCGTCAGCATAAGGATTGAGGAGCGGGCTGACATGCCGGCTCCACAAGAATCGGGGACAAACCCATGACCAGCCAACGCAGAACCATCGCCGCCGGAACGCTCGACATCTACCCCGTGCTGCCGCTTCGCGACATCGTCGTTTTCCCCCATATGATCGTGCCGCTGTTCGTGGGCCGGGAAAAGTCGATTCGCGCGCTCGAAGAGGTGATGAAATCGGATAAGCCGATCCTTCTCGCGACCCAGAAAAACGCGGCCGACGACGATCCGGCGCCCGAGGCCATCTTTTCGGTCGGCACGCTGGCGAGCGTCCTTCAGTTGCTCAAATTGCCCGACGGGACGGTCAAGGTGCTGGTCGAGGGCGCGGCCCGGGCGCAAGTGACGCGCTATATGCCGGGCGAAAGCTTCTACCAGGCCGAGGCGCAGGCGGTCGCCGACGACCCGATCGAAAAGATTGAGGCGGAAGCGCTGTCGCGCTCGGTGGTCTCGGAGTTCGAGAGCTACGTGAAGCTCAATAAGAAAATATCGCCCGAGGTCGTCAGCGCGGTCAATCAGATCGACGACTATGGCAAGCTCGCCGACACGATCGCATCGCATCTGGCGATCAAGCTCGCCGATAAGCAGGCGATTCTGGAGACCCGGTCGATCGCCAAGCGGTTCGAGAAGTGCCTGGCGCTGATGGAGAGCGAAATTTCGGTGCTGCAGGTCGAGAAGCGCATTCGCACGCGGGTCAAGCGCCAGATGGAGAAGACGCAGCGCGAGTACTATCTCAACGAGCAGATGAAGGCGATTCAGAAGGAACTCGGCGACGAGGAGGGCAAGGACGAAATGTCCGAGCTCGAGGATCGCATCAAGTCGACCAGGCTCACCAAGGAAGCGCGCGAGAAGGCGCTGGGCGAAGTCAAGAAGCTCAGGCAGATGGCCCCGATGTCGGCGGAAGCGACGGTCGTGCGCAACTATCTCGACTGGCTGCTCTCGATCCCGTGGCAGAGACGCTCGAAGATCAAGAAGGATCTGCCGGCCGCGCAGGCGATTCTCGACGCCGACCATTTCGGCCTCGACAAGGTCAAGGAACGGATCGTCGAATATCTCGCCGTGCAGCAGCGGGCCAACAAGCTGACCGGGCCGATCCTGTGCCTCGTTGGTCCCCCTGGCGTCGGCAAAACGTCGCTCGGCAAGTCGATCGCCAAGGCGACCGGCCGCGAGTTCGTGCGCATGTCGCTCGGCGGCGTGCGCGACGAGGCGGAGATTCGCGGCCATCGGCGCACCTATATCGGCTCGATGCCAGGCAAAGTCATTCAGTCGATGCGCAAGGCGAAGACGTCGAATCCGCTGTTCCTGCTCGACGAAGTCGACAAGATGGGCATGGATTTCCGCGGCGATCCGTCCTCGGCGCTTCTCGAGGTGCTCGATCCGGAACAGAACTCGACCTTCAACGACCATTATCTGGAGGTCGACTACGATCTCTCCAGCGTGATGTTCGTCACCACAGCCAACACGCTCAACATCCCCCCGCCGCTGATGGACCGGATGGAGATCATCCGCATCGCCGGCTACACCGAGGACGAGAAGCTGGAAATCGCCAAACGCCATCTCCTGCCCAATTCAATGGCCAAGCATGGCCTCGACGACAAGGAATGGGAGATCGAGGACAGCGGCGTCATGGAGCTCATTCGCCGTTACACGCGCGAGGCGGGGGTGCGCAATCTCGAGCGCGAACTCTCCAACCTCGCCCGTAAGGCGGTCAAGGAGATTCTGACCAACAAGAGGAAGAAGATCGTCGTCACCGGCGAAAACGTCGCCGAGTTCCTCGGTCCGCCGAAGTTCCGCTATGGCGAGATCGAAGCTGATGATCAGGTCGGGCTGGTGACTGGACTCGCCTGGACCGAGGTCGGCGGCGAATTGCTGACGATTGAAGGCGTCATGATGCCCGGCAAGGGCCGCATGACGGTGACCGGCAATCTCAAGGACGTGATGAAGGAGTCGATTTCGGCCGCAGCATCCTACGTGCGCTCGCGGGCGGTCGATTTCGGCATCGAGCCGCCGCTGTTCGACAAGCGCGACGTCCACGTGCACGTTCCCGAGGGCGCGACGCCGAAGGACGGTCCGTCGGCGGGCGTCGCGATGGCGACGGTCATCGTGTCGATGTTCACCGGCATCCCGGTGCGCCGCGACATCGCTATGACAGGCGAGATCACCTTGCGCGGCCGCGTGTTGCCGATCGGCGGTCTGAAGGAGAAGCTGCTCGCCGCCCTTCGCGGCGGCATCAAGAAGGTCCTGATACCGGAAGAGAACGTGAAGGACCTGGCGGAGATTCCGAACTCGGTGAAGAACGGGCTCGAAATCGTTCCGGTCTCGCGCATGGACGAGGTTCTCGCGAACGCGCTGGTGCGCCAGCCGATCCGGATCGCCTGGGAGGAGGAAGCGAGCACGGTCGTGCCGGCCAAACCTTCGGAAGACGACGGACCGGGCCTCGTCGCTCATTGATCGCGAGGCGCGGGCGAAGGCGGTCTTCCCTCGCGCGCCTTCTCCCTCCGGCGCCATGCCGCAGCCGCGAATTCCCAGGAATTCGCGGCTTTTTCTTGCCTGGAACGCGAATTCCGCCGCAAAACGCTGATTTTTGTGCGTTCGATCCCGGCAAACGCTTGCGTTTCTTGAACGAAACGGCGAGCAAGGATACCAACTCAGCCGTCGATTCGAGCGAAAGCGGCGTTTGAGCGCGTTCGCGAAGAGGGACGGAAATGAGCGCGTTGCGGCGCACGGGCGCCGCGCCAACGGGCGGCGCCGCGCGAAGGCGTCGCACTCAAGCGGAAGAGGCCACAGAATGAACAAGCTGGAACTCGTCGATCACATCGCCACCGAAGCGGAATTAACCAAGGTCAGCGCCGCCGCCGCGCTCGAGGCGACGCTGGACGGCATCGTCAAGACGCTGAGGAAGGGCGAGGAAGTCCGTCTCGTCGGTTTTGGCACCTTCTCGGTGCGCGAACGCGCGGCGGGCAAGGGACGAAATCCGGCGACCGGCAAGGAGATCAAGATCAGCGCATCGAAGAACGCCCGCTTCAAACCCGGCGCGGCGCTGAAGGCGAGCCTGAACAAGAAGGCCGGCAAGAAATAGGAGCGGGCGGGCGCATTTAGCGGCTGGCGAAAGTTTGGAGTCGCGGGGCTCGGCCATCTCTGCCTCGCGACCTGTTATGCGCGCCTGACACTGAGGCCTTGAATTCGTGACGCGCTTGGCGCGGCCTGCGCAAGACTGTAGTCTTGAGGCGCGCCAGAAGACGCGTGTTGCGAAAAGGGCGGTTAGCTCAGTTGGCAGAGCATCTCGTTTACACCGAGAGGGTCGGCGGTTCGAGCCCGTCACCGCCCACCAGGCTTCGGTTGGCGGCGCGCGCGGCGTTGGTCGTGATGTTCGCGGTCGCGGCGGCTTCGCCGGCGGCTGCCGAAGACCAGGGCGAGTCGATGGCCTTCCGCATCGTCCGGCTCGAATCGCATGATTGCGGCCGCCGCTGTCCAACCGTGATCGTCGCCGATGGCGTGATCGAGACCGGGACGCCCCAGGCCTTCGTCGATTTCCTCAAATCGGGCGCAAGGAGCGCTAACCTGCGCCGCATCGTCTTCTTCAATTCCCGCGGCGGCAATGTCGTTGCGTCCATGATCTTCGGCCACATCCTGCGGGCGTTGCGCATCGCGGGCGTCGTCGGGCGGTTCGAGAGGGGCCGGGGCGACGCGGGTCCGTTCGTCGGCGAATGCCTTTCCGCCTGCGTCTACGCTCTGATGGGCGCGGTGCGCCGCGTGGCGCCGCCGGGAAGCGAGGTCGGGCTGCACCGGATGTCGATCGTCGAGAGCGAAGGCGGCGGCGGGCAAGGTGCGGCGCATATGACGCGAAGTTTCGCGGACGCGCCGATGGTCGCCGTGCTCAGGCGCTACGCGCGCCGGATGGGAATCGACCCGGCGCTGGTGCGGATGGCGGAATCGCTGCCGCCCGACACCGTGCATGTTCTCAGCCGCAAGGAAATGCGCCGTTTCTCGCTCGCCAGAAGCCAGTTCTAGGCCCTCTGCGGCCTGGCCCGAAAGCCTTGGCGCGCCTTGACTTGGAGGCGACGCTGGCTTATCCGGCTGACGTTCTCGCGGGGGAGTAGCTCAGTTGGTTAGAGCGCCGGCCTGTCACGCCGGAGGTCGCGGGTTCAAGTCCCGTCTCTCTCGCCATTTTTTCCAGGAATCTGGCTGCGTTTCGGCTGGTTGAGGGCGCCGCGTCATTGATCGCGTCGCGCGATCGACTGACGAATGGCTGCGCGGCGATCCCCGCCTTTCGCCTTGCATGCCTCGCTGCGCTGCGATAGGCCTGTGAGCAGATGCGAGGGGCCGCGCGTCCTCCGGACGCCGCCCTTTCGCCCGCCTGACCGAATTATGAGAGCAAGGCCGATGCCGAGCCTGATTTCCGACTATTTTCCGCTGGTCGTGTTCATCGCTCTGGCCACCGTCATCACCGGCGGGCTGCTGATTGCGCCTTTCCTCGTCGCCTTCAAGGCGCCCGATCCCGAAAAGCTGTCGCCCTATGAATGCGGCTTCGATCCGTTCGACGATGCGCGCATGCGGTTTGACGCACGCTTCTACCTCGTCTCGCTGCTGTTCATCATCTTCGATCTCGAAGTGGCGTTCCTTTTCCCTTGGGCGATCGTCTTCCATGACATCGGCGCGTTGGGCTTCTGGTCGATGGTCATTTTCCTGGTCGTGCTCACCATCGGCTTCGTCTACGAGTGGAACAAGGGAGCGCTGGAATGGGATTGAGCGCCAATCCGCTCGTCGCGCCCGCCCCGAAGGGTCTCGTCGATGCGTCCGGCAAACCGGTCGGCGCCGGCAATCCCTACTTCGGAGCGATCAGCGACGAACTCGCCGACAAGGGCTTTCTCGTCACCACCGCGGACGACCTCATCCAATGGGCGCGCACCGGCTCGTTGATGTGGATGACGTTCGGCCTAGCGTGTTGCGCGGTCGAGATGATGCAGCTGTCGATGCCGCGCTTCGACGTCGAACGGTTCGGCTTCGCGCCGCGCGGCAGCCCGCGCCAGTCGGACGTGATGATCGTGGCCGGCACGTTGACCAACAAGATGGCGCCGGCGCTGCGCAAGGTCTACGACCAGATGCCTGAACCGCGATATGTGATTTCGATGGGCTCCTGCGCCAACGGCGGCGGCTACTACCACTATTCCTACTCGGTGGTGCGCGGATGCGACCGCATCGTGCCAGTCGACATCTATGTGCCCGGCTGTCCGCCGACAGCCGAGGCGCTGCTGTACGGCGTGCTGCTGCTGCAGAAGAAAATCCGGCGTACCGGGACGATCGAGCGCTAGACCGGCCGCCGTCGCGGCGGCGAAAGACGAGGGGTATGGACGAGAAGCTGCAAACCATCGGCGAGAAGACCGCCGCGGCGCTGCCGGGCGCGGTCATCGAGTCCGCTTACGCGTTCAACGAGCTGACGCTGACCGTCGATCCGACCCGCATCGTCGACGCGCTGAGGTTCCTGCGCGGCGATCCCTCGGCGCAGTTCGCTTGCATCATCGATATTTCGGGCGCGGACTATCCCGAGCGCGAGAAGCGCTTCGAGGTAATCTATCACCTGCTTTCGCCCAGACTGAACCGGCGGGTTCGGGTCAAGGTCTCGACCGACGAGGAGACGCCGATCGCGAGCGCGACCGCGGTCTATCCTGGAGCCGACTGGTACGAGCGCGAGATCTACGATTTCTTCGGCGTGCTGTTCGAGGGGCATCCTGATTTGCGGCGCATCCTGACCGACTATGGTTTCGACGGCCACCCGCTGCGCAAGGACTTTCCGATGACCGGCTTTGTCGAAGTGCGCTACGACGACCAGGAGAAGCGGGTCCGCTACGAACCGGTGCGCCTCAATCAGGAATTCCGCCGGTTCGATTTCCTCAGTCCGTGGGAAGGCGCGCCGCCGCCGGGAGACGAGAAGGCGAAATGACCGCCCCAAACCTGCGCAACTTCTCGATCAACTTCGGGCCCCAGCATCCGGCGGCGCACGGCGTGTTGCAACTCGTTCTCGAGCTCGACGGCGAAGTCGTGGAGCGCGTCGATCCGCATATCGGCTTGCTGCATCGCGGCACCGAGAAGCTGATGGAGGCGCGCACCTATCTGCAGAACGTGCCCTATCTCGACCGGCTCGATTATGTCGCGCCGATGAACCAGGAACACGCCTACGCGCTCGCGGTCGAGCGGCTGCTGGAGCTTTCCGTTCCCCGCCGCGGCCAGCTCATTCGCGTGCTCTACTCGGAAATCGGCCGCCTGCTGTCGCATCTGCTCAACGTCACCACCCAGGCGATGGACGTCGGCGCGCTGACGCCGCCGCTTTGGGGTTTCGAGGAGCGCGAGAAGCTGATGGTGTTCTATGAGCGGGCGAGCGGCTCGCGCATGCATGCGGCCTACTTTCGTCCGGGCGGCGTCCACCAGGATCTCCCGGCGAAGCTCATCGACGACATCCACGCGTTCTGCGCTCCTTTCCTCAAGGTCTGCGACGATCTCGAGGTCCTGCTCACGGGAAATCGCATCTTCAAGCAACGCAACGTCGATATCGGAGTCGTCAAGCTCGAGGACGCCTGGGCCATGGGGTTTTCGGGCGTGATGGTGCGGGGTTCCGGCGCGGCGTGGGACCTGCGCAAGGCGCAACCCTACGAATGCTACGAGGAAATGGATTTCGACATTCCTGTCGGCAAAAACGGCGATTGTTACGACCGCTATCTCGTCCGCATGGAGGAGATGCGTCAGTCGACCAGGATCATGGTGCAGTGTTGCGAGAAGCTGAACAGCGCGGACGGGAGCGGCCCGGTCAGCTCCGACGACGGCAAGGTCGTGCCGCCCAAACGCGGCGACATGAAGAGCTCGATGGAGGCGTTGATCCACCACTTCAAGCTCTATACCGAGGGGTACAAGGTCCCGCCCGGCGAGGTCTACGCGGCGGTCGAAGCGCCGAAGGGCGAATTCGGCGTCTATCTGGTGTCCGACGGCTCCAACAAGCCCTATCGCGTCAAGCTTCGCGCGCCCGGCTTCGCGCATTTGCAGGCGATGGATTTCCTCTGCCGCAAGCATATGCTCGCCGACGTCAGCGCGATCCTCGGCTCCCTCGACATCGTCTTCGGCGAGGTCGACCGGTGACAGCGGATCGTCGCTTCCTCGTGGGGCGCTTTACGGCGCAACCCCCTCATCCGTCGCCTTCGGCGACGCCTTCTCCCGCAAGGGGAGAAGGGGGTTGGCGCCGGCCGGCCAGAACCGGGAATCTTTAGACCATGTCCGTTCGTCGTCTTGCCGACATCCAGCCCGAGAGCTTCGAGTTCACCGCACAAAACAAGGCCTGGGCCGAGACGGAGATCGCCAAGTACCCGCCCGGCCGTCAGGCCTCGGCGGTGATCGCGCTGCTGTGGCGCGCGCAGTTGCAAAGCGGCTACTGGCTGCCGAGGCCGGCGATCGAGAAAGTCGCCGAGATGCTCGACATGCCCAAAATTCGGGTGCTCGAGGTTGCGACCTTCTACACCATGTTCAACCTCGCGCCGGTCGGACGCTATTATGTGCAGTTGTGCGGGACGACGCCCTGCATGCTGAGCGGCGCGGAAGACATCAAGGCGGTCTGCCGCGGGCGCATCGGCGAGCAGGGCCACGTGACGGCCGACGGCGCGTTTTCGTGGACCGAGGTCGAGTGCCTCGGCGCCTGCTGCAACGCGCCGATGGTTCAGATCAACCAGGATTATTACGAGGACCTCACGCCGGAGAATTTCGCGGCGCTGCTCGACAATCTGGCCGCCGGCCGTCCGGTCAAAATCGGCTCGCAGATCGGCCGGGTCTGCTCCGAGCCGGTCGGGCGCCTGACCGCGCTGGCGACGCTCTACGGCGTCGACGGGCGGGGCGCGCCGGGCGCGTCGGCGCCGCAGCCGGCCAATGATCAGCCCGGCCCGATCGCGCGCAGCGACCAGGCCTCGACCGATGCGCACGCCGCCGCCGAGGAGGCGCATATCGCGGCCGCTCTGGCGTCCTTGCCTCGCGACGCGACGCCCGAGCAGAAGGCCGACGCGGTCGGCGCCCGGCCCCTGGCGCTGGAAGCGCCGCGCGCCGGCGGCCCGGACGATCTGCGGCGCATCAAGGGCGTCGGCCCGGTCAACGAAAAGCATCTTCACGAGCTCGGGGTCTATCACTTCGATCAGATCGCCGGCTGGACAAGAGACCAGATCAGATGGGTCGGCACTTATCTTGCGTTCCCCGGCCGCATCGATCGCGAGCGTTGGGTCGCTCAGGCCGTAAGCCTCGCCGCGGGCTCCGCCGGGCCGAAGGACGGCGGCGTTGATACCCCTCTCGACGCGGATGCGGGACGCTGAGCAATGCTGGAAGACAAGGATCGCATCTTCACCAATCTCTACGGGCTGGGCGACCCCGGCCTGAAGGGCGCGCGGGCGCGCGGGAATTGGGACGGGACCAAGGCGATCATCGACAAGGGGCGCGACTGGATCATCGCCGAAATGAAGGCGTCGGGCCTGCGCGGGCGCGGCGGCGCCGGCTTTCCGACCGGCCTCAAGTGGTCGTTCATGCCGAAGGCCGTCGATCCCAAGCGGCCTCACTATCTCGCCATCAACGCCGACGAGTCGGAACCCGGCACCTGCAAGGATCGGGAGATCCTGCGCAACGACCCGCATACGCTGGTCGAGGGCGCGCTGCTGGCCTCGTTCGCCATGGGAGCGAAAGCGGCCTATGTCTATTTTCGCGGCGAATATATCCTCGAGCGGGAGCGCTTCCAGGCTGCGGTCGACGAGGCCTATGAGGCCCGGCTCATCGGCAAGGACAACATTCACGGCTGGCCGTTCGACCTCTACGTCCATCACGGCGCGGGCGCCTATATTTGCGGCGAAGAGACGGCCCTGCTCGAGTCGCTCGAGGGCAAGAAGGGGATGCCGCGCATGAAGCCGCCGTTCCCGGCCAACGTCGGCCTCTACGGCAGCCCGACGACCGTCAACAATGTCGAATCGATCGCGGTCGCGCCGGAGATTCTGAGGCGCGGCGCGTCGTGGTTCGCAAGCTTCGGCGCGCCCAACAATTCCGGCACCAAGGTGTTTTGCATTTCCGGGCACGTCAACAGGCCCTGCAACGTCGAAGATGCGATGTCGATCCCGTTCCGAGAACTGATCGAAAAGCATTGCGGCGGCGTTCGCGGCGGGTGGGACAATCTGCTCGCCGTCATTCCGGGCGGCGCTTCGGTGCGTCTGCTGCCTGCGGCCCAGATCATCGACTGCCCGATGGATTTCGACTCGCTCGCCAAGCTCAAGTCCGGCCTCGGCACCGCGGCGGCGATCGTGATGGACAAGTCCACCGACATCGTGCGCGCGATTGGGCGGCTGTCGTATTTCTACAAGCATGAAAGCTGCGGCCAATGCACGCCCTGCCGCGAGGGGACGGGCTGGATGTGGCGGGTGATGATGCGCATGGCCGAGGGACGGGCGCAGAAGCGCGAAATCGATATGCTGCTCGATGTCACCAAGCAGGTCGAGGGGCACACGATCTGCGCCCTCGGCGACGCCGCCGCCTGGCCGATCCAGGGCCTCATCGCCCACTTCCGCCCGGAGATCGAGCGGCGCATTGACCTTTATTCAGCCAATCCGCACAGCGAGCCTGTGCGCGCAGCGGCGGAGTAGGGCGATGACCGAAAGCCATATCGCCCAGCTCAACATCGGGCGGCCGTCGCACCCGCTCGACGATCCGCGCATGGCCGGCTTCATGGACAATCTCGATCGCGTCAACGCGATCGCCGAGCGCAGCCCGGGCTTCGTCTGGCGCCTGAAGGACGAGAGCAACAACGCGACCGCGCTGAGGCCGTTCGAAGACCCGAACATGCTTGTCAACATGTCGGTCTGGGAGAGCGTCGAGGCGCTGGAGCGTTTCGTCTGGGCGACGGTCCACAAGCAATTCTACAATCGCAAGGGCGGCTGGTTCGAAAAGCCCTCTGCGCCGCATTTCGTCATGTGGCCGGTCCCGGCCGGGCATGTTCCGGACCTCGACGAGGCGAAGGACCGGCTTGAGCGATTGACGCGGAACGGCGACAGCGACATTGCCTTCGGATGGAGTCATTTGCCGCATATCAAGCTGTGGATGGGCCAGAAATGCGGGTGAGCGGGCTGAGCGGCGCATGAGCAAGATCATCATCGACGGCAAGGAGATCGACGTTCCGGCGGAGTACACGCTGCTGCAGGCGTGCGAGGCCGCCGGCGCCGAGGTGCCGCGCTTCTGCTACCACGAGCGGCTGTCGATCGCCGGCAATTGCCGGATGTGCCTCGTCGAAGTGAAGGGCGGCCCGCCGAAGCCGACCGCGTCCTGCGCGATGTCGGTCAAGGATCTGCGTCCCGGACCCAAGGGCGAGCCGCCGGCAGTCGAAACCAACTCAGCCATGGCGCGCAAGGCGCGCAAGGGCGTGATGGAGTTTCTGCTCATCAACCATCCGCTTGACTGCCCGATCTGCGATCAGGGCGGCGAATGCGATTTGCAGGATCAGGCGATGGGCTACGGCGCCGATACGTCGCGCTTCTCGGAGAACAAGCGCGCGGTCGAGAACAAGTACATCGGCCCCCTGATCAAGACGGTGATGAACCGCTGCATCCAATGCACGCGTTGCGTGCGCTTCGTGACCGAAGTTGCGGGCGCGCCCGAACTCGGCGCCATCGGTCGCGGCGAGGACATGGAGATCACCTCCTATCTCGAAAGCGCGCTGACTTCCGAGTTGCAGGGGAACGCGGTCGACCTTTGCCCGGTCGGAGCGCTGACATCGAAACCGACCGCGTTCCAGGCGCGGTCGTGGGAATTGGTGAAGACCGAATCGGTCGACGCCATGGACGCGCTCGGCTCGGCGATCCGCATCGATTCCCGCGGCCGCGAAGTCGTGCGCATCCTGCCGCGGGTCAACGAGGCGATCAACCAGGAATGGATTTCCGACAAGACGCGCCATGTCGTCGACGGCCTGAAGACGCAGCGCCTCGACCGGCCGTATCTGCGCGTCGACGGCAGGCTCAGGCCGACCAGCTGGGCGCAGGCGTTTGCCGCGGTCGCCGCCAGGGTCAAGACGGCTTCGCGCGCCAGGATCGGCGCGATCGTCGGCGATCTCGCCGCGGTCGAGGAGATGTTCGCGCTGAAGGGCCTGATCGCCAACCTCGGCTCGCCCAACATCGACTGCCGCCAGGACGGCTCCAGGCTACACCCGAAGTTCGGCCGCGCGTCCTATCTCTTCAACTCGACGATCGCGGGCATCGCCCAGTCTGACGCCATTCTCGTCATCGGCTCGAACCCGCGTCGCGAGGCGCCGGTGCTCAATGCGCGCATCCGCGAGCGCTGGCTGAAGGGTGGCGTGCTGATCGGCGTCATCGGCCCCAGAGCTGATCTCACCTACGAATACGACTATCTCGGCGCCGGCCCTGAAGCGCTGGCGCATATCGGCGAAAAGCTCGCCGCGGGTCCGGCCAAACCGATGTTCGTGATCGGCGCCGGCGCGTTCGCCCGCCCTGATGGAGCAGCGGTGCTGGCGAGCCTCGCCAAGGCTGCGGTCGCGTCCGGCGTCGTCAAGGAGAGCTGGAACGGCTTCAACGTGCTGCACAGCGCAGCCTCGCGCGTCGGCGGCCTCGATCTCGGCCTGGCCCCGGGGGAGGGCGGGCTCGACGCGTCCGCGATGGCGAAAGCGGGCGCGCTCGATGTGCTGTTCAATCTCGGCGCCGACGAAATCGAGGTCGAGCCCGGCGCCTTCGTCGTCTATATTGGCGCCCATGGCGATCGCGGCGCCCACCGCGCCGACGTGATTTTGCCCGGCGCCGCCTATACCGAGAAATCGGGCATCTACGTCAACACCGAGGGGCGGCCGCAATTCGCCGAGCGCGCGGTGTTTCCGCCCGGCGACGCGCGCGAGGACTGGTCGATCCTGAGGGCGCTTTCGGAACCGCTCGGCGCCAGGCTGCCCTTCGACTCGCTGACCCAGTTGCGCGCGACCCTTGCGGCCGCCTTTCCCGAGCTTGTCCGCTTCGATGCGATCGGGCGCGCCGACGCGGACGTCTTCGCCAATCTCGCGGCGCTCGGGGGTTCGGTCGACAAGCGGCCGTTCACTTCGAGCGTCGAAGATTTCTACCTCACCAATCCGATCGCGCGGGCCTCGCGCACCATGGCCGAATGTTCGGCTCTGGCGCATGGGCGGACGCTCGCGGCGGCGGAATAGGTCTTAAAACACGATGAGCAGCGCGACGCCTTCCCGCCCCGGTTCTTCTCAGCCACTCGTCACGATTGGCGTCGGATTGCTGATCGCCGCAGTCGTGGTCGGCCTCTTGGCGTGGCTCCTCATCAAGGCCGGCGTCTTCGCCGCCGTAGGCGGGTGGTTGCACGAAAGCGGCTTCGGCTCGTTCGTGCGCTACCTGATCGAGAGCGTGGTGCTGCTCGTCTGCCTTCTCCTCTCGACCGCGGCGCTCATTTACCTGGAGCGCAAGATCTGGGGCTCGGTGCACTTGCGGCGCGGACCCAACGTGGTCGGTCCGTGGGGCGTGCTCCAGCCGTTCGCGGATTTCCTCAAGTTCATTCTCAAGGAGCCGATCATTCCGTCGGCCGCGAACAAGGGCGTGTTCGTGCTGGCGCCGCTGGTTTCCGTGGTGCTGGCGATTTCGGCCTGGGCGGTCATTCCGGTCGCCGACGGCTGGGTTGTCGCCGACGTCAATGTCGGCGTTCTGTACCTTTTCGCCGTGTCCTCGCTCGGCGTGTACGGCATCATCATGGCCGGCTGGGCGTCGAATTCGAAATACCCGCTGCTCTCGGCTCTCCGTTCGGCCGCGCAGATGGTGTCCTACGAAGTGTCGATCGGATTTGTGATCGTCACCGTCGTGATGTGCGCCGGCTCGCTGAATCTCTCCGACATCGTGCGCGCGCAGGACACCCGCTTCGGCTTCCTCGGCTGGTATTGGCTGCCGTTGCTGCCGATGTTCATCATCTTCTTCGTTTCCGCGCTGGCCGAGACCAACCGGCCGCCGTTCGATCTGACCGAAGCCGAATCCGAGCTGGTCGCCGGCTATGCGGTGGAATATTCCGGCTCGATGTTTCTGCTCCAGTTCCTGACCGAGCTGGTCGCGGTCCTGACGATGTCGGCGATGACGGCCGTGCTGTTTCTCGGCGGCTGGCTGCCGCCCCTGCCGTTCGCCCCGTTCACCTGGGTTCCCGGCCTGATCTGGTTCCTCATCAAGGCGTGGTCGGTCGTCTTCATGTTCTCGATGGTGAAGGCGTTCGTGCCGCGCTATCGTTACGATCAGCTGATGCGGCTTGGCTGGAAGGTGTTCCTGCCGATCTCGCTGGCGATGGTCTTGATCGTCGCCGGGGTGCTCGAATTCACCGGCCTCGGCGCCAATCCTTCGGGCTGACGGGAGAGGGACAAGACCATGGCTCTGAGGCTCGCTCAATCCGCCCGCTCGCTGTTCTTAAGCGAATTCGTCGCCGCGCTCGCGCTGTCGATCCGCTACATGTTCAAGCCCAAGGCGACGCTGAACTATCCCAATGAAAAGTCGCCGCTGTCGCCGCGCTTCCGGGGCGAGCACGCGCTGCGCCGCTATCCCAACGGCGAGGAGCGTTGCATCGCCTGCAAGCTGTGCGAGGCGATCTGCCCGGCGCAGGCGATCACCATCGAAGCGGGCCCGCGCCGCAACGACGGCACGCGGCGCACGACCCGCTACGACATCGACATGGTCAAATGCATCTACTGCGGGATGTGCCAGGAGGCCTGCCCGGTCGACGCGATCGTCGAGGGGCCGAATTTCGAGTTCGCGACAGAATCGCGCGAAGAACTCTATTACGACAAGCAACGGCTGCTGGCCAACGGCGATCGCTGGGAGCGGGAGCTGGCGCGCAACATCGCGCTCGACGCGCCGTATCGGTGAAGCCCCTCACCCGCCAAAGGGCGTTCGAAAGAACGCCCGTCCTTCGACGGGCTATGGCGGGAAAGGGGTTGGGGTGAGGGTTCCACGAAGAGGCTGACGATGGGCGCCCAGGCGGTATTCTTTTGGATTTTCGCGACGATCCTCGCCGGATCGGCGCTCGGCGTGATCGTGGCGAGGAACCCGGTCCATTCCGTTCTGTGCCTGATTCTGGCCTTTGTCTGCGCCGCGGGCCTGTTCCTCATCATGGGGGCGGAGTTCCTGGCGATGATCCTCGTCATCGTCTATGTCGGCGCGGTCGCGGTCTTGTTCCTGTTCATCGTCATGCTGCTCGACGTCGACTTCGCCCGGATGAAACAGGGCTTTGTCCAATATCTGCCTCAGGGACTGTTGATCGCCTTCGTCGTCGGCGCGCAACTCGTTTACGTCGTCTCCGGTTGGGGGCGCTCGCCTAATGCCGCCGCCGCCGCGACCCCTTCGGGGATGCTCAGCAACACCGCCGCGCTCGGCGAGGTGCTCTATACCCGCTATTTCTATTTCTTCCAGGCGGCGGGAATGATTCTGCTGACGGCGATGATCGGCGCGATTGTTCTCACTCTGCAGCACAAGCCGGGCGTGAAGCGCCAGGACATCGGCGCCCAAGTCGCTCGAACGCCCGAGACCGGGGTCGAGCTGCGCAAGGTTCCCTCGCGCGCCGGCATTTGAAGGACAAAACGATGGCCGTCGACCTCTCGAGTTATCTGACGCTTGGCGCGATCGTGTTCACGATCGGCGTCGCCGGCATCATCCTCAACCACAAGAACATCATCATCATTCTGATGTCGATCGAACTGATCCTGCTGTCGGTCAACATCAATCTGGTCGCCTTCTCGACCTATTCGGGCGACCTGACGGGCCAGGCCTTCGCGATTTTCATCCTGACGGTCGCGGCGGCGGAGTCGGCGATCGGCCTTGCGATCCTGGTGGCCTACTATCGCAATCGCGGGTCGATTGCGGTCGAGGACATCAACGCGCTGAAGGGCTGAGCCGGGCCATGTACGATCTTATCGTCTTCCTGCCGCTTCTCGGCTTTCTCGTCGCCGGCGTGTTCGGTCCGTGGATCGGCGCGCGCGGCGCCGAATATGTCACGTCCGGCCTCCTTGGCGTCAGTTTCGTCCTTTCCTGGATCGCGTTCTTCATGGTCGCGGGCGGAGCGGACGCGCACGTGCCGGTCGCCAACTGGTTCACGTCCGGCAAACTCGCGGTCGATTGGGCCCTGCGCGTCGACACGCTGACGGCGGTGATGCTGGTCGTGGTGACGACGGTGTCGTTTCTCGTTCACGTCTATTCGATCGGCTACATGAGCGAGGATCCGAGCCGGCCGCGTTTCTTCGCCTATCTGTCGCTTTTCACCTTCGCCATGCTGATGCTGGTGACGGCCGACAATCTGGTGCAGATGTTTTTCGGCTGGGAAGGCGTCGGACTGATGTCCTACCTGCTGATCGGCTTCTGGTATGAGCGTCCATCGGCCAACGCCGCGGCGATCAAGGCCTTTGTCGTCAACCGCGTCGGGGATTTCGGCTTCGCGCTCGGCATTTTCCTCACCTACCAGCTCACCGGCTCGGTGACTTTCGATCAGGTGTTCGCGGCCGCGCCCGGTCTGGCCGGCAAGACGGTGCATTTCGTCGGCTACAATTGGGACGCCGCGACGCTCGCCTGCCTCCTCCTGTTCATGGGCGCGATGGGCAAGTCGGCCCAGTTCCTGCTGCATACATGGTTGCCCGACGCGATGGAGGGACCGACCCCGGTCTCGGCCCTCATTCACGCCGCGACCATGGTGACGGCGGGCGTGTTCATGGTCGCGCGCCTGTCGCCTCTGTTCGAGATGTCCTCGACCGCGCTAAGCGTCGTCACCATCGTCGGCGCCACCACAGCGTTTTTCGCCGCGACCGTGGGCCTGGTGCAGAACGACATCAAGCGGGTCGTCGCATATTCGACCTGCTCGCAGCTTGGCTACATGTTCGTCGGCCTCGGCGTCGGCGGCTACAGCCTCGGCATATTCCACCTGTTCACCCACGCCTTCTTCAAGGCGCTGCTGTTCCTCGGCGCCGGCTCGGTCATCACCGCGATGCACCACGAGCAGGACATGCGCGCGATGGGCGGTCTGCGCAAGGAGATCCCCTTCACGTTCTGGATGATGATGATCGGCTCGCTGTCGCTGACCGGCGTCGGCATTCCGTTCACGTCGCTCGGGTTCTCCGGCTTCGTGTCGAAGGACGCGATCATCGAGGCCGCCTACGCCTCGAACCGCTTCGGCGCGACCTATGCGTTCTGGTGCGTCGTGATCGCGGCCGCCTTCACCGCCTTCTATTCCTGGCGGCTCATGTTCATGACGTTCTTCGGGGAGCGCGGCGACTGGGCGGCGGGCCTGCCGGCAAGCGCGCATGACGTCCATTCTGGCGGCGATCACGGGCACGGCGAGCATGACCGCGCCGCGCATGAATCGCCTCTGGTGATGCTGATCCCGCTCGCAGCGCTGGCGCTGGGCGCGACATTTGCCGGCGTCGCCTTCCGTCATCAATTCATCGGGGCCGGCTTTGCGAGCTTCTGGCGGCATTCGCTGTTCCTGGGCCAGGGCAACGACATTCTCGAACGGATGGAGGCAGTCCCGGCGGTGGTCTCTTTCATGCCGACGGTGATGATGCTGATTGGGCTCGGAATCGCCGCCTATATGTATGTGGTCGACCGCGCGCTGCCGAAACGTCTTGCCGACGCCTATCCCTATCTCTACCGCTTCCTCCTCAACAAGTGGTACTTCGACGAGCTGTACGACGCGATCTTCGTCCGTCCGGCCTTCGTCATCGGCCGGCTGTTCTGGAAGGAAGGCGACGGCGCGATCATCGACGGCTTCGGGCCGGACGGGATCTCCGCCCGGGTGCTCGACGTCACCCGCAGCGCGATCCGGCTGCAGACCGGCTACATCTACCATTATGCTTTCGCGATGCTGCTCGGCGCGGCGGCGCTCGCCACCTGGTATCTGTTCGGAGGAGCACTGTGATGTCGGGCTCCTGGATCCTCTCCGGCATTCTGGCGCTGCCGCTGATCGGCGCGCTGTTCATCCTGCTGCTGCCGGGCGAGACGGAAGCGACCAAGCGGAACGCGCGCTGGATCGCTCTGTTCGCCACGCTGCTCGCGTTCGCGCTGAGCCTCGTCGCCTGGGGGCGGTTCGACACCTCGCAGCCGGGCTTTCAGCTGGTAGAGCAACACGACTGGTTCTCGCACGCCATTCTTTACAAACTCGGCGTCGATGGCGTTTCGATGCCGTTCGTGCTGCTGACCACCTTCCTGATGCCGATCAGCATCCTGGCCTCCTGGACCCCGATCCAAAGCCGGGTCAAGGAATACATGATCGCCTTCCTGGTGCTGGAGACGCTGATGGTCGGCGTCTTCGTCGCGCTCGATCTGGTGCTGTTCTACCTGTTCTTCGAGGGCAGCCTGATCCCGATGTTCCTGATTATCGGGATTTGGGGCCATGGGAACCGCGTCTACGCGGCGTTCAAGTTCTTCCTCTACACGTTCACCGGCTCGGTGCTGATGCTGCTGGCGATCATGGCGATGTACTGGACGGCTGGCACGACCGACATCACGGTGCTGCTGAAGACCGCGTTTGCGCCAAAGATGCAGACTTGGCTGTGGCTCGCCTTCTTCGCCTCGTTCGCGGTCAAGATGCCGATGTGGCCGGTGCACACCTGGCTGCCCGACGCGCATGTCGAGGCGCCGACCGCGGGCTCGGTGATCCTGGCCGCCATTCTCCTCAAGATGGGCGGCTACGGCTTCATCCGCTTCTCGCTGCCGATGTTCCCGGACGCCTCGGTCTATTTCACGCCGCTCGTCTACGCGTTGTCGATCATCGCCATCATCTACACCTCGCTGGTCGCGCTGGCCCAGGAGAACATGAAGAAGCTGATCGCCTATTCGTCGGTCGCTCACATGGGCTTCGTGACGATGGGCATCTTCGCCGCCAACACCCAGGGGATTCAGGGAGCCGTCTACCTGATGATCAGCCACGGCCTCATCTCGGGGGCGCTGTTCCTCTGCGTCGGCGTCGTCTACGACCGCACGCACTCGCTCGAGATCGCGTCCTACGGCGGCCTGGTGCAGCGGATGCCGTTTTATGCGCTCGCATTCATGGTGTTCACGCTCGCCAATGTCGGGCTGCCGGGCACGTCGGGCTTCATCGGCGAATTCCTGACCCTGATCGGCGTGTTCCAGGTCAACAATTGGGTCGCCTTCTTTGCGACCTTCGGGTTGATCCTGTCGGCGGCCTACGCGCTCTACCTTTACCGCCGCGTCATCTTCGGCGTGATCGAGAAGCCCGGGCTGATGGGCATCGCCGACCTGTCCGGTCGCGAGATCGCGACCCTGCTGCCATTGGGGCTGCTGGTTATCTTTTACGGCATGCATCCGCAGCCGGTCATCGACGCCAGCGCGGCTTCGATCGACGGGATCATCAAAGGCTTCGAGCACGCGGTCGCGATGACCAAGACGGCGGGGCTATGACGGCGCGCGCCCGAGCGGCGCATCATTTTCCAGGTATGGGCGACCCATGAATGTGACGGCTCTTTCTCTCCCGGTCTTCCTGCCCGAAGCCGTATTGGCGGTGGGGACGCTGGCGCTGGTGCTGTATGGCGCGCTGCGCGGCGAGCGCTCATACGGCGTCGTCAGCGAGATCGCCGTCGCCCTGATCGGCATCGTCTTCATCCTGCTGGTGGCCAAGCACCGGCCGACCGGCGTGACCTTCTACGGCGCCTTCGCCGACGACGCCTTCACCCGCTTCATGAGCGGGCTGGCGCTGATCGGCTCGCTGGTGACGCTGCTGCTGTCGATCGAATTCATGCGCGAGGAGCGGGTCGGCGGGTTCGAATTCCCGATCCTCATCCTGTTGTGCACGCTCGGCATGCTGATGCTGATCTCGGCCAACGATTTCATCGCGCTCTATCTTGGCCTCGAGCTGATGAGCCTTTCGCAGTACGTGATCGCGGCCTACCGCCGGCACGATCTGCGCGCCACCGAGGCGGGCCTCAAATATTTCGTGCTCGCCGCATTGTCGTCGGGCATGCTGCTCTATGGCGCCTCGCTGATCTACGGCTTCGCCGGGTCGGTCTCGTTCGCCGCGGTCGCGCACGCCGTGCATGGCCATGCGGATATCGGCGTGCTGTTCGGCCTTGTCTTCGTGCTGGCGGGGCTCGCGTTCAAGATTTCGGCCGTGCCGTTCCACATGTGGACGCCGGACGTCTACGAGGGCGCGCCGACGCCGGTGACGACCTTCTTCGCAACCGCGCCCAAGATCGCGGCGATGGCGATCCTGGTCCGGGTGGCGATCACCGCCTTCCCGGGCATCACCAATGACTGGCGCCAGATCTTGACCTTCGTCTCCATCGCCTCGATGGGGCTCGGCGCCTTCGCCGCCATCGGCCAGACGAACTTCAAGCGGCTGATGGCCTATTCCTCGATCGGCCACATGGGATTTGCGCTGGTCGGGCTTGCGGCCGGAACGGTCGAAGGGGTGCAGAGCGTCATCGTCTATATGTCGATCTACGTCGTCATGACGCTCGGGACCTTCGCCGCCATTCTATCGATGCGGCGCGGCGGCAAGGCGGTCGAGACGATCGAGGATCTGGCGGGCCTCGCCCGCACCGATCCGACGATGGCCTTCTTCCTGGCGGCGATGATGTTCTCGCTCGCCGGCGCTCCGCCATTGGCCGGCTTTTTCGCCAAGTTCTATGTGTTCGCGGCCGCCATCAAGGCCGGCCTGTACGGCCTGGCGGTCATTGGCGTGCTCGCCAGCGCGCTCGGCGCCTATTATTATCTGCGCATCGTCAAGCTGATGTATTTCGACGAGCCTGCCAAGGCGTTCGATCGAGCCGGGCCGGTCGCGCGGATCGTGCTCGCGGTCGCGTCGCTGGCGATTATCCTGTTCATGTTCGCGCCCTCGCCGCTGACCGACGCGGCGATGGCCGCGGCGCAGTCGCTGTTTTGAGCGGGCCCGAAGGCTTGAGCGCTTGACCCCGCCCTGGCGCGTCGTCCGTTTCGAGACGATCGACTCGACCAACGAGGAGGCGCGTCGCCGCGCGCTTGCCGGCGATCCCGGCCGGCTGTGGGTCGTCGCCGAGCAGCAGAGCGCCGGGCGGGGCCGGCGGGGACGCGGCTGGGTCTCGCCCAGGGGCAATCTTTACGCCAGCGCGCTGCTGATCCACCCTTGCCCGCCCGCGATTGCGCCGCAGCTCGGCTTCGTCGCCGGGGTGGCGCTCGCGCGCGCCGCCCAGGACGCAGGCGCGGCCGGCCTCGGCCTCAAATGGCCGAACGATTTGCTATGCGGCGAGGCGAAATGCGCCGGGCTTCTGGTCGAAGGCGTTTCAATTGCCCAAGAGCGTCTCGCCTGCGTCGTCGGCGTCGGCGTCAATTGCGGACGCGCGCCGGACGGCGTCGGGTATCCGACGAGCCGGCTGACGGACCGGGGCGGGCGCGCGGTCGGCGTGCGCGAGTTGTTCGAGCGCCTGGTCGCGCAATTCGACGCGGCGCTGGAGCAATGGCGCGCGGGCGCCGGGTTCGAGCGCATCCGTTCGGCGTGGCTCGATCACGCGGCCGGACTCGGGCGGCGCATCCGCGTAGAGAACCCGGCCGGCCGTCGCGAGGGCGTGTTCGAGGGGCTTGACGCTGGCGGCCGTTTGCTGTTTCGCGGTGAGAACGGGATCGAGGCGATCGAAACCGCCGATTTTTGGATTTTGCCGGCGCCGGACGGCCCGCCCCTGGCGGCCTCTTCCGCTTCGCTCGCGCGGGAAGGCCGGATTTAGATGATGGACGATAGCGAGTTTGTGTTCGCGGCCCTCGGCGGCTTGGGCGAAATCGGCATGAATTGCGCGCTCTACGGCTACGGCCCGGCGAAGGCGCGCAAATGGCTGATGGTCGATCTCGGCGTCGCCTTCGCGGGCGAGAACCTGCCCGGCGTCGATCTTGTCATGCCCGCGCTCGATTTCATTGAAAAGGCGAAAAAGGACCTCGTCGGCGTCGTCATCACCCATGCGCACGAGGATCATATCGGGGCCCTGGCCGATCTCTGGCCGAGCCTGGGCGCGCCCGTCTATGCGACGCGCTTCGCGGCGGGCCTGGCGGAGGCCCGGCGGCTGGGCGAGCCGGGCGCGCCCGATATACCGCTTCGGATCGTCAAGCAGGGCGAGCGCGTTGCGATAGGGCCTTTCGACGTCGAATTCATCGCCGTCGCCCACTCGATTCCCGAGAGCTGCGCACTCGCAATCCGCACGCCCTCCGGCCTGGTCGTCCACTCCGCCGACTGGAAGATCGACCCGACGCCGACCATCGGCCTCCCGACTGACGAAGCGCGCCTCAGGGCGCTGGGCGACGAGGGGGTGCTGGCGCTGGTGTGCGACTCGACCAACGTGCTGCGCGAGGGTGAAAGCCCGTCCGAGCGAGAGGTCGCCGAGAGTTTGGCCGGTCTGATCGCCAAGGCGAGGGGCAGGGTGGTCGTGACCACCTTCGCCTCCAACGTCGCGCGCTTGCGCTCGGCCGCCGAAGCCGGCGTCGCCGCCGGGCGGCAGGTCTGCATTCTCGGGCGTGCGATGGAGCGCGTCATCGCGGTCGCGCGCGAGTGCGGTATGCTCGACGGCGCGCCGCAGTTCCTGGGCATGGACGCTTTCGAACGCCTGCCGCGCGACAAGATTCTGGCGCTCGCCACCGGCAGCCAGGGCGAGCCGCGCGCCGCGCTCGCCCGGATGGCCGAAGGCGAGCATCCGACCGCGGAGCTGGTCGCCGGCGACACCGTCATCTTTTCCTCGCGCACCATCCCCGGCAACGAGAAGGCGGTCGGCAGACTCATCAACGCCTTCGTGACCACGGGCGTCGAAGTGGTCACCGACCGCAACGCGCTGGTGCACGTCTCCGGCCATCCGCGGCGGGCGGAGATGGCGAAAATGTACGCTTGGGTGCGCCCCGGGATCGCCGTGCCCGTGCATGGCGAGCCGCTTCACCTCAGTGAGCATGCCGCCTTCGCCAAGGCCCTGGGCGTGCCGCGGGTGGTGCGCGCCTTCGACGGCGATCTGGTGCGCTTTGCGCCCGGCGACGCCTCGGTGATCGGCAAGGTCGATCGCGGCCGGCGGCTGAAGGACGGCATGATCCTGCTGCCGGCCGATCAGGGATGCGTGGCCCAGCGGCGCCGGCTCTCCTTCGCCGGCGTAGTTTCGATCGCGCTCGCGCTCACCGCCCAGGGCGAGCTGGCGGGCGATCCGGACGTGATGATCGCAGGCCTGCCTGAACGGACGCGCGAGGGCGCGGCGATCGACGCGCTGATCGACGCGGCGATTTTCGAGGCCTTCGAGAGCCTGCCGCGGGGAAAACGCAAGGACGCCGATTTCGTCTCGGTCGCGATCGAACGCGCGGTGCGCAATTCCGTCAACGAGGTCTGGGGCAAGAAGCCTCAGGTGCATGTGCTGGTGGTGGAGGTGTAGTCGATCGCGTTCGGCAGATTGCAATTTTGACGAGTCAGCCCGAAGCGCGCATGCCGCTCGGTCGCGACAACGAGACGACGAGTCGGGCGTAGCCGAGAGTTTTGCTGTCGCCCAGCCTGAAAGCCTAGAAGCCTCGTCAATTGTAAATCAGGGGGACCTCAATATGCTGGGCTGAAATCGGTGACGGAAAAACTCGAGGGGGAGAAATTGCCAATGAAGGAATTGGCGGGAAAGACCGCATTCGTCACCGGCGCGGCGTCCGGGATCGGACTGGGCATAGCCACCGCGCTCTCGCAGGCGGGCGTGAAGGTCATGCTCTGCGACATCGAGGAAGCTGCGCTCGCCCGGGCAGTTGAGGGATTGAGACTCACCAACGCTGACGTCGACGGCGTCAGGGCGGACGTCTCGCTCAAGGCCGAACTCAAAGCCGCGGCCGAAGCCGCGATCGCCCGCTATGGCAAGGTGCACATTCTCGTCAACAACGCGGGAGTGGGCGGCGCCGGATCTTACGGCACATGGACCGACTCAGGATGGGACTGGACGCTCGGCGTCAATCTGATGGCGGTCGTCTGGGGGATCGAGATTTTTGGTCCTTTGATCGAAGAGCACGGCGAGGGCGGACACATCGTATCCACAGCGTCGATCGCGGGACTGATCTCCAACAGCTTCACTCTTCCGTACAACGTTTCCAAATACGGCGTGGTCGCGCTTTCGGAGGGGCTGCGCGAAGACCTCGCTCAGCGCGGGATCGGCGTTTCGGTGCTGTGTCCCGGCTTCGTACGCACCCAAATCACGAATTGGGCGCGCAACCTGCCTGAACGCTTCGATCGCCCTTCGGACGACAGACTGGCCGCGTTTCGATCGTCCGACGCGTTTAAGATGATTCGGGAGCGCATCTCGCATGGGATCGATCCATCCTATGTCGGCGAGCTCGTGCGCGAAGGCATTGAAGACGACTGGCCGTACATTTTCACCGACCTCGAGTTCGAGCCGCTGATCGAGGCGAGATTTGCCGCGATCAAGGAGGGATTCGAGCGGATTCGCGGGCGCGACCCGCGCCGCTGAGCAGGTGACGTCCGGCGTCGTTCGGCAGCCTTGCTTCTCCGTCCACAACCTGCCATTGGCCCGCCTCATCGAGGAAACCATGATCGGCAAGCTGAACCACGTCGCCATCGCCGTCCCCGATCTGGAACAGGCGGCCCGCACGTACCGCGAGACTCTTGGCGCGCGTGTTTCGGCTCCCGTGGACGAGCCCGATCACGGCGTGACGGTCGTGTTCGTCGAATTGCCGAACGCGAAGGTCGAACTGCTGCACCCGCTCGGCGCGAGTTCCCCGATCGCGAAGTTTCTCGAAAAGAATCCGGAGGGCGGCATGCATCATCTCTGCTACGAGGTCGACGACATCATCGCCGCGCGCGACCGGCTCAAAGCTCGAGGCGCGCGGGTGCTCGGCGACGGCGAGCCGAGGATCGGCGCGCATGGCAAGCCGGTGCTGTTCCTGCATCCGAAGGATTTCGGCGGCGCGCTGGTCGAAATCGAGCAGGCGTAGGATTTGACGATCGACGCCGCCCACGCCAGCGACAGGCGCCGCCTGCGCGCCGACGCGCTGCTGCTGGCGACCGCGTTTCTGTGGGGCGTCACATTCGTCGCCCAGAAGGACGCGGTCGGCGCCTTGCCGCCGCTGGCGTTCGTGGCCGCGCGCTTCGCCATCTCGGCTCTCGCGCTCGCTCCGTTCGCGCTCTTCGAGCGTAGCCACGCCGGGCGTCCCCTGACGCCGCGCGCCTGGCGGGTGGCGCTGATCATGGGGTTTGCGCTCTTCTTCGGAACCAGTCTGCAGCAGGCGGGCCTCGAGACGACGAGCGCGACCAACGCCGGCTTTCTCACCGCTTGCTACGTCGTGTTGACGCCGCTCGTGGTGTGGGCGCTGGCGGGCGCGCGGCCGCGCGCGGTCGTCGTCGCGGCGAGCCTCGTCTCTCTTCTCGGCGCCGCGCTGCTCGCATTCAGCGGCGGACCGGCCGAGCCGCCTGCGATCGGTGACGGCCTCGTTCTGATCGCCGATCTCGCCTGGGCGGTCAGCATTGCGTTGACGCCGATGTTCCTCGCAAGCGCGCCGAGGCCGCTGGCGCTCGCGTTCGTTCAATACGCGCTCTGCAGCGCGCTCGCGGGCGTGGCCGCGTTTGCGTTCGAAACCTTCGGATGGCGCGGGTTCGCGGCCGCGGCGCCGTCGATCCTGTTCGCCGGGCTCGTCTCCGGCGCCCTCGGCTATACGTTGCAGATCATCGCCCAGCGCCATACCCCGCCGGCCGAGGCGGCGCTGATCCTTTCGCTCGAAAGCGTCTTCGCCGCGCTCGCCGGCGCGTTCTTGCTCGGCGAGCGGCTGACGGCGCTCGGCGCGCTCGGCTGTGCGCTGATCCTCATCGGGGCGGTTGCGGTGGAGACCGGCCCGACATTGATGCGGCGCGGCTCGAGCATGTGACATCGGGGGCGCGCGCGGCTATAAGCCCGGCTCCCAAAACACAGTTCCGCCGCTGTCGCCGAAAGGTCCGTCATGTCCGGCTCGATGTTGAGCAGCGCCGCGCTGGACGAGCGGCGCCGGCGCATTCTCTATCGCGCCTGGCGGCGGGGATTGCGTGAGATGGATCTGGTGCTGGGCCGGTTCGCCGACGCGCATCTGCCGGCGATGGGCGAAAGCGAGCTCGACGAGTTCGAGCGCCTGCTCGAGGTCCCCGACCCGCAGGCGCTCGCCTGGATCACCGGCGAGGAGGCGCCGCCGCCCGACTTCGACACGCCGCTCATGGCGCGCCTGCGCGCCAAGCCGCGCGAGGCGACGGCGAGAGCCGACGAAGCGCCGTGAGCGCCCTTGCGCCCGCGATCCGCCGCCTCGATGAGGGCGGCGCCGTCACGCTGGCGCGCGCGCCCGAGGGGTACGACGCCTTCGTCGTCGCGGAGCTGACGCGCGCGCTCGCGCGAGAAGGGGAAAGGCGCGCGGCGACGCTCGCCTTCGTCGCCCGCGACGGCTTGCGCGCCCAGGCGCTGATCGATGCGCTCGCCTTCGCCGCGCCGGAGATCGAAGCGCTGCGTCTGCCCTCATGGGATTGCCAGCCCTTCGACCGGGTCTCCCCCAATGCGGGCGTTTCGGCCGAGCGCATGACCGTGCTGGCGCGGCTTGCGCGCACGCGCGGCGCGGTTGAGCGGCCGCGCATTCTGGTTGGCTCCGTCAGCGCGTTCACCCAGCGGGTTCCGCCGCTCAAATATATCGCTTCCGCCGCCTTTTCGGCCGCGCCCGGCAACAGCGTCAGGATGGACGATCTGGCTCGGTGGCTGGACTCCAACGGCTTTATCCGCGCAAGCACGGTGCGCGACGTCGGCGACTACGCGTCGCGCGGCGGCCTTCTCGACCTTTATCCGCCGGGGACGGCGGCGCCGATCCGGCTCGATTTCTTTGGCGACACGCTCGAATCCATTCGCGCTTTTGATCCGGAGACCCAGCGCAGCGTCGGGCTATTGCGCTCGCTCGATCTGGTGCCGATGAGCGAAGCCCGGCTGACGACCGAGACCATACGCCGCTTCCGCCAGACCTACGCCCTCGAATTCGGCGCGCCGACGCGCGACGACGATCTCTACGCCGCGGTCAGCGAAGGCCGCCGCGCGATCGGCCTCGAGCACTGGCTGCCGCTTCTCTATGAAGGCCTGGACACGATCTTCGACTATGTCGCCGGCGCGCCCTTGGTGCTCGACGCTCGGGCCGAGGACGCCGCGCATGAGCGGATCGCCCTCATCGCCGACGCTTACGCCGCCCGCCGCGCCGCCTTCCTGGCCGACCCGGTCAAGGCCGATTACAAGCCGCTGCCGTTCGCGCGGCTCTACCTCGCCGAGGACGAGTGGAGGGAGCGGCTCGCCGCCGCGCCGCTCGCCCGCCTAACGCCCTTCGAGGCGCCGCCGGAGGCGGACGACGTCGTCGACTGCGGCGGGCGGATTGGCCGCAATTTCGCGCCCGAGCGGCAGAACGAGAACGCCAATGTCTTCGACGCGGTGGCCGCGCATGTCCGGGCTTTGCAGGGGCGCGGGCTCAGCGTCGTCGTCGCCGGCTGGAGCGACGGCTCGCGCGAGCGGCTGAGCCATGTGCTGGCCGAGCATGGGCTGAAATCGCTCGAACTGGTCTCGTCGTATCATCAGGTCAGGACCGCGCGCGCCGGCGCGCTGCCGCTCGCGGTGATCGCGCTCGAACAGGGGTTCGAGGCGCCCGACTTCGCCATCATCGGCGAGCAGGACATTTTGGGCGACCGGCTGGTGCGCCATGCGAAACGCCGGCGGCGCGCGCAGGACGTGCTGAGCGAAGCGAGCGCGCTCGCCGCCGGCGACCTGGTCGTCCACATCGACCACGGCGTCGGGCGTTTCGTCGGCCTCAAGACGATCGAGGCCGCCGGGGCGCCGCACGACTGTCTGGAGATTCACTACGCCGGCGGCGACCGGCTGTTCCTGCCGGTCGAGAACCTCGAGCTTCTGTCGCGCTTCGGCTCGGAGACCGGCGAACTCGACCGGCTGGGCGGCGCAGGCTGGCAGTCGCGCAAAGCGCGGCTCAAGAAGCGCGTGCGCGAGATGGCGGGCGAACTGGTCCGGGTCGCCGCTCAGCGCATGACGCGTCCCGCCCCGCGGCTGATCCCGCCCGAAGGCCTCTACGACGAATTCTGCGCCCGCTTTCCCTATGACGAGACGGAGGACCAGCAGAGCGCGATCGAGGCGACGCTCGACGATCTCGCCGCCGGCCGGCCGATGGACCGGCTGGTGTGCGGCGACGTCGGCTTCGGCAAGACCGAAGTGGCGCTGCGCGCCGCCTTCGCCGCGGCGATCAACGGCAAGCAGACCGCGATCGTCGCCCCGACGACGCTGCTCGCGCGCCAGCATACGCGCAACTTCCGCGACCGCTTCGCCGGCCTGCCGGTCAACGTCGGCCAGCTCTCGCGCATGGTCGGCGCGGCCGAGAGCCGCGAGGTGAAGAAGGGCCTCGCCGAGGGTACGGTCGACATCGTGGTCGGCACCCATGCGGTGCTCGGGAAAGCCGTCAGCTTCAAGGACCTCGGCCTCGTCGTCATTGACGAAGAGCAGCATTTCGGCGTCGGCCACAAGGAACGGCTGAAGGAATTGCGCGCCGAAGTGCATATGCTGACGCTCTCGGCGACGCCGATCCCGCGCACCTTGCAATTGGCGATGACCGGCGTGCGCGAAATGTCGATCATCGCGACGCCGCCGATCGACCGGCTCGCGGTCAGGACCTTCGTCTCGCCGTTCGACGCGCTGATCGTGCGCGAGGCGCTGCTGCGCGAGCGCTATCGCGGCGGCCAGTCGTTCTATGTCTGCCCGCGGATCGAGGACCTCGACGAGGCGGCGGCGTTCCTGCGCCAGAACGTGCCGGAGGCGAAGTTCGTCACCGCGCACGGGCAGATGGCGGCGCGCGAGCTCGAGGACAAGGTCGGCGCGTTCTATGACGGCAAGTACGACATTCTGCTGTCGACCGCGATCGTCGAATCCGGCCTCGACATTCCGCGCGCCAACACCATGATCGTCCATCGCGCCGATATGTTCGGTCTCGCCCAGCTCTATCAATTGCGCGGCCGGGTCGGGCGCTCGAAAATCCGCGCCTATGCGCTCTTCACCACCCCGCCCAAGAAGCCGCTCACGCCGCAGGCCGAGAAGCGGCTCCAGGCGCTGCAGTCGCTCGATACGCTGGGCGCCGGCTTCCAGCTCGCGAGCCACGATCTCGACCTGCGCGGCGCCGGCAATCTTCTGGGCGAGGAGCAGTCGGGCCACATCAAGGAGGTCGGCTACGAGCTCTATCAGCAAATGGTGCGCGAGGCGGTCGAGCGCATCAAGTCGGGCGAGGACGCGCCGGCCGAGGACCTGTGGTCGCCGGCGATTTCGCTCGGCGCGCCGGTGACGATTCCGGAAGACTACATTCCCGACCTGCCGACGCGGCTTGCGCTCTACCGCCGCCTGTCCGCGCTCGAGGACGAGGGCGCAATCGAGGCGATGGGGGCCGAAATCGTCGACCGTTTCGGCCCCCCGCCGCCCGAAGTCGGCCTTCTGATGAAGCTGGTCGCGATCAAGGCGCTGTGCCGCGCCGCCAACGTCGAGAAACTGGAGGCCGGCGCGAAGGGCCTGACGCTGGCCTTCCGCAAGAACTCCTTCGCCCATCCGGCGGCGCTGGTGAAATGGGTTGAGGCGCAAGGCTCGCTGGCGCGCGTGCGGCCCGACATGCGGATCGTCGTCGCCGACGATTTCGAGAAGCTTGCCGACCGGCTGACCGGGACGGTGAAGATCGTGCGGGAGATCGCGAAGATCGCGGGGAGGAAGGGGCAGGCCTCCGTGCAGTGAACCGCGCTCAGCCCTTCAACTGCCGGGGCTTGCCCGAAATCCTTAGCTCATACATCGCGCCAGGCGCGACGGACTTCGAAATGTTCTCAATGTCGTCCCACGAGGCGAGCAAGCGTTGCATTTGCTTTGTGACCTTTGCCCTGTTCAAAGCGGGAGCCAGGAAAAAGCCGATCAACCGCGAGTTACGAAATGCGGCCTGTTCCGCCCTTCGCTTCGCGATTTTCCCGTCTCCGGAAATGACGATCCAGTGATCCTCGGCCGACAGGCGGGCGATCCATTCCGCGTCTTTCACGCCCGACCCGAACCGGCCTCTTAAGTGAGCGATTTCGTGCTCGCCAGCGAAAAGCGCATTTAGTGCCCTCGCTAGGGCTGGCGAGAGATTCTCGTCGATGATGACCTTCACGCCGCCATCAACGATCGCTCGAAGGCGACTGCATCGTTGACGACGGCGACCGGCACTTCAAAGAGTCTGGCGGCGCGACGCGCCGAATTTTCCGCTTTGGCGGCGTTCGCGAGCGCCGTCGTCGGCACACCGTAGTCGGCGGCGAGGGGTTTCCCAAACGACCGATTCGGATCAATCACGATCGAAGGGCTTCCATTGAACGGACGCCACTGCACAACGCAACCGTCGGCGAGGTCGAGGTCCCGAAAGGTCGGCTCGACCACCCGCTTGAAGACCATTTGGTTGGTCTTAAGGTCTATCAGGCTGGAGGTGCTTTCGTGGTCTGAAAGCACCTCCGACTCGCGCACGGTTTCAAGAAAAATGCTCCTGCCGTCCGTGCGGAATTGATTTGTTGAAAAGGGCCTTTCTTGGCCGATAATCTCGCGCGCGTTTTCAAGACAGCGTCGGACGATGTTCAGGCTAACGTCGTGTTTGAGAAACGCCAGAACAAATCGCAGTTCGATTAGATCGTGAAATCCGATTTCCAGATTGCCGCCAAGACGGGGCAGCTGGGGTTGCCAAAGCGGCGCAGCGCGGACCAAAGTCCCGTCATCTGACTTGTAGGAATAGCCGCCGAGCCAACGCGATATGTTTCTCGGCGCGGCCTTGAGCAAACGCGCCGCCTCCGGGACCGTGTAACACCCGACCCAAATCGGAACGATCTCGGGGTCGCGGAGACTCTTCTGCATTCGCCGAAGATACACCCTTGAGCCTCGTCGTCAAAAGCTTGGCCCGCGCCTCGGCGCCGCCATCCGGCTTCGAAAGCCGCCGCCTTTCACCCCGGCCAGAACCCGCCATCCAAAACTTGCTCAACCGTCCACGGGCACGCGCCGGGGAACGTCGTACGCGGAAAATACGGGGTGGGAGGCCGCGGAGTCCACGTCTTCTTCGCTTCCGCAGCCCGAAGTTCGGGTTTGGCGGCGTTCCCGGCGAGAGCCGCCCAAATCGCCCTCCGGATCGTCGTCTGGATTCCAACGGCCAGCGGGGTGTATCCTCGCACGAAATTGGAAATCCGCGACCACAGGCGAAAAATTCGCCGAGGACGGGCGTTGATTTCGGTCTCCGTTTGGTTCCGCTGGCCAATTGGGGGGACAATGGCAATCGAATTCGCCACCCACGTGTGGATCGACGGCGCAGACAATCCGTATCCCGGCGGCGCGCCCGAATATGAGCGGCAGGTGCGGGCGATGCTCGGAAACGTGCGCGCGACGGCCACCGGGCGGACCTTGCTGAGCTTCTTCGCGCTGCGCCGGCATAACGTTTGGATCATCCCGCCGGGAGGAAACCAGAGCCGAGTCGAAGCGGACGCGGGCGCTGCGGATCCCGTCGCCGCATTCCGCCGCAATTTCGACTTGCGCAGCGCCCTGGATGGGCGCGTCGATCCCCGGCGCCGCCACGGCTCCGGGGCCGGATCGGACAGTCTGGTGCGCTTTCACCCGATCCACTGGAGCTACCCCCCAGGGAGCTTCGACACCCCCGAGGAAGTCCTCGTTCACGAGTTGTTTCACGCCATGCGGCAAACGTTTGGGGCGCTGCGCAATACGCCGCTGGACGGCGATTTCGACACGGTCGAGGAGCTCTACAGCGTCTTTGTCCAGAATATGTACGCCAACGAGCGCAATTTGCCGCTGCGCGCGACCCATCACAAGGCCAGCAGCAACGTCTCGCCGGACCATTCAATGGCGCACAACCCCAGGTTTCGCGCGCCGATGCGGGACCTGGCGGCCATGATGCCCACCATCGTGAACGAACTCGCAAAAGTGCGAACCGCGTATAACCCCTTCCGCGACTGGAAGGAGTTTTCCCGTCACGGTTAGGGCGCGTACTCATAAATGCGGTTCATGTCCGCTCGCGCGGGTTCATTACCAAGAATTGTATTCGCCGCCGCTATTCGGCCATGCGCTTTCGATTGGATCGCGCCCGTCAGACCGAGGGCAGAGACCATGAATGGGATCGATCTACGGACGTCTCCGGTCTATGTGGTGACGCGGCGGCCGCCTTCGGCGATCGCGCAAGACGAAGACATCTATCTGTCGGTGCCGGTGGCCGCTCCATCGCTTCCGGACCAGGTGGAGACAATCGAGATCTTTCTGTCGATCGATTTTGCGAATCAGATGATCGCGCAACTGGTCGAGGCGGTCCAGGTTGCGACGAAGCACGAAATCTCGTCGACGTCGTATCCTTGTCGAGTTTGGACCAGCAGGCGCAATTATCCAGACGCACAGGACTCCACGCCCTAGGCCCAAGTTTATCGCTTCGGAGCGGGAGGCAGTCCCCGCCGACCTTGTCGCCGGACCGATCGAAGCGGTCGAATAATCGGTGACGCCGCACTGGTGGAACTATAATTATTCGTAATGTTCGCCATCGACGGCAAAGACTAAGATCGCGTTTACTGGCGTTGTCTAGCGTCTTCCCACTGGACGGACCGTCGCGCTTTGGCGCCGCCGGAGGCATGAAGCCGCTCCTTCCCGTCGGCGAAACTCCGACATGTCCCGGTCATGAATTTACGCCCGATTGGAGAAAGCGATGTCAACTTCAGCAGTTTCGGCCGCGCCGGCCGCGCCCGTCAATGTCGGCGCGGCGCCGGTCGCGAAGGCGGCGGACGGCGACTACAAAGCTCAAAGCGTCAAGTCTGCTCACGTCAAGGACGGCGACGGAGATTACAAGCCGATAGCGGCGGCGAGTTCCGCCGCGGCCCAAAGTTCCGCCTCAGTGCAGTCGTCGCTGCCTTCTCTAAAAAAGGGCGGCTGACGTCGGCGTCAGCATCCGGCGTTCGATGCAAGGCGAAAGACATCCCGGCGACGGGGCCTTGTATCGACCGCAAACTCGCTCGCGAACTGAGTGCGGTCGCTCTCGGCCTCGCTTATTTGCCCTGAGGTCGGGATTCCCGTTCCGGGAAATTGCTGCGCCGTCATTTCCAGGCGGAACCTACCCGACGCCGCCTATTTTGTAGCGCCTGCCTGCACCAATAAGTCTTTGACCTCGGCATATTTTCCTGCCGTCGCCGCATCCAGTGCGGTCTTGCCATCGTTCGCTTTGGCGTTGACATCGGCCCTCTTGGCGAGCAACGCCCGCACCACATCGAGATGGCCTTGCTGGGAGGCCAGAATCAGCGCGGTTGCGCCGTCGCTCTTCTTCGCGTTGACCTCGGCTCCTTTGGCGAGCAGCGCCTGCGTCACGTCGAGATGGCCGTTCTCGGAGGCCACGATCAGCGCGGTCGCGCCAGTATCCGCGCCATTGTCGGTCCTCCTGGCGTTGACGTCGGCTCCCTTGGCCAGCAACGCCTGCACCACATCGAGATGGCCTTCGTTGGAGGCCAGAATCAGCGCGGTCGGGCCATTGCCATTGCCTGCTTGGGCATTGACCTCGGCCCCTTTGGCGAGCAGCGCCTGCGCCACGTCGAGATGGCCTTCCTGGGAGGCCATAATCAGCGCGGTCGAGCCATCGCTCGCCTTGGCGTTGACCTCGGCCCCCTTGGCGAGCAGCGCCTGCGCCACATCGAGATTGCCTTTCTCGGAGGCTATGATCAGCGCCGTCGCGCCATTGCCCGCCTTGGCGTTGACCTCGGCCCCCTTGGCGAGCAGCGCCTGCGCCACGTCGAGATAGCCTTCCTCCGAGGCCATGATCAGCGCGGTCGCGCCATTGCTCGCCTTGGCGTTGACCTCGGCCCCTTTGGCGAGCAGCGCCTGCACCGCGTCGAGATGGCCGGTCGCGGAGGCCATGATCAGCGCGGTCACGCCATCGCTCCTCTTGGCGTTGACCTCGGCCCCCTTGGCCAGCAACTCCTGAATTGCAACCGCATCGCCACGACCCGCCGCGTCGATCAAGTTGTCCGCAGAAGGCGCAGCCGCGGCCGCTGTCGCCCAGGCGACCGCCAGCGTCAGCTGCCACATCGCCAAAATCCGACGAATGCCAACCATCTGACTCTCGCGAACCGACTTGAACGGCGTCCGCCGGATGGCGGCCGGTTCAAATCCAATCTGCGGCCGTTGCAGGCTCCTGGCAAGTCCGGACCGACGCCGGCTCGCCGGCGGACGGCATCGAGGCGCACAGAAGCCAGGTCGAACGCTTAAGAGCGCCAAAGGATATGGCGCCATAGGCGAAGCGCGGTTGATCGCGCTCGCGCCGCTCGGCGCACCCTGCCTACACCCCCATGATCTTGTCCCGCGCCGCGCTGGCGAGGAAGGCGGATCGGCTGAGGCCGCGCTCCCTGGCGGCGGCGGCGATCGCGTCGAGCAATGCGGCGTCGAGGCTGATGTTGGCCCGCACTGTCCGGCCAGAGTCGAGGAGCAGGGGGATCATGACCGCGCTCTCGCCTTCAGCGATTTTGCAGAACCCACTGCACACTGCTCACTTGGCCGCCTGCCGGCCAGTCGGCGGACAGCCGGAATCGGACCCTTCGCCGACGTTGGCGGTCAGCCGGGAACGTGCGGAGACCTTTAGGAAGCCGTCGTAGGCGCAAGGCGACAGAGGCGCCAGTAGCGGACTCTTAGCTACGCTACGAGGTACGTAGGCGCAGAAGTGGTTCGGCGGACTTCCTCCTTCAAGATCGGAGCCGCAGCGCATCGATAATGACAGCGAAAGCAGGCGATATCTGGCGTCGACTTGGGTAGTAGAGGTGATAGCCCGCGAAGCGGGGGCTCCAAGCATCAAGAATAACTGTCAGCCGCCCTTTTGTAACGTGCGAACTGACAATGGTTTCGGGAATGTAGGCGATCCCGTAGCCGCTCAAAGCCGCTTCAACCATGGGGAGCGTCGAGTTGAAAGTCAGCTGACCGTTGACCCTCACCCGAAGCTCGCGGCCATCCCTCGCAAACTCCCACGCGTACAGGCCGCCAACTGTGGTCTGCCTCAGGTTGATGCAGACGTGATTGACGAGGTCTTGCGGCGTCGCCGGGCAGCCATGCCTGTTCACATAGTCTGGCGATGCGACGGCAACGAGTCGCCAGTCCGGGCCGATGCGCACCGCGATCATGTCCTTGTCGATATTCTCGCCCAAGCGTACCCCCGCGTCAAAGCGCTCTTCGACGATGTTGCGCATGGTGTTGTCGCTGTAGAGTTCGACCAGCACGTCGGGATATTTGCGCAGCACGGGTTGCAGCTTCGGCCAGACCGTCGTCTGGAGCGCGTGATCCGAGAGCGTGATGCGAACGGTTCCGGCGGGCTTGTCGCGAAAGGCGACGAGCGCCGCGATGTCGGCCTCGATCTGATCGAAGCGCGGCGCAAGCGACTGGAACAGGCGTTCGCCCGCGTCCGTCAGCGCGACGCTGCGTGTGGTTCGGGTCAGCAGCCGCACGCCGAGCCGGGCTTCGAGCTGCTTGATCGTGTGGCTCAGCGTCGATTGCGACGTGCCGAGCTTCGCGGCGGCTTTGGTGAAATTGCGCTCGTTCGCTACGCCCAGGAACCACAGCAGGTCCTTCATGTCCTCGCGCTGCATGAGCTTCCCATTCATATCGCAGGCCGATTAGTCCATGCGGATTATTGCCTCTAATCGAAGGGCCGCGCCAGCGCTAGGTTAGCGCCAACGCCGACCGCGAAGCCTAGGCAGTTTCCATGCTCGCCACTGTCCTTCACCGCCCCCGCGACATCCGCTGCGAGGAAGTCGCCGAGCCCAAAATCCAGTTTACGACCGACGCCATCATCAAGCTGTCGGCGACCTGCATCTGCGGCTCCGACCTCTGGCCCTATCGCGGACTCAACGAGGTGACCGCGCCGATGCACATGGGCCACGAATATTGCGGCGTCGGCGCGGAGTCGGTTCTCGAATGCGTCGGCACGGCGGAATCGATGGCGCAGGCGCTCGCCTGCACTCGGCCGGGCGGGACAATCGGCTACGTCGGCGTGCCGCACGGCGTCACTTTCGACGGCCAGCAGCTGTTCTTCGGCCAGAAGCGGATGCTTGGCGGTCCCGCGCCAGTTCGACGCTTCCTGCCCGATCTCATGGACCGCGTGCTGAAGGGCAAGATCAAGCCCGGCAAGGTGTTCGACCTTCAACTGCCGCTGTCCGACGTCGCCGAAGGTTACCGGGCGATGGACGAGCGGCACGCGACCAAGGTGCTGCTCAGGGTCTGAGCCAAGCCGCCACAGCGAAAGGAACTTCGTCATGGATATCAAACGTAGCGGCTCGCAGCCCTCCGGCAAAGGGCCGGCCGATTGGTTTACCGGAACCGTGCGGATTGATCCGATGTTCAGCGCGCCATCGCCCGCGCGGGTCAGCGGGGCTCACGTCACCTTCGAGCCCGGCGCGCGAACGGCTTGGCATACGCACCCGCTAGGCCAGACCCTCATCATCAGGGCGGGCTGCGGGCGGGTTCAGCGCGAAGGCGGCGGGATCGAGGAGATTCGGCCCGGCGACGTGGCTTGGTTTCCGCCGGGCGAGCGGCATTGGCATGGCGCTTCGCCGACATCGGCGATGACGCATATCGCGATTCAGGAGAGCCTCGACGGTAAGGCCGTCGATTGGATGGAGCACGTCAGCGACGCGCAATACAGCGGCTGATTGGAAAGGAGCAGCGTGAAAGACGAACCGACCAACGCCCGCAAATCTTTCGGCGACATTGCGCCTCATCTCGCCGAGATCACCGACAAGGTGCTGTTCGGCGACGTGTGGGCGAATCCGGCGCTCTCGCCGCGCGACCGTAGCCTCGTTACGATCACCAGCCTGACCTCGCTCTACCGCATCAACGAGTTGCCGTTCCATCTGAAGCGCGCGTTGGAGAACGGCGTCACGCGCGAGGAGATCGTCGCCGCGATCACCCAACTAGCCTTCTATGCGGGCTGGCCGCCCGCGATGACGGCGTTGCAGATCGCACGCAAGGTCTTCGAGGACGTTGCGCCATGATCGCCTGGGATCACGCCGAGCTGAAGCGGATCGCGCAAGCCGACGATCTGCACATCGCCCCGCTCCGGGACGATGGCAAAACCTACGGCACGCCGACATGGATCTGGTCGGTTGCCGTCGACGGCGAACTCTACGTGCGCGCCTATAATGGTCGAAACTCCCGCCGGCATAAGGCCGCGCTGCGGCAAAAGGTGGGGAGCATCACGGCGGCAGGGATGACGAAGGAGGTCGCCTTTGCGCCGGTCGAGGGGCCGATCAACGACCGCATCGACGCGGCTTATCGCGCGAAGTACCGCGACAGCCCTTATCTCGCGCCGATGATCGGCGAGCTCGCCTGTTCGGCGACGATGAAGATCACGCCCCGCGAATTCGCATAAGCTGGCACGGTTCGAAGCGGAGAAAACTCATGCCGCACGTTATCGTCAAAATGTATGCCGGTCGCTCGGAGGAGCAGAAGCAGAAACTCGCGGAGGCCGTGACGAAGGCCGTCATGGCGGTCATGGGGAACGGCGAGGGCTCGGTCTCGGTCAGCGTCGAGGATGTCCCGCCGTCCGATTGGACCGAAAAGGTCTACAAGCCGGATATCGAGAACGGCTCCGGCAAACTCTACAAGCGCCCTGGCTACGGCCAGCTCGCTGACAAAACCTAGGAGGTTCACGATGGAAAAGCGCAAGCTCGGACAAGGGCTGGAAGTCTCGGCGATGTCTCTCGGCGCGATGGGCTACGGGAAGTCGCGCGAAATTCCCGACCGCGCCGAAATGATCGCGCTCCTGCGCAAAGCCGTTGATCTCGGCATGGATTTCTTCGACACCGCCGAAACCTACGGCCCCTGGACGAACGAGATCATGGTCGGCGAAGCCTTTCGCGGCATTCGCGACAAGGTGAAGATCGCCACAAAATTCGGCTGGGACATTGACCAAGACACCGGGAAGCACCGGGGCGGTGTCAACAGCAAACCGACGCAGATACGGCGGTCCGTGGAGGGCAGCCTGAAGCGCCTCGGCGTCGATCACATCGATCTCTACTATCAGCACCGCGTCGATCCCGACGTGCCGATGGAAGACGTCGCAGGCGTCGTGAAGGACCTGATCGCGCAAGGCAAGGTTCGCTATTTCGGCCTGTCGGAGGCGGGCGCGCAATCTATCCGCCGCGCGCACGTCGTGCAGCCGGTCGCCGCGCTGCAAAGCGAGTATTCGCTGTGGACGCGCGAGCCGGAAGACGAAATTCTGCCGACGCTCGAAGAACTCGGCGTTGGCATGGTCCCGTTCAGCCCGCTCGGCAAGGGCTTTCTCACCGGCACGATCAACGCCGCGATCGCATTCAACGAACGCGACATCCGGCGGACGATCCCGCGCTTCGCTCCCGAGGCCCAAGACGCCAATCAACGGCTCGTCGATCTCGTTCGCAAGATCGGCGAACGGCACAGCGCGACGCCCGCGCAAGTCGCGCTGGCTTGGCTGCTCGCGCAGAAGCCCTGGATTGCGCCGTTGTTCGGCACGCGCAAGCTTGAGCGGTTCGAGGAGAATATCGGCGCCCTACGTGTGAAGCTGAGCACGGAAGACTTGTCGGAACTGAACGAAAGTCGGGCGACCATGCCGGTTTTTGGAGATCGCTACCCGGACGAGCACATGCGGCGCGTGGGGCTCTGAAATGCAGTCGGCAATCGGCAAGATGCAGGCGACTGCTCATTCGAACTCACGCGGAACCGCCGCTTCGGGCGGACACTGCGCCTACAGTCTCGGGTCTGCAACGCCTGCTGTCCCACCCCTTCCCGCCGTTCAGCCAACGTTCGCTTCCCGCCCTTAGCGACATTCCCAGTCGGGCGCCAAACGTTTGATTTGAACCACTGGCGCCGCCGCAGACGCCCGGATCAAGCGCGGCATTGCCGCAGATCCCGACGCGGCGCCCGATCAGTCCGAGCCAGTCGCGGGCGCCGTCAGTCGGGTGGGCCGCCCGCCGAAACCCGACCGCAAGGTCTCGGTGAGGCTTCGGCTCGACCGCGACGTGGCCCCGCGGTTCAAGGCGACCGGCGCGGGCTGGCGGACGCGCATCGACGCGGCGCTGAGGAAGTTCGGCGCGCGCTGATCTTCGCGCCCGAGCAATTCCGCCGCCTTGCTTCCGCTGCCGCGGAACATATATCGGAGAGGTCCGTTGGAATGTGCGGCGTCGCCGGGCGCCTTAGCCGCAAGGCCCGCCGCGGAGCGATCAAATGACAGACGACGCCAAGAAGCCGCCGCGCCGAACGCGCGCAATGTCCGAGGAGATGCTCGACGAGGCGATTGAGGAATCCTTCCCCGCCAGCGACCCGCTGTCCACCAACCCGTCTTTCATTGGCGGTCCGGAGCGTTCGCCGGCGCGCGAAGCGTCAAAGCCGCGCCGGCGAACGGCGCGGCGGGGCTGATCGCCGGGACGGTTTCGGGGCGGATCGGCGGCGCGCCCCTATCGTCCGCGGAATAGCTTAGTCGTTTCAGTGGCTTAAATTTTCTTCTTTCGAAAAATCGGAAGTCATGTTATGCTTGATCTTTGGTTGCATTGGCCAAAGGAGCCGGGATGTCGGATGGGCGGCGGACGATGGGGACGGGTCGCGCGAACGCCTCGAATGCGGGGATCGCGCGGCACGAGAATGTTTTTTGATTTGGAATCGCGCTTAACCCCTTGCAAAGCCCCAATTCGCGGAAGAGAAATCCTTTCTTTTCCTTCCCTTTTATTTTCGTTGGCTTCCTCCTTTATTTTCTTTTGCTTCCAATTTTGCTTTCGTTAGCTTCCCCTTGGCTTGCAAAGTTTGCCCTGGGCCCAGCCGGCCGGCCGGTCCCGCCTGGGGCTTGAGGTCGGCCGCCCGCTGATCAGGGCCCGCCGCCTTACCGCGTCGGCCGGATGACGAAGGTCCCGCTTCCGGCGCCGGCGGGATCGTCGGCCTCGGCGAGGCTGAGCCGCGTGACCTCCGCCCCGCGCGGGCCGCGCCGCATCGCGGCGATCATCGCCTCGACGTCGGCGGCCGCGCCCTGAACCAGCGCCTCGACTGCGCCGTCCGACCGGTTGCGCACCCAGCCCGAAATGTTGAGCCTCAGCGCCGCGCGCTGCGCAAAATAGCGATAGCCGACGCCCTGGACGAAGCCTTCGACGACGACCCGGCGGACGAGTTTTTCTTCTGCGGACATCGCGAGCGCTCATAGCATGGGAGCGCGCGGGACCGAACGGCGGCATTGCTCCCCGCGCCCCGCTTGTCTATAGCCTCGCTCGATCGCTTACGCCGATTGGTATCGGCGAGTGAGCTTTTTAGGAGCCTCGATGATTTACGTCACCTTTCCCGACGGCGCGAAGCGCCCCTTCGAGCCCGGCCTCTCCGGCCTCGACATCGCCAGGTCCATCTCTCCCTCTCTCGCCAAACGCACGGTCGCGGCGATCCGCGACGGCGAGCTGGTCGATCTCGCAGACCCGGTCGGACAAGACTTGGCGCTCGAATTCATCGCCCGTGACGATCCGCGTGCGCTCGGGTTGATCCGCCACGACGCGGCGCATGTGCTGGCCGAGGCGGTGCAGTCGCTGTGGCCGGAGACCCAGGTGACGATCGGCCCGGTGATCGAGAACGGATTCTACTACGACTTCTATCGCTCCGAGCCGTTCACGCCCGAGGATTTCCCGGCGATCGAGAAGCGCATGCGCGAGATCATCGCCCGCGACCGGCCGTTCGCCAAGAAAGTCGTGTCGCGCGACGACGCGAAGGGCTTCTTCGAAAAGAAGGGCGAAGCGTTCAAGATCGAGCTGATCGACGCGATTCCCGGCGACGAGGAGGTCAAGCTCTATAGCCAGGGCGAGTGGACCGACCTGTGCCGCGGGCCCCACATGACCTCGACCGGCAAGGTCGGCGACGCCTTCAAGCTCATGAAAGTCGCGGGCGCCTATTGGCGCGGCGATTCGACCAAGCCGATGCTGTCGCGCATCTACGGGACCGCGTTCGCGAACAAGGAGGAGCTCGACGCCTATCTGAAGCAGCTCGAGGAAGCCGAGCGGCGCGACCACCGCAAGCTCGCCCGCGAGATGGACCTGTTCCACTTCCAGGAGGAGGGGCCTGGCTCGATCTTCTGGCACCCCAAGGGATGGACCCTGTTTCAGACCCTGGTCGCCTATATGCGCCGGCGCCTTGCGGCAGACTACCAGGAAGTCAACGCGCCCCAGGTGCTCGACAAGCACTTATGGGAAATCTCCGGCCATTGGGACTGGTATCGCGAAAGCATGTTCATGTGCCGTCCGGCCGGCGAGGACGCGGAGACCGAGGATGAGCGGGTCTATGCGCTCAAGCCCATGAATTGTCCCGGCCACGTCCAGATCTTCAAGCACGGCCTGCGCAGCTATCGCGAGCTGCCTTTGCGCATGGCCGAATTCGGCGTGGTCAACCGTTACGAGCCGTCGGGCGCGCTGCACGGTTTGATGCGCGTGCGCTCGTTCACCCAGGATGACGCGCATATTTTCTGCACCGAGGAACAGCTGGCCGAGGAGTGCCACAAGATCAACGAGCTGATCCTGTCGGTGTACGGCGATTTCGGTTTTGACAGAATCGCGGTGAAGCTCTCCACCCGGCCCGAGAAGCGCGTCGGGACGGACGCGATGTGGGACCACGCGGAGGCGGTGATGGGCCGCGTCCTCGACGAGATCAGGGCGCGCCACGGCAACGTGGTGACGACCAGCCTCAATCCGGGCGAAGGCGCGTTCTACGGGCCGAAATTCGAATATGTCCTGCGCGACGCGATCGGTCGAGACTGGCAATGCGGCACGACCCAGGTGGACTTCAACCTGCCCGAGCGCTTCGGCGCCTTCTACATCGCCGGCAACAGCGAAAAGACGACGCCGGTGATGATCCATCGCGCCATCTGCGGCTCGATGGAGCGCTTCATCGGCATTCTGCTGGAGCATTACGCCGGCCACCTGCCGCTATGGCTGGCGCCGTTGCAGATCGTCGTGTGCACGATCACCAGCGACGCCGACGATTTCGCGGCCCAGTTCGCCGCGAAGGCGAAAAAGCGGGGCTTGAGGGTCGAGACCGACCTGCGCAACGAAAAGATCAATTACAAGGTGCGCGAGCACTCGCTGGCGAAGGTCCCGGTCCTCATCGTCGTCGGACGCAAGGAGGCGAGCGAGAACACCGTCTCCATCCGCCGCCTGGGCTCCAACGCGCAGACAACGATGGGCGCCGACGCGGCGATCGAGGCGCTTGGCGAGGAGGCGCTGCCGCCTGACCTGCGCGGGTAGGCCGCCGGCGCCCCGAGACGGTCGCCGATCTTGACTACGGCGCTTTATTTTGGCCGGCAAAAGCTCCATCATGTATGTTTGAATGAGGAGCGACGATTTCCATGGATAGGAATCCGGCCGAGGCCCGCCATTCGCTGCGCTTCCGTTTCCGCGGCGCCGAGGTGGCGCTCGACCGTTTCTCGCCGCGCGCGACCGTTCTCGACTGGCTGCGCGAGGAAGCGAGGGCGACGGGGACGAAGGAGGGCTGCGCGGAAGGCGATTGCGGCGCCTGCACGGTGGCGCTGGCGCGGCTGCGCCACGGCGCGCTGGTCTACGAGGCGGTCAATGCCTGCATTCTGCTGCTTGGCCAGCTCGACGGCGCCGAGTTGATCACGATCGAGGACCTCGCCGACGGCGGGACGCTCCATCCCGTGCAGCAGGCGATGGTCGACCATCATGGCTCGCAATGCGGCTTTTGCACGCCGGGCATCGTGATGAGCCTGTTCGTCGCCTATCATTCCGGCGCGCCGGCCACCTATTCCAGCCTTTGCGATCAGCTCGCCGGCAATCTCTGCCGATGCACCGGGTATCGCCCGATTCTGACAGCGGCGCTGGAGACTTGCGACGGCGCGCCCAAGGACCGGTTCGCGGCGACGGCGCAGGAGCGGGCCGCCGCGCTCGCCGCGCTCGCCGACGGTCGGGACGTGTTCGTCGGCGACGATGCGTCGTTCTTCGCCGCGCCAGCGAACCTCGGTTCGCTCGCCGCGCTCTATGCCCGCTTTCCCGACGCGACGCTCGTCGCCGGGGCGACCGACGTCGGGCTCTGGATCACCAAGCAGCTGCGCGACTTGAAGCGGATCATATGGCTCGGCGCGGTTGCGGGGTTGGACGCCGTCAGCGAAGGCGGCGACGGGGCCTTGTCGATCGGCGCGGGCGTGACGCTGGCGGAAGCCACGCCGCTGCTTGGCGAGATCCATCCCGACCTCAGCGAGCTGATGCGCCGGTTCGGCTCGGTTCAGGTGCGCGCGAGCGGGACCGTGGGCGGCAATATCGCCAACGGGTCGCCGATCGGCGACATCGCGCCCGCATTGATTGCGCTCGGCGGCAAGGTCATCTTGCGCAGGGGCGGCGAGACCCGCGCCCTGCCGCTTGAGGACTTCTTCATCGACTACGGCAGGCAGGACCGCGGGCCAGGCGAGTTCGTGCTCGCTGTCGAGGCGCCGCGGCTCGACGCCGGTCAGCACTACCGCGCCTTCAAAGTGTCGAAGCGCTTCGACGAGGACATTTCCGCGGTCATGCTCGCCGCGCGCATCGGCCTCGAAGGCCGAAGGATCGTCGGCGCGCGCATCGCCTGCGGCGGCATGGCGGCGACGCCGAAGCGCGCCGCAAGCGCGGAACAGGCGCTGATCGGCGCAAGCCTCGACGATCCCGCGAGCTGGCGCGTGGCGCTTGCGGCGCTCTCGCGCGATTTCACTCCTTTGACCGACCAGCGCGCGAGCGCGGCCTATCGGATGACGGTTGCGGCCAATCTGCTCGAAAAGGCCGTGCTCGAGATTTCCGGCGCGAGCGCGCCAACCCGGATCGGAATGCTCGATGCCGCAGAATGAGATGGGCGATCTCGCCGTGGCGACCGCGGTCGTTCACAAGCCGCTGCCTCACGATTCCGCTCGCCTGCATGTTCAGGGCGCGGCGAATTATGTCGACGACATCCGCGAGCCGGAAGGCACGCTGCACATCGCGATCGGCATGGCCGACAAGGCGCGCGGCAGGTTGAGGATCCTGGAGCTGGAGGCGGTGCGGGCGGCGCCGGGCGTCGTGGCCGTGCTGACCGCAGCCGACATCCCCGGCAAGAACGATGTGGCGCCCGTGTTCGCCGACGAGCCGCTGTTCGCGCATGAAGAGGTGATATTCCACGGTCAGGCCCTGTTTGCGGTGGTCGCCCGCACGCGCGACCAGGCCCGGCGGGCGGCGCGGCTGGCCAGGATGGAGATCGAAGAGCAAACGCCCTCGGTCACCATCGCCGACGCGCTCGCCTCCGGCGAGCGCGTGCAGGAGGATTACGCCTTCGGGCGCGGCGACGCGGCGGGCGCGATCGAAAAGGCGGCGCATCGGCTGGAAGGTCAATTGGCGATCGGGGGCCAGGAGCATTTCTATCTCGAAGGCCAGGCTTCATTCGCCATTCCCGGCGAAGGCGACGAGATGACGGTGCACGCCTCGACCCAGGATCCGACCGAGACGCAGCACATTGTCGCGCGGATCCTCGGCATTCCGGACGCCTTCGTCACGGTCGAGACCCGACGGATGGGCGGCGGCTTCGGCGGCAAGGAGAGCCAGGCCTGCGCCTGGGCCGCGATCGCGGCGCTGGGCGCGCGCGTCACCGGCAGGCCGTGCAAGGTCCGCCTCGACCGCGACGACGACTTCATGCTCACTGGCAAGCGCCATGACTTCCGCGCCGACTGGCGCGTCGGTTATGACGACCGGGGCGTCGTCGCCGGCTATGACGTGACCCTCAACGCGCGTTGCGGCTGCTCGGCCGACCTGACGCCGGGCGTCGCCGACCGCGCGATGTTTCACGCCGGCAACGGCTATTGGCTGCCGGACGTGGCGATCGCCTCCCGCCGCCTCAGGACCGACACCGTCTCCAACACCGCGTTTCGCGGTTTTGGCGGCCCGCAGGGCATGATCGCGATCGAGCGTGTGATGGACGCGATCGCGCGCGAACGCCGCCTCGATCCGCTCGATGTCCGCAAGGCCAACCTGCTGCGCGCCGGCGCCGAGCGCACGCCCTATGGGCAGACGGTTGAGGACTACGAGACCCAACGGACGATCATGGATGAGCTCGAGGTCACGAGCGACTATCGGGCCCGCCGTGGACGGATCGCCGCCTTCAATGCGCGAAGTCCGATCATCAAGCGGGGCATCGCCCTGACGCCGGTGATGTTCGGCATTTCCTTCACCCTCATCCCGCTCAACCAGGCCGGCGCGCTGGTGCATGTCTATTCCGACGGCTCGATCCATCTCAACCACGGCGGCACGGAGATGGGGCAGGGGCTATTCACCAAGGTCGCGCAGATTGTGGCTGAGGAATTCGGCGTGCCGCTGCATTTCGTGCGCATCACCGCGACCAACACCGCCAAGGTGCCAAACGCCTCGCCGACGGCCGCCTCGTCGGGGACCGATCTCAACGGCATGGCGGCGAAGATCGCCGCCGGGACGATCAAGCAGCGCATGGCGGCTTTCGCCGCCCAGCAATGGGGCGTCGCGCCCGAGGCGGTCGAGTTCCGCGACGGGCGCGCCTTCGCCGGCAACGCCTCGATGAGTTTCGGCGAGCTGGCGAAGGCCTGTCGTCTCTCGCGCGTGCAACTTTCGCATGCGGGCTACTTCAAGACTCCGGAAATTCATTGGGACCGCGCCAAGGCCCAGGGGCGGCCGTTCTTCTATTTCGCCTACGGCTCAGCCTGCTCCGAAGTCGCGATCGACACGCTGACCGGCGAAATGAAGGTGCTGCGCGTCGACTTGCTGCACGACGTCGGCGCCTCGATCAATCCGGCGATCGACATCGGCCAGGTCGAGGGGGCGTTCATTCAGGGCATGGGCTGGCTGACGACCGAAGAGCTCGTCTACGACGCGAGGGGACGGCTGACCACGCACGCGCCGGCGACCTACAAGATTCCGGTTGCCTCCGATACGCCGCCGATCTTCAACACGAAGCTCTTCACGCGCCCCAACCCGACGCCCAGCATCTATCGCTCCAAGGCCGTCGGCGAGCCGCCGCTGATGCATGGCATTTCGGTCTATTCGGCGATTCTCGACGCCGTGCATGCGACCAACCCGAAGGTCCAGCCGAAGCTCGAGGCGCCGTGCACGCCGGAGTCGATCCTCAACGCGGTGCGCTCGCTCGACGGGGCGGCTTGAGCGCGGACGTCATGTTGGCCTTTCGCCGTCTCATCGATGCGATCGAAGCCGAAGGTTCGGCGGCGCTGGTGACGCTGGCCCGGGTCGAGGGATCGAGCCCGCGCGAATCGGGCGCGCGCATGGTCGTCAGGGCGTCGGGAGGATTTCACGGCACGATCGGCGGCGGGGCGCTCGAATGGGCGGCGCTGAGCGCGGCCCAGGCGGCGCTGCGGGACGGGCGCGGCCCGGCCGCCCGCCGCTCGCTGGCGCTGGGGCCCGAGCTCGCGCAATGTTGCGGCGGGCGCGTCGAATGGCGGATCGAGACCTTCGACCGGCGCGACCTCGCCGATCTGGAGCCGATCGCGGGCGCGGAGAGCGGAGGCCCGGCGACGCTGGGCGCCCATTTAGGCCCGGACGGCCGGGTCGAACGGAATCTTACGGCCGAACAGCGTGGGGAGGGCCTGACGGCGATCCTGCCGGCCGCCGCCGATTGGATCGAGCCGCTCGGGGAAAGCGCACGGTCGGTTTACCTCTTCGGCGCCGGCCATGTCGGGCGGGCGCTGGCGCTGGCGCTCGCCCCGTTGCCGTTTGCGGTTCGCTGGATCGATCCGCGGCGCGAGGCCTTCCCCGCCTACGCGCCCGCCAACGTCGCGCTGATTCATGCGGTTGAGCCGACGGCCGAACTCGCGCATGCGCCCGACGGCGCGCTGATCGTCGTGATGACCCACTCGCACGCAATCGATCTCGAAATCGTCGCCGAGGCGCTGCGCTCGGAGCGTTTCGGCTATGTCGGCCTGATCGGCTCGGCGACCAAGCGCGCGAGATTTGTGAGCCAGATGCGCTCGGCCGGGCTATCGGAGGCCCAGCTGGCGAATCTGGTTTGTCCGATCGGCGTCACTGGGGTCGAGGGCAAGGATCCGGCGGTGATCGCCGCTTCGACCGCGGCGCAGATGTTGATCGTCAGCGAGCTTTTGGCGGCGGAGGGGCTCAGCCGCCCCGCGCGTTGACGGCGCTGGCCTTGCGACGCGGCGATTTCTTTTTCGCCCCGCGTTTGCTCGCCGTCCGCTTGCGCTTGGCGGGCGTCTTGGCCTTCGTCCTGATGATCGCCGTCACCCGCGCCTCGATGTCGGCGCTATTGGCTTTCAACCGCTCCGCGATCCGTCCGACTTCCTCGTCCGAGAGGACGGCCGGCCGGCCAAAGGAAAGGGCGATCGCATATAGCCTGGCCAGATTCTCCAGTTCGCTCGCACGAGCAAGCGCCGCCGCCAGCGAGCCGCCGGTGGTGAGCGCGCCATAATTTCCCAACAGCACCGCATGGCCTTGTCGCAGCCCTTCGAGCGCCAGGACCGCGAGCTCCTTGGTGCCGAAGGGGGCGTAGTTGGCGCAGCGGATGACCGGACTTCCGAACAACGCGATGGTCGAATGCACGGCCGGGATGGATTTGTGCGCCATCGCCAGCGCCGTCGCATAGGGCGATTGAAATCGCACGACGGCGCCGACGTCAGGGCGGGCGCGCGCTATGTCGAGGTGGATGCGCCATTCGTTCGACGGTTTCATCGGCCCCTTCCAGGCGCCGTATTCGCCGCCGAGCGGCATCAGCGCGATCATCGCGGGCCGCAGGATTGAATATTGCGCGCGGTTCGGCGTGATGAGGATGGATTCGGCCGAACGCGCCGAGATGTCGATGACGAGATCGCCGCCAAACCCGGCCTCGACCATCCGCGCCCCATGGGCGATGATCGACTCGCGCAGCGCCTTTTCCGTCATGGCCACACCCGCCCGCGCCCATATCGTTTTGCGCCCGTCATAGGCGCGATCACAAGGATTCGCCAACGAAACAATATCCGAACTATGTGGGGCCGGTCTTGCGCAAAGTCCAACGCCGGTTGCGGCGGCTGGCGGCGTTTTCGCCGATCCGGCGAATCGCGTCGGCGCGCGCGGTCGGGTAAGAATGGGGAACGCCGTCGGGTCGGCAGGACTTCGACGAGGCGACGTCGGTTTCAAGTCGAGGTTTCAGGTGCCGCGATCCGCTTCCGAAAATTTTTACGAACTCATAGCAAAGCGTGCAGGGAGTCCCGCCAAGCTCGCGTTGGAGACCCCCGACGCCACTGCCTTGACTTACGGCGCGCTGATCGAGCGATCGGGGCGTGCGGCCAACGCGCTCGTCGCGCTCGGCGTCAAGCCTGGCGACCGGGTCGCCGCGCAAGTCGACAAGTCGACCGACATGATTGTCGTCGCGCTCGCGTGTTTACGCGCCGGCGCGGCGCTGCTGCCATTGAACACCGCCTACACGCTCGCCGAGCTTGAATATTTCCTCGGCGACGCCGAGCCCGCGCTGATGCTGTGCCGACCCGACTCGCTCGCGCTGGCGCGGGCGCTCGGCGGCAAACTGGGCCTCGCCGCAGTCGAGAGCCTCGGCGTGGCGCATGACGGAACCTTCGCCGAGCGCATCGCCGACTCGCCAACCGATTTCGAGACGGTGGCGCGGGCGAGCGACGACTTGGCGGCGATCCTCTACACCTCCGGCACCACCGGGCGCTCGAAAGGCGCGATGCTGACGCACGAGAATCTCGCGTCGAACGCGCTGACCCTAATCGACTGCTGGCGCTTCACCGCGGCGGACCGGCTCATTCATGCGCTGCCGGTCTTCCACACCCATGGGCTTTTCGTCGCTGTCAATGTCGCGCTTCTGTCCGGCGCGACGATGATCTTCCACAGCCGCTTCGACCCGGACGCCGTGATCGCGGCCATGCCGCGGGCGACTTCGCTCATGGGCGTGCCGACCTTCTACACCCGGCTCCTCGACCATCCGGGTCTGACGCACGGGAGTTGCGCCAACATGCGCCTGTTCGTTTCCGGCTCGGCGCCGCTGCTGGCGGAAACGCACGTCGCCTGGCGCGAGCGGACCGGCTTCGCCATCCTCGAGCGTTACGGCATGACCGAAACCAATATGATCACGTCGAACCCCTACGAGGGAGAGCGCAGGCCAGGGACGGTGGGCTTTCCCCTGCCGGGGGTCAGCGTGCGCATCTCAGAGCCGGACAGCGGCGCGCTGGTGGCGCAGGGCGAGATCGGCGTCATCGAGGTCAAGGGACCGAACGTGTTTCGCGGCTATTGGCGGATGCCGGAGAAGACGGCGCAGGAGTTCCGTCCCGACGGCTTTTTCATCACCGGCGATTTGGGCCGCGTCGACCCGGACGGCTACATTCGCATCGTCGGCCGCGCCAAGGATCTGGTGATATCCGGCGGTTTCAACGTCTATCCGAAAGAGGTCGAGAGCGAGATCGATGCAATCGACGGCGTGCTTGAAAGCGCGGTGTTCGGCATCCCGCACGCCGACTTCGGCGAAGGGGTGACGGCGGTCGTCGTTCCTCGCCCCGGCGCTGAATTGAGCGAATCCGCGATCCTTGCCGCGTTGGGCGACCGGCTGGCGAAATTCAAGGCGCCGAAGCGGGTGTTCGTCGTCGGTTCCCTTCCGCGCAACGCGATGGGCAAGGTGCAGAAGGCCGCGCTGCGCCAGACCTACAAGGACATCTACAGTGTGTAAGCGCTTTCATTGGTCGGCGCCAAGCTTTCAGCGCCGGGCGATTCGCGGCTTTCGATGAACGACGCCGAGCGCCGCGCCTTTGATCAGGACCATGGCGACGACGACCATGGCCACGAGCCGGCGAGTTTCGGCAAGGCGTTCGCGATCGGCGTCGCCCTCAACCTTGGCTTCGTCGTGGTCGAGGTCGTCTATGGAATCCTCAGCAACTCCGTCGCCCTGTTGTCCGACGCGGGCCACAACCTGGGCGACGTGCTCGCTCTCGCGGTCGCGTGGGTCGCGAGCGCATTGGCGATGCGCCCGCCGACGGCGCGATTCACCTACGGACTGCGAGGCTCCTCGATTCTCGCCGCGCTGTTCAACGCCATGCTCCTGCTGGTGACCGTCGGGGCGATTTCATGGGAGGCGGTTCAGCGGCTGGCTGCGCCAGCGCCGGTGGCGGGAAAAGTCGTGATGATCGTCGCCGCGATCGGCATCGTCGTCAATGGAGTCACCGCCTGGCTGTTTGCCTCGGGCAAGCGCGACGTCAACCTGCGCGGCGCGTTCGTGCACATGGCCTCGGACGCCCTCGTGTCGGCCGGCGTCGTCGTGGTCGGGTTCGCCATTCTGCTGACCGGGTGGTTTTGGCTCGATCCCCTCGTCAGCCTCGCGGTCAACGCCGTGATCGTTTGGGCGACATGGGGACTTCTGCGCGATTCGCTGGGTATGTCGATGGCGGCCGCGCCGTCTCGCATCGATCCAGGCGAGGTGCGGACGTTCCTTGCCGCCCGTCCAGGCGTGGCAGGCGTTCACGATCTGCACATCTGGCCCATCAGCACGACGGAAGTGGCCCTCACCTGTCATCTCGTGATGCCGGGCGGCCATCCTGGCGACGAATTCCTGCACCGCCTTTCAATAGACCTGGCGAAGCGATTCCAGATCAGTCATCCGACCGCCCAAATTGAAACCGATCCCGACACGGCCTGTCCGCTGGCCCCCGACGACGTCGTGTGACCAGCGCGCCCTTTCGCTTAGCCGAGCCGGCCCGACGCGTGGGCGAGGATCGTGTAGACCTTGCCGGTGTTGGACAGCAGGTAGGCGCGCCACTGGGAACCGTCGCGATCGTTCTGGCTGACCTTCGCCAGCAAGCGCTCGAATTCCTGGGTGTAGTGCGTTGCAGTGTCGCGGAATTGCGGATCGGCGCGATAACGGCGACGGATTTCGTCGAAGGCCTGCTGCCCGGGCTCGGTGTATAGGCGGCGCGAAACGGCGGTGGGGTCGCCGCGCCGCCAGCGATCCCACATTTCGACCGCCGCGACGCTGTCGATCAGGCCGCCGATGCCTTGGGTCAACGCCTCCAACGTCTCAATTCCGCGCGCCGCGGGGGCATCGGGCTCTTCCCGCGACGCCGCCGCCAGCAGGTTGGAAAGCCAGCCGGCCTGGGCGCGGTCGGCGACATCCGCGGGGACAGCGGTCGGCGCGGCCGGGCGATCGGTTCCGAGTCCGAACGGCGGCGCCGGCCATCCGTGATCCGATGCGTCATCGAGCGGGGGAGCGGGTTCCAGGGCGGCAATCTGCGCCGAGGGCGGGATTTCGATCGGCGTGTTCACAGTCCTCTCGGCGGAGGGCGCCAGATCCTCTCGATCCGGCGCCGGCGCCTCCGCATCGCGGACAGGTTCAACTGGGCGCGGCGGGGGAGGCGATTCGCGCCGCGCCCTCGCCGGCGCGGAAGCTGCGGCGGACGCCCCGACCGCGATTGGCTCGGCGACGTCGAAGGCGGCGCCGGAATCGGACACCAGCGCCGCGAGCTCCTTCAGCGCGCGAATCTGATCGGAGACGACGCGACGCATCGCTTCGGCGGTTTCACTCGTCTCTTGCGGCAGATCGAGCACGCCACGCTGCAGCTCTTGCCGCGTCGCGTCGAGCTCGCGCTGGACCTGGCTCGCCATCTCTTTCACTTCGGCGACCGACTGCCGGAACCGCTCGGCGGCATGGTCGAGCGCGCCGGAAATCTGCGCGTTGGTCTGGTCGATGGTCGCCTGCAATGTCTCGGCGGTGCGTTCGCGCTCCTTGGCCGCGGTTTCGCGGATGGTCTCGAATTGGCCGGCGACGGCGACCGACGCGCCTTTGGTCGCCGAAGTGAGCGCGGACGCGATTTCCTGCGCGCGCGCCTGTGCTTTGCCAAAACTGTCCTCGACGCTGGCGGCGAAGCGCTCCAGCATCGAGGCGAAAGCCTCTCCGCGGCCGGACAGATCGCCGACCAACGCCTGAAGGCTGTTCTGCCGGTGCTCGAGGGCGCCGTCGAGCGACTGCTGCTGGGCGGCGAGATCGCGCGCCACAACACTGAGCGAGTCGGCGTGCTGGGAGAGCCGTGTCGCCAGCGTGCCGGCTTCGGTCTGGGTCGTGGATGCGATGCGTCCCAGCGTCGCCACCTGAGAAGCGATGCCGCCCAAGGCGCGCTGAAATTCGTCGACCCGCGCGGCGAGGCCGCCCTGGACGGCGGCAAGCCGGTTGCTGGCCGAGTCCACGGCATGGTCGATCGCGGCGCCGGTCTTGCCGAGATTGTCGATCACCAGGACCAGTTCGCCGCGCAGCCGTTCGCTTGAGCCGGAGAGAGCGCCGACCGAATTCTCAGTGCTGCGGGTCATGGAGTCGCGCAGCGATGCGCTGGACAGTTCGACCTGCTCGGTAAGGCGCTTCAGCAGCGTGCCGATCGCCTCGCCGGACCGGTTGACCGCGTCGTCGGCCGCGCCGCGCAGGGCCTCGCTCGAACTCGACGACTTCCGAGCGCAATTGACCGGCGAGCGCGCCCAGGACGCGCACCGGGTCCGCCGCGCTGCCGTTGACCGCCGAAATCAGCTCGTCGGTGCGACGGGTCAACACCTCGGCGAGGCCGGCCATCTGCTGGTCGAGCGTCTGCATCGCGCGCGCGCCAACTCCGGCGATCTCCTTGGAAATATGCTCGCTGCGCTCGCCGAGCGCGGTCACCAGAACGGCGCCTCCGCCGTCGATGACCTGGCGCAGATCGTTGACCTTGGAGGCGATCTCGGACGCGATGCTGGCGCCGCGCGCCGCCCAACTCGAATCGGCCTCCGCCGCGGTTTTCGCCAGCGCCTCGGTAACCGCCTCGATACGAGCCTGCAGGCGGGCGTCGATAATCCCGGCGTTGCGGTTGGCGGCGTCCGCGAGATCCGACAGGCGCGCGTCAATGATGCGCGCGCTCTGATCGGCCGCGTTGGCGAGAGCGGACAGGCGAGTGTCGAAGTCCTGCGCGTTTTGTTTTGCGCCGTCGGCAAGCACGGCCAGGTGGCGATCGAAGACGGCGCCGATGGTGGCGTTGTGGGTGTCGATCATGGCCGTGACCTTCTGCGCATGATCGCCGACCGTGTCCGCGAGGTCGGATCGACTGGCGTCGAACCGCTGGCTCAGATCCTGCATCGGCGTGACCACATGGTCCTTGAACCGTTCGACGCTTTCGCCAAGCGACCGGGAAACGTCGTCGGCGCGTCCCGCCAGCGTCGCGTTGATGTCCTCGGCGAGCGCCGAGAGCGTCTGCGTCAATTCGCCGGCGCGCTTCTGCAACGTTTCGCCGATTTCGGCCGACTTGGCGTCCATGCCTTGCACAATTTCACGACCGCCTTCCCCCAGCGATCGCGCGGCGTCGAGCGTGCTGCGGGCAAGGGTCTCGGTCAGCGCGCGGCCCCGCTGGACCAGCGCCTCCTCGATCCGCGCAAGCAACGCCTCGAGCGTTGTCGAGACCTGGCTCAGCTTCTCGGCGGCGCGCTCGTCGACCGCCTGGAGGCGGCTGTCGAACAGCGCCGCCGCCTCTTCGTTTCGACGGCCGAGCCTCTCATCGACAGCGCCGCCGCCGCGGACGAGAGTCTCTTCGATCGCGGTGAGCTTGCCGGCGAGATCGGCGCCGAGCGCCTCGGATCGTTCGCCGATTTGTCTGACGATGTCTTTGCCCCGTCCGTCGATCGCGACCTCGAAGCGTGCAAGTCCTTCGCCGAGCGTGGTCTCGATTTGGCGGGAATGGGATGCGACCGCGAGATCGACCGCGTCGTGGTGGGCGGAGGCGACGGCCTCGAACTGACCAAGACGCTGCGCCGATCTCGCCGACAGCTGCTCGACGTTGGCGGCAAAGCGCCGGTCGAAGTCGTCCCGGCGGGCCTGCATCATCACGTCGACCGCGTCGACCTGACTGGCGATGCGCGCGTTGAGCTGGTCGGAATGAGCCGCGATTCGCTCGACGACGCTGTGCCCGTTCTCGCCCACCAGATTGTCGATCGCTTCGAGGTATTCGTTCATGCGGCCGGTCTGTTGCGACAGGGAATCCACCAGGCCGGCGCCTCGTTCGCCGATGATGACGTCGAACTTGGCCACCTGAGCGCTCAGCGCGTCATGCACGTTGGCTGCGCCAATCGCCACGGTCGTGGCCGCTTCGCCGGCGAGCGCGGCGAAGCGCTCGTTGATTCGCGCCGAGTCCGCATTGAATTTCGCCAGCGATTCCGCGGTCGAAGCTTCTATCTGGGCTTGAGTGGCCGCGCCCTGGAAGGTGATCGCCCCAACAAGACGGTTCGTCGATTCGTCGAACAAGGTCTCGACGGCGGCGTTCTGACCGTTGATCGTCTGGCGCAGTTGCGTGTCGCGGGTTTCGAATTGCTCGGCCCAGCGAGCGGCCGCGGCGTCGAGGATCGCGATCGCGTCTTCCGCGCGGTCTCTGAGCAGGGTCGTGATGCGTTCGCTCGAGCCGTCGAGCCGGTCTTCCAGCGCCTGGCCGCGCACGACGACGGTCTCGTGCAGGCGGTCCGAAGCGCCGCCGAGACGCGCGACGAGGTCGTCGCCTTGAACGAGAATGGTCTCGGATAGGCGGGCGCTGCTGGCGTCGAGGCGCTCGATCAGCGATTCGGAGCGGGCGCCGAAATCGCGCGACAGAGCCTCACTGCTCTCGCCGAGGCGGACGGCGACGGATTCCCCTTGCGCCCGGATGGCGCCGACAGTTTGCGCGCCGGTCGAATTGATCCGGCCGACGACGTCGTCAGCCTGGGCGTCCAAAGCGCCGGTCATCGCCAGCGAGGCCTCGGCGAGGCGGGCGGCGACCGAATCGCCGTGCGATTGAACGGTGTAGGAAGCTTCCGCCAGACGCGCGGCGAGAGTGTCGCCATGCATGCGAAGCGCCAGCACCGCTTCGGCGCTGCTGGTTTCGATGCGCCCTGCGGCGGCGTCGACGTGGGCGCCGACAGCGGCGCTGGCGGATTGCGCGGAATCGGCCAGGCGGGAGGCGACCGCGTCGCCATGCGCGCGGATCGCATCGACGACGCGTTCGTTGGTCGCATCGATGCGTCCGACGATGGCGTCGCCATGGCCGTCGAGAGCGCTGGTGGCTGATTCGGCGGCCTCGCCGAGGCGCGAGGCGACGGCGTCGCCGTGCGCGCCAATCATGTGCACGGCGCGATCGCTGCTGGCGCTGATGCGGGCGACGACATCGTCGGAATGCGCGCCCATCGCGGCGCCGGCGGAGACAGCGGCCTCGGCCAGACGATTCGCGACCGAGTCGCCTTGCGAGCGGATCGCCTGGAGGACCTGATCGCTGCTGGCGTTGATGCGGCCGACGACTTCGTCGCCATGAGCGCCGAATCCGCCGGACACGGCGAGCGAAGCCTCGACAAGCTGCGCGGCGATGCTGTCTCCATGCTCCTTGATCGTCTCGACAGCGAGGGAGCTGCTGGTCGCGATCCGGCCAACGATGTCGTCGGCATGGGCGTCGACAGAGTCCGTCATGGCGAGCGACGCGTCGGCGAGTTGGGTCGCGACAATGTCGCCATGCTCCCTGATCGCGCCGATCGCCTGGTCGCTGCTTGCGACGATGCGGCCGACGATGTCGTCGGCATGGGCGCCGACGGCGCCGGTCATCGCGATCGAAGCGTCGGCGAGCTGGGCTGTGACGCTGTCCCCATGGCCCCTGATCGCGTCGACGGCCTGGGCGCCGCTGGCGGAGATGCGGCCGACAAGGCTGTCGGCATGGCCGCCGACGGCTTCGGATATGGCCTGGGACGCCTGGGCGAGACGGTCGGCGACCGCGTCGCCGTGCCCCGTGATCGCGTCGACGGCCCGCGCGCTGCTCGCGTCGATTCGGCCTACGACATCATCGGCGTGCGCGCCGACCGCGCCGCGCGCCTGATCGGCCGCTTCCGCGAGCCGCGCCGCGACACGGTCGCCATGCGCGCCGATCGAGTCGACGATGGAATTTTGCGAAATATTGATGCGCTCGATCAGTTCGTCGCTTCGCCCCTCCATGCTGGAAAGCAGGACCTCTCCAGCCGTCTTGACCCGGCCATCGATGTCGCCGACCCGGGCCAGGATGTCGTCAGCGGCCTTTCGGCTGGTGTCGGCCAGGCGAGCGGCGAGGCCGTCGCTGATTCCGGCGATCGACACGGTCATCTGCGTCCCCCCGGCGACGATGCGCTCGAGCGTCGCGGCGCCGGTGCGGTCGATGGCGTTGGCGATCTCCTCCGACGATGCGCCGAGCGAGGCGACGAGACGCTGGCCGGCTTCGTTGAGGCGATCGCCGAGGCGGGCGCCAGCCGAATCGAGGTCTTCGGAGATGCCGTCGTGCGCGTTGGCGATCGCGTCACGCATCCGCGCTCCGCTGACCACGATCGCCTCCCGCTGATCCGCCATCTCTGCAATCAGCAGGCGGATCTTGCGCTCGTTGTCGGAATAGGAACGCTCGAGGGTCGAGACCTCGGACCGCACGCGCGTCTCGAGTTCGGCCGCCCGCGCAAGGGCGCGTTCGACGCCGTCGCCCATGAACGTGAGTTCGCGGCGGATCGCCTGCGAAAGAGTCATCATATGCTCGCCGGCCATCGTCTCCGGCTCGGCCAGACGCACAGCCACCTGGGAAATCGCGCGCGCCGACTGGCGCAGTTCGCGTAATCGGCGCGAAAGCGCGGCAAAGCCGAACATGAAGAAAATCGGCCCCAGCGCCGCCAGCGCCAGCAACGGCGCCTCGGGCCGCAGCAGGATCTGCCTCAGCGGAGCGGCGGACAGAGACGGCCATAGATTTTCGTACGCATAAACCGCGCAGATCGCCGCCCAGACGATTGAGCCGATCAGAGCGAGAATGAATGGCGTGCGGCTCGCCGGCCGGACGTTCATGGCCTGCAAAACCGCCCCGACCGTCTCGCGGTCGTCGTTCGCCGGCGCCGCCGTGGGGATCGCGGGCTTTGCCTCGGCCTCCGTCGGCGCAGCCGTCGCCGACGGTTGGCTCGGGCGCAGCAGCGGCGCGGATTCGGCAGGCGCGCTCGGCTTGAGGATGGGCGAGGCGGCCGCCGGTTTCGCCGGGGCGCTCGGCGCGGGCCGCGACGGACCCTGGCCCAGTGACAGCGCCTCGGTTTCGTCGTCGGTCAGGTTCAACGCACTTTCGATCGCCGACATCGCGGCGGAAACCGGATCCGGCGTCGAATTCTGCTTTGCCATTTGTCCGCCTCATTTTTTGGCGTCGATCGCACGCGGATCGACTGACGCGCCAGCGTTCTCCCCGGCGTGGCCTCGGCCGGCGGAAACGTCACAATTAACCACGTCGCAGTTTACCGCCGCGGCCTCGATATGAAAACCACGCCGAACGGGCAAACTTCAAACGTCGTTAACGATTATTTTACCATGTTTTTTCAAACTCTTCATCCGACCGATAGCGGCAACCGCCCGGCGCCGCATTCGTGTCATGGTCCTTTATTGGCAGGCGAATGGCGGGGGCGGCATGCTCGAGAAGCTCGGAGCATCGGGTCCGTTGGAGGCGGACTCGAATTGGGATTTCCCGATCGGAGACGACGGCGGTTCTCCCCTCGATCTCGTTCATCTGGCTCGGCAATGTGGGGGCGACCAGGAGCTGGAGCAGGAATTGCTGGGTCTTTTTCGGCTCCAGTCGCGCGCTCTCACCGCGCAATTAAGCGACCCAACATCTGTATTGTCGGAATCCAGGGCCAATTTGGACTCCAAGGCCAAGATCGCCCATAAGCTTTGTGGTTCGGCGCTCGCGGTCGGCGCCCAGCGGGTCGCGGGCGCGGCGCGCCAAATCGAGGCATGCGCCTCGGCCGTTCACGTCGGCGGTTCGGCGAGCGCCAAAGACCCCGCCGCCCTGAGGCGGGCGATCGCCGCGCTCGAGGCGACAGTGGCCGAGGCCATAGCGGAAATCGAGCGCATCCGCGGCTGAAGACCCGGATCCATCCTATCCGTTCTCCCTGGACGCCGCTCGCGCTTGTCGCGCTGGCCGGAAATCGGCCTTGAGGCAAAAGCGCGGCGACAAATGCCTTTCGGCGCCGCAGCGCTTGCTTTATGTAGGCGCCCGGCAGGGGTGGGGATGCTTGAGCCTTACAGCCTGGATATGTTGTTCTTGGGACCTATTCGACTCAATGACAAAGGTGACGTTTATCGACGCTTCGGGGCAGGCGCGGGCGGTCGACGCCCAGATCGGCTCGACGGTCATGGAAACCGCGCTTCGCAATTCCATTCCTGGGATCGAGGCCGAATGCGGCGGGGCCTGCGCGTGCGCGACCTGCCACGTCTATGTCGCGGAGGAATGGACCGAAATAGTGGGCAAGCCCTCGCAGATGGAAGAGGACATGCTCGACTTCGCCTTCGAAGTGCGCCCCAATTCCCGGCTCTCCTGCCAGATCAAGGTGTCCGAGGCCCTGGATGGGCTCGTCGTGACCACGCCAGGCAAGCAAGGATAGGACCCGAAATATATGAACGATGTAATCTCGACCGACGTCGTTATTGTCGGCGCCGGGCCGATTGGCCTGTTTTCGGTGTTCGAACTCGGCCTTCTCGACATCAAATGCCACTTGATCGACATTCTGCCGAAGGCCGGCGGCCAGTGCGCGGAACTCTATCCCGAAAAGCCGATCTACGACATTCCCGGCTTCCCGATCATCACCGGCCAGGAGCTGGTCGACAATCTGATGAAGCAGATTCATCCGTTCGGGCCGACTTTTCACTTGAATGAAATGGTCGATCGGGTCGATGTGCTGAGCGCGCCGGATCGGCCGTTGTTTCGCGTCGCCACCGATAATGACAAGACGATCGAGGCCCGGTCGATCTTCATCGCCGCCGGGGGCGGCTCGTTTCAGCCCAAGAGGCCGCCGCTGGCGGGTCTCGAGGCGTACGAGAACACGAGCGTCTTCTATTCCGTGCGCAAGATGGAGCATTTCCGGGGCCGGCGCGTCGTCATCGTCGGCGGCGGCGATTCGGCCCTGGACTGGGCGCTGAACCTGCATCCGGTCGCAAGCCGCGTCACGCTCGTGCATCGCCGGGACGTCTTCCGCGCCGCCCCCCATTCCGTCAACGCCATGCGGGCGCTGGTCGACTCCGGCAACATGGATTTCGTGCTCGGCCAGGTGACGGCGGTCAAGGGCGGCGATGGGCGATTGTCGGCGCTGACGATCCGGCGCGAGAACGGCGAAATATACGATCACCCATCAGACGTCATGCTGCCGTTCTTCGGACTGACGATGAAGCTCGGGCCGATCGCCAAATGGGGCATCAACCTGCACGAAAACCTCATTCCGACCGACACCGAAAAGTTCGAGACCAGCGTTCCGGGCATCTTCGCGGTCGGCGACATCAACACCTATCCGGGCAAGCTGAAGCTGATCTTGTCAGGCTTCCACGAGGCCACGCTCGCCGCCCAGCGCGTGCATCATTACGTTTACCCGGACAAGAAGCTGACCTTCCAGTACACGACGTCTTCGACTAGCCTTCAGCGCAAACTCGGGGTGAGCTAGCGGCCAAGTTTACTGCGTCAGCTCGAACTTGGCCGTGATCGTCACCGTGAGCTTGTCCTGACCGGCCTCGATCGGAGTCGGCGGGGCCGACGTGGCCATCGGGGCGTAGGCCCGCCCGCGGAAGGCGAGGGGTTGAGCGACAGTCTCTTCGCTCAATTCCATCAGCCGCCCGAGTTTCGCGCCGCCCGCTCTGGCGAAAATCTCGGCCTTGCGCTTGGCGTCGGCGACCGCGAGCGGGCGCGCCTTGTCGAGGAGCGCGCTCACGTTGTTCTGGCCAAACGCGACGCCGTACATCGTGTTGGCGCCGGCTTCCACCGCCTTGTCGAGCAAGGGACCGAGGCGAGGAATGTCGCGAACGGTCACCGCCACCGTGTTGCTCACATTGTAGCCGGTAATTGTCTGCGCTTCTTGCGCGTTTGAGCGCTGGTTCGAGAACATCGGAGAAATCGACAGGCCGGAGGTCTGGATATCGACGCTCGCGACTCCCTCGGCCTTGATCGCCGCCAGCACGGCGCTGACCGACTTCGCGTTGGCGGCCATCGCCTCGCCCGCTTCCTTGCCCGCGGTCGTCACTCCAAGCGTCACCCGCGCGAAATCGGGCGCCGCGCCGACGCTGCCCTCGCCGCTGACCGCGACAAACCGGCCGCTGTTGTATTCGATGATGCGCGGCTGGGCCGCGAGCGCGGAAGGCAATGCGCTCAGCGCCCCGACGAACGCGATCAGGCCGAGCCGCCGCAGGTCCCGCATGATCTCCCTCCTTGATCTTCGGTCGAAGTTTGCGGCCGCGCCGGGCTTAGCTTCTCGGCGTCGGCTTTTCTTGCGCGTCGGCGCGGTAGCGGAAGTCGCAATGGGTCGCGCCGCCCATGATCGTCTGCGTCCGGGTGAGCTTGATGCGCGGATCGTAGCCCTCGCAGAAGGCGCCGTCGCGGTTGCAGGAGAGGAGGTCGCCGATGTCGCCGAGGCCCATGGCGCGATAGGCCTCGGCGTAGCGGCAGCGCGTGACGTTGAAGTCGAACACGCCCGGCGCGTCGGCGACGATTTCGATCCTAAGCGCGTCGTCCCTGGTCCACAGATGCTGGATCGCCTTGAAGCTCTCGAGGTCGGCGCCGCCCGGCGCCCGCCTGGCCAGCTGCGCGCCGGCCTCGACCGCCGCGCTGCGAATGGCGTTGCGCAGGATTGCGCGCGCCTTCTCCTCGCCGACGCTTTTGCGCATCTCCTCGTAGATCGGCTTGATGATCGCCGCCTCGATCTTTCGGCGCGCGAGAATGCCAAGCTCGTCGTCTGTCGAAACGTTCATGGCCCAGGAGCCTGCGCCGGCCGCGCGGCAAGTGTCAAATTCCGTCCTTGGCCGGCGACCGGCCGCTTGGCGAGCGGCGACGCATGAACCGCGCGGACTTGACAGGCGTCGGCGCCAACAGAGAGTTTCCTGCTTAAGCCGGCTTCGAGCCTGGAGGAATCGCCTGCGCGCGCCCGAGAGGAGACCGACCCATGCCGATCGTCGGAATGGATCATTTCACCATCCTCACTGCCAACGCCTCCGAGACGGTCGCGTTCTACCGCGACATTCTCGGATTCACGCCCGGGCCGCGGCCGGCGTTCTCGTTCCCCGGCGCCTGGCTCTACAACGACGGCAGGGCCGTGCTTCATGTCGTTGAAAAGGCTTCCATTCCGAAGGGCGGCGGGGTGCTCGACCACATTGCCTTCTTTGGCGCCGACCTGGCCAGTTTCGTCGCCAGGTTGAAGGCGCGCGGGCTCAAATACGATCTGCGCCGGCTGCCGGAATCCGGCCACGCCGCCGGGACCTGGCAACTGTTCTTCTTCGATCCGAGCGGCGCCCGGGTCGAGATCGATTTCGCGGCGACGGAGAGCGTGGAGACGCCGGCCTGAAGCGACGCGGCCTTCGACGCCGAATTGCCCAATGTTGACGGCGCCTCGATTGCGGCGGCGCTTGGTGGCGTGGTCATGCCGGCCAATCGGTTCGTCTGGGACCTCACCAATAACTAATGCTAAAAGCGCAACATTTTCTTCCTGAAAAGCCGAACCTGTGTTACGATCGCCTTGGCGTCGAACCCGGGGCCGCTTGTCCCGCCGTCGGCGGGACGGGTTGGGCGGGGATAAGGAGCCGGGGAGAAAAATCTATTTGGATTCGCGTCTAAACCATTGAAAAGGCTTAAGTCGCGGAAGGGAATCATTTGGATTCCGCTTCCGCGAGCTTGGATTCCGCTTCCGCTGGCTTGGATTACGTTTCCGCGGGCTTGGGTCTGCTTGTCATGGCCGGGGAGGTTTGATCGCGCGATGAGTCATCCCCGGATGGCCTCAGTATTATTGCTTTTTGACCCGGCTTGCCGCAAAGAGCCGCGCCTGAAAAGGGCGAGCCCGGATCAAGGAAAATGCGCAACAACTTCATCGTTCAGTCCGATTGCGGCCCCTCAAAACAGCGCTCGTGGAGTTGGTGGATCCACGATTTGCCCCCGGCTTACACTGCGTATCGAAGAATGGCCGCGAGTTCGCCGCCGTCGGGAATGTCCGGGCGACGCGCCGCGACAATTCGCGCGCCGGAGAGCCAGGCGCGGCGGGCGATCTCGTCGGTCACGCTGTAGCTTGCGCCGTCGGCTTTCTCGGCGAACGTGACCGCGCCGTCCTCTTCGCCGACCGCGCCCGGCACATCCGCGTCCATGTCGACGATCAACGCATCGATCGCGCCGAAGGTCGCGGCGCGCGCGGCGAGCGCAATGTCGGCGGTCGCCCGGGCTTGACTTTTGCGCTTGGCGTAGAGCGCGCCCAGGTCCTTGATTTCGGCGCCGTAGAGGTTGTCGAGCACGTGCCGCGCGGCGTCCGCCAGCTCGTGATCGGGGGTATGGTCGGCGCTGAGTGAAATCGTCTCGCGGACGAGGTGCGGATAGCTGCACACCGAGCGGAAGATCGAGGCCATCGGCTCGCTCGCGACCACGATCAGCGGCCGCTCGTGACCAGACAGGATTGGACGAAGCGCCCCATCCACGGCGCGCGCGTAGCGAGTGAGCAGCGCGTTCTCGCTGGTGCTCTCTCCGCTCAGCATATCGCCCTTGCGCTCGATATGGCTGCGGCGTCCAACCGCGTCGGCGGCGCTCTTCGGCAGGTTCGGCACAGCGACCGAACGCGGCGGCAGGTCGGCATCGAGTTCGACGAGCCGCACCGAGCCTATGCTGATTGGCAGCAGGTACGCGTTATTGGGAAACGTAACCGCTCGAATCAGCGGTTTCAGGTGATAACGGTCAGAGACTTGGACCAGATTCGTCAGGCGGTTCGGAAGGCGGAAAGTCCGTATGCTTTCGGGGTCGGCAAAGATGGCGAGACTGTTCGCCTGATCGACCCAGAACGCGTCGTCGTCGATCAGCGCCTCGATCTTCTGTTGGACGGCTTCGACGCTGCGCTTCGGCGCCTCGGCCTGCGCCATCTCGGCGAGGGCGTGCTTCATGAGGTTCTTGAGTTCGATCCGGTCCGCCTGCGCGTCTTGGGTCAGCGGCGTGGTCCGAAGGTAGATGGATGCCGACGGATTGCCGCGATGGCCGATGAGGCTCGCGATTTCGGCGCGCGTCGGAAGATCAACATAAAGCACTCGGTTTTTCTCCAGCTTGATTGCGAGTCACCGCTATCCCATGCGGCGGCTCGGAGGGGAAGCCTGCCGGCCGCCCGAGCGGGGCGCTCGGCGCGCGGTCGACTTTGCCTTCGCCGACCTCCGCGCCATGCTCCGCTGAGCAAACCATGACCCAATCCGCATTCCTCCCCAGTCCCATATTTCCCAGGCCAGGGCGCGTCCTTGCCTTTTCGACCGCTTTGCCGCTAAGAGCCGCCGCTCGCCAAACGGGAAGCTTCTTTGCGCAACAACGCCGAGGTTAAGGTCGGGCAGGGCCCGCTGGCGGCGCGCTTCGGCGCCCGGCTGCCGCTGGCGCTGATCGCCGGCCCATGCCAGATCGAAAGCCGGGCGCATGCGCTCGAAATGGCCGCGGCGCTGAAGGAGATCGCGCGGCGCCGCGCGATCGGCCTCGTCTACAAATCCTCGTTCGACAAGGCCAACCGGACCTCGGGCGGGAGCGCGCGGGGCGTGGGGCTCAAGGCCGCGCTGCCGATCTTCGCCGAAATCCGCGAGACTTTGGGGCTTCCGATCATCACCGACGTGCATGAGAGCGGCCAGTGCTCACCCGTCGCCGAGGTCGTCGACGCGCTCCAGATCCCGGCCTTTCTCTGCCGTCAGACCGACCTCCTCGCGGCCGCGGCGGCGACGGGGCGGGCGATCAACGTCAAGAAGGGGCAGTTTCTCGCTCCCTGGGACATGAAGAACGTGGTCGCCAAGCTGGACGGGTTCGGCGCGGCCGACATTCTCGTGACCGAACGGGGCGCGAGCTTCGGCTACAATACGCTCGTCTCCGACATGCGGGCGCTGCCGATTCTGGCGCGCGAGACCGGCGCGCCGGTCATCTTCGACGCCACCCATTCAGTGCAGCAGCCGGGCGGGCAGGGGACAGCCTCGGGAGGCGAGCGCGCGTTCGTCCCCATATTGGCGCGCGCGGCGGTGGCGGTCGGCGTCGCCGGCGTTTTCATCGAGACCCATCAGGACCCCGACCACGCGCCCTCCGACGGGCCGACGATGGTGGCGCTGAAGGACTTCGAGGCGCTGATCGCCGAGTTGCAGGACTTCGACCGGCTCGCCAAGCGCGGATTTGAGCACGACTGACGGAAACCTGTCACACGGCAGTCGCGCGGCCAATCCCTCGTGAAACGGGTCGCACCGCCCCATATTGGCCGCGAAACCGTGATCAATCGCCAGCGAGGAGACCGACATGGCTGAAGCCGCCGCGCTCTGGGATTTGTTGACTCGAGCCGCCGACCCTGAGGTCGCCGCGGCGCTGAGGGCCGAGGTCGAGTTCGGCGCCGGACCGGGCGCTCAACCGGATCAATCCGCTCGCCTTCGCTGCGGCGCATGGACTGAGCGAGGAGCCGGTGATCGCCGCGCTGGCGCATTCGGCGCGGCTCGGCCTGTTCGACATGTCCTGGAGCATGGTTTGCCCCGGGTGCGGCGGCGTGCTCGAAACCGGCGCCGCGCTGAAGACCCTCAATCGGTCCGACTATTACTGCTCGCTGTGTGCGACCGATTACCAACCGACGCTCGACCAGCTGGTCGAGGTCACCTTCACCGTGAACCCGAGGATTCGCAAGATCGCCGCGCATGATCCGGATTCGCTACCCTACGCCGAATACATGCGCCAGATATTCTGGAGTTCCGGTACCGAGACGCCTGAGGATGTCGAAGGCGTCATCCAAAGGGTGACGCTCGACGTGATGGAGCTGGCGCCGGGCGAGAGGGCGGCGATGTCGCTGACCTTGCCGAAGGGCTTTGCGATCGTCTTCGATCCGGTCACCCACACCTCGGTTTTTCTCGACGTCGCCGGCGAGGAGACCCACGAGCGGCGCAGCCTGTCGCTCGCTTTCGCCGACGAACACGCTCACAGCGGCACCGCAACGTTCCAGCCCGGCCCGGCGCGGATTTCGTTCGAGAACAGGTCCGCGCGCCGGACGTTGCCGGGAATTTGGCTGCATGGCGAGGAGATGGATGCGCTGACCAGCCGGCGCCGGCCGTTTTTGACCGCGACCCGAATGCTCAGCAACCAGGCCTTTCGCGACCTCTATCGCAGCGGCACTTTCGATCCCGAACAACGCTTCAAGATCACCAGCCTGACTATCCTGTTCACCGACTTGAGAGGCTCCACCGCGCTCTACGATCGGGTCGGCGATCTCGCCGCTTTCGATCTGGTGCGCAGCCACTTCGGCGCGCTTCTCACGGCTGTCGCCGGCGAGGGCGGGGCGGTGGTCAAGACCATCGGCGACGCGGTGATGGCGACCTTCCCGACGCCGGAGCGGGCGCTGCGCGCCGCCATGCGGATGCGCGAGGCGATGCGCGAGATCAACCAGGCCCGCGGCGGCGAGGATCTCGCGCTCAACATCGGATTGCACGAGGGGCCGTGCCTCGCGGTGATGCTCGACGACCGGCAGGACTATTTCGGGCAGACCGTCAACGTCGCCTCGCGCATTCAGGGACTGGCGGACCCCAGCGCGATCCTGGCGACCAAGCCGATCGTCGAAAGCTCGGAAGTTGCGCGTCTGGTCGCCGACGCGGGCTACCGGACGACGCCGCGTCACACCTCGCTGCGCGGGGTCAGCGAAGCCTTCGAGATCTACGAGGTTCGGGAACCGGAGCAGGCCGCCGTCGCCGCCGAATAGGGGCGGGCGTTTTCGTCGGAAGATCGGCGGGGCGGTTGCGCGGGCGAGCGCCAGTCCGCCCGGTATTGACGCCTCACCAGATCGCAATTGGCGCCGGCCGACACGCGCTCGCCTCGCGCGTCCCCTCGCGGGCGCGAATCCGCACCCGGCCTACCAGCGGATCAGCGCCGCGCCCCAGGTGAAGCCGCCGCCCATCGCCTCTATCATCACCAGATCGCCCGGCTTGATGCGGCCGTCGGTGACCGCGACGTCGAGCGCCAGCGGCACCGAGGCGGCCGATGTGTTGCCGTGCCGGTCGACGGTGACGACCACCTTCTCCTGAGCGATGCCGAGCTTGTGGGCCGAGGCGTCGATGATCCGGCGGTTGGCCTGATGCGGCACGAACCAGTCGATCGCGTCCGCTGTCACGCCGGCGTCGGCGAGGCAGCCCTGGATCACGTCCGTCACCATGCCGACGGCGTGCCGGAACACTTCCCTTCCTTCCATGCGCAGATGGCCGACGGTCCCGGTCGACGAGGGTCCGCCGTCGACGTAGAGTTTTGCGCGATGGCGCCCGTCCGAGCGCAGGCGCGAGGCGATCACGCCGGGCGAGGCGAGCGAGCCGTCGCTTTCGCGCGCCTCCAGCACCATCGCCCCCGCTCCGTCGCCGAACAGCACGCAAGTCGTGCGGTCGCTCCAGTCGAGGATGCGCGAAAAGGTTTCGGCCCCGATCACCAGCGCGCACCGATGCGATCCGGATCTGAGGAACTTGTCGGCGGTCGCGACCGCGTAGACGAAACCAGTGCAGACCGCCTGCAGGTCGAACGCCGCGCCTTCATCGATGCCGAGATTGGCCTGGACCTGGGTGGCGACGGCGGGGAAGGTGTAATCAGGCGTCGAGGTGGCGACGAGGATCAGGTCGACTTCGGCCGCCTCGACGCCGGCGCGCCGCAGCGCCGCCGCGGCGGCCTCGGTCGCCAGCGTCGAAGTGGTTTCGCCCTCGCCGGCGATGTAGCGCTGGCGGATGCCGGTGCGCTGCCGAATCCAATCGTCCGAGGTGTCGACCATGCTCGCGAGCTCGTCGTTCGGGACGAGGCGGGCGGGAAGCGCAGCGCCGACGCCGCGCACACAGGAGCGAAGAATGGCGGGATGCATGGAGCAGGAGATTTCCAGATCAGGACCGGGCGCCGGACGATTGCGCGGCGGGCGCGCGGGCGTCGTCCGCGCACCCGATCATTTCTCGTATTTTTCCGAGCAGCTCTTGCCGCACCATGTCATAGCCCAATTCGATCGCTCCCGCGTAGCTCTCGGAGTCCGCGCCGCCATGGGCCTTGATGGCGACGCCGTCAAGCCCGAGAAAAACGCCGCCGCTTGCGCGCGGCTCCATTTTGTTGCGCACCGCCGTCAGCGCCTTGCGTGCGAAAAGAAAGCCGATCCGCGACATCACGCTGTAACCCATCGCGTCGCGAAGATATCGGCCGACCTGCCTGGCGGTGCCCTCCGCGGTCTTCAAGGCGATGTTGCCGGTGAAGCCCTCGGTGACGAAAACATCGACCGCGCCCCGGCCGAGATCGTCGCCTTCGACGAAGCCCTGGTAGCGCATGTGGGGCAGGTCGGCCTCGCGCAGCGCCCGGTTGGCGGCCTTGACCTCCTCGACCCCCTTGATCTCCTCGGTTCCGACATTGAGGAGGCCGACGGTCGGACAGTCGATGTCGAACACGATCCGCGCCATCGCCGCGCCCATCACCGCCAGATGGACGAGATGGCGCGCGTCGCCGCCGATCGTCGCGCCGACGTCGAGCACGATCAATTCGCCGCGGATCGTCGGCCACATCGCGGCGATCGCGGGGCGATTGATCGGGGCCATCGTGTTCAGGCAAAATTTGGCCATCGCCATCAGCGCGCCGGTGTTGCCGGCGGAAACGACGCAATCGGCGGTCCCGTTCTTGACCGCTTCGATCGCCTGCCACATCGACGAGACGCGCCGCCCGTTGCGCAGGGCTTGACTCGGCTTGTCGGTCATCTTGACCGCGACGTCGGTATGAAAGACCCGCGACCTGGCGGCCAATCCCGGGTGAGCGGCGAGAACCGGCCGGATCGCCCGCTCGTCTCCAAACAGCAGGAACTGAACGTCGGGACGGCGCTCCAGCGCGATTCCCGCGGCGGGCACCACGACCGAGGGACCGTGATCGCCCCCCATCGCGTCCAATGCTATGCGAACGTCGCTCGCCATGCCCTCGCCCGAAGCGGCTTGCTCGGGCGGCGCCCGGCGCCGCGCGACAATAGCGCCTCGGACGCGCAAGGCAATGCAGGAAACGCAACTCGAGACCGGCGGGAATGGTCGGCGGGCGGACTTGCGCGGCGGGCTCGCGAGCCGATCGCCAATTCGAACTGGATCGGGTAGAAATTCTCGCCGGCCAGTTGGAGAAACGCAGTGACGGGCTTTTCCGAGTACGGGGGCTACGACGCAATGGGCCTTGCCGGGCTCGTGCGCAAGGGCGCGGTTCACCCGCGCGAACTGCTCGACGAAGCGATTCAGCAAATCGAGGCGGCCAACCCGCGCTTGAACGCCGTGGTGGCCAAGCTCTATGACGCGGCGCGGAGGGTCGCGGAGGCGCCGCCCGAGGGACCTCTGTCCGGAGTTCCGTTCCTGCTGAAGGACCTTCACGCAGCCGTCGCCGGCGCTCCGTTGAGCCAGGGCAATCGACGGCTGACGACCCTCGATCGCGATTACGAGGACGAGCTGGTTCGCCGCTATCGGAGCGCCGAACTCGTCATCGTCGGCAAGACCAATACGCCGGAATTCGGCCTTGCCCCGGTGACAGAACCGCAGGCGTTCGGCCCGACCCGCAACCCCTATGATCTCACCCGGACGCCGGGCGGCTCCAGCGGGGGTTCGGCGGCGGCGGTCGCCGCCCGTCTGACGCCGGCCGCGCACGCCTCCGACGGAGGGGGCTCCATCCGCATCCCTGCCTCCTGTTGCGCCCTGGTCGGCCTCAAGCCGACGCGCGGGCGAACCCCGAGCGGACCTGTTGCGGGAGAGAACTGGCGCGGTTTTTCCGTCGCCCATGCTGTCACCCGGTCGGTGCGCGACAGCGCCGCGCTGCTCGACGCGACCCTGGGGGCCGATGTCGGCGCGCCATATGCGATTGCGGCGCCGGCGCGCCCGTACCTCGAGGAAGTCTCCGCTGATCCGGGGAAGTTGCGCATCGCCGTGACGACGACGCCGTTCCTCGCCAATTCCGTGCATCCCGAATGTGTTCGCGGCGTCGAAGCGACCGCCCGCCTTCTGCGAGACCTTGGCCATGAGATCATCGAGGACGCGCCCGCGATCGACCGCAAGCCGTGGGTGACGGCGTTCCTGACCATAATTTCCGCCGAGACCGGCGCCGACATCAAGGAAACCGGAGAAATTGTCGGCGCCAGGCTCGGCTTCGGCGATTTCGAGCCGTTGACCTACGTTCTCGGCCTGCTCGGCAAGTCCTTCAGCGCGACCGACTACGCGCAGGCTGCGCGATATTTGCAGCGCTGGGCGAGGACTGTCGGCGCGTTCTTCGAGCGCTATGACGCGCTTTTGACGCCGACGCTCGCCTCGCCGCCGATCGCGGTCGGCGCGCTTGGGCCCACCGCCGCCGAGGCCGCCGCGCTCGGCGCGATCGGACGCTCGGGCGCCGGATGGCTCATGCGGGCGAGCGGGCTCGTCGATACTCTGGCGGAGAAAACCTTTGAATTCATCCCGTTCACCGCGCTCTTCAACGTGACCGGCCAGCCGGCCGTTTCGTTGCCGCTGCACTGGAGCGCGGACGGCCTGCCGGTCGGCGTCCAGTTCGCGGCGCGGATGGGGGACGAGGCGACGCTGTTCCGCCTTTGCGCGCAGCTGGAAAAGGCTCGGCCATGGGCCGACCGGGCGCCGAAAGGCTTTTGACGTCGGCGCGACGCGCGACGATGGCGCCCCACGCGCGCAACACGATGGCTACGCGCTTCTCGTGCGCCTCGCGCGCGGGGCTTCCGCGGCGCTCAGTGGAACGTCTTTCGAGCCGCCGCCAAGGGTCAGGCCGGCGGGCGCCTTCGCTCGCGGGCCCCGTGACGGGGGCGGGCGGCCCGTCTCGCGCTTACGTCTTCACGAGCGCGCCGGCGACCTTCTCGGAAATGTAGCCGAGCACCGCGCCGATGATCAGCGAAATCCCGGCGTTGATGAATGGATTCCCGAGCGAGACCTCGCCCATTGCGCCGAGCTTGCCGCCCGCCAAGGCAAGCCCCGCCACCGCGGCGTAGCCATAGACGGACGAAGGAATGTCGCTCAGCATGGGCGCCTTGGCGGCGTAAACGAGGATGAAGACTGTGACCAGGACGCAAATCCCGGCCCATAGCGGAACGCCGAGCGCGGCGCCGAGAGGGATCTTTGTGACGAGCAGCAGCGCGATCAAGGCCATGATCGCGCCGAAGACCAGGTGGATGATCGACTTGCTGAGGCCGGCTTCCTTGCCGCCGCAATGATAGAACGTCGCCCAGCCGATGAATGCGGCCCAGATTTGCAGACCCATGCCGATGGGCGACAACAACACAAAAGTGGCGATGCCTCCGAGCACGCCGATGCTGACTGCCAGGGCAGCGATGAGATCCATGATTCCCTCCCGTTTCGGCCAGCGTTGTTCCGATCCGTCGATCGCGCTGGCCTTCTCACGGCGCCAGTCGCCTGTCGCCGATGCAAACAGGCTAGTTTGTGGCGAAATTTTGTGCAACGGGGTCATGTCGCTTTCGGCATGGATTATTTTCGTCTCAATTCGGCCTGGTCGACTACGCTCGACTGGCCGAGAAGGCGAATGGGGCGTCGCCTAATCGTCTCGCGACTGGAACGAGGCGCCCGGCTTGCGCGGATAGGGATCGAGGCCGAGGGCGAAGAATTCCGCCGCCAAGGCGCCAAGATCGATCTTTCCGTCGATGATCGGATCGGGCTCGTCCTGATCGGCGATCGAGAAGGTCTCCGGCTCCCTGGAAGGCCGGCGCCCGGCCTCGTCGCCCGAGCGGGGCGCGAAGCGGACGTCGATCTCTTCGTCGAGGATCGCCGGAAAAGGCTCGAGCGTAAGGACGCAGACCTGCGTCAGCTCCCCATGCACCGCGCCGGCGACCCTGACGCCGCCTCGCCCCGAACGCCTGAGGCTCAAGGTCGCGCTCAACCTCCCGATGGCGGGAAGCCCGTAGAGCGCGGCCAGCGCCTCCCGCTCGGCCGGGCTCGCTTCGATCGTCAGCGTTTGGCCTTCCTTCGGCAGTCCGTCGACGCGCACCGGTCGGCTAAAGGGTTCGGTCGGCGTCATGTCGTTCTTCGCTGGTCAGCGGACCTTGCGGATAGCGGAATCGGCCGCCGGCGAAGTCCTCTACCGGCGTTCTGGCCAACGATGCGTCGAGCGACTTCACATAGTCGGCGAGCGCGGCCGCCTTGGTCAGGGCGTCCGGGTCCGCGGCGCCATAGATATTTCGCGCCAGCGCCGCCGTCAGCTCGGATCGCGAGCCTGCGTCGAGCGCCGCCGCGTAGGCCGCGTTGCGTCCGTAGAAAGCCGCAGCCATCTTTTTGAGCCGCTTGGAGACGCCGCTGTCGCCGATCGAGAGCTCCCGCAGCAAATCGTCGAGGTGCATGAAAATGCTGTTGACCAGTTCCTGCGCCATCGCCTCGCCCAGTTCCCCGAGCGTGATCAGGCGGCGCAGGACCAAACCGGCGTGCAGGGTCAGGAGTTCGAACCGGCCGTCGATTCGGTCCGGCGCCTTCAGCGCCTCGTAAAGCGCGGGGCGCCGGGCCGCGGTCACGATCTCGCCGCGAATATGCTCGATGACGGATTTGCTGGCGCGCCGCGCTCGCCAACGAGCGAAAATCATTTGTCGGGCCCCGTGTGGCGGTGCGGCGAGCATGCGACGCCTTGCTTTTGTTCAACGGCCTGGGTTAGGCATCGCCGGCCGCGCTGGCAAGCCAAAAGGGCTCGACGCGGCGGAGGATTGAATGTTGAAGGCGCTGAAATTCCGTCCTGGCGCGGTGCGGGGCGCCGCGCTCTGCGGCGCGCTCAGCCTTGGAGCCGCGCTCGGCGGCTGCATCGGATATAACGGCGACTTCGACCGCGGCTACCAGGTCGACCCGGCCTCGCTGTCGCAGATCAAGATCGGCGCCACCTCCAAGCCGGAGGCGCTGGCGCTTCTGGGCACGCCTTCGACCACTTCGACGGTCGGCGGCGACGCCTGGTATTACATCGGCCAGAAGATGCATCACGCGCTCGCCTTCATGCCGCTCAAGACGACCGATCAGCATGTGCTGGCCGTCTATTTCGGCAAGGGCGGCAAAGTCGACCGCATCGCCAACTACGGCCTGAAGGACGGCAAGGTGTTCGACTTCGTCTCGCAGACCACGCCGACCGGCGGGCAGGAGCCTGACTTTCTGCGCAACATGATGGGCGGGCTGATGCGGTTCAGCTGATAGGCCGTGGGCGAGGTTTGCCCGCTGAGGCTTGTGGCGGCTGGTTCGAAGCAATAAGGGCAGTTATGCTCGTGTCGCCTTAAACCCAGGCGCGACGGATTGCAGCCATGGTATTTGACGCGCGGACGCGCCCTTAAGGGCCCGGCCCCAATCAGCGAAGATCATGGCGGATGGCCTGAGCCACGCGGAGGTGTCAAGGCGCGCGGAACGCGCCCCGCAGTGCGAAGTGCTCGACATCGGGATGATTCACGCGATAGTTTTGACGCACGCGTATCCGACATAATGACGGGCGCATTGCACAAGGGCCCCCTATGCCCCTCATTGCGTTATGGGAGTCAAACTCCACAGTTGTGGAGCAGTTCAGTATTGAGCAAGTCGTCGCGACAGCGGGGAACGGTGAGCTCAAGGACGCTTCCCTGTGCTCTGACGAGCTTCGAAATTTCTTGGCCCAGGTTTCGACGCCGAAGCTCGCTAGTTATGTGGAACGATGTCTCTCGTTCGGATTCTCGAAAAGCGGTATGGTTCTACAAGACCTTATCAATGAGTTGGGTCGCCGGCTTGATTTCGCGGTCGAGAACGGTAGATATCAAGGGACAGCAAATGCCGTGGGCTTCGATGGCGTGTGGGCGTCACCTGAAGGTCGTTCAATTGTGATCGAGGTCAAGACAACCGACGTATACCGTATATCACTTGATAAAATCGCTGAATATCGAGAAAAATTGATCGCTTCTGGTCATGTTGGTAAATCTTCGTCGATACTTATCGTCGTTGGAAGAGAAGACACGGGTGAACTAGAGGCACAGGTTCGCGGGTCCAGGCACGCCTGGGATATTCGTCTGCTCAGTACTGAAGCCTTGTTGAAATTGGTGCAACTCAAGGAAAACGCGGAGGACACCGCAACTGGGATAAAAATTCGCGAATTGCTATTTCCAATGGAATATACCCGCTTAGATCAGATCATTGACGTCATGTTTACTACGGCAACTGACGTACAACCAATTCTGAACTCTGAGGGAGAACTGGGGGCTCAAGAGAACGAGGCAGAGAATGCCATAGCCATAATTGACAGTGATGGCGGCAAGGAAGTTGAAAAGGCGAACTCAAAAGGAACCTGGGAATTTACGGACAGCCGCCTTCTTCAAGAAAAGCGCGAAGAGATCCTACAGGCCGTTAGCCAAAAAATTGGGAATGCTTTAATAAAAAAGAGCCGGGCGTTATATTGGGACGCCTCTCACGATCATCGTGTAGCATGCTCGATATCCAAGCGTTACACCAAAAATAACACGTATCGCTATTGGTATGCGTTTCATCCACAGTGGGACGATTTTCTGCGTGAGGGAAAAACGGGGCTTTTCGTGCTTGGATGTATGGATCAATCATTTGCATTTTGTATTCCGTGGGCGATCTTAAATCCACTATTGCTGTATTTGAATACGACTACAACGGAGCACAGCACATACTGGCATATTCACGTTGGCGAAGATAAGCAATCGGGATACTATATGCTGGTATCAAAAAAAGAACGAAATCTACCTCTAAATAACTATATTCTGAATGTGCCCCCAAAAATAGTCGCAGTAGAGCCAGCAGCAATCGCCAAATACAGCTGAATTACGCAAATTACAATTTTCTAATCGAAGCTTTGTCCTTCGGCTTCACAAGCAAATCTCCGCCGCCGCACTCTGCCCGACCCGTGGTCGGCGCCAAGGCCTGGACCCGGTTCGCCTTCGGCGCGCCTTGACCCACATAGCCCGTCGAAGGACGGCCATTACGGTGCATTTGCCCCCCCACTTTCGTTGATTTGGGCTGCGCCCCTCGGGTGAGACGCGTCAATTGCGCGACGGGGCGGCGCGAGCGGCTTGCCGGGTTTCCGGGCGGCCGATGGGGCGGCGTCATTTCGAAAATCCGTTTTATTCGACAATTTCTTTGAGAAAATCAGAAGCCGTGTTATGGTCTTCCTCGTCGCTGATCAACGCGCGCCTGCCGCGCCGAGGGCAGCGGCCGCTTTAAGCCCTCACGCGGGCGAGTTGACACGCTGAAAAACGGCGAGGGGCGCGAAGTCTTAAGCAGTCGGCATGGTTTGGGGCTGGCGCCTCGTCTGCTCGGATTCGAAACCGGAATCGGTTCCGAGCGGACGCCCATGCCGGGACGTCTTAAGCAAAGCCCAGTCCGGCTCCCGGTCCCCGTCCGCGAGGACGATTCCGGGGGCGAAGCGCAGCTCACGGGTCTCGCGAGGGCGCGCGGTCGCCGAATCGGCCCTGAATGGCGCCGCAAGCGATTGAAAAGACGCAATCCGCGACCCAAAATGGCGCCAGCCCCTCGCGGACCCAGGCAATTGTTTCGATAAGCCTTAGGAAGACGAGGGGACGCAAAAGAAAGGCGCCAATAAAGGCGAAAGGCTTGGCGACGCCGCCCAAGCGCCGGCTCGTCGAGCGAACGATCGCCTGGCTCAACCGCTGCCGAAAGTTGGGCGGAGACCGGGCGGCAATGCCCCCTCATGCAACCCCATCATGAAAGTCTTTGGCGTGGCTCAACAACTATCCGACCTGCCCCCTGGTTACCGCATCGGTCAGATGAACCGCGCCGAAGCCGGCATCCTCGATTCCTGGGCCGCCGGCGAGGGCTGGAATCCCGGCCTGTCCGACATCGACGTCGCCTGGGCTTATGACCCCGAAGCGTTCATCGCGCTTCGGCATGAGAACGAACTCGCCGGCGGCGGCGCCATCATCGCGTATGAACGCGAGGCGGGTTTCATGGGCCTGTTCATCATGCGGGCCGACCTGCGCCAGCAGGGCCTTGGACGCGTGTTGTGGCGCGAGCGTCTGCGGCGCCTGCGCGCCCGTCTAAAGCCCGAGGCGCCGATCGCGATGGACGGCGTGTTCGAGATGGCGCCGTTTTACGAAGCCGGTGGATTCAAATACCTCTATCGCGACCTTCGCCATCAAGGCGTGGCGCGCGGGATCATGGACCGCGCCGCGGTCCCGCTGGATCAGGTTCCGTGGTCCCTTCTTCAAGCCCATGACCAGCGGGTGTCGGGGCTCAGGCGGGAGGGGTTCATGCGGGGGTGGCTGACCCAGCCAGGCGGCAAAGGTTTCGCGCTGCTCGACGATGGAGCGATCGAGGGTTATGGCTACCTGCGGCCATGCCGGACTGGCTTCAAGCTCGCGCCGCTCCATGCCAGGGATTTGGCGATCGCCAGGCGTTTGATGGGCAGTTTGCTGTCGACCGTCGCCGGCGCGCAGGTTCAGATCGACGTGCCGGAGCCCAACGTCGCCGCCCTGCAGTTGATGAGTGAACTGGGATGGGAGCAGTCGTTCGGCTGCGCCCATATGGTCAATGGCAAGGCGCCGGACCGGCCTCTTGACCAGGTATTTGGGATAACGTCCTTCGAATTTGGGTGAAGGATGGAGCTCGCGGCTGCGACCGATTGCGATCGCGGCCGGGAAGGTCGGCCCGCGCGCGGCGCGGCGGTCGGCGAAGCGGCGGTAAACCGGCTCGCAAGTGATTGAAATATATTGAACCGTGGGGAAAAACGGCGGTAAAGACCGGTCTCGACGGTCGGAGCCAATCGTCGAGACCGTTGTCGGGCGAGCCGCAGTCTGCCGTCAGTGCGCCAGGATCGCCAGCAGCAACAGGGCGACGATGTTGGTGATCTTGATCGCCGGATTGACCGCCGGGCCTGCGGTGTCCTTGTAGGGGTCGCCCACGGTGTCGCCGGTGATGGAGGCCTTGTGGGCCTCCGAGCCCTTCAGATGCTTGACGCCGTCCTTGTCGACGAAGCCGTCCTCGAAGCTCTTCTTGGCGTTGTCCCAGGCGCCGCCGCCCGAGGTCATGGAGATCGCGACAAAGAGGCCGTTGACGATCACGCCGAGCAGCGAGGCCCCGAGCGCGGCGAACGCCGAGGCCTTCGAGCCCGAGATCCATAGCGCGACGAAATAGACGAAGAACGGCGCCAGGACCGGCAGAAGCGAGGGAACGATCATCTCCTTGATTGCGGCCTTGGTCAGCAAGTCGACGGCGCGGCCGTAGTCGGGCCGCTGCGTCCCTTGCATGATCCCCGGCATCTCTTTGAACTGACGGCGGACTTCGACCACCACGGAACCGGCCGCGCGGCCGACGGCGGTCATCGCGATGCCGGCGAAAAGATAGGGGATGAGGCCGCCGAAGATGAGGCCGGCGACGACATAGGGGCTGGAGAGATCGAAGGAAACCGGGCCGACGTCCTTGAAATACGGCGCGCCGATCGCGGTGAAGTGCTGGATGTCGTTGGTGTAGGCGGCGAACAAGACCAGCGCGCCCAAGCCCGCCGAACCGATCGCGTAGCCTTTGGTGATCGCCTTGGTCGTATTGCCGACCGCGTCGAGCGCATCGGTCGACTGGCGCACTTCCTTGGGCAAGCCGGCCATTTCCGCAATGCCGCCGGCGTTGTCGGTGACTGGGCCGAAGGCGTCGAGGGCGACGATCATTCCCGCGAGGCCGAGCATGGTCGTGACCGCGGTCGCAATGCCGAACAGGCCAGCGAACTGATAGGCCGAGACGATGCCCGCGACGATCACGATCGCAGGCGCCGCCGTCGATTCGAGCGAGACCGCCAGACCCTGGATCACGTTGGTGCCGTGCCCGGTGACCGAGGCCTGCGCGATCGACACCACCGGGCGTTTGCCGGTGCCGGTGTAATACTCGGTGATGACGACGATCAGGCCAGTCACCGCCAGACCGATGAGACCGCAGGCGAACAAGCCCGATCCCAAGATCGCTTTGCCGTTTACGGTTCCGATCTCTCCCCATCCCACGACAAAGATCGTCGCCGCGGCGAGGCCGAGGATCGACAGGACGCCGGTGGCGATGAGGCCTTTATAGAGGGCGCCCATGATCGAACCGTTGGCGCCGAGCCTGACGAAGAACGTGCCGATGATCGAGGTCACGATGCACGCGGCGCAGATCGCCAGCGGATACATCATCGTCGGAACCAGCGCCTTCGTGCCGTCGAAGAAAATAGAGGCCAGGACCATGGTCGCCACAACCGTCACCGCGTAGGTTTCGAACAGGTCGGCGGCCATGCCCGCGCAATCGCCGACGTTATCCCCGACATTGTCGGCGATGGTCGCCGGATTGCGCGGATCGTCCTCCGGAATGCCGGCCTCCACCTTGCCGACGAGGTCGGCGCCGACATCCGCGCCCTTGGTGAAGATGCCGCCGCCGAGACGGGCGAAGATCGAGATCAGCGAGGCCCCAAATCCGAGCGCGACCAGCGCGTCGACGACGGTGCGATCGGAGTAAGCGTAGCCAAGAACATGGGTCAGAAAGCCGAAATAGCCGGAGACTCCAAGGAGCGCGAGCCCGGCCACCAGCAGGCCCGTGACCGCGCCCGAGCGGAAAGCGATGTCGAGCCCGCCGGCGAGCGACTTCGTCGCCGCCTGGGCGGTGCGGACGTTGGCGCGGACCGATACGTTCATTCCGATGAAGCCGGCGGCGCCCGAGAGAATGGCGCCGATCGCAAAGCCGATCGCCACCGTCCAGGAAAGCAGCAGCCCGAGCCCGATGAATACGACGACGCCAACGCCGGCGATGGTGGTGTACTGCCGTTTGAGGTAGGCTTGGGCGCCCTCGCGGACCGCCCCCGATATTTCCTGCATCCGCTGCGAGCCGGCGTCCGCAGCCATCAGGCTGGTGACCGTGTAGGCGCCATAAACGATCGAAAGCAGTCCACACAGGATGATCAGGCCCAAAAGCATGGCGAACTGCCCCTCGGATAGGCTGCGGGGTCTGCCCGCGGCCGGATTGCGGGCGCCTCATGCCAGAAACTGCGCCCTGCCGCAACGCGCAAGTCAGTCTTTTTGAGGAACGGGCGGCAAAAGCGGCCTTGGGCGGAAGTCGCGCGGGCGTCCGGAATTCGTCAATTGAGCATCGAGACGGTCCCCGCCGCACACCCAAGTCGAGGCGCCGACGCGGAGCGATTCGACCCGCAAGTCTCCCTTCGGCTCGAAAAGATCGTCCCGAACCTCGACGCGTCCGCCCTCATGGACGACGCCCAGCAGCGCATAGGCGGCCGAGAGCATCCGCGCGGCCGAGCCGGTGTACCATGACCAGCCGCCCCGCCCGCCATGACCCCAGCCCTGGTAAATGTCGGCCGGCTGCTGAATGGGAATGAGTCCGTAGATCGCAATGCGCTCGGGATCGGTCTTTTTCAGCGGCGAGATCTTCTCGAAAATCTCAAACGCGCGCGCGCTCAGGCGTCGTGCCTTCTTCTCGTCGCCGTTCGCGCGGGCCGAAGCGGCCAAGCGCGTAAACCCGTCGACGATCCAGGACGCGCCGTGGCTGTATTGGCCGCCGTTCTCGCGCACGCCGGGCGGGTAGTCGGCGATGCGGCCAGGATAGGGCTGTGAATGCTCATAAAATGGAGTTTCGAGCAGGAGCACGCGGTCGGGCAGCTCGATGCTCTTCAGGCCGCCTTCGATCGCGGCTAGAGCGCGCTCGTCGTCGCAGGCGCCCGAATAGGCCGCCCAGCCGGTCGTCATCGCGTTGGGGACGGCGACAAGGCTTCCGTCGTCGGCGAAGTCGAGTGCGTAGTGGTCGCTCCGCCAGCCGACCTCCAGGGCCTTGCGCTGACCGGCGAGGGCCTCCTCGCATCGCGCGGCGAAGGATTGGTCGCCTTTGCACCGCGCCAGCGGGATGAAGCCTTCCAGCACGTTGGCGAGAAAAAAGCCCATCCATACGCTGGTGCCGATTTCCAGCCGTCCGAGCACATCGATGCCATCGTTCCAGTCGCCGGCGCGCAGCAGCGGCAGACCGTTCCCGCCGAGATGCTCGAGCGTGTAGGCGATGGCGAGCCGCGCGTGCTCATAGACAGTCGCGCTCTCGCGGGAGACCCGCGGAATGACGACCCAGGTGTCCTCGTTTTCGGGAACCGGCTCGGCCTCGAGAAACGGCGTGGTCTCGTCGAGCACGCTTTGATCACCCGATTCGCGCACATAGCGCGTGAGAACATAGGGCAGCCAGAGGTGAGGGTCGCTTGCTTTGGTCCGTTGGCCGAGGCCGGTTCCGCCATTCGGAGCGCGATGCCACCACTTCAGGACGTCGCCTTCGCGAAACTGCTGGCCGGCGTGCAGCACGATCTGGGCGCGCGCCAGGCGAGGTTCGATCAGAATCAGAGGCAGCACGTCCTGCAGCTGATCGCGATAACCGGTTGCGCCGCCGCGCTGGTTCGGCCCGACACGGCCGAACAGTCGCGAAGCGTACAGCTGGTATGGCAGCCAGGTGTTGACAAGCCGGTCGAAGTCCGGGCGATTGGAGCGAACTTCGACCTTGCCCAACCGCTCGGCCCAAGACGCGCGAGTCGCGATCAGCTCCGCCTCCGCATCGGAGACCCCCACGCGCGAGGCGGCTGCGAGCGCTTCTTCACGCGTCGGCGCTTGGCCGAACACGATCGCGATCTTCGCCTCGCCACCTGGCGCAAGCGTGATTTCGCTGCAAAAAGCGGCCACCCGCCGCCCGTCGTCGCGCGCCGCTCCGTCGGCGGCGCCCGTTTCAACCATCACGGGGGTGCGGACGTTGCGTCCAGGGCCGCCGAAAAAACGCGCCCGGATCGTTTCGGTCGCTGGCGCCACAATGCTCGTGGCGGCGAAAGCGAAGCCCTGCTCAAAGTCGTTTCGCGGATTATTGAACAGCAGCGTCGCGCCAACGGTCTCATCGTTGATCTTGTCGACGCTCTCGTTAGGGCTCTCCTCAAGCGCAAGATCGAAGAACGGCGCGACCCGCAGGCGCTTGGGGCTCGCTCCGGAATTGCGCAAGGTCAGGATTCGCGTGTCGCCCGGATAGTCGGGTGAGACAAAGACCACATACTCCATCGTCAAATCGCCGCGCGTCTTGGCAAAGGTCGCGACTCCCGGCTCATAGACGACTTCGTGCGTGGCGTCGTCGCGCTGGAACGGCGCAAATCCGGGCGCATCCGTCTCGCCCGTATCGAGGTCGCGCACGTAGACGATCTGCCCGGGCTGGACGACAGTGGAACTGTCGAATCGGAAGGCGGTGAGCCCGTTTTGGCGCGCATTGCCGAAGGCCGAGAAAATCTCGCCGTCGTTTGACACCATCGTCGCCATCCCGAGTTCATTCGCCATTACGTGCGCCCAGGGGCGCGGCGTGCGGTGGGTCAGCCGCAACGCCTTGCCGTCCGGCGCGAATGCGAAGGGCCAGCGCGTCGGGAGCGCGGGCGAAGGCTCGACGGCCCTTGTTTCATATAGCCGCAGCTGAAGATCGGGCTCGGGCAGGGCGGCAAGGCCAAACCGGCGAGCGACCAATTCGCTCGCCCAGACCGCATTGTCGGAACGGCCGATAATGAATTCGGCTTCGGCCACGCCGTTAGCGGCGAGCGTCACCTCAAGAGTGAAACTGGCGGCGGGATCAAATGTCCAGAGCTTGCCCTCGTCTTCGAGCTTGCGCCAGCGCCACGGTTCACAACCCGTCGGGTTGGCGAGCGAACCTTCGCCAAGAAAACGGGTGCGTGAATCCTCGTAGCCGACGAGCTCCGCCCCGACCCCCGGCTTGACGGCGAAGAACGAGGTCTCGCCGCGACTGGCGCGCGCCGATCGCAAGAGCCGATTGCGCGCAAGGATCGCGCCCAGCCCGCGCACAAACATCGTCTCGACGTGCATGCCGGCGAAATCGAGATCGCGAGCGTAGGCGCTCCTTTCAATGCCCGCAATTTCGCAAAAGCTGGTTAGACGCAGCCTACGCGCGCGGCCGGACTTGTCCTCGAGACGGATACGCCAGCTCATGACGGCGCCGAGCGCGTCGGGCGCAATCTCCATCCGCGCCTCGATATCGTTCAACGTGTGGGTAATCGCGAGGCGGTTGAAGCCTATCTCCTCGAGACGATAGGTTCCTGTGCGCCGAGTCGGCTCGAAGCCGATCGACCATGGGGCGTCGCCCGCCTCGCTGACATAAAAGAAATGGCCCCGGGACTGCAGGGGATCCAGCGGCCGACGGATGAGATCAATCGGCGCGCCGCCGCGCTCGGCGCCCAATACGAACGCCGCGCCGCGACCATCGCGAAGGATTTCGACGCCGACGGCGCCATTGTTGAAGACGTAGCGATCGGGCCGCCGCGCAAGGGCGAGCGGCGCGCCCGCCAGCCAAGGCGACGGCGTTCCGCGCTTTTGGCGCGTCCGAGCCACGACCGCGACCGACCCTGCCGCGATCGCCGCAATGGCCGCGGCATAGGCGAACGCCAGCGTCTTGACGGCTTCGGGCATAGGGGCGCCGTTGCGCGCGAGCGTCTCAGCTCCGGTCCAGGCCTTGTCCCATTCCGTTCCGCGCGGGATATAAAAGGGGATCAGAAGGGGCGCCCAGGTGCCAAAGCGGCGAATGCCATCGGGAATGGCGCGCGTGCGCCCGTTGTGCCCGACAAAACGCGCGGCGGCCTCATCCGCGCGGTCGCCTCCGAGAAACGACAGATTGACGAGGCTCGCGACCCGCAAGCCCATGTGATCGAACCATATGAGGATCCGCAGCCAGTCGTATGCCAGCAGCCCGAGAAACATCATCAGGCTGAACTGTCGGAAGCTGCCTGGGCTCTGGGTGACGTCGGCCCCGACTGCGACGATGGACCGGACCGCGCCGTCCTGATTGTACCAGGTCGGGCTCGGCGATTGACGCAGGAACGAATTGATGATCGGGGACATCCACAGACCCCAGCGCAGCACGCGCACAGCCTGTTCGACGAGTCCTTCAACTCCCCGCGCGGTGACCAGGTTCTGGATCGGACGCAGGCTTTTCTGCAGAGCTGCGTCGAGCAGCACATAATTGATCGAGAACAGTGGGGCGGCGAGCGACCAGTTGATGACCCCAGCCACGGATTCCGCCCAGAAAAGCCTGACGCCGCCCGCGACCTCGCCAAGGTTGATCATGCCGTACTTGTTGAAAATCGGATAGGTGGTGAAGTCTCCGAGTCGGCGGCCGTCAAGGCGGTAGTTGACGTCGGCGTAAGCCCAGAATTTGTTGACGACGACCTGAACCTGCGGCGCGTCGAAATACCATCCCAGCGCTCCAGCCACGACTCCGCCGAGCACCGCGCCGAGCGCATAGAGCCGCCAGGTCTGCAGCTTGCCGCGAACGCCGGCGGCGACGCTCCAGGCGTCGAACGCGAGGTCGACGCCAGCGTAGCAAAGCGCTCCGACGGCGAACATGGCGAAGAAGCGTGCGCCGCCGTTGTCCACCGAGAGGTCGCTCCCGTAGGCGAGCGCGAGACCAACCCCGGCGACAATGCCCCGCGCAGGCGAGCGGGGATCGAGGTAGGCGGCCTTCAGTCGGCCAAAGAACGGCGGGGTCCCATCGGCGCTGGCCAAGATCGTCTTGGCGAGCGGAAAGAGCAGCGCGCCGCCGAGCGCGCCGACGGCCAGGACATAGCGACTCAAGAACGCCCCGGCGCCCGGCGCGCGCAGCACCAAAGCTGCGATCAGGATGAATCCCATGAACAGCGCGCCATAGATCGCGCCTTTGACGAAGCCCGTGCGCCAATGGCCCCACACGGCGTCAAAGCTTGGCGGGCGATCGCCGAGCCAATCGAGCAAGATTCCCGTCATCAGATAGACGATCGCCCACAGGCCCCCTTGCGCGAGCGCGGCGCAGGCGCTGGAAAAGACGATCGCCAGCATGGGCTGGGGGACCAGTTGCGCGGCGTTCGCAAACAGCGGAGTCACGGCGGCGACCGCCCCGCTCAGCGCAAAAAGCGTGTGGGTCCGCGCCGCTCCGGGCAGCCGATTGACGCTTACGAGGCTGATCAGAGTCAGCGTCGCTTCGCCAAGAAACCACAAAGTAAGCCCTCGCCCGATCACGACCTGTGCGGCGAATGGCAGAGCGGCGCGCCTCGTCACGAAGGCGCCAATCTCGGCCATATGCCAATCGGCGCCGACCACCAAAAGGAGGTTGAATAAGAAGGGAGTCGCAATCAGGCTGAACGCCTCGATCAATCGAAGCCCGCGAAAGCCGCCGATCAAGGCCATGATCGCGCCGCCTGCGTAGATCGTCAGAGCGATCGCCGCGCTAGGAGTGTTGAAGCGCGCCGCGTCGACCCATGGTCCCGGCAAGAGCCAGAAGCCCAGCGCGTCATTGCGCAAATACGCGAAAATGGCGAAAGCGGCCGCGTCGAACCCGATCAAGACGTGCGAGAACGGGCGCTCCGAGAAAGCCGCGCGCAGCACGGCAAGGCCGCCCGCGCCGGCGATCGCAGCGAAGATCGGTTCGTGCGCCAGGACCGACGCATAGAACCCCACGGCGACAAGCGCCAGACCAGACAGCGACGAAAGCGGGGTCGGAACAGATAGGCGAGCGTTCGGGGCCGTAACGTCCATTTTTTGCGCGCTCCTGCTCCAACTTCCACCAATGCCCACCGAGCGCCGCCCGTCGCACTCGGCAGATTCTGCGCGTCAGCGCTCATTTCCGCCGACGTTGCGGCGCCAGTCGCTCGAGCGACGCGCTCTTTAGAAACGGCTACGAGCGGTTACGCGGAAAACTTACGCATCGGAAGTCAACTAGTCCCGGTAATGGCGCGGCCGCGCGCCAACGACTTTGGATGATCGCTTCGGATCATCGAAAGGCGGCGCCGGTTATTCCTTGCGGATTGCGTCCTGAGTCGCAAGCCCGAGGCCGCCGTCGCCCCATGGCGCCTCACAAGCGCCCAAGATGGCGCCTAGGCGTAAGCTGTTGAATAAGGATTTCACGCCGAGGCGTCGTGCGCGCGGCTGGACGATGGGGAGTCAAGGCATGGGCGTTGAGCGTCGGATTGCATTTGCCCTCGCGGCGCTATTGGCTGGCGTGAGCATTGCCAGTGCGGCCGAGTTGCCCGCGCGGAGCAAGAAAGTGAAGCCGGCCGAAACCGTCAAACATTGCGACATCGCGGGTTCGCCGGGCGCTCTGGCGGCCAATGGCGTCTGCGTCAGGATCAGCGGATATATTTCGGCCGGCGTCGGCGTGAGGCAGTTGAAATAGGTCCGCCATACTTCCGCGTTCTGCGTAACCGACCTCCACCGAAATCATCAGATCAGATCAGCGCGCCTTGCCGTCGGATCGTCCCGCGGTCTAAACGTGGCCATGAGCAAGAAAGCCGCGCCCGCCTTCACTCATCTGGGGAAGCCTTCGCGAATTCCTCCCGCGCCAGACGCGAAGACGCTCGACCGCGCGCCGAATCCGCACGCTGACGCCGACTACATCGCCCGTTTCGCCGTACCCGAGTTCACCTCGCTCTGCCCGATGACCGGGCAACCCGACTTCGCCCATCTCGTCATCGATTACGCCCCGGACAAGTGGATCGTAGAGTCGAAATCGTTGAAGTTTTATCTCGCGAGTTTCCGCAACCACGGCGCGTTTCATGAAGATTGCACGGTGCGCATCGGCAAGGATCTCGTGGCGCTGCTCGAGCCCCAATGGTTGAGAATCGGCGGCTATTGGTTCCCGCGCGGAGGCATTCCGATCGACGTCTTCTGGCAATTCGGCAAACTGCCCAAGGGCGCCTGGGTTCCCGATCAGGGCGTTGCGCCCTATCGAGGGCGGGGGTGAGACATATTCCATTGACTTCGCCGCCGCCGGCTTCCGTCAAGCGAGCTTTCGTCGTCGATGGCCATTCTCGTCGCTGACACAGTCTTTTCAATGGTTTGGGCGCCAGATTCTGCCAACCTTCCGACTGGACGATGGCCATCGCGGTCGGAGTAACCGGCTTTCTCAGCAATCTCGCGATTGCTCTGGCCGGTGCCCTGCTGAACTGGTGGGGAGCCAGGGCTTTCGACATCTTGCGTCGCCGCTATGGTTAGCCTGACTCCTCGGGCGGAAAGGACGCGAGGTTAGTTTGCACCCGGCGTCGTCGGTATTGGCGGCGCGTGGTTGTTTGCGGATATTGGTCATGAGAAACCCGACGGCGCTGTCGCCAGGGCTTATGACCGGTTGTGGCGCGCCCGCTGCCGCGGAGGGCGGATACGTTCATGGCTTTGAGCGCGCGATGACACGTCATCTGCGCAAAGCGTTCAATGGCTCACACCGTCCATCAAACTCTGAGGCAGAGCTGCGTCTTGATAAAGGAAAATTCGCCGCTCTTCGGCGCGCGTCCGGGCGATGGCCCGCTCCGCGCCGCATCCACAAGGCGCCGTGACAGGCTTGCCAAACTTCGCCAATGGCGACACTCTCAGCCTCGCTGAGGCTGTCATCTGGCGCAACCCGGTTCAAAAGAGACCGAGGGCGCAAGACCAAAAAGGGAGGAAAATGGTCATGAAACACGCGATCCGGGCGTTTGGACTGGCCGCCAGTACAACGGTCATCGCGTTGATCGGGGGCGCGTCGGCAGAGGCCGCGCCGGTCACCAGTGACGATCTCGTGAAGGCGCAGGACAATCCTAAGGAATGGCTGACCTACGGCCGCGACTATCGCAACTGGCGTTACAGTCCACTTTCGGAGATCACGCCCGATACCGTTTCGAAGCTCGCTCCCGTGTGGGCGATGTCCACCGGCGGACAGTTCGGCGGGCTGGAGGCAACGCCGCTCTTTCGCGATGGCGTTCTCTACTTCTCCGCCGACTATGCGCGCGTTTTCGCTGTCGACGCCAAATCCGGCAACATTCTTTGGCGCTACGAGCCCGAGTACGGGCAGGGCTTCAACGCCATGCTGTGCTGTGGACCGATCCATCGCGGGTTGGCGCTGAAGGACGACCTGGTGATCTTCGCACGGCTCGACGCCAAGCTCGAAGCCTTAAACCGCGCTGACGGCAAAGTGGTCTGGGAGGCGACCATCGACGACTGGACGCACGGCGTCACCACCAATTCGGCCCCGCTTGTCGTCAAGGATCACGTCATCATCGGCGTGTCCGGCGGCGAATACGGCGTGCGCGGCTACCTGAAGTCCTTCAACGCCAAGACGGGCAAGCTCGAATGGCAGACTTACACCATTCCGGCGCCCGGCGAGCCTGGCAGCGAGACCTGGCCAAAGGATGACAGCTGGAAAACGGGAGGAGGCCCGACCTGGCTTACGGGCAGCTACGACGCCGAAACAGACACGCTCTACTGGGGTGTCGGCAATCCCGGTTCCTGGCAGTCCGACATGCATCCTGGCGACAATTTGTGGACCGATTCCATGCTGGCGCTCGACCCCGAAACCGGCAAGATCAAGTGGGGCTATCAGTATACACCGAACGACGCTTGGGACTATGACGGCATGGCGACGCCGATCCTCGTCGACACGACCATCGACGGCAAGCCGACGAAAGCGGCTGTGGTGTCGAACCGTAACGGCTTCTTCTATGCGATCGACCGGACCGACGGGCGCTTCATCTACGCCATGCCGCTGGTCGAAGGCATAAACTGGACCGAGGGACTTGACCCGAAAACCGGCAAGCCGACGATCAACCAGGCAATGAAGCCGAAAGCTGATGGCAAGACCGTGCAACCAATTGTGCCGGGACTCGAAGGCGGCACCAACTGGTTCCCGCCGGCTTATGATCCGGCGCTTGGTCTGTTCTTCGTGGCGGTGAACCAATGGGGCATGGGGCTGACCTCTTGGGAAAAGGGCAAGCTGCAGTACAAGCCTGGCGACGTCTATCAGGGCGTCGACTACCAGATGTACCGCATGGGCGACACGATCGGCCACCTGAAGGCAATCGATGTAGCGAACAAAAAAGTCGTCTGGGACGTGCCGAGCCCGCTGCCGCTATTTTCCGGCGTGCTGGCCACCAAAGGCGGCGTGCTCTTCACAGGCGACCAACGGGGCCGCCTGCTCGCCTTTAACTCGAAGACCGGGAAAGAGCTCTGGAAGTTCCAGACCGGCTCCGGCATCAACGCATCTCCGATCACATACGAACTCGATGGCAAACAGTACGTCGCCATCCTCTCGGGTCTTGGCGGCGATCCGAGCTTTTACTACTCAGCGCCAAAGGGCGGCATGCTGTGGGTGTTCGCCATCGATGGTAAGGTAGACGAAGGCGGCATGTACAATGCCGAGGTGATCGAGAAGATGCTGCCGAGCCTCAAGCCCTGAACGCAACCGTGCATCTTCCATCAATCCGCGCTGCCGGCCTGTTGTCGCTCCTGGCAGCGCTGATCTTGCTAATGTTCCTAGATCGAGGCAATGCCGAGGAGGGGTTAACCGACCCCTATCTCGGCCAGCCCGACGCCATTGCCGCAGGCCGCGTCACCTACGCTGGTAAATGCTATATATGTCATCACAGCGCTGGCGCGCGGGGTCCGAACCTCTTCGCCACCAAGCTCAATGACGAACAGTTCCTCGAGACTGTCATCCAAGGCCGCAAGAACACGCAGATGCCCGCTTTCGGCCTGCGCCTGTCTCCCGAAGAAGTGTGGCAGGTGCATGCCTTCGTGAAGTCGACCGACCACTATTGAGAGGCGCAATTTCGAACTTACCAGCCTTCACGTCCGTGTTGGGCGGCCCTGACCCGGCGGTCTGGTCCAGCGCCGTAAGGTCATCTCGGGCAGGGGGCGATATTTGCATTCGCTGGTTAAGATCCGGCCATTGGTCGCCCGCGCGATGGGCTTCCGGTCGGCGGCGATTGTCGAGCGATTGCGTAGCGAGCGTGCAAATGATCCTCTAATTCCCTTTGAATGTTCCTTTCACCTGTGACGACGCCGCGCTCAAGGAGTTAGATCGATGCGCATCGACCCGGTGTTTCTGTTCGACCTCGACGGCACGCTCGTGGACAGCGTCTATCAGCACGTGCTGGCGTGGAAAGAGGCCCTCGACAGCGAGGGCGTCGAACTGTCGGTGTGGCGCATCCATCGAAAGATCGGCATGAGCGGCGGCCTCTTCACCAATCAACTCATCCGGGAAACCGGGGTCGACCTGAGCGAGGATCGGATTGAGCGACTGCGTCGTACCCATGCGGCCGCCTATCGTCGGATGGCGGACCGGATTCGCCCGCTGCCCGGCGCGCGGGAACTGTTGTCGTGGCTCAGCGCCGCGGGACTGCGATGGGCGATCGCGACCAGCGGTCGGATGGAGACGGCGGCCGTCAACCTCGAGGCGCTCGGCGTCGATCCGGCGCGCATGCCGGTGGTCACGCGCGATCAGGTCAAGTACGCCAAGCCCGATCCCGACTTGTTTCTGGCCGCCGCGGAACGATTGGATGCGCCGATCGAGACCGCCGTCGTGGTCGGCGACAGCATCTGGGACATGCTTGCCGCGGCGCGTTGCCGAGCGCTCGGCGTGGGTTTGCTTTGCGGCGGCTACGGCGCCAGCGAACTCCAGCAGGCGTCGGCCCTCCGCGTTTACGAGGACCCGGCCGATCTTCTTCTCCACATCGATGAGCTGGGCGGCCGCCGTTGAAGGTTTCTCCAGCCGTGCGCCGGAGCCAGCCCAAACTCTTCGCCTGGACCGTATCACGCGTCCGCTAGAAACGGCCTCGAACCAAGTTTCGCGGACCGGCGATTGCGAGTCCTGGCGCTCTTTGGCCCCGCAGACTGAGAAGGCCGGCGATGGAAAAGCCGATGGCGACCAGCACATTGATCGGCCGATCCATGAAGCAAGGCGCAGGGCGAACGATTGATCGCGCCGATCCATGAGATTTCTTCCGTTCGCGCCTGATCGAAGCCTCGGCGTCGTATTCACGCCCGCCAGGGGAAGGTCCACGTCTCCGTCAACGCCTTTGCGCTGGCCCGCAGAAAGACCCGCAGATCGCTGCTCTGGCCCTTGTCGACGGTTAGGTCGACGCCGGCGCGGAAGCCGCGGACGTGGGCGTTGGGGGTGAGAAAAGTGCGCAGGATTCGTCCGTTCGAGGCCGTGGCCACCACCTGCACCAGCGACGGGTCGCTGAAATAATAGGGAAGGTCGCCGCCCGAGAAATCGATCAGGAACCGCGTGGCCCCCGGCGGGGGAGCCTCCGCTGCGCCAAGCGCGCGCGGCGGCACGCGGAACGTCGCGACCGTGCGCCCGCCCGGCGTCAGGCTCTGATCCGTCGAGAGCGTCGTGATGCGGTAGCCGTAAGTGAGGGATTTCCCGGCCACGATCCCGTTTTTTGGCTCCCAGGCGACGACGATGTTGTCGTTGGTCTCGCTGTCGGTGGGAAGCTCCACCAGTTCCACCCGGCCCTCGCCCCAGCCTTCGTGCGGCTCGATCCAATAACTGGGTCTAAGCTCATAGGCGAGTTCGAGATCCTGATAGTCGTCGAAATTCCGGTCGCGTTGCAAAAGCCCGTAACCGCGCGGGTTCATGTCGGTGAACGTCGAAACGACCGGCGCGACAGGATTGCTGAGCGGGCGCCAAATCCATTCGCCGGCGCCAGTGTGCATGAGCAGGCCATCCGAGTCGTGCAATTCGCCGCGAAAATCGTCGGCGAGGCGGTGATCGTTCTTGCCGACGAAAAACATCGAGGAGAGCGGCGCCAGCCCTACGACGGGAACCGCCTTGCGCGCGAACAGGGTGACGCTCGTCTCGATGTAGGTCTCCTGGCCGGGCACAAGGTCGAAGTGGAAGGCGCCGGTGGCTGATTCGCCATCGAGCAGCGCGTAAATGTTGATATGTTCGGCGGTCGGGGCCGGCGTCTCGATCCAGAATTCGCGGAAAAACGGAAATTCCTCATTCGGACGTGCGCCCTTGCCGATGGCGAGGCCGCGCGCCGACAGGCCGTAGCGCTGACCACGGCCGAGAAAGCGGAAATAGCTCGCGCCGAGAAACGAGACCACTTCGTCCCAGACGTGCGGCGCGTTGATCGGAAATCGGAGCCGGAATCCGGCGAAGCCGAGATTGACCGGCAACGCGCCCTCGATCTTGTTGCGCCCATAGTCGAACAGATTGGCCGCATAGGGAACGGGCGCCGGGATGCCGTGGCGCAGCACGTTGATGACGACGGGACGCTTGTAAAGATGGCCCAGATGGAACAGTTCCAGGCGGAAGTTCGCCGTCGGCTCTCCGAACAGCTGCTTGTCGGGCTTGAAACGGATGTCGCGCCAGGCGTCGAAATCGAGATTGGCCAGGCTGTCGGGCAACGGCGGAATCGTGGCGTCGTATGGCGCGGCGGCGAGGTCGCCGGCGCGCTTGACGACATCCGAATAGGCGAACGGCGTCGGACCTCCAGCTGTGGCCCGCGGCGCGTCTGTCTGAGCACGCGCATCGGCGACGAGGCGCGCGCCCGAGGCGGCGGCAGCCCCGGCAATCAGCGCGCGGCGGGACATTTCGTGCATCGGCGTCGTTCGGGCAGGGGAAATATCTGTACCGGGCGTAACCCGCGGCGGTGGCGAAAGCAACCCGTCGTCTCGCCGTCAAGGCCAAGGTCCGAAACCGTATCCGGGATTGACTACGCGCGCCTCCAGACCCATGCTGAAATTCGGCGTGATCTGATATTTTACCCCGACGCCGACCGTGCCGACGGCCTGAACCGCGCCCGGCCCGGCAAAGACGCTGTTGATCGCCTCGCTCGCATTGAGCGCTCCGCCGCTGAAGCGCGTGGGCCTGATGAAATCGACGCCGGTGATGACATAGGGCGTCACCTGGCCGAAGTTGTAGCCGACGGTCGCTTCTCCGCCCGCGAAGGCGGAGCCGCTGAATTGGGTGAATCGGGGGTTCGACCAGAGAGAGGGCATGTATCCCGTCGAGGCCCTGACCCCAGCACCACGCCGTCGCCAAACGTATGATCGTAGCCGAGGTAGGTCTCACCTCCGAAGCCGCCCTTGACCCCTTTCCCGCCCCAGGCCGAAACGCCGGCGCCCACATAGAGGCCGGACCAGGGGTTGGGCGCGACGTCTGTGGGGCCCGGCGTCAGCGCCGGGAAGCTCGACGGAGCATTCGGCAGATCCGCGGCGGCAGCCGGCGCTGGCGGAAAGCCGACCGCCGCGGCGATGGCGCAGGCGCCTGGGGCCAGGAGGGAAAGAAATATGGCCTTACGCATCATTCCAAACTCATAGCACAAGTCGCCGTGTTCGTAATGCGGTCAAGATTGCGGCATTTTGATTGCGGCGAATGGACGTCCGCAGGCCTTGGCGCCTGCTCTTTCGCCTGACCAAAACCGCGCGATCCCCCGGCTGGACAAGCCGCGACTGGGCGCCTATAAGCCGCCACTCGCGCCGCCCCATGACGTCCGGCGCCCAGGTAGCTCAGTTGGTAGAGCATGCGACTGAAAATCGCAGTGTCGGTGGTTCGATTCCGCCCCTGGGCACCACCTTCCAATCCGAAAAAATAGCCGCGGGCTCCTCCGGAGAATCCAAGCGGCTCCAGCGAGTCAAAGTCGCCGATTGAGCGGCTCGGCAGCCGCTCGCTGACGATCAAAACGAGCCGAACGCCGTCCCAAGTCCAATGACCGCGACGAGGGCGAGCAACGCGCCGATGATCGCCACCATGACGATGTCGAAATAACTTTCGCGATGGGTCGAGCCGCAGACCGCGAGCAGAGTGACGACCGCGCCGTTGTGCGGCAGGCTGTCGAGAGTGCCAGCGCCGATCACCGCGACGCGATGCAGCAGATCCGGGCTGAGGCCCTGGTCGGCGGCGACCTTCATATAGGCGCCGCCAAGCGCGTCGAGGGCGATGGTGAGGCCGCCCGAAGCAGAGCCGGTGAGAGACGCAAGCACGTTGGTGGCGACCGCCAGCGACACCAGCGGGCCTCCTCCGATGCCGAGAACCCAATCCCGCACATGCGCGAAAGCGGGCAGCGCCGCCACGACCGACCCGAAGCCGACGAGGCTTGCGACGCTCAGCACCGGCAGCACGGAAGCATTGGCGCCGGCGTCCATGGTCGCGCGCGCCGTCGGCAGCCGCGAAAAATTCGAGGCGATCAGCACCGCGATGGCCGTGGCCAGCGCGGTGACCACCGACCAGACGCCGCCGACGGCCGAGAGCGAAGTTGCCCCCCAGGCCGGCTCGGCGAGAAAGCTCGCGTCGATGCGTGGCAGGATGACGAGCGACATCAGCAGATTGACGCCGACGACGACGATGAGCGGCAGGACGGCGAGGACGATCGGCGGCTCGACTTTGCTTTGTTCGCCATGCGCGATTTCGGCCGGATCGAATGCGCCCGAAGTCGTGGCGCGTTCGCGCACGATCTCGTCGTCGACGTCGCCTTTAGCAGGCGCCGCATCCCCCAGATACCCTTCACCCGCCTTGCGCGCCCGGCCTTCGGCGAGGGCGAGCCACCAGAGCCCGAACCCCAGCGTGATCAGCGATGCGACGACGCCGAGGCCCGGCGCGGCGAAGGGCGTCGTGCCGAAGAACGGCATCGGGATGGCGTTCTGGATCGCCGGGGTGCCGGGCAGCATCGACATGGTGAAGGTCGACGTGCCGAGCGCGATCGCGGCCGGCATCAGCCGCTTCGGAATTTCGGCGGCGCGAAACAGGGCATGCGCCATTGGAGCGAGCACGAAGAAGGCGACGAAGAGGCTGACGCCGCCGTAAGTGACCAGCGCTCCCGCGAGCACCACCGCCAGCACGGCTCGCCCCGGGCCGAGGCGCTCGGTCATGAAAGTCGCGATCGCCGACACCGAGCCGCTGTCCTCCATCAGCTTGCCGAACAGCGCGCCGAGCAGAAAGATCGGAAAAAATTGCATGACGAATTGCGCCGCGCTCGCCATGAAGGTCTGCGTCCAATGGGCGAGCATCGGCTGACCCGACAATCCGGCGGCGATGATCGCGGCGGCTGGCGCGAGGAGCAGAATGCTCCAGCCGCGATAAGCGAGCCAGATGAGCAGGCTGAGCGCGATGAGGATGCCGAGCAGCCCCATGGGTCAGATTCCCTCGAGCAAGCTATCCAGATCGAGGGTCGAGCGATGCCCGAGATCCTTCGCATGGGTCTCCAGAAACGCCTCAGCGGATTTTCGTCCCTCGGCGTGCAGATATTCGAAGAACGCCCATTCCGCGTTCAGCTTCGAGGAGGCGCCGAGTTCGGTCATGATGTCGTTCCGGACCATATGAATGCGCATGTTCGCCCATAGCGCGCCCTCGCCGTCGCCCGGGTCGGCGACTTTCCGCAGCAGAGCCATCATTTTGAGCTCCTTCAGCACGACCGCATTAAAGGACACCTCGTTCAGGCGATTGAGAATTTCGCTGGCGGAGCGCGGCGTCGGGACGCGCTCGATCGGGTTGATCGGGATCAGGATGGTGTCTCGCGCCTTGGTTTCGCGGATCAGCGTCGAAAGCGTCGGATTGCCCGAATAGCCGCCATCCCAATAGGCCTCGCCGTCGATTTCGATAGCCTGGAACAGGGTCGGCAGGCAGGCCGAGGCGAGCAGGACGTCCGGGGTGATGGCCGCGTTCTTGAAGACTTTGCCCCGGCCTGTCCGCACATTGGTGGCGGTGACAAAGAGGTGGATAGGCGACTGCGCCAGGACTTCAAAATCGATCTGGTCGGCAAGAATGTCGCGCAGCGGATTGACCCCTCTCGGATTGATGTCATAGGGCGACACCAGTCGGGACATGAGATCCATCGCCACGTAAACCGGCGACGAGTTGAGCGTCCAGCGGCCCTGAAGGATATCCATTGGACCGCGCTGGAATGGGCTGAAGCGCGCCGCCTCGGAGACACGACGCCAGAACCTCTCCAGCGCCGCGCGCGCTCCGGCGACGCCGCCTTGCTGATGGCCGTGGACAAGCACCGCCGCGTTCATCGCGCCTGCGGACGTTCCGGATATGCCGTCGATTCGAAGCCACGTCTCCTCCAGCAGACGATCGAGGACCCCCCAGGAGAACGCGCCATGCGAGCCGCCGCCCTGCAAGGCGACATCCACGAGGACAGGATTGCGCGCAATGGTGGAGGCGGCTTGTCGCATCGACCTTCAAACTCCGGGAAAATCGGGGAGGGTTCGGCGGGGCTCTTCTAGGCGCTCGAAGAGGAAGAGTCATCTATTTTGTTGCGGTGCAACAATCGCGCCCTCGCCACTTACCCACGGGCGAGAGTGAACCGCAGCGATCCGAAGGAGGCGGCCGTGCTGGCGGGCAGGGGGCCAATGCGACTCGGCGCTTCAGAGTTCCGCCGTCGATCGCCGGACGCCCGGGAAAAAGCTCCGGACTAAGGGCGGCAGCCAAAGGGGGTGGCCGAGGCGCGGAAAGTCTCACATCGCAATCCGTCTTCCAACCTTTGCCGCTACGCCGCGCCGCGATCTCTCCAGGGGGCCGCGCCGATCGACGCCGTCCGCAGGCGCTGGCGTTCTTGCGAGCCCATATC
>CAWASR010000010.1:0-39005 GCA_963784805.1 uncultured Alphaproteobacteria bacterium
GCCCGATGGAGGGGTCTGGCATGATGAGGTCAATTCGCCGGATCGCGGCGATTGTGGCGGTCGCGCATTTCTTCGCGCCGCCCGCCAGGGGGGCCGACCAGACCCTGCAATTGCAGGACCCGCCGCCTGTCGCAAAGGAGGCGGCTGCGATGCCGCTGATCGCCAGTCCCTCGGATGCCGCGCAGACGCGGATCAACGCCGCGCTGAAGCGCCTTGACCTGAATCTCAGCAAAGCGATCCGGGCCTGCAAGGGACAGAACGGCGTCCACGGCGGCTGGGTGCGAAAAGTCGAGCCGACAATGCGGGGCCCCCGCTACCTCAGTTATGTCATCAGGGATATGGCATTCTGTGGCGGCCCCTACCCGTCGATCGGGACTATGTCTATCGTCTACGATCTGGAAACGGGGGTTCCTGTGGACTGGACGCGCCTTTTGCCGCCTTCGATTTCCGGGAAGGTCGCACTGACGGCGGGAATAGACGGCACAAGAATGGTGACGCTTTCCTCCCCTCGGTTATATTCGCTGTATCTTTCCGGATATGATCGCGCGAGCCGCTTGCCGGGGAACGACATACCGGCGGAAGAGGTCGCCACTTGCAAGGAGGCGGTGCGGGAAACGGCCAACCCGCCCATGATGGTTTGGCTGGACGCCAGGTCAGGCGGCCTCGCCGTACAATTTGATCTGCCGCACGCCGTACAGGCCTGCGCTGAGCCAGTGGTTATCCCCGTCGAGGTTCTTCGCGCTGACGGGGTGAATGCGGGGCTGCTCGACGCGATCGCAGCGGCCCACCGCGAGTGAGTCAGGACACGCGCGCCAACGGCTGCCTCCGCTTGAGATTGCCCTCCAAGTGACCCCGCGATCGACGCGGCTTCGGACGGCGAAAGCGATATATTGATACGTCACGATCTCGCGCGGGCTCTCGCTCTGGCGATCGGGGCGTCCGATATTGAATCGGAGAAACTTATGCAACTGCGCCGTCTAAGTTTGATGTTATCATTTTTTTTTCTGACTGCCCCTGCTCTCGCGAATGATTCTACGGCAGCGCTCGAAACCGGCGGATTAGTTCTAACAAAATCTTTGCAGATCGAGATGCGATCCGAAGATCTCTTCATATCCAATAAAATTATAAATATACGGTATCTCTTTATCAACCACTCTTCTCAGGATATTTCTACAATTGTTGCATTTCCAATGCCAAGAATCTCAAATGACCGTGGTACGACTATTGAGATTCCAAATGGAACCGCAGACAACTTTCTTGAGTTTTCAACGTCAGTGAATGGACAACCCGTAGCCGCCCGCGCAGAACGACGTGCTTATAAGGACGACCGCGAGATAACCTCTATACTAAGAGCTGACGGCGTTCCGCTCGCTCCGCATCAACAAAAAACGCAAGACGCACTGAATCGATTACCTGAAAGCAAACAGAGAGAATTCATAAAAGACAACCTTGTCGAGGCGGAAAAATCGGATATGGGAAAGGGGACCCAAAGAACTCTGGTCCCGAGATGGTCTTTGGCGACGACCTATTACTTTGATGTATTGTTCCCCGCAGGCAAGGAGACGATAATTGAACACCAATACCGGCCAAGCGTTGGCCTCAGCAATGTCACTTCTCTTGGAGATCCAAAGGAAATGTCAAAGCCATGGTTTAAAGATGAGAAGGATAAATATTGCATAGATCAAACGCTATTGCGCAAAGTCCAAACGGCAAAAAAGCCTCCTCATATGGAATATGGCTCGCCTTTTACAGAGGAACGGATATCGTATATCCTTAGTACTGGCGCGAATTGGGCCCGCCCAATTGCAAGATTTAATCTTGTGATAGACAAGGGCTCTCCAGACAACCTGATCAGTTTGTGCGGCGATGGCGTCATCAAGATTTCGCCTACGCTTGTTGAAATCAGCAAATCAAATTTCACCCCAAAAACGGACATTAACATTCTTATTCTTAAGCCCTTCCCAAAAAATAATTAAGACCGATAAGATGAACACCGATAACATTGCTTGGCGTGGTCAGCATGGATTTCGCGGCGCATACTGAGGGCGTAATTGCCCACGTCCCTGTTCGTCGACTTGTTTATCGACGCCTATCAAAAAGCGCCGCGCCAGATCGTGCTCGACCCCGACGCCACCGACGACCCTCTGGACGGCGATCAGGAGGGCGGCTTCTTTCACGGCTACTACGACTGCTGCTGCTGCCTGCCGCGCTATGTGTTCTGCGGCCGGCGTCTCATCGCCGCCAAGCTCAGGCGCTCCAACATCGACGGCGGCGCCGGGGCGGTCGAGGAGATGGATCGCATCGTGGCTCAGATCCGAGAGCGCTGGCCGAAGGTGAAGATCGTGCTGCGCGCCGATTCCGGCTTTGCGCGCGAAAATGCCGACGCTTGATGCCGATCCAGCATCGCGTTCAGACTTTTCCCGCTTTAACGGCGCCGAGTTGTGGAGGAGAGATTTTACCGTCCCGGAGCGCGGCCTCGGCCTCTTGCGCTGTCAGAGGCCTGGCGAAGAGATAGCCTTGGACCTCGCCGCAGCCCCAATCCTTCAGCAGATCGCGCTGCACCTGCGTTTCGACGCCTTCCGCGATGACGTCGATATTCAGCTCGCGCGCGAGACCGATGGTTGCCCGAATGATGGCGGCGTCTCCGGGCGTGGTTTCCAGATTGGTGACGAAGTTCTGGGCGATCTTGATGCGATTGCTCGGATATTTGCGCAGATAGTCGAGCGACGAATAGCCGGTGCCGAAATCATCGATGGCGATAGTCACACCGGTCTCGCGGAGGCGCTGCAGAAGGTCGCTGTGTTCGCGCGACGCATCCATGAGCACCGACTCCGTCAGCTCGAGCTCCAGCATCCGCGCCGGCATGCCGGTCTGCGCGAGGGCGGCGGCGATATCTGCCTCTAACGCGACCGGCGTGCGGAACTGCAAGGCGGATACGTTCACGGCGATCCTGACTGGCGCGAGCCCAGCGTCGAGCCACGCCTTTCCCTGCCGGCAAGCCTCCCACAACACCCAATGGCCGATCTTTGCGATGATGCCGATCTGCTCGGCGATTGGAATAAAGAGACCGGGGCCAAGGACGCCGCGTTGGGGATGCCGCCACCGCACCAGCGCCTCCACGCCAGTAATTCGCTCGGTATCGATTGCAACCTGCGGTTGATACATGAGAAAAAGTTGGCCCTCGTCAACGGCGACGCGCAGCTCGGCTCCGAGCGCGACCCGGGTCTGGACTTCCGCGTCCATCGCATCGGTGAAGAACCGGTAGCCGCCGCGACCTTCCGACTTGGCCCGGTAAAGCGCGACATCGGCGTGCGAAAGCAGGGTCTCCGCGTCGGCGCCCTCGGCCCCATAGACGGCGATCCCGATACTGGCGCCGCTATGGATCTCGCTCCCCTGGACCGAAAACGGAATGGCGAACACAGACGCCAGCTTGTCCGCCAGGACTGCCGCGTCGGCGGCGTCACGGATATCGGCTACGATGATCGCGAACTCATCCCCGCCAAACCGGGCGACGGTATCGGTTTCGCGCGTATTCGCGCGCAGCCGGTCCGCCACGGCTTTCAGAAGGTCGTCGCCAACCGGATGCCCGAGCGTGTCGTTCACGTCCTTGAAATGATCGAGGTCGAGATAGAGGATAGCGAAACCCCTTTCGCCGCGCTTTGCCGCCGCGGTCGCGTTCTGAAGCGCCTCCACGAAAACGGCGCGGTTGGCCAGACCCGTCAGCACGTCGTACCGCGCCATCCGAAGCGCCAGCGCCTCGACCCGCTTGCGCTCTGTGATGTCGCGGAAAAACCAGGCGCGCCCCAGGTAAGCGTGCGATGGGCTATAGAGCGTCACGGTGTAGCGATCGATGGAGCGCCCGTCGGTCGTCTCGATCTGCTCCTGGCTATCCTCGCCAGGGTGATCATAAAGATAGTGGACGCGGGCGACGAAATTTTCGGCATCCTTCACCGAGGACGTCACTTTCGCCAACACGGCAAGGTCCCTGCCTGCTTCCAAATCGGCCAGCGGTATCTTCCATATTGCGGCAAACCGTTGATTGAACGCGACAATCGACTTGTTCTCGTCAACGACCAAGATACCGTCGAGGGACGCCTCCATCTGTGTCCGCAGGAGGAGATTGGCGAACTGGAGGCTGTTCTCCGCTTTCCGGCGCTCGGATGATGTCGCCGAAGTACCCGACGCGGCCGAGATAGTCTCCTGAGGCGCTGGAGAGCGTCACGATCTCGATATTGATAATTCTACTATCGGACATCACATATTCTTGCTGGAAGCTCTCACTGGGATGATCGAACAGATAATTGATCAGTGCAGTGAATTTGGCAGGATCCACCATCAGCGGTGTGCCTAAAAGTAGCGCGGAATCCAGCGTGCCGCCGGTCAACGAAGCAGGCGAAACTTTCCAAATCTCGGCAAATTGCCGATTAAACAGGAGGATCTTCCTGTCAGGACCAACAACTATGATGCCGTTAGGCGACGCCTCCATCTCGGTCGAAAGCAGGAGATTGGAAAACTGTAGCTTATCCTCCGCTTCCTTGCGCTCGGTGATGTCGCGCAGGACGCCGATGGCCCCCCAGCTATTGTCGAGCCGCGCGGCCGCCAGCGACAACTCAATGGCGACCTCGGTCCCATCCTTGCGGAGCGCCGCCAGTTCGGTCACCTTACCGACCGCGTCTCCCGTCCCGGTTCCGACAAATTCGTCCATACCTCTGGCGGCTTTCGCGCGGAACCGATCCGGCGCCAGAAATTCATGCACCTGTTTGCCGACCGCTTCCTCTGCGGTGTAGCCGAGCATCCGTTCCGCCGCGGGGTTCCATAGTCCGATCCGCGCGGCCCCGTCGATCGTGATGATGGCGTCCTGCGCCGTCGCCGTCACGGTCCGGAAGCGCGCTTCGCTAGCCTCCAACGTCTGCTGCGCTTCGGCGCGCTGGACGAGCGCCCCGGCGATACCAGCAAAGGTCCTCAGCGTTTCGATCTCGGTCGCGTTCCATTCCCGCGCCGTTGTGCAGGAGTCGACGGCGAGAGCGCCCCAGAACATATCCCCGACGAAGATTGGCACAAGGATCGTGGACTTGTTCCGAAGGCGTTCGAGAAGCTCCCGGATAGGTCCCTCGCTGGTGGCTAAGTTGGCGATTACCGGCTTGCCGTCGGCCAGCGACCGGAACCAGGCGGCCACGACAGCCGGTCCTAGTAGCGCGTCAACCGGAAACTGGGTGCCCGTGACAGGCACTTGAATGTCCGCCACCTCCCAGCAATGGAGCAACGCCATCGGGGGCGCTTGCCCCTCGTTCGCCTGAACCACGACGGCGCGATCCACCCCCATGGCCTCGCCAACGACCCGTAGGGCCTCAGGCATCCCCAGATCGAGCGATTGGGCCATGACCAGCGTATTTGTGCCGGCTGTCACCGCATGCAAGAGGCGATTGCTATAGGCCAGGGCGTCGGCTGCCAACAGGCGCTCGGTGATGTCCCGCGAAATGAAAGATCCGCCGACGATATTGCCCGCGCGATCGAGGATCGATGAAACGGTTATCGAAACCTGGACGCGGCAGCCGTCCTTTCTAAGCCGCCAAGTGTCGAAGGGCTCGAGACGAACACCGTGCGCAATCGCCGACAGCTTCGTTTCGAACTCTTCGTATCGATCTTCGGGGATGATCAAGCGAACGTTCTTGCCGATTATTTCGTCGGCGCGATAACCGTAAAGGCGCTCCGCCGCCTTGTTCCAGCTTGTGATCACGCCGGTGGCCGTTTCGCCGACGATCGCGTCAAGCGAGGAGTCCACGATCGCTGCAAGATGCGCCCTGGCGTCTTCGGCATCTTTCCGATCGGTCACGTCCTGAATGGACCCGATGATCTTCACGATGCGCCCGTTGGCGTCATAGATCGTCCGGCCAAGTTCATGGATATACTTTATCGCACCGTCATCCATTATGATGCGATGTTCGAACCCCCGACCCGCATCCGCCGCCAGAAACGTAGCGTACTTCTCTCGAAATAAACTTCGGTCATCGGGGTGGACACGCGCGATCACCGCTTCCAGGGAGGGAATGAAGGCGGCCGGATCGACCCCGAAAATGCGATAGCTCTCCGCCGACCACACATAGCTTTTGCTTTGTGGATTGATCTCCCAGGCGCCAACATGCGCTATTGCCTGCGCGTTGGCCATCGCGACCTCGCTGGAGTGCAGTCTGGCCGCCAAACGCTCCTGTCCGAACCGCAAGCGAATATTTTCGGTAAATGACCGGTTGAAGCTACGGCCAGTCCATACCAAAGCGCACGTGAAGAGCGTGAGCATCACTGCCATTTCAATCTGAACCAGACCGCCGCGAATGGCCAAGGCCACGATCGCGGGCAAGATCGTCGGCAGGATAAAGGCGAGCATTGCCCGGAAATTGACGGCGCTGATGACAACACCACCCGCCATCATGCCCCCGAGCACGAAGACGATGAAATTGTAGTAGATCGGATCGGGCGTCATCAGGATGACCGAGGCCGAGAGCCCCCACAGACAGCCCGCCGCAAAGGCGTTCTGCGTGAGGAGTCGCGCCCAGCTCGGCGACGTTTTCGCCGCTTCGCTCGCGCAGGCATAGCGATGCCTCATCAAGGCCCTGGCCAAGCTTACGACGCAAAACAAGGCCAGCCAAAGCGCCATCGCCCAAGCGGGATACAGTCGCCAAACGACGACGCCGACAAGGCCAGCATTAATGAGGCTCGCCGGCACGTCGGCAGGATTTTGCATTAGCAGACGTGTCTGCTCCGCCTCGACAGCGCTGTCGGGCGCGGCGAGGTCGACGCCGCGGCCGGGACGCACGTGATCTAGCGTCATCTTCTCCGCTCCTCGACTGGAAGCCTGCGGTCCTTCAGGCCTACTTCGAGCCACGCGGTCCCGCGCTCTTGATGGGGCGCTAAGTCCCCCGATTTGGAGACAATCGCCATGCAAGGCAAAAAATTGTTGTCGGCAGGCGTCATTGCAGGGACTCCGGAGCCGGGGTGATCGCCGATTCCATTCGGTGAGCCGTCGCCACTACGCAACCGCCCGATGACGACAGCGTTTGTATCCATCAGCGTATAAGCACGATGGAATTCCATATTCGCCTCAGCGAATCCCTAGCGGAGCGCGACCAGCGATCACGTCGCTTCACGGATTCCTGGAATAGTAGTCTTCCACTGCACGCATTTGATAGGCTCGGAAACTACTCAGAGGCGCCGTGACCTATTTGTCAGGACCACCGCGGGGAGCGCAGCCGAGCGAATCTGGGAAAATCGTGACTCATTGGAACTAAGCGCAAAACGGCTTAGCAACCTCCCGAGCCCGCCGGCCGCAGAATCCGCATCTCTTTCCGCGCTTGAGCAATTCCTTTCACGTTACGCGCGTTGCGGTGACGGCGTATTCAGCTCACCGGCGCGTTTGGTTTCGAGCCCCCGCGGCGGTCGGCGCGGCGAACAACGTGTTAAACGGGATATCGGGATCAACGCGGTCGGCAACTCGAATTCGGCTCCCACCCGCCGTAACCGCTTGAAAAGGCTCAAAATGGCGATGGGCCACTATTCCGCTAAGTTGGCTTGAATGACGTGTCGGCGCCACGTCTGTTTCGCTTCGCCGCCACGCCGGCTTGGGGTGGGCGCCGCCTCGACGCGCCTCAAGCCGCCTTGCGGCCACGCTTTGCCGGCGGCGCCGGCTTGACCGGCTTGGGCTCCGCGTTCTCGTCGAACAGCTCGGCGAGCTTCTCCGTCATCGCCCCGCCCAACTCCTCGGCGTCGACGATCGTCACCGCGCGGCGGTAGTAGCGGGTGACGTCATGGCCGATGCCGATGGCGATCAGCTCGACCGGCGAGCGGGTCTCGATCTCCTCGATCACGTGGCGCAGGTGCCGCTCGAGATAGTTGCCGGGATTGACCGAAAGGGTCGAATCGTCGACCGGCGCGCCGTCGGAGATCATCATCAGGATCTTGCGCTGCTCCGGCCGGCCGAGCAGACGCTGATGCGCCCAGTCGAGCGCCTCGCCGTCGATGTTCTCCTTCAAGAGCCCCTCGCGCATCATCAGGCCGAGGTTCTTGCGCGCGCGCCGCCAGGGCGCGTCAGCGGACTTGTAGATCAGGTGGCGCAGATCGTTGAGCCGGCCGGGATTGGCGGGCTTGCCCGCCTGCAGCCAGGCCTCGCGCGATTGCCCGCCCTTCCACGCCCTGGTGGTGAAGCCGAGAATCTCGACCTTGACGCCGCAACGTTCGAGGGTGCGGGCGAGAATATCGCCACAGGTCGCCGCGACCGTGATCGGGCGCCCCCGCATCGAGCCGGAATTGTCGAGCAGCAGCGTCACCACCGTGTCGCGGAACGCCATGTCCTTCTCCTGCTTGAAGGACAACGGCTGCTGCGCATCGATGATCACCCGCGACAGGCGCGCGCTGTCGAGCACGCCCTCCTCGAGGTCGAACTCCCACGAGCGGTTCTGCTGCGCCATCAGACGCCGCTGAAGCCGGTTGGCGAGGCGCGCCACCACCGAGGACAAGTTCTGCAACTGCTTGTCGAGATATTCGCGCAGCCGCTGCAATTCGTCGGGGTCGCACAGATCGGCCGCGTCGACGATTTCGTCGAAACGGGTGGTATAAGCCTTGTAATCCGGCCCCCGCCTTTCGGCGGAATTGGGCTGCGGCGGACGGTTTTCCGCCGCCTCCGCGGCGTCGCCCGCCTCGCCCTCGTCGTCGAGTTCGGACGACGGCGCCTCGACTGTGTCCATCGCGCCGTCCTCGGCGTCGTCAGACGTGTCGTCGGCCGCCTCGCGCTGCGCCGAATCCTGCGACTGCTGCTCCTCGCCCTCCCCTTGCGCCTCATCGGCCTCCTCGGGAGGCTTGTTGTCCTCGTCCTCGGCGGCCTCGTCGGCGTCGGCCTCCAACTCGCTGGCCATGCCGAGCGAGCTCAGCAGCTTCTGCACCAGCCGGGCGTAGGCGCGTTGGTCGAGAATGGCCCCGCTCAGCCGGTCGAGCTCGGCCCCCGCCTTCTCCTCGATGAACGGGCGCCAGAGATCGGTCAGACGCTCCGCGCCGCTCGGAGGCTTGAGTCCCGTCAGGCGCTCGCGCGCCAGCATCGCGACCGCGTCCTCGAGCGGCGCCTCCTCGCGGGTGCGGGCCTCCGAGACAGGGTTGCGGTGATATCGGTCGTCGAGCATGGCGGTAAGGTTCGAAGCCACGCCCTCCATGCGCCGCGAACCGATCGCCTCGACCCGGGCCTGCTCGACCGCGTCAAACAACGCCCGCGCCGCCGGGTTTTGCGGCGCGTGGCGGCGATGGAGCGCGTCATTGTGGCAGGCGACGCGCAACGCGAACAAATCGGCGACGCCACGGATGATCGCGGCCTCGCGGGGATTGGGTTTGCGCGGGGGTTCCGGCAGCCGCGCCTTGGCGCCGTCCTCGGCGGCGACCAGCGAGGGCTTGTCGGTCGAATAGAGGACCTCGAGCTCGGGGTGACGCGCCAGCGCCCGGGTGCAGGACGCAAGCGCGCGCTTGAACGGCTCGTTCCGCGCGCCCGCCTTGGCGCCGGCCTTGCGGTTGTTGGTCGGCTTGACATCGACGCTCGACATGGGGGCCTTCATCCGGGCGCGCCCAAAGAGAGGCGCGCGGCAAGGCTTCTCTATAGGCCGCGCGCCCGGGCGGGGGCAAGGAGAGCGACCGCCCAGAGGCGCGCTCAGCGACGTCCCCGCTCGCGCGCGCAGCGGAAAATGGTCTTCCGGTCCATCGCCGACGGTTGACCCGCCCGATTCGCACCGTAAAGTTGCGGCATGGTCCGCTTCGTTCCGGGTGGCGGCAGTCGTCCCGACGACGGTCTAGACCGCGGGCGAGCGGGAAGGCGAGTCAGCGAACTGGCGCCGGCGTTTCGGACGCGGGCCTTTGCGTCCGCGTCAGAAGTCGAGCCCGCTAATTGCGAGGACCCGCTCCCGACAGCCCGATGAATGTGCCGCGACCGATTTTGATCGCGCTCGACGGCTATGGAGGGGTCATGACGAACGGCGACCGCTTCCATTTCTTGGGCCCTGAGCGTCTGCGCAATTCTCGCGCTGGGCGTCCTCGTTCACGCGACGACGCCCGCCGATTCCGCGGCGAATTGGAGGATCGACCCGGCTCGCACGCGGATCGCATTCGCGATCGACGCGGTCGGCTATCCGCGCACGCGTGGCGAGTTCCGGCGGTTCGAGGGCCGCATTTCGGTCGACTTCAAACGCCCTGACAAGAGCAGCGTCGCGTTCCATGTTCAATCGGGGTCAGTGGACGTGGGCTCACAGTGGTTCGACGACTACCTGCGCTCGGCAGCGTTTCTCGACGTAGCGCGATTTCCCTCGATCGATTTCGTCTCGAACTCTGTGGCGAAGATCGACGATCACACGGTCCGCCTCATCGGGGATCTGACGTTGCTCGGAGTGACCAAGCCGCTGACAGTCGACGTCGCGGTGGTGCGCGAGCAGGCAGGCGGGCGCGTGCGCCTGGACTTTCATGCCGAGACGCAGATCGATCGGCTCGAATTTGGCATGAATTCTGGCTATCCGCTGGTTTCGCGCTATGTCGAACTGGTGATTTCGAGCGAGGCCGTCCAGCTTTGACTAACAACGGACGGGCGGCGCGCTGGAACGCGCTCACTATTGCTCTTCATTGGGTCGCGGCTGCCCTCTTCCTCGAACTCGTCGTCCACGGGTGGGTCATGGTCCATGCAGGCCTCGGCGCCGCCACCACGTTCGATCTTTTCCAATGGCACAAGTCGCTCGGCTTCACGGCGCTCGCGATCACTGCGGCGCGTCTCGCCGCGCGCTTAGGCCTTCCGGCCCCGACCGCGCCGAGGTCTCCGCGCTGGGAAGGCTGGCTCGCCGCGGTCGTCCAATGGTCGTTATACGTTCTGACCGTCGCCTCGATTCTCACCGGATGGCTCGTCGTTTCGACATCTCTCCTGCCGATCCCGACCCGACTTTTCAATCTCGTCGTCATTCCGAACATTGCTCGCCCCGACGCCGCGCTCTTCACCGTCGCTGTTCTCGCGCACAAGCTCATTGCATGGGCGATCGCGGTTCTGGCCGCCCTGCATACCGCCGGCGCACTCAAGCATCATTTCGTCGATCGAGACGACGTGCTGAGGCGCATGCTGCCGCGCTGGGCGATCCCGGCGAAGCGCAGGCCCTGAAATCCCCGATCAACCCGCCGAGCAGCTGAGTTCTGAAATTATTCCACGTCCTCGACCATCGCCGTGCGCCCAGAAAGGCGCTGGGCGAGCGAGGCTTCCATAAACGGGTCGAGGTCGCCGTCGAGCACGTCGGCGGGCGCGGCCGAGACGTGGCCGGTGCGCAGGTCCTTGACCATCTGATAGGGCTGCAGCACGTAGGAGCGGATCTGATGGCCCCAGCCGATATCGGTCTTGGAGGCCGAGTCGGCGGTGACCTTGGCCTCCCTCTTCTCCAACTCCAGCTCGTAGAGGCGAGCGCGCAGCATGCTCCACGCGGTCGCGCGATTCTTGTGCTGCGAGCGTTCGGACTGACAGGCGACCACGATGCCTGTTGGCAGATGGGTGATCCGCACTGCCGATTCGGTCTTGTTGACGTGCTGTCCGCCCGCTCCCGAGGCGCGATAAGTGTCGATCCGACAGTCGCTTTCGTTGACGTCGATCTGGATGCGATCGTCGATCACCGGATAGACCCAGACTGAGGCGAAGCTCGTATGACGCCGGGCGTTCGAGTCGAAAGGCGAAATGCGAACGAGACGATGGACCCCGGATTCGGTCTTGAGCCACCCGTGTGCGTTGTAGCCCTTGACCATGATCGTCGCCGACTTGACGCCCGCCTCATCGCCGGTCGTTTCTTCGATCATTTCGACGTCGAACTTGTGTCGCTCCGCCCAGCGCAGGTACATGCGCAGCAACATGCGCGCCCAGTCGCAACTCTCGGTGCCGCCGGCTCCGGAATGAACCTCGAGATAGGTGTCATTGGCGTCCGCCTCGCCCGACAGCAGGGCCTCGAGTTGACGCCGGTCCCCCTCCGCCTTGAGCGCTTTCAGCGCGGCTACCCCCTCGGCCTCGGCCGTCTCGTCTCCTTCGGCTTCGCCGAGTTCGACCAGCGTCGCCGCGTCGTCGAGATCGCGCTCGATTTTTGCGAGCGAACCCAGCCGGTCCTCCAGCATCGTACGCTCGCGCATGACTTTCTGCGCCAAATCAGGCTCGTTCCAGAGAACGGGATCTTCAGCCTTGGCGTTGAGTTCGGCCAGACGACGCGTTGCGGCGTCGACGTCAAAGATGCCTCCTCAGCAATCCGACGGACTGCTTGATCGTTTCGACCAACTGTTCAGCTTCGGCGCGCATGATCCAACCGCTTCATTAAACGCCGGGAGTCGCCGACGGATTGCGCCGTAGGGGCGGTGACGGCGATGTAACAGCTCCAGGCCTCAACAACAAACAACCGGTAAGGCAAGGTCCGTCGCTCAATAAAGGCCGCCGGTCCCCGATCCAACCGACGGATCGCCGTCCGAGCGCGCCGTATTCTGAGCGGATTCGCCGCCGCCGCCGACAAAAGAGTCGGGTGGCCCGGTGCCGGGCTTGAACGCCTCCATAATCGTGCCCGGTCCAGTCGCGCGCATACCGGTATGAACGTCGACTGAAATCAGCTTGATGCCGGGCGGCACCCGGAACGGCGTGTCGGGCTTGTCCTTGAGCGCCATTTTCATGAAGTCGCGGAAAATCGGAGCGGTATAGAGTGCGGCCTGCGCACGGCCTCCGAGCGAACGGGGCTTGTCGTACCCCATGAACACGCCAAACGCGAGATTCGGCGAAAAGCCGACAAACCAGAGATCCTTGGCGTCGTTGGTGGTGCCGGTTTTGCCTGCCAACTGCTTCCCGACCTCCCTGATCGCGATGCCGGTGCCGCGCTGGATGACGCCCTGCATGATCGATGTGATCTGATAAGCGGTCAGCGGATCGATCACCTGCTCGCGCTTGTCGATCAGGCGCGGCTCGGGCTGATTGCGCCAGGTCGCCGCGTTGCAGCCCTCGCAGATGCGTTCGTCATGCTTGTAGATCGTATTGCCCCAGCGGTCCTGGATGCGATCGATTAGCGTCGCCTTGATCCGCTTGCCGCCGTTGTCGAACATCGAATAGCCGGTGACCATGCGCAGGACCGTCGTCTCGCCGGCGCCGAGCGACATCGACAGGAATGGCGGCAGATTGTCGTAGATTCCGAAACGTTTGGCGTATTCGACGATCAGCGGCATGCCGATGTCGCGAGCCAACCGCACGGTCATCTGGTTGATCGAGTGCTCGACCGCGAAACGTAGCGTGTGCGCCCCGCCCGATTTGCCCTCGAAATTCTCAGGCGTCCACATCTCGCCATTGCCCTGGTCGATCGTTACCGGCGCGTCGAGAAGGATCGATGACGGGGTGTAACCCTTGTCGAGCGCCGCTGCGTAGACAAAGGGCTTGAAAGCGGACCCGGGCTGGCGCTGCGCCTGCGTAGCGCGATTGAACTCGGACTCGTCGAACGAGAACCCGCCGATCATCGCCAGAACCCGTCCCGTGAACGGATCCATGGCGACGCAGGCTCCCGAGACTTCCGGAATCTGGCGCAGCCGATATTCGCCCTCGCGCCCGGCGATCGGCTCGACGTAGAAAACGTCGCCCGGCTTCACGAGGCTCTTGGGCCGGCGGCCCGTCCATCGCACCCCGTCGAGCGTGATCGCGCCGGTCTCACGGTTGGCGACGATCGCGCCGGACTTGTCATGCGGGGGCTGCAGTCCGATGCGGATGCCCGTGTCAGTGACGTCGAGCGCCACCGCCAGCCGCCACGGCTTGATGTCGCCGTAAGCCGGGATGTCGGCTAGCGGGACGCCCCAGTCCTGGCCCAGGTCGATCGACTTGAGCGGGCCGCGCCAGCCGTGGGCCTCGTCATAACGTACGAGGCCATCGACCAGCGCCTTGCGCGCCATCTGCTGAATCTTCGGGTCGAGCGTCGTGCGGACAGACAGCCCTCCTTCGTAAAGCTTCTTCTCGCCGTAGCGCTCCGACAGCTCGCGTCGGACTTCCTCGGCGAAGAACCCGGCCGCGATGGAATCGGGGGTGACGACGCGCGGTTTGACGACGAGCGGTTCGGCTCGCGCCTGGCGCGCCTGTTCGGCGGTGATGTAGCCGTCCTCAGCCATGCGTCCGATCACGTAGTTGCGCCGTTCTACGGCGCGATCGTGGTCGCGGAACGGATTGAGCGCGCTCGGCTCTTTCGGGAGCGCCGCGAGATAAGCGGCCTCGGCGATCGTCAACTCCTGCACTGATTTGTTGAAATAATTGAGCGCGGCGGCGCCGACGCCGTAATTGGAGAGGCCGAGGTAGATCTCGTTAAGGTAAAGCTCGAGAATCTTGTCCTTCGAATAAGCCGATTCGATTCGAATGCTCAGCAGGATTTCGCGGATCTTCCGATCGATGGTGCGGTCGGAGTTCAGAAGGAAGTTTTTCGCCACCTGCTGCGTGATCGTCGAGGCGCCCTGAATATGGCGGGACCCTTGCAAATAAATCAGGCCTGCGCGCAATATGCCCTCGGGATCGAAGCCCCAGTGGGTGTAGAAGTTCTTGTCTTCGGCGGAGATGAAGGCTTCTTTGACAAGTTTAGGTATGGCCGCGGAAGGAAGATAGAGCCTTCGCTCACGAGAGTATTCGGCAAGAAGGCTGCCATCGGCCGCGTGAACGCGGGTGGTCACCGGCGGCTCGTAATTCCTCAGCTGGGTGTAATCAGGCAAGTCCTGTTCGTACTTCCACACGACAGCGGCGAGGACGCCAGCCGCCAGGACGAACAGGATCGCGCCAGTGGCGAATATAAAGCCGAGAATCCGGGCAATCCCGCGCATCTTACAAATGAAGCCTTCTGTATGGCCCGTCAGCGAACGCGCAAGGCGCCAGGGCGAACTGAGTACGGCGCATGCCCGAAGACGTGCGCTCTACAAGGCAGTCATCGGAGGCCTTTCTCACCACCGCGACCTCGGCCCCGCGCAAACCCGCTCGCGCTAGTCCCGGCACCCTGTCGTTCGGGAGTAAGGCGAATCTATGATGGACGGCTACCGCGCGCCCATGGAGGCGTGCTGATACACTAAATTCCCCAGTCCGGACAAGCGTTAATGGCCGGATGGGTCTGACTGTCCTCCCGTCAGCGCTATGCCCGGCCCTCCCGCAGCGGCGGCCATGGGTTTGGCCGAATTGGCGAAGAACGAATCGATCGCCTTGGTCATCGCCGCCGCTGTCTTGGCCCGCCAGTCCGGCGAAGTCATCTCCTGAACGTCTTGCGGGTTCGAGAGATAGCCGAGTTCGACCAGGACGGAGGGAAATTCGGGCGCCTTTAGGACCACGAAGCCCGCCGAACGTTCCGGATTGTGGTTGAGCCTCGTCGCTCCACGCAAATGATCCACCAGCCCGCGCGAGAAAATATGGGCATAGGCGCGAGTCTCGCGTCTTTCGAGGTCGAATAGAATGTTGGCGACGTCCGCGTCGTCCTGTTTTTGCTCGCTTCTCGTCCCACTATCCGCGGCATTTTCGCTCGCGGCGATGCGCGCGGCCTCGGCGTCGGACGCCCGATCGGCATCCGTATAGACGGTCGAACCGCTGACATCCGCCGGTTCGCGCAAGGTGTCGGCGTGGATGGAGACGAACAAGGACGCATTGGCGCGGCGCGCGATCTCCACGCGATCATCGAGATCGACATATTGATCGCCTTCGCGCGTCATCACGATCTTGTAGCGGCGCGTGGCCTCGAGCTGGCGTCTGAGTTCGATGCAGAACTCATAGACCAGCGTCTTCTCCAAAACCCCTCCGATTCCCCTCGCGCCGCTGTCAATGCCGCCGTGTCCCGGGTCGAGGACGATGACTGGCGGCGGCGCAGAAGGGGCGGTGTTCAAACTGGCGGCGCTGGGCGCGGACAACGGGTCAAGCGCGGCGAAGGCGGCGGCGTCGCACGGCTTGATCTCGATCTTGAGCCGCGAGGCCGGCGCGCCGTCGATGATCGGCCTCGCCTCGACCCGGCTCGGACAGGCCGGGCGCGCCAGATCGATTACGATCCGAGACTTGCCGGGCGCAAGCAGGCCGAAGCGAAAGGCCTTGACAAGGGGCGCGTCGCGCGCGGCGATGTCGCGGCCGACCGACGGATCCAGTTGAAAATTGACCTCAGGCAAATCCACGACGAGGCGGTCCGGCGAGGCGAGAGCATACGCGCGGGCGTTTACGGGCCCCGAAAGATCGAACACTATTTGCGCCGAGATTGCGTCCTGCGTGAGCTGCGCGCCCACGGCCACGGGCGGTCCGGTTCCCTTCGCGACGGCGAGCGGCCAACGCGCGGCGAAAACCGCGAGCGCCGCAAGGGCGGCAAGCCGCACCGCTCGCTTCATCGTGTTTGCCCTCGACCCTCAAAGCGCCGGTCTCTTATAGCGAATGAATGCATTCGGGCAATTCGTTTCGTTCGCGTTCATCGCCCGCGCGCTGGTATGCGCGTCGGGGCGGCTCGGTCGAAAATTGAACCGTCATAAATCTTTACGTCCGGTTAACCAGATTCAGCCTTGGGAAAATGTTTATCCTGCGGGTGTCCCGCCTTCGCGGCGCGGCGCTGCCGACGGACCGGGACCCTAGCGGGAAAAAGCTTGCCAAGGCCCCAGTCGGCCCCTATTTAAGGCGCGTTACGGATTCGGACCGAATCCGCGGGGCCGACTCGCTTGAGGTCGAGCGGGGCGATTGCCAGGACCGTCGTATCGCGGCCTGCGGCTTTTAGCGGATGACGCCGTGGCGGGCGGTCGGCCCGTGGGTTCAGTCGCCTCCTTTGTGCGCGGGCGGACGCTCGAACAAGGGGTTCGCGCACTGAAAGCAACGAAGCGAACAGCCGGACGAATGCCGGCGGCGCGGCCTGATTCGTGATGACGGCGCCTTCGGTGCGCCGCTCGAATGGCGATGAGCCGAGCTGCGCTTTGGTGTTCAAGTTGACGATAATCCGCGTTGAGGACTGTAACCTTCAGACCGCGACCAAAGCGGTTGGCGGACCGGCTTGCTCAACTCGTCAGATTGGCGCTGCAAGAGCCGCATCAAATTCCCTGTCCCGATTATTACCCATCCCGAGCAAAGACGCCGCGCGCGGCTCGGTCGCACGGGCTTCCCGGCCCGCGACTGCGGAGCGCGCGCGCCGCAAGAGAGTCATCCATGCCAAACAAAATGATAATCGACGCCTCCCATCCCGAAGAAACCCGGGTGGTGGTCCTTCGAGGTAACCGCGTCGAAGAGTTCGACTTCGAGTCGGCGAACAAGAGACCGCTGCGCGGCAACATATACTTGGCCAAAGTCACCCGGGTCGAGCCTTCGTTGCAGGCTGCATTTATAGACTACGGGGGCAATCGCCATGGCTTTCTTGCCTTTTCTGAGATTCATCCAGATTATTATCAAATTCCGGTTGCCGATCGCCAGGCGCTGCTTGAGGAAGAGGCGCTGTCGCATCGCGACGACGACGACGAGCCGAACGGCGAACGGCGAAGCCGTCGCCATCGCCGTCCACGCCAACCCGAGGTTGAGGCGCGAGCGACTGGCGACGAGACCGTCTCGGAAACGGCCGCCCCGGGCGATGGCGCGACGGGCGCAGCTGAATCTCTCTCCGATTTAGCCGACGCCGAGGGCGAGACCGAAGAGGTCGCCGGTTCGGCCACTGTGTTGTCGCGGGAAGCGTCGCCGGATGCAGCGAGCGCTACTTCGGATACCGCCGGGGCGGGCGACGAAGCGAATAAAAGTTCCGCCATCGCTCCATCTGCGACGCCAAGAGCCCCGGAGGATTCCGAGACCGCGACGGCGGAGGCTGACAACGCCGTGACCGGCGAAATCGAGACCTCGGCGCACGACCCTCAGAACGGCGAAGCCGAGGATGAATCGCGTGATGGCCGCCAAGCGCTCGGCGGCCATGACGTCAACGATCATCCCCACGATGAAGACGATCACGAAGTAACGACCCTCGAAGGCGGCTCGGAGGAACGCGCCGCTTCGAACCGCAAGCTGCCTGCTGAGGATGAGGGCGAACCGGTCGAGCAGATCGGGGGCGACGCGCTGGAGGAGGTCCCGCATCGTCCGCAGCGCCTGCGCCGTCAGTATAAGATTCAGGAGGTCATCAAGCGCCGGCAGGTGCTGCTGGTGCAGGTGGTCAAGGAGGAGCGTGGCAACAAGGGAGCCGCATTGACGACCTACCTGTCGCTCGCCGGCCGATATTCCGTTCTCATGCCCAACACCGCGCGCGGCGGCGGTATCTCGCGAAAAATCACCAACGCCCAGGATCGCAGCCGCCTGAAGGGAATTGCCGAAGATCTCGACGTCCCGGAGGGCATGGGCGTCATTCTGCGCACCGCCGGCGCTTCGCGAACCAAGGCCGAAGTCAAACGCGACTTCGAATATTTGCTGCGAATGTGGGAGACAGTGCGCGAGACGACGCTCTCATCGAGCGCGCCGACGCTTGTTTACGAGGAAGGCTCACTGATCAAGCGGGCGATCCGCGATCTCTACAGCAAGGAGGTCGAGGAAATCGTCGTCGCCGGCGAAGCTGGCTATCGCGAGGCCAGGCAGTTCATGCGCCTCTTGATGCCGAGCCACGTAAATAACGTACAGCTCTATCGGGATACGCAGCCGGTCTTCGCCAAGGCCGGAGTTGAGTCGCAGCTCGACGCGATGTTCTCGAGCCAGGTGACGCTGAAGTCGGGCGGCTACGTCGTCATTAACCAAACCGAGGCGCTCGTAGCCATCGACGTCAATTCAGGACGTTCGACCCGCGAGCACAACATTGAAGACACGGCGCTGCGCACCAATCTCGAAGCGGCCGACGAAATCGCGCGCCAGCTGCGGTTACGCGACCTCGCCGGCCTGATCGTCATTGATTTCATCGACATGGAGGAGTCCCGCAACAATCGCGCGGTTGAGCGGCGAACCAAGGATGCGCTGAAGAACGACCGCGCGCGCATCCAGGTCGGTCGTATTTCGCATTTCGGCCTGCTCGAAATGTCGCGTCAGCGCATTCGCACCGGCGTTCTGGAAGGTTCTACTGTCGTATGCGCTCATTGCCAGGGCGCGGGTGTCGTGCGCTCGACCGCGTCGATCGCTTTGCATGTGCTGCGCTTGCTTGAGGATGCGTTGATCAAGAGTTCGAACTCACAACATCGTCGTGCGGACGCGAACGCCGGTCGCTCTTTATATTCTCAATCAGAAGCGCGCCAATCTGCGCGATCTCGAACGTCGGTTCGGAGCTGCGGTCGTCATCGAAGCCGATGACACCCTGACCGGCTCGAATTACCATGCGATCGAACGCGGCGAATTGGCCACGGGGGTCAAGGGGGATAGCGAGACGGCGCGGCCGCTGGCCGAGGACGACCTCGCGACCATCGTTGAGGAGCCGTCGCCGATCGCGGAGGATGTCGCGGAGACGAGCGAGGGACAGGGCGAGGAAGCGGAAGGCCACGACGACGGAGAGGGCGATCGAGAAGGCTCGGGAGCGACGGAGGAGAACGATGGCCGTCGCCGCCGGCGCCGCCGGCGCAGGCGTGGAGGCGAACGCGCGTTCGGCGAAGGCATCTCGCCAGACGCGCCACAGCCTGCGGACGACGGCTTGGCGGTCGTCGCCGAGATCGGCGGCGACTTGGCGGCGGCAACCGGGAACAGCGACACATTCGACAGAAAGGATCCGCAAAGGGAAGGCGAGCGCAGCCGACGTTCGAGGCGCTCGCGCGGCGGGCGGAATCGGTTCTCCCCACGAACCGAGGATGAAGGCGGCCGCGAGCCGGATACTGCCGGCGAGACGGAGACGGCGCCGCCACCCGTTGCCGAGGCCCACGCAGGGTCGCCGGATGACGGGCGCAACGCTGCGCCAGACGCGGCGGCCACGGAATCGCCGCTCGCCGAACCGCTACGGCCGGCTGAAACTGCGCCGACGGAGCCAGCGCCAGCCAATCGGGCGTCTCCCGAACCGGCACAGGAGTCGGTCTCCGTTCGGGAGTCAGCGCCGGTCGCGGAGGAGTCGTCGCGCCCACGCCGGAGTGGCTGGTGGCAGCGCGCCCGCGCGAGCATCGTTGGAGAGTGAAGAGCGAGCGAGCCTAGCCGCGCGATGGGCGCGATGAGGACGACGCGTCGCCGAGGCCCAGGCGACCCCTGTTTCTCTTCTCGCCTATAGCGCCCGCACCTTCGCCTTTGTCGGCGCTTGGGACCAAAGGCGATTGCGCAGCGACAGCCCGAACGGCTCGGACTCGATCTCGAACACGTCGCCCTTCTGGGTCCGCACGCCTTCGCTAAACGACAAGGTCGCGGTTCCGAAGAAATGCACATGGACGTCGCCGGGGCGCCGAAAGAGCGCGTACTTGAAATGATGCGCCTCGAGATTGGCGATCGAATGGGCCATGTTCTGCTCGCCGGACAAAAAGGATCTCTCCCAGATCACATCCTTGCCGCGATGAATTCTCGAGACGCCCTGAACGTCGCCAGGCAAATCCCCCACCAGAAGCTCCGGCCCAAAGCTCGAGGAACGCAGCTTCGAGTGGGCGAGCCAAAGGTAGTTCCGTTGTTCGGTGACGTGGTCGGAAAATTCATTGCCGAGCGCGAATCCCAGGCGGGCCGGCGCGCCGTTTCCGTCGATCAGATAGACCCCGACAATCTCGGGCTCCTCTCCTCCGTCGAGGGCGAAAGCCGGACTCAGCAGATCGCCTTCCGGCGCGACGATTGTCGACCCATCGCCCTTGTAGAACCACTCCGGCTGGGCCCCTGCCTCGCCCTTCCCAGGTTTGCCCCCTTCGAGGCCCAGCTTGAACATCCGCATCGAGTCGGTGAGCGTCGAGACTTCGGCCAGGTCCTTGTGCATCCGATCGCGCCCTTCCGCAGAGCCCAGATGGGTGAGACCCGTTCCGGTGACAAAGACGTGTGCAGGGTCTTTGTGATCGATCGGGGGCAGCACGCGCCGCTCTTTGAGCGCGCGGAGGAGATCGACCGGCTTGCCAACCCCCCGATCGGCGATCAGTTTGCGCAGGGTAGCGCCTGCTTCGATGGCCTGGCGCGCGAGGTCGAGCGTCGTACGAGCGCCCTTGACCAATCGGCCCTCGCCGCGCGCGGTCACCGCGATCGCGCGCTTGCCATTCTCGTCGACCAATTGCGTCAGCCTCATACGCGCGCTCCTACGTCGCCGGTCGCGCCAATGCGGCCCTCGATCAGCGCGAAAATGCGAGAATCTGTGAAATCATTGGCCGCAATGGTCGCTCCCGCCTCCATCAGGGCGGCTTCGCCGAGCGTCGTCGTCAAGCCGACGACAGAGAGGCCCGCGGACGCGGCGGCGCGGATCCCGGAGGGCGAATCCTCGAATGCGACCGAATGGGCCGCCAGCGCCCCCGTCAGTTCCAGGCTCTTGAGAAAGGGCAATGGGTCGGGCTTCGCGCGCGCCAACTCCGAGCCGGTGACAATGATCGGCAAGCGCGCCTGGAGACCGAGCGCCGAGAGCACCGTCTCGGCGTTGGCGCGCGGCGCGTTGGTGACGACGGCGCGCTTCAATCCGAGTCGATCGGCGAAATCGAGCAGCGCCCCGACGCCCGCGATCGGCTCGATATGGCCGAGGTCCGAGCGATAGCTCTCTTCTTTCTCCGCCAGAATCGCCCTCCTCCGCTCGGGCGGCAGATGGGAAAGAAACAGTTTGCCTATCAGCTCGTTGGGCGCTCCGTGGATATCCCGCTCATAAACCGCATGGTCCACCATAATTCCATGCGACGCGAATACGCGCTGAAAAGCGGTCAGATGTTTCGGATCGCTGTCGACAAGGGTGCCGTCGAGATCGAACAGGAGCGCCGCGCGGCTCGTCACATCGTCGCTCCGATCTGCCAGGGCGTGAATTCCGCTTCGCCATAGCCGAGAACCTCGGATTTGGTCCGCGAGCCCGAGGCGACCGAGAGAATCTTGGCGAAGATCTCCTCTCCCTTTTCGACGATCGAGACGCCGTCGAGCACGTCGCCGCAATTGATGTCCATATCCTCGATCATCCTGCGGTAAACGTCGGTGTTCGTCGCGAGCTTGATTGAGGGCGTCGGCTTACAACCGTAGGCGGACCCTCGTCCGGTGGTGAAGGCGAGAATGTTGGCCCCGCCCGCGACCTGCCCGGTCGCCGACACGGGGTCATATCCTGGCGTGTCCATGAACACGAAACCCTTTGCGGTCACCGGCTCGGCATATTGATACACCTCCCTGAGCGTGCTGGTCCCGCCCTTCGCCGCCGCGCCGAGCGACTTTTCCAAAATCGTCGTCAGGCCGCCGGCCTTATTTCCGGGAGACGGATTGTTGTTCATTTCTCCGCCGTTGCGCGCGCAATAGTCCTCCCACCATTGGATTCGCTCGACCAGCTTGCGGCCGATCGCAGGCGTCGCGGCGCGACGGGTAAGTAGATGCTCGGCGCCATAAATCTCGGGCGTTTCAGAGAGAATGGCCGTTCCGCCATTGCGCACGAGAATGTCGGCCGCCGCTCCCAACGCCGGATTGGCTGTAATTCCCGAATAGCCGTCTGAGCCGCCGCATTGCAGCGCGAGCGTCAATGCGCTCGCTGGCGCTGGCTCGCGGCGCGCGTTGTCGAGCAGCGGCAACATCGCGCGGACGCGCGCCATCCCCGCCTCGATCGTCTTTCTCGTGCCCCCGGTCGCCTGGATCGTCAGGCTCTGGAAGGCGTCGCCCTCGATGATCCCATATTCCTCCTTCATGCGGCCGATCTGAAACACTTCACACCCGAGCCCGACCATCAACACGGCGCCGATATTCGGATTGCCCGCGTAACCCCATTGTGTTCGCATCAGAGCTTCGAATCCGTAGCCTCTGGACGCGATGCCGCAGCCCGTCCCATGCACCAGCGCAATGACGCCGTCGACATGCGGATAGTCGGCCAGGGCGCCAGACCGCTCGACCTCGCGCGCGATCAGCCGCGCCACGGTCGCCGAACAATTCACCGATGTCAGGATGGCGAGGTAGTTGCGGGTCCCGACCTTGCCGCTCTGTCTTCGAAAACCTTGAAAAACCGGCTGTTCCTTCAGGGGCGCGGTAATCTCGGCGCGGGCGTCCTCGCCGAAATGATAGTCGCGCGCGAATTCCTTCACCGCACAATTATGTTCGTGGACCCACTCGCCTGGCGCAATGGGCCGCGACGCAAAGCCGATAATCTGCCCGAACTTGCGGATCGGCGCGCCTTTCTCCACGGCCGCGACCGCCATCTTGTGCCCCTTGGGGATTCGCTCGCGAGCGCTTACGGCTCCCGCGGGCGCGGCGCCGATGGAAATTTCGTCGATCGCGATGATCACGTTGTCCGCGGCGTTGAGACGCAAGGCGCGAGGCGTTGTCATGGCTCCGTTCACCACCCAAGTTTGCAGTTGCTACGGCGAAAACAATCCGGGCCGCTCTCTAGCGATGGTCTCCAGCAAGGCGCCAGTCGCGCCGAGATGACGTTTCATCGCCTCGCGCGCCGCCGCCGCATCTCCGGCGTCCACCGCTTCAACAATCCTCGCGTGCTCCCGCAAGGTCTCCTTCATTCGTCCGGACGGCGACATCAAAAGCCGTCGCGCCCGTTCGAGATGAACGCGCAAACCGTCTAGGACGTCGCTCGCGCGAGCCATTCCCAGGCTATGGGTCATGATTTGATGGAACGCGACATCGAGTGCGTAGAACGACACCCTGTCGTCGGCCTCGACGGCACTTGCTTGATCCTTGAGGTTCGTCGCAAGCGATTCCTTGTCGGCACGCGTCATCCGGCAGGCGGCCTCGGCCGCGATCTCGCCTTCCAACGCAGCCCTGATGAACAGCCTTTCGCGAACGTCGTTGATCGAGATTCGAGAAGCGAATGATCCATGCTGCGGGGCGACATCGACCAGCCGCTCATATGCCAGACGGCTTACAGCCGCGGAGACGGGAAATCGCGAGACGCCGAGCTTTTCGCACAATCCCGCCTTGTCGATCAGACAGCCCGGTTCGAGCACGCCGGACAGAATCGCCTCCTTGAGTTCGCCGTAGACGGCGTCTGCCTTTGAATGGGCGTTCTTCGCCAATTCCCTGCCCGCATTTTCGGCGAGGCTGGCCGCCTCGCCCTTCCATAAGTCGTCACTGACATGTTAGACGCTAGAGAGGCGGCGGGGCGCCGTCAATCCTTCAATTGCCGCAATGGTGGAGGTGTCATGCAGGCGCTTATGATGAGCCAGGAGACGACGCTCCCCGATGACGGATTTGCCGGAGCGTTGGCGGCGCGCGTTTGGCGCCCAGACGTCGAGGGACCGTCCATCGTCGCGGTCCGCAGCGATGGGGTCTTCGACGTCAGCGCCCGCTTCCCGACGATGCGCGACCTGTGCGAGACGCCTGCGCCGGCGGACGCCCTTCGTGCGGCGCAAGGTCAGCGAATCGGCGTTTTGGCGGAAATTCTCGCTCACACGCCTGGCGGCGCCAGCGAAAAGGAAAGTCCACGCATGCTCGCGCCGGTCGACCTGCAGGCAATCAAGGCGGCCGGCGTCACCTTCGCCCAATCGCTGCTGGAGCGCGTCATTGAGGAACGGGCGCGCGGCAGCCGGGAGGGAGCCGCGAAAGCGAGGGACGCGATCGCGACCGCCCTCGGCGGGGAGCTCAGCGAGGTGCGGCCGGGCTCGCCCGCCGCGATGCGGCTCAAGGAAGCGCTGATCGGGGCCGGCGCCTGGTCGCAATATCTGGAAGTCGGCATCGGCCCGGATGCGGAAGTCTTCACCAAGAGCCAGCCGATGTCGGCGGTCGGCTGTGGCGCCGACGCCGGCTACCACAGCGCGTCGCTTTGGAACAATCCCGAGCCGGAGATCGCTCTCGCTATCGCCTCGAGCGGGAGAATCGTCGGCGCGAACTCTCGCCAACGACGTCAATCTGCGGGATTTCGAGGGGCGTTCTGCGCTTCTGCTGGGCAAGGCGAAGGACCAGAACGCGAGTTGCGCGCTCGGACCTTTCCTGCGCTTCTTTGACGCGACATTTTCGCTCGACGACGTGCGCGCCGCGACCGTCTCGCTGAGAGTCAAGGGGGAGGACGGATTTATTCTCGAAGGCGGCTCGTCGATGGCCAGAATCAGCCGCGACCCCGTCGATCTCGTCGCGCAGACGCTGGGGGCGAACCACGCCTATCCCGACGGGTTGGTCCTTTTGCTCGGCACGATGTTTGCGCCTGTGGCCGACCGGGGGGAGCCCGGCATGGGCTTCACCCACAAGACGGGCGACATCGTGACGATCGGCGCCGAGAAGCTCGGCCGTCTCGTCAATCGGATGCGTCCGTGCGAGGAATGCGAGCGCTGGACCTTCGGCGCCGGCGCGCTTATGCGCAATCTTGCGCGGCGGGGGTTGCTTTGACGCCGCCCGGCGGACAATGTCGGGTCTGAAGGTAGGGTCGGGCGAATGAGCACGGTGCACAGGAACTATATCGCGGGCGAGTGGGTGGAGGGCGCCGGCGTCTCGCGCGACATCAACCCGTCGAACACCGACGACGTCGTCGGCGAATTCACCCAGGCCGACGCCGCACAGACCGACGCCGCGGTTCAGGCCGCGCAGGTCGCCTTCCCGGCCTGGGCGCGCACCACGCCGCAGGAACGCCACGACATTCTGCTGCGCGCCTCGACGGAGATCCTCGCACGGCGCGAGGAGCTGGGGCGTCTTCTTGCGCGTGAGGAAGGCAAAACCTTGCCCGAGTTCGATCGGCGAGGTCGCCAGGGCTGGTCAGATCTTCGATTTTTTCGCCGGCGAGGCATTGAGAATTCCCGGCGAGAAAATCGCTTCCGTCCGGCCCAACGTCGACATCGAGGCGACGCGCGAGCCGGTCGGAGTCATCGGAATCATCGCGCCCTGGAATTTTCCGATCGCGATTCCAGCCTGGAAGATCGCGCCGGCCCTGGCTTACGGCAATGCGGTCGTTTTCAAACCCGCCGACCTGGTGCCGGGCTCCGCCCACGCGCTCGCCGAGATCGTCGTGCGCGCCGGCGTTCCCAAGGGCGTGTTCAATCTCGTCATGGGGCGCGGCTCGGTGGTCGGCCAGGCGATGCTCGATCACAGTCGAATCGACGCGATCACCTTCACCGGGTCTGTCGTGACCGGCCGGCGCGTCGCCGCCGCCTGCGCCGGCGCGATGCGAAAGTTCCAGGTCGAAATGGGGGGCAAGAATCCGCTCGTCGTTCTGGCCGACGCCGAACTCCCCAACGCCGTCGAGTGCGCGGTCAACGGCGCCTATTTCTCGACCGGACAGCGCTGCACGGCCTCCTCGCGCTTTATCGTGGAAGAGGCCGTCTACAAGCGCTTCGCCGACGCGCTGATCGAGCGCATGCGCGCGCTGGTCGTCGACGACGCGCTCAAGACGGGAACGCACGTCGGGCCGGTGGTCGACGCGACGCAGCTCGAGCAGGATCTTTCCTATGTCGAGATCGGCCGAAATGAAGGCGCGAAACTGGCGCTGGGCGGCGAGCGGCTCAATCGCGCAACCCCCGGCTACTACATGGCGCCGGCCCTGTTCCTGGACGCAGACAATTCGATGCGCATAGCGCGCGAGGAAATCTTCGGCCCCGTCTCGGCCATGATCCCGGCGCGCGACTACGATCATGCGCTGGCGATCGCCAACGACACCGAATTCGGTCTCTGCGCCGGCATTTGCACAACGAGCCTCAAGCGCGCCGCGCACTTCAAACGCAACGTCGAGGCGGGTATGGCGATGGTCAACCTCCCGACTGCCGGCGTCGACTATCATGTGCCGTTTGGCGGCCGCAAAGGCTCGAAGTCTTGGCCCACGCGAACAGGGTCGCTACGCCGCGGAATTCTACACGACCGTGAAGACAGCTTACACGCTCGCATGAAGTCGAGAGCGTGCGGGTGAGAGGGCGGCGACTAACATGATCCTGATCTCAGGCGAGGCGCTCATCGACCTTATTCCCGATCCGGACAAGACGAACGCCTATGACGCGGTGCTGGGCGGCTCGCCATACAACGTGGCGATCGGGTTGGGGCGGCTCGGCTCGCAGGCGGCTTTCGTCTCGCGCATTTCGGCCGACGGCAATGGCGAAGCGCTCGCCGCCGCATTGGCGCAAAATGGGGTCGACCTCAGTTTTGTCGCGCGCGACCCGCGCCCGACAGTTCTCGCCTTCGTCATGCGCGGCACCGCCAAGACCGGCTCGCGCTATTCGTTTTACCTCGACGGAACGGCCTATGACGGCCCTTGGCCGTTCCCAAAGGAATGGCCGAAGGGGGGAACGCATCTGCATGTCGGATCTTTCTCCGCCGTCGAGCGGCATGGGGAGGCCGTCGTCGAGGCGATGCGGGCGGCCCACGCGCGCGCGACCGTGAGCTTCGATCCCAATATTCGCCCGTTCGTGACGCCGGAGCGCGAGTCGGTGGCGAAGCTGGTCGAGCGGCAGGCTTGCCTCGCCCATTTGGTCAAGGCGAGCGAGGAGGACCTGGAGTGGCTTTATCCCGATCGCGCGCTTGAAGACAGCCTGGCCGCATGGGCGAAACTCGGTCCGCGTTTTTGCGTCGCGACGCGCGGCGAACGGGGAGCGCTCGCCATCCTCGGGACGGTGCGCGTCGAGGTCCCGGCTCCGCGCGTCGACATCGTCGACACTGTCGGCGCCGGCGATAGCTTCATGTCAGCCCTGCTCTCGGCGATGGATCGAGATTCCGCTCTCGGCGCCGATCCGCCCTCTCCGAATCGCGTCGCGCTGGAACGATGGCTGGGCTTCGCCGCCGCCGCCTCCGCGATCACCTGCACACGCAAGGGATCGGATCCGCCAACACGCGCCGAGGTCGAGGCCGCCTTGAGGCCTTGAGGCGTCGCGGTCGTGCAACTCTTGACGACGCGATCCGAGATTGCGGGCGCGGGCTGGCGGGTCTAAGACTTTTTCGGAACTGCAACGGAAGACAATTCATGGCCTCGACCGAGACCGCCGCCCGGCGCCGCCCGCGACCTTTGTCGCCGCATATCGGCATTTACAAGATAACGATGACGATGGCGATGTCGGGCGCCCATCGCATCAGCGGCGCCGCGCTTTACGTGGGCGTGCTGTTGCTGGCCTGGTTCCTGATCGCGGCTTCGACCGACGCGACGACGTTCGGCGTGTTTTCGGCCTTCATCGGTTCGTTCATCGGGCGATTGGTGCTGTTCGGCTTCACCTGGGCGCTTTTTCATCATCTCCTGGGCGGCATCCGGCACTTCCTCTGGGACGCCGGTTGCGGGATGGACGCGCCGCTGCGCGACCAACTGGCCTGGGCGACGCTGATCGGAGGCTTCGCGCTGACGATCGTCGTGTGGGCGATCGGCTACGCGGTGCGGTGAGGGAGCTTTCCGATGTCCGATGAAGCTGACGGTCTGCGCACTCCGCTCGGGCGGGTTCGCTTTCTGGGCTCGGCCCGCTCCGGGACGACCGAAGCTTGGCTCGTTCACTTGACCGCGGTCGCGCTGGCGCCATTGAGCCTCGGCTTCGTCTGGCTGCTGCTCGACCTGCTGCACAAGGACTACAATGGCGTGCGCGCCGAGATCGGACGACCCATTCCCGCGACCCTGCTGCTCGCGTTCATTCTGACCGGCATCGTCCATATGGAACTCGGCATGCGCTCGATCATCGTCGACTATGTCGGAGGACGCGCTCGCGCCTGGGCTCTGGTCGCCAACGCCTGCTTCGCCGGATTGCTGGCCTTCGCCTGCCTGTACGCGACGCTGCGCGTAGGCTTCACTTGAGCAACCCCTGAGGATAAGAAATCGCATGGCGACAAACGGCTTCTCCGCGCAGAGCGCTCCAGCGCTCGCCGGCAACGCCTATCCGATCACCGATCATACGTTCGACGTGGTCGTCATCGGCGCGGGCGGAGCGGGCCTGCGCGCCAGCGTCGGCTGCGCGCATGCCGGCCTCAGGACCGCCTGCGTCACCAAAGTGTTCCCGACCCGCTCGCATACCGTCGCGGCGCAGGGCGGCATCTCGGCCTCCCTCGGCAACATGGGGCCCGACGATTGGCGCTGGCACATGTACGACACCGTCAAGGGTTCGGACTGGCTCGGCGACCAGGATGCGATCGAATATCTGTGCCGCAACGCTCCCGCCGCGGTCTACGAATTGGATCATTGGGGCGTGCCGTTCTCGCGCACCGAAACCGGCAAGATCTATCAGCGGCCGTTCGGCGGCATGACGACCGATTTCGGCAAGGGGATAGCGCAGCGCACCTGCGCCGCGGCCGATCGCACCGGCCACGCCATCCTGCACACGCTCTACGGACAGGCGCTGAAAGCCCGGTGTCAGTTCTTCATCGAGTATTTCGCCATCGACCTCATTCGCGACGCGGAAGGCGCGGTGCGCGGCGTCGTCTGTCTCAAGATGGACGACGGCTCGATCCATCGTTTCCGCGCCCAGACGACGATCCTGGCGACCGGCGGATTCGGCCGCGTCTATTTTTCCGCGACCTCGGCGCATACCTGCACTGGCGACGGCAACGCGATGGCGCTGCGCGCGGGCCTGCCGTTGCAGGACATGGAGTTCGTGCAATTCCACCCGACCGGCATCTATGGCGCGGGCTGCCTCATCACAGAGGGCGCGCGCGGCGAGGGCGGTTATCTCGTCAATTCGGCCGGCGAGCGCTTCATGGAGCGCTACGCCCCTTCGGCCAAGGACCTCGCCTCGCGCGACGTCGTCAGCCGCGCCATGACCTTGGAAATCCGCGAGGGCCGAGGGGTCGGCAAGAACAAGGATCACATTTTCCTGCACCTCGACCATCTCGATCCGAAGGTGCTGCACGAGCGCCTGCCGGGCATTTCGGACAGCTCGCGCATCTTCGCCGGCGTCGACGTGACCAAGGAGCCCATCCCCGTCCTGCCGACAGCCCATTACAACATGGGCGGCATCCCGACGAACTACCACGGCGAGGTGCTGACTAAGGTCGGCGGCGATCCGGACGCGATCGTGCCGGGCCTGATGGCGCTGGGCGAAGCGGCCTGCGTTTCGGTGCATGGCGCCAATCGTCTGGGCTCCAACTCGCTGATCGACCTCGTCGTGTTCGGCCGCGCCGCGGGCCTGCGAGCCGCCGAGACCCTGAAAGCGGGCGACAATCAGCCGGAACTGCCCCGGGACAGCGCCGAGTTCGCGCTCTCGCGCCTCGACCGGTTCCGCAACGCCGACGGGGCCACGCCGACCGCAACGCTGCGCCTCAACATGCAGCGGGTGATGCAGGCCGATTGCGCGGTGTTTCGAACCGGCGCCACGCTCGACGAAGGCAAGGCGAAGATCCACGCCGCCTGGCGCGCGGGCGCGGACGCCCACGTGACCGACCGCTCGCTGATCTGGAACTCGGATCTGATCGAGACGCTCGAGTACGATAACCTGATCGTGCAGGCGGTGGTGACGATGGAGGGCGCCCTCAACCGCCTCGAAAGCCGCGGCGCCCACGCGCGCGAGGACTATCCCAAGCGCGACGACGCCAACTGGATGAAGCACACCCTCGCCTGGATCGATCCGGTGAAGCAGACGGTGACAATCGACTATCGGCCGGTGCACGACTACACGATGAGCAACGACATCGCCTATATCGTGCCGAAGGTGCGGGTGTATTGAAGGTTCAAGAAATGCGTTCGAAGCCGCCGCCCGGGAGTTGATAGACAGCTATGGTTCAATTCAACCTCCCCAAGAACTCCCGCCCCAATGCCGGCAAGACATGGCCGAAGCCCGCCGACGCCAAGCGGCTGACAGAGTTCCGCGTCTATCGCTGGAACCCGGACGACGACGCCAATCCGCGCATCGACACTTATGCCGTCGACCGCGACGACTGCGGGCCGATGGTTCTCGACGCGCTGATCTGGATCAAGTCCAAGATCAATTCGACCCTGACATTCCGCCGCTCCTGCCGCGAGGGCGTGTGCGGCTCCTGCGCGATGAACATCGACGGACTCAATACGCTCGCCTGCACCCGCGGCATCGACGAGGTGGCGGCGCCAGTCACGATCTATCCGCTGCCGCATCTGGAAGTGGTCAAGGATCTGGTTCCCGACCTCACCCATTTCTACGCCCAGCACGCCTCGATCGAACCGTGGCTGAAGACCTCGAGCCCGCCGCCTGAAAAGGAATGGCTGCAAACCCCGGAGGACCGGGCGAAGCTCGACGGTCTCTACGAATGCATCCTGTGCGCCTCGTGCTCGACCTCCTGCCCGAGCTATTGGTGGAGCGGCGACCGCTACCTCGGCCCGGCGGTGTTGTTGCAGGCCTATCGCTGGCTCATCGATTCGCGCGACGAGGCGCAGGGCGAGCGGCTCGACAACCTCGAGGACCCGTTCCGCCTCTATCGCTGCCACACCATCATGAACTGCGCCCAGACCTGCCCCAAGGGCCTCAACCCCGCCAAGGCGATTTCCCACATCAAGGCGATGATGATCGAGCGGCAGATGTAGCGAGGACCCAGATCGACGCCGCCGCGTTCGCCGTTTCGCCATGGCCTTCTGAGACACCGATATTTTCTTGCCGGGCGGACGAATTCATGGTTTGCCATTCAACAACCCGCCGCGACGGCGCGGACATCGTTTGGCGCGGCCCCTCAAGAAGAGGCTGCAAGAGCGCCATTGGGTTCGTCGGCGGCAGAGGAGTTCTTTTCTTGTAAGTCCCGAGCCGTCGGTTAGGCGGAGAGGGCGCGGATGAGGGTGGCTGGGTTTGCGGCGAGGGTTTGGAGAATATTCCAACCCTGCTTTCGCGCGGTGGATATGACGGAGCGGAGGCTGGAGAAGGTCCGCGCGCCGACCATTGTCCGGAATCCGCCGGAGATTTTCATCTTGACCTTCATCATCCGCAGATCCCGTTCGGCCTGATTGTTGGTGAAGGGGACGGCGAAGTCATAGAGGAATCGCAGCACATCGGATTTGAACTTATGCAGCTGGATCAGGAGATTGTGTCCTGAGCCTTGGTTCCGCCGGAATTACCCGGCCTCGACGCTACTACGCCCCTGTCCAACTCCCGCTCGGGCCGCCATCCTTTGCGATGGCGTCGAGGCCAGCGCCTCGCCTTCGCGGGTCTTCCCCGATTACCTGCACCACCTTACCCAGCGTGCCGTGCCCACTACCCCGGCGAACCCAACGGGTGCATGCGTCGATGCCTTCCCCCTTCGCTCAGGCGTTCCCAGGTAATACGGCGGGTCGGCGTTCGCATCTCGACTTTCGAGGCCCGCTCGAGCTTCACCCGCGTTGCGGCCCGCGGGCTTGCTCGGCCGCCCAAGACGGCCTTTGTCACGAGGCTTCGATCCCGTCAGCCGCCCAGCAAGACGCTCTCGTCAGATACCAGAGCTATCGACGGCTCCCTGCGTGGAGCCTTCCTCCGCTGGCGGCGCGCGCCGTCGGGGCGCACAAATTGCGTTAGCATACGCCCGGCTCGACCTTTGCGACTTGATTTGGCGCAGCTCCAACAGGTCTCGTCACGACAAAGGAATCCCGAGTGCGGCCAGAACTCGTCGAACTACTGCGCGCGGCTCGCTCGACGCGTCGATGCGACGCCAAGACAGCTCGCCGAGATCGGCTTTCGCCTGTCGGCGAACGTATTCGGCCGTGGCGTCGGAGGCGTCGTCGCTTCGTCCCTCGACGCGCTCGATCCGCTGCGCAAGCGGCGCCTCCAACCAAAGCCCATCGAACGGAGCGCCAGCGGCGCGCGCCAGGTTCTCGATCGCCTGCCTTTCCCTCGGCAGCGCGTGCACGGCGTCGACAATGACGCTGAATGTCGAAGCCAGCGCAAGCTCCGATTGGCGCCGCTGAGCCGAATAGACCTTCGCGCTCACGGGGGCTTCATAGCCCGATTGCGGCAATCGCTCTGTCTCCTCGACCTTGAATATGCGCTTCCGCATGACGTCGGACCGCAGCCAAACGGCCCCTGGCGCGCGGCCTACGAAGGGAGCGAGCCTTGCGGCGATGGTGGACTTCCCTGTTCCCGAAAGACCGCCGATCGCCACCAGCCTCGCAGGAACTGGAATGAGAAATTGCTCCGCCAGCGCGAAATAGCGCCGCGCCTCCCGTAAAGCCGATTCCCGCGGCTGTCCTTCGAGATGCGAAAGCGAGGCGGCGGTCACCTTGGCGCGGATCGCGGCCCTGACGCTGAGAAACAAGGGAAAGGCGGAGAGGCCGAAAAGCTGCGCTTCGTCGCTTTCCCACAAATAGTGGTTGAGCACGGCGTTGGCTTCTTGATGAAAGCCGCGCTCCCATAGGTCCATGACCAGAAAAGCGAGGTCGTAGAGAACGTCTCCGGTCGCCATCGCCTCGTCGAATTCAAGCGCGTCGAACAGAACAGGCTCGCCGTGCAGCAGCACGATGTTGCGAAGATGCAGATCGCCATGGCAGCGACGCACGTATCCGCTTCTTCGACGCTCCAAGAGCAAAGGCCTATTGCTCTGGAGGAGCGTTCGCGACGTCGTCGTAAGCGCTTCGATCCGCGCGGCCGGAAAAACCTCCGGATTCTCCTCAAGGCTGCATGCGTTTTCGAGAATTATGCCGTCGAGCGCGCCAACGCTGTCGAAATCTAAGGATGGCGCGCGTTCGTGGGACTCGACCACCACATGAGCCAGCGCGGAGACGAGCTTCGGGCTGAGACCTCCCCGCTTTGCGACCTGGTCGAGGGTCGCGTCCTCATCGAAGCGGCGCATATGCACGGCCCATTCGATGACCTCGTCCTTGCCGCCGAATTGCAGGCCGCCGGAGCGGCGCGTGATCGGAACCAAGCCGAGATAGATGTCCGGCGCGTTGTCGCAGTTGACTTCGAGCTCGCGCGAGCAAGCCCTCGCGCGTTTGTCCAACGTGGAGAAATCCATGAACGGAAAGCGCACGGCCCGCTTGATCTTGTAGGCGTCATGGCCTGCGAGGAAGACGGCCGCGCCATGGGTGTCGATGCGCTTGACCTGACCTTCGATACCATAGGACGACGGTTTGCCCAGAAAGTCGAGCACCTCGCTCTGATCTGCTACCTCATGGGTCTCCATCGGAGCGTCTCGAACCGAATGCCGCCGGATGTCTGATGAGGGACGACGGCGCATGGTTCCATCGTTGGCCTTCAGTTGGCGTTGCGCAAGGGGCCGGTCATTGAGCCAGATCAAGGCTGGACGGCGCGGTCCTCGATCTGTCGAACGAGCTCGGACGCGGCGGGCAGTGGAAGGCGCGCCGCTAGAGCGGTTTCCGGCCGGGTTAAATCGGTCAGCGTTCCCAACGCACTGAAAATGTAATTCTTGAGGTGCGCCGAATGGAGGCGGCGCGGGATGGGGCCTTTGTCGGAGGACTTGCGCAAGCGGGTGGTTTCGGCGGTTTGCGAGGAAGGCATGAGCTGTCGTGGGTCGGCGCGGCGGTTCGGGGTGAGCTTATCCAGCGCGATCCGTTGGGTGGCGGGGTTGCACGAGCGCGGCAGCTATGCGCCGCTGCCGATGGGCGGCGATACGCGTTCACAGCGCGTCGAGGCGCACGCGGATTTTCTGCTTGGCCTTCATCGGCGCGAAGCCGACCTTACGCTCAACGAAATCTGCGACCGTCTGTCGCGTGGCGAGGCGAGAAAGGTGTCGCCATCGATGATGTGGCGATTTTTGGACCGCCACGACATCACGTTCAAAAAAAATCCGCGCACGCGAGCGAGCAGGACCGCCCGGACGTCCTTGAGCGGCGGCGGCGATGGTTCGACGGTCAACTCGACCTGGATCCGCTGAAACTGGTGTTCGTAGATGAGACGGCGGCGACGACCAACATGGCGCGCCGCTACGGCCGGCGCCGGCGCGGCCAACGTCTGCGCTGCGGCGTTCCGCATGGGCATGACGAAGCGATCACCTTCGTCTTCGGCCTGCGCCGAGAGGCATCGTCGCACCCAAGGCCTACGACCACGCCATGAACGCCGAGACCTTCGAAGTCTGGCTCGAGCACCATCTCCTGCCGACTTTGGAGGAGGGCGACATCGTCGTGCTCGACGATCTAAAGGCTCACAAAAGCCCGACGGTGGCGGAAATCCTGGCCAGGAAAAACTGCACGGCCCGATACCTGCCGCCCTACAGCCCGGACTTCAACCCCATCGAGATGGCGATCTCCAAACTGAAAAGCACGCTGCGAAAACTCGCCGAGCGCACCGTCGCCGGCCTTCTCGCCATCCTGGAGGGATGCGCCGGTCTATTCAAGCCTGCCGACTGCCAAAGCTATTTCAGGGCCTGCGGGTATGACGCGAATCAGCTCGACACAACCTGAACGGATCCCCTAATGCGCGTTTGCCACTTGCAGCCCCGGTCGGATAGTTCTCGCCGGCAACGGCGGTCATCGGCCAGAGGCGATCAAAATGTCGGCGTCCAGGACCAATGCCAACGCACCGGCCGGCCTAGCGCACGCTCGGGAGGGCGATCTGCGTGCGACGATCGATGACGCCGGCATCGGCACCTGGGAAGTGGATCTGCGCACATATACCGTGACGCTGTCGGATATTGCCGCCCGGCTTTTGGCGGGGACCGACGATCCGCCGGCCACCTGGATAGATTTTCTCGCTTGGGCGCACCCCGATGACCGCCTGCGCCTTTCGGACGCAATGGACATTTCCGCCCGAACGCGCGGCGACTTGGAGTGCGACTACCGGGTGATGGCGCCAAACGGTAAAGTCTATTGGCTTCGCCAGAGAGGCCGCGTTTTCCTTAACGATGATGGCCGTCCAGCGGGCTTGCGCGGCGTCCTTCTCGATATCGACGAGTCAAAGGGGATGGAACACGCGCTCCGAGCGCGCGAAGGACACCTCCAATCCATCCTTCAGACCGTGCCGGACGCAATGATCGTGATCGACGAAGACGGCGTCATGCAGTCATTCAGCGCGGCGGCCGAGCGGCTGTTTGGCTTCAATGCGTCCGAGGCGATTGGACAGAATGTATCCGTGTTGATGCCGGAGCCGGATCGTGGCCGGCATGAAGGCTATTTGGCGCGATACAGTTCGACCGGCGAACGCCACATCATCGGCATCGGCCGCGTGGTCACCGGGCGGCGCAGGGACGGCTCGACCTTCCCCATGCATCTTTCTGTCGGCGAAATGCGCTTTGGCGCCGATCGCCAATTCACCGGCTTCGTGCGAGATCTGACCGACCGTCAAGAAACCCAGTCAAAGCTTCGGGAGTTGCAATCGGAACTGGTGCACATGTCGCGCCTGACGGCCATGGGCGAAATGGCGGCGACGCTCGCTCACGAACTCAATCAGCCGCTCGCGGCCATCAGCAACTACCTCAAAGGGTCTCGCCGACTCCTCGAGGCGAGCGCCGACCCGGGTTTGGGGCCGGTCAGGGACGCCCTCGGCAAGGGAGCCGTGCAGGCCGCACGGGCGGGCCAGATCATTCGGCGCCTGCGCGACTTCGTCACGCGGGGCGAGACCGAAAAGAAAGTGGAGCGCGTCGCGAAGCTTGTCGAGGAAGCGAGCGCTTTGGCTCTCGTCGGCGCCCGCGAGCGCGGCGTCAGGGTCGAGCTGAGGATCGATCCCCGGGTGGACTTGGTGATCGTCGATCGAGTCCAAGTGCAACAGGTGCTCGTGAACCTCCTTCGCAACGCCATGGACGCGATGCAGGGCGCCCCTCGCCGCGAGCTGACGGTCTCGCTGACCGCCGCCGGCGAGAACATGGTGGAGATCGCCGTGGCGGACACCGGGGCCGGCGTATCGGCGGAAATCGCGGCCAAGCTGTTCCAGCCGTTTGTGACATCGAAGCAGCACGGCATGGGTGTCGGGTTGTCGATCAGCCGCACAATCGTCGAAGCGCATGGGGGAAGAATCTGGTCCGAGCCGAACGCGGGAAGGGGCTCGATCTTCCGCTTCACGCTTCCTGCGGCAAGAGAAAGCCCGAGTGATGTCGAGTAGGCCGCAGATCCATATCGTCGACGACGACGCAGCGGTGCGCGAATCGCTGTCGTTTCTGCTTGGCGCGGCAGGCCACTCGGTCAAGACTTTCGATTCCGCGGCGGCATTTTTGGAGGCCCTCGCCGATATGTCCGTCGCCTGTGTCGTCACGGACATCCGAATGCCCGGCGTCGATGGCTTGGAGCTCATGCGCCGGCTTACCGCGCAAGGACATCGCGTTCCCGTCATCATGATTACGGGACATGGAGACGTGCCCCTCGCCGTCGAGGCGATGAAGCTTGGCGCTTTCGACTTCCTCGAAAAGCCGTTTGACGACGAAATTCTGATCGCAGCGATCGGCGCCGCTCTACGGCACGTCGAAACCGTCATCGAAAGCCAGAACGAGACCTCCGAGATCATCCGTCGCCTCGACGGCCTGACGCCGCGCGAACGACAAGTGCTGGACGGGTTGGTCGCCGGGCAGGCCAACAAGGCGATCGGCCGTCATTTGGAATTAGTCCCCGGACGGTGGAAATCTATCGCGCCAACGTCATGGAAAAGATGAAGGTCTCCAGTCTTTCGGAACTCGTTCGCCTCGCGGTCCGGGCTGGCGTCGCATGACTTGATGCATATCAAGATTGTGCGCCGACCGTCGAGTTAGCAATTCCGGAATGGCGCGGACCGTTCCCGCGCGACCTGGCCGGACTTCCGGAATGATCTTGCGGGCCCCACCCCTGATCGTCGTCGTCGATGACGATACGGCGGTTCTGAATTCGCTGGGCTTCATGCTTGAGGCCGAAGGATTGGGGGGTTCGCGCCTTCAGCGACATCGGGGAACTTCTTATTGCCAAATTCGATTCACGAGGCAAATTGCCTGGTCTTGGATTATCGCATGCCCGAGATGAACGGATTTGACGTGCTGCGCTCGCTGCGCAAGCGGCAGGTCGCCGCGCCGGCCATCCTCATCACCACCCGCTCCGACAAGGCGCTCGTCGAGCGCGCCCTGGCTGCCGGTTTCGCTCGAATTGTCGAGAAGCCGCTCCTGGAGGACGGGCTGATCGACACCATCCGGGAGCTGACGGCGCAAGTCGGACTTCGGCGTGACCGGTCCGGCGATTTGATTACGTAGCATTACTCAGGGACCATTCCATAAGGGATGAAGCGGAATATCGGACGGAACTAAGAAATCGATACGCATGCAGGGCCTGCATAAGGAGGCCTCCATGTTCGTTCAAAGCGCTGCGGCAATCCAAGGGAACTCGCACCCGAGCGGCGTCCGATTCGACGGTCTGTGACGCCTTCCTCTTCGTTGACTGTCGCGAACTCGTGGGTTCTCGCATCAATTTCGCGCAAGACGAAGAAATCTACGGCGAAGAGGAGGAGGCGGAATTCGTCTACAAGGTCGTTTGCGGCGCGGTGCGCACCTACAAGCTTCTCGACGACGGGCGCCGACAGATCGGCGCCTTCCATCTCCCCGGCGACATTTTCGGTTTCGAATCGAGCAGCACGCATCGGCTCAGCGCCGAAGCGATCTCCGATGCGACCGTGCTGGTCTTCAGGCGTTGCGCGCTCGAAAGTCTGGCCATGCGCAACGTCGCAGTCGCGCGCTCTCTATGGGCGTTGACGGCCCGCAGCCTCGACCATGCGGAGGATCATATGCTCCTGCTCGGGAGCAAGACCGCCGCAGAGCGAGTCGCCGCCTTCCTGCTCGAGATGGACCGCGCATGCAATCCGCGGGAGCGATCAGCTTGCCGATGGTGCGCCGCGACATCGCCGACTATTCGAACTCACCCTTGAGACGGTTTCGCGGATTCTGTCCCATCTCAAGGCCGAAGGCACGGTGGCGAGTTTTCCACGGCGCGGCAGATCACGGTGCAGCGCCGCGCCAAGCTGCGCGCGCTCGCCTCCAAACAGGCTTTGCGTTCGGGGTGAAATAGCGCCGCAAATCGTCCGCGGGCGCGGCGAGAGCAGCAGCAGGCGAAGATTTGTCAAAGGGTTGGGCGCCATTCTCCGCAACTTTGCAGCGCCCAAGCTGCCTGGTTGATGTCATGCTTGCGAACGCGGTTATCGAGGCGGCTCGCCGCCGTCGGCCTAGGATGGGGTCGAAAGCGATGGTTGTTCAACGCGCTGTGGCGGTCTGGACCCCACTTTCGCGGGGGTGACAATGGTTGATGGCTCAACCCGTC
>CAWASR010000011.1:0-36489 GCA_963784805.1 uncultured Alphaproteobacteria bacterium
AAGCGTCGCTGTCGGCGCGACCGTGATGTGGGTGTCGCTTGCGAACCGGGCGTGGCGATGCAGGAGCAGCGGATCGGGCATGAACTCAAGGTAAGCGCCCTCGTCCAGCGTGATCGACTGCGTAGCGAGGGCATAGTTCGCGTCCATCGCATGGACCTTCGTCGCCGACTGCGTGGTCACATGGGCCATCGCCCCCTGGCGGAGCGAGATGTCGAGCGTGAGCCGATCGCCCTGTAGTACGCAGCCCGACGTCGTGATCACGAACAACCACACGAGGTCTGGCATCCCGGCGTCGCAATGCAGCGCGCGTTGTGCGAGATAGGGGGCGCGCAACTCCAGGTCCGCGAGAATCGTGCTGTCCTTGCGCCGCTCGAAGACCAGCCGCAAGAAGCCGCGCTTGCCCACCGCGCCGCTCTGCATCTGCGCCGGTTCGTCCTGATACGGCCCAAACTCGGGCCCCGGCAGAGCGCGGGGCCCCGCGGGCTCTTTCGCCACGAACTCCCGTTCGGTTGCGCCCATCACACGGCGCGCTGCACGGGAGGCTGAAGATCGAAAAGCAAGTCGCTGCGGATCAGGTCAACCAACGCCGGAATGCCCTCGCCAGTCTTGCAGTTGGTGAACAGGAACGGCTTGTCGCCGCGCATCACGCGCGAGTCGCGATCCATCACCTCGAGGCTCGCGCCGACGTAAGGGGCAAGATCGGTTTTGTTGATGACGAGGATGTCCGATTGCGAGATGCCCGGACCGTTCTTGCGGGGTATCTTGTCGCCGGCGGCCACGTCAATCACGTAGATAAAGAAATCGACCAGCGCCGGCGAGAAGGTGAGCGTCAGGTTGTCCCCGCCGCTCTCGATCAGCACCAAATCCCCGTCGGGAAAGCGCGCCTCCATGTCCTCCACGGCGGCGAGGTTCATGCTGGGGTCCTCCCGCACCGCCGTGTGAGGGCAGGCGCCAGTCTCCACGCCGAGGATGCGTTCCTCGAGCAGGACGCCCTTGAGCGTACGCTGCACATGCTTGGCGTCCTCGGTCGTCACCACGTCGTTGGTAATGATTAGCACCTTGATGCCGAGGTCCAGAAGCCGCGGCGTGATCGCCTCCACGATCGCGGTCTTGCCCGATCCGACCGGCCCGCCGATACCGATCCGTGTGACCTTCTTCAAGGCTGCGCTCCAGGCCCTAGTTCATGAACAGCCGCACGTGCGCCCTCACGTGGACTGCGGCGAGAATCTCGCTCATTGGCGCGAAGCCCGCCATGTCGTCAAGGCTCGCCGCGGCGGCCCGAGCATAGGCCCCCCCTACATCGCAGCTCAACATATATAGCATTTTCTGCGTCTCAATGTGCCCGATCCTCATCAGCCGCAGAGCTGCGCTCAGGACGGTGACGGCAACTCCGTAATGATGCGCGACGAATGCGTCGCGCGCCGGAATCTCCTGCGCGGCGAAGTTGACCGCCAGCGAGAGCGGATAACAACCGGGCGTCGCGCCGCTTTCGATGCGCGAGCGCCAAGCGGCGACAAGCGGCGCGCCAGTCACCTGCGCTCCCAGTTCCGCCGCCTTCCGGCCCATGCGCACCGACATCGTGCGGTTCTCACTGGAAAGCTTGCGCGCAAAAACGAGCTCGTCGATCCGCGTGACCTCCGCGAGGTCGTCCGCGCGCGCGCTGCGGTGCGCGTGAATAAGGGCAATGCCGTCGCCGCTCGCCGCTCGCGTGGTTGCCGTGCGCGCAAACTCGAGCAGGGTGGCCGCGTCGGTCACCACCCCCTGCTGGATCGCCGATTCGAGCCCGACGGAAAAGGCGAAACCGCCGATCGGAAACATCGAATCGCCGAACTGCAACAGGCGCGCCAGATCGAGCGCAGTGGCCCGATCCCCGGGGTCATTGCCCGACATCATGGATCAGCGTCACGACGCCGGCGCTCGCGGTCATGAACAGGCGCCGTGTGGACACGCCCGGTTCCGGCGTCCATCTCTGTGTGGCGCTCGTGCGCATGCGCATGGACCGGCCCTTCCGCGCCACCGAACAGCCGGCGCAACTCGTGCGGCGCAAGATACGGCACGACCGCGCCTCCGGGCACGAATTCGTAACGCACGCCCTCGAATCGATGCGTGTTCATCACTGACGCCATGACCCTCCGGTCCACGGTGAGAGGAACATAGACGCTCGCCCCCTTCACCAGCGCGGGCCAGTGCTGGTTGCCCAGCGCGTGACCGAGTTCGACACAGGCGCGCATCGCGATCTCGGACGGATGCGCGCCGAGCTCGTCGAGATGGATGACCATCACGTCGCGCAGGCTGATCTTCGCCACAACCGCACTGCGCGCCGCCTCGTCCCAGACGAGGACGTCGCCGTCGCGCAGGAAAGCGCCCCGGTCGAGCGAGACCGCGATCTCTAGCCCGCCTGCGGTCTTCTTGCGAAAGCGGTTCTTCTGCGCTTCCCAATGGTCAAGCGCGAGCGTGTCGACGCTGCCCGCGGCAAGCCTCCCGGACCATTGCGGATCGCCCGCGTTGCCGAGGACGGACTCAATCAGGATCATTGCGCCGGACCACTCAGCTGAAGAAGTATTTCTGGTTGAGCGTAATCGTTTTCAGCGGTTTCACGGTCGCGTGCTCGCCGTCGACGGTGACCGCGAAGGTCTCGGGGGAGACCTCGATCTTCGGCGTTCCGGAATTGCGCACCATGTCGCGCTTGCCGATCTTGCGCGTGTTCTTCACCGGCATGACCTGGCGCGCCAGTCCGAGACGGTTGTGGACGCCGGCGTCGTAGGCCGCTTGCGACACGAAAGTCACGCAGCTCGCCGGTAACGCCAGTCCGTAACTCCCGAACATCGGCCGATAATAGGTGGGCTGCGGTGTCGGCAGCGAGGCGTTCGGATCGCCCATCACCGCCCAGCTGATCATGCCGTTCTTGATCACCATCTTCGGCTTCGCGCCGAAAAAGCCCGGTTCCCACAGGATTAAATCGGCGATCTTGCCGACCTCGACCGAGCCCAGCACGTGCGATATGCCGACGGCGATCGCCGGATTGATCGTGATCTTCGCGACGTAGCGCAGCACGCGGAAATTGTCGTTGCCGGGCGCGTCTTCCTTGAGCTTGCCGCGGCCGGTCTTCATCGCGTCGGCGGTCTGGATGGTGCGCAGCCAGCATTCGCCAATGCGTCCCATCGCTTGCGAGTCGCTCGAGAACATCGAGATCACGCCCATATCGTGCAGTACGTTTTCCGCCGCGATCGTCTCAGCGCGGATGCGGCTTTCGGCGAACGCCACATCCGAAGGGATGTCGGAGCTCAGATGGTGGCACACCATGATCATGTCGTAGAGCTCCGCCTGCGAATTAACGCCGTAAGGAAGCGTTGGATTCGTCGAAGCAGGGAGCACGTTGGGCAGGGCCGAAACCTTGATGATGTCCGGCGCGTGCCCGCCGCCGGAGCCCTCGGTATGGAAGGAATGGATCGTCCGCCCCTCGAAGGCCGCGATCGTGTCCTCAACGAAGCCCGACTCGTTGAGCGTGTCGGTGTGCATGCACACTTGAACGTCCATCTCGTCGGCGACGGTCAGCGCCGAGCGCAGCACGGCGGGGGTCGTGCCCCAGTCCTCGTGACACTTGAGGCCGACCGCGCCGGCCTCGATCTGCTCGACCAGCGCAGCCTTGCCGTACCCGTGACCCTTCGCGAGGCTGCCGACGTTGACGGGCCAGCCTTCGAACGCGCGCAGCATGTTGGCGATGTTTCCCGGACCAGGCGTGACAGTCGTCGCGTTGGAGCCATCGGAGGGACCGGTGCCGCCTCCGATCAGCGTCGTCGTGCCGTTGGACAGAGCCGCATATGCCTGTTGCGGGGAGACGAAATGGATGTGCGAGTCGATGCCCCCGGCGGTCAGGATCAGGTGCGCGCCGGAAATCGCATCGGTCGCCAGCCCACATTCGAGGCCCGGCGTAACGCCGTCCATCGTCTGCGGATTTCCCGCCTTGCCGATCGCGCAGATGCGGCCGTCCTTGACGCCGACGTCGGCCTTCACCACGCCCTGGATCGCGTCGATGATTGTTATGTTGGTGATCACGAGATCGGGCGCGCCACCCACGCTCGTAACCTGGTTGTCCATGCCCATGCCTTCGCGCAGGCTCTTGCCGCCGCCGAAGACGATCTCGTCGCCGGGCGCGCCACGAAGATCGCGCTCGATCTCGACGAAAAGTCCTGTGTCGCCGAGCCTTATGCGATCGCCCTTGGTTGGCCCGTAGAGGCCGACGTATTCGTTGCGGGAGATCTGGGCCATCGCGAGCTCCGTTTTCGGCGACCACTTTACGTAGTACGAGGCGGCCCAAGCGCCGCAGTCAGCGCGCTCCGGGGGACGAGCGAAATCCGCGCTGCGCCGCGAGCGTCACGGCCTTCGCTTTTTGGGGCCCCGCGAACTCGCCCGCGGTGGCGCCGTCGACCAGGTTGTTGAACCCGAAGACGCGCCGCTTGCCGCTGTACGGCACGAGCCTGACGTCGCGCTCGTCTCCCGGCTCGAAGCGCAGCGCGGTCGCGGCCGGTATGTTGAGATGCTGCCCGAACGCCGCCGCGCGGTCGAATTCCAGCGCGCGATTGACCTCAAAGAAGTGGAAGTGCGAGCCAACCTGCACCGGACGATCACCGGTGTTGCGCACTTTGAGGGTGGTCACTGTCAAATGCTCGTGGAAGTCGATGGGCTCGGCGCTGCACACGTATCCGCCAACCGCCACGTTCGACTTTGCAGGGTCATCGTCTGCGGCGATGGATGGACCCGCTTTGATTCCGGCCATTGTCACCCCTCCTCGAGCAGGTCACTGGATCGGCGTGTGCACGGTGACGAGGCGGCTGCCGTCGGTGAACACCGCCTCGACCTGCACCATCGGAATCAGGTCCGCGACGCCGTCCATCACGTCATCCTTGGTCAGAACTTTGCGAGCCTCCCGAGCCGCCTCCTCGATTGTCTTGCCAGCGCGGGCGCCGTCGAGCGCCGCAGCCGAGATGATCGCGACCGCTTCCGGATGGTTAAGCTTCAGACCCTTGGCCTTCCGCTTGAGCGCCACCTCGGCCATCATGTAGATGAGGAGCTTGTCGAACTCCCTTGGCGTGAGCTGCATCGCGGCCTCTGCGCATTTGGATCTTGATCTTTGATCGGCGACGGTAGCCGAATTCGACAATGCCTGCAATGGGCCGGAAATAGTTCGTGCTTCCCAATATTCACTTTTCAGACAAATAGATTGTCTGGCGGGAATATTGAAGAGCCTTGGTTCGGCCAGTTCCCGAGGTCTACGTCCGAGGCACGCTTTTCAGCTTGAACCGTCCGTCGACGTACTAGATTCGATCAGCGCCCGGTCAACCGTCTGAAGCCGCTTCACGCGCGGCTGAGCCAGAGTTGAGCGGTCCGCCAGGTCGCCTCTAGCGACACCCCTCCGCCTGGCCGCGAGCGCGGCGTGCAGCCAATGAGCAGCCCCTGTCAGGAGCCAGATTTCTCGGTGGCGGCAGCGCGCCTGACGCCTTTGGCGATAGCTCTGAGACGCCGGGCCATCAGGCGAGCGCCTTTTCCTTGGCAGGCCCTTTGGCGTCGAAGAATATCAGATAGAGCACCGGCGGCGCGACCAGGGTCAGGATCATCGCCACGAAAAGTCCGCACATGATCGCGAACGCCGTAGGGCGCCAGAACACGGTCGGAGCGATCTTGAGTTTAGCCGGTCAGGCGCGAATAGGCCGCGGCCAAGGCAAAGATGATAGCCCCGTAGAGCACCTGCTTGATTGGCTCGGGCGAATCGAGAAGGGTCAACAGTCCATCGAGCACCGTCAGGATCAGGGCGCCGACGATAGTGCCGGAATAGCCCCCGCGGCCGCCGAAGATCGAGGTGCCGCCAATGATGACCGCCGCGATGGAAGGCAAGAGGTAGGTTGCGGCTAAGCTGAGATCAGCCGAATTGGTGTGGCCGACGAGGACGAATCCGGCGAGTGACGCGAGGACCGCGCAAATTATGTAGTCGATGAGGAGCAGCCGCCACACGCGCACGCCGGCCAACCGACAGGCCTCGCGATTATCGCCGATAGCGTATAACAAGCGGCCGAAGCCGGTTTTCCCCAGCGTGATCACCACCAGCGCCGCGATCGGCAGCCACAGAAATAGGTCGAGAGGAACGAGGCCGCCCAGGCGATCGGATCCGATGGCGTGGATGAAGTCCGGCACGATCGAGCGCGACGCGAGTATCCTCTGGCTGTACACGATGATGACGCCTTGCGTCATCAGCCCGGTGCCGAGCGTCATCACCAGCGGCTGAACGCCGAGCAGAGCCACGCCGACGCCATTGATCGCTCCCACCGCCAGCCCCAGCCCGAGGCCGATCGCGACCGCCGAAGCATTGCCGAACTTCAAGGCGGTCGTCGTCATCAGGAATGCCGAGCCGGTGGCGACGCTGACGACCGACAGATCGATCCCCCCGGTCAACATCACCATCGTCTGACCCGCGGCAAGAATGCCGAGCGGCGCGGCGAACAGGAGCGTGTTCGACAGCCATACCGCATTGACCGTGCCCGGCTTCGCGAGATCGACGATCGCGATAAACAGCAGGAGCAGCAGGATCAGAGCAACGATGGTGTTGCGCTGAAACCAAAGCAGAACGCCGCGAACCTCGATGCGCCGGGGCCGCGCCGAGGCGTTCGACGGACCGTTCATTTGCGGTCTCTCGCCAAGGTGGCCAGGCCGCCCGCCATCACCACCAGAACGATCAGCGTTCCCTGGATCACCTGGCCGAAATTCGGGTCGATGTTCAAAAAGATCAGGTCGGCGGGAATGAGGGTGAGCACAAAAGCGGCGATGACCGGCCCCATGATCCCGCCGCGTCCTCCCGTCAGGCTCACCCCGCCGATGACTACGGCAGCCAGTCCGCTCAGGGTGTAGAGGACGCCTGCCCGTGGAGAGCCGATGCCCGTCGTCATCGTCAACCCCAAGCCCCCGATCGCGCTGAACAAGCCGCCGAGGACATAGGCAAGGAGCCGGGCGAGCTCGATATTGACGCCACTACGAAACGCGGCGATCCGGTCGCTGCCGGTGGCGTAGATGCGCAGGCCGGTTTTCGACCTGCGGACCGGAATCCATACCGCGGTCAGTGAGACAACCAGCAGAACCAGCGAATTGGACAGCCACTGGGTGATGAGCGTGCCGGTGCCGAGATTGAGGAATTCGGGAGGGGCGCCGCCACCGGGCTTCTCGAGTATCATTAACGCGATGCCGCCCCAAATAAAGCCGGTGGTCAGGGTCACGATGACGTCGGGGACGCGAGAGACAACGACGAGGAAACCATTGACCGCGCCGATCGCCGCGCCAGCGATCAGGATCGCCGCGGCGAGCAAAAGCGCCTCGCCGAAGCCAGCGTCTTTCATCGTGCTCGCCGCGAGCACGTTTGCGACCGCGATGACGGATCCGATCGACAGGTCGATTCCGCCCGAGATCACGACCACTGCCTGCGCCGCGGCGGCGCAGGCCAAAGGCAACGCGGCCATCGCGACCGATTGCGCGTCGAACGAATCGAACGCGGGATGGATCGCCACGGTGGCCGCCAGGAAGACGATCAACAGCGCCGGCATGACGAACAGCGCCGGATCGCCGACTACGGCGCCCCTGATCCTGCCGATAAGGCCGGAGCCCCGCCCGGGCCCTTGGACGTCCGACGACGTATTGTCAGCGGGCGCTGCAGTCACGCCCGTTCCTCGGCGCCGGGCGCCGATGCGTTGCGCGGCGCCCATGCCATGCGCGGCGCGCAGCAAGGTTCCCTCATCCGCCGCGCTGGCCGGCATCTCAGCGACGATTTCGCCCCCGAACAAAACAATCGCCCGGTCGCAAACCAAGCCTATTTCCGGAAGCTCGGAGGTGAACAGCAGCACGGACGATCCGGCTTCGGCCATCTCACGCAGCAGCCGATAGATCTGATGCTTGGTGCCGACATCGATGCCGCGGGTTGGATCGAAGCAAAGCAGGGTTTGAAACCCGGTGGCGATCCATCGCGCGATCACCACTTTCTGCTGGTTGCCGCCGCTCAGCCGGCGCAGTTCGGACCCCGCACGGGCGTCGATTTGCAGCCGCTTGACCGCGGCGGCGACACGCTGGCGCTCGCTACGGGCGGGAATCAGGCCCCATTTCGCAAAGTTGCGGACAAGCGGCAAGGCCACGTTCTCGCGGATCGAGCGCTGCGGCAGGAGAGCCTGAAGCCGATTCGCCGGGACCAGCACAAGGCCCGCCGCGATCGCGTCGCCCGGGTGGTTCAGCTTCAACTTTCGGCCGTGGGCCACGATCTCTCCGCCGTCGTGGCGGCACACGCCCGCAATACAGTCGAACAGTTCCTGCTGCCCCTGACCCTCGAGCGCCGCAACACCGAGAATCTCTCCCGCCCGAAGGCTGAATGACGCATTCTTGAGCATATGGCCGTAGGAAAGATCGCGAACCTCAAGCGCCGCCGGCTCCGCAGCCGCGCCGCGATCCATTCGCCCGGGCGCAGCCTCGGCGGGACCGGATTTCACCGCTTCCACGCCAAGCATCAGCGAAACGATTCGGTCTTCGCTGCCTCGGGCGGCATCCGTGACGCCGACGGTGACGCCATCACGCAAAACCGTGGCGCGATCGCAGAGGGCGGCCACTTCGGCGATACGATGAGAAATGAAGATCACCGAATTGCCGCGTTCGCGCCAGCGCCGCACGACCGCGAAGACATGTTCCGACAGGTCGGCCGGGAGAGCGGCGGTGATCTCGTCGAGCATAAGCACGATCGGATCGGACGCCAGCGCGCGGGCCAAATCGATGAGGCGCAAAACCGGATATGGAATCTCCCGCGCCAGCTCGCCAAAATTGAGATCCGTTATCCCGAGGTCGCTGAGATGGTTCCGCACGCTTGCCAAGGCGACATCGGCCAATCGCATGTTTTGGCTGACCGTTAAGTCTGGAACGAGCGCCGGATCCTGGTAGACCGAGACGATGCCCGCTCGGCGCGCTTCGGCGGGGGAGCGAATCGTCCGTACTGCGCCGTCGACCGTTATGGTTCCGCCATCCGCCGGGAAGACGCCGGTGAGAATCTTTACGAGCGTGCTCTTGCCAGCGCCGTTGGCCCCCATCAGCGCATGTATCTCGCCGCGGGAAAGAGTCAGCGTCGCGGACCTGAGCGCGACGACGGAGCCGAATCGCTTGGCGAGATCGCGGACCTCGAGCAGAGGCGCCGAATCGTTCATCGGGGCGGCCCCATGTCTACTCGCGGCATATTAATGATCGCGCGCCCCATCGTATCGACGAGAGTAACTAGACGATAGCAATACGATCAATGGGGAGGCGCCGGCGCCGCCCGCAACAGGACGAACGCCGGCGCCAACAGTTCTTATTCGCCCGGACCCTTGCAGGCCTTTTCCTGTGCGGCGGTGAAGTGACCGAAATCTTTCTCTGGGCCGTAGACAGGATCGGTCGGCGCGACGTTCGGGTCGTAGAGCGTCTTGAGCTTCGCCACGCCTTCGTCGGTCGTGTTGTCGTACCAGGCCGTCGGAACCGTCGTCACCCTGTCGCGATGCTTTTTCTGCAGGACATCGAGGGCGACAACCAGTCCGGCGGCGCCGATCGCGGGCGAGTTGCTGACGGCGACGCCGATCAGCCCATCCTTCTTGTAGTCGATCAACTGCTTAATGAAGCCGTTGTTGTCGGCGCCCACAAACGGCACAAAAGGCTTGTTTGCGGCCTTGATTGCTTCGATCACCGTGTAGTCGATTCCGGAAGTCCACACGCCGTCGAAATGCTTGCCCGAGGCCAGCATCGCCGACATCTGCTGCGCCGCCTTTTCGTTGGACCAGTCCATGAAAGTCGTCGCAACGACCTTGATCCCAGGGTAATCCTTTAGAACTGCGTCGAAACCCGTCTGCCTGACGGTGTCGCCGGGCGCGCCATCAATGCCGCGCATCTCATAGACGTCGCCCTTGCCCTTCAACTGATCGAATAGCCACTTGGCGCCGACCTTTGCATAGGTCACCTGGTCGCCCGTCACTATATACGCTTCTGGAGCGCTGACGGGCTGGTCCGCCGCCACGACGACGATTCCCTTGTCGGCCGCCAGCTTGATGACGCCGTTGAGCGCCTTCTCGTCCGACGGGTTTATGATGATTGCATTGACGCCGGCCGAAATCAGCGTGCGCAGGTCTGCGATCTGCTCGGAAGGCCCCGCTTCGCGATTGGCCAGGACGATCTTGGAAACCAAGCCCGAAGCGAGGGCTTCGGCTTTGATCGAGCAGACGAATTCCTCGCGCCAGCTATTGCCGATATGCGTATTGGAGACCCCAATTACGAACTGCTCCGCGGCGCTGGCCCCGCCGACGGGCGCGCTCGCCCCTACAGCCGCGAGCAAAGATAGCGCGGCGATTCCGCTCAAGCGTCTCATTTTATCCTCCCACATAAGTCTTTGGCGCAACTCAGATGCCGCAACCCTTTCAGCCTAGGCCGCAGCACATTCGATGTCGCCGAACGCCATTGTACACTGGCTTTTCAGATCGGCGAGCCCACCGGTCAGCGGCGCCGGTCCGCATCGCTCTCTCCCGGCGCCGTGACAATTGTCCATTTTTTGCTCGTAACGCCAGCATTGTGACGCGAATTAGCCATCATTGCAATTGCGCGTCCGGGGGACACGGCGGCGTCGGCCCAGCTTCGACAGCTTCCAGGATGTAGGCAAAGTGCGGCGCCCCGCGGCTGTTCTGGTGGATAGCGAGGCTCACGCCTCTCCTCGCGGCGCGGTCGCAACGATCAGGGTCGATGGCCTTGTTGGCCGACGCGTCACCGGTCATGGAGCCAGCCCCACGGTTCGCCTCTCGGCCGCGGAGCGGATCGCGGCGTCGACGATGCGCTGGCCGATCCGCGCGAGCTTCGGATCGAGCGGGCCGGCGATGGCCTCTCCGGTCTCCTTGCAGTGAAGCACGTATTCGATCGGACGGCGGCGCGGCGGCGCGAGCTCGTCAACCGGGATCTCGCGCTGCTCGGGGTGGGCTCGCGTTTGCAGCCGGATAGTCCTTTCGAAGTCGTAGCTCGAGATGGTGCCGTCGCTTCCGACCAGCACGAAACCGCATTTCGGCTGCGGCTGAAGCGTCCACGGATCGGTGAAGGTCCCCCACCGCGTCTCAAACTTGGACAGGCCGTCCTCGTAGCGGCATATCGTGATCGAGTGCTCGTCGACCTCGAGGCCGGCGGGTCGGTCAATGACTGTAGTCACCTCGCTTGGCGCCTGTCCGCCGAGATACCAGGCGCCGAGGGTGACCCCATAGCCAAGATAGTCGAGCAAGCTTCCGCCGCCGAAGGCCTTCTTGTACCACCACGAGCTCCGCTTTTGCTCGACGACCTTCTCCGGGCTGACCTCGATCTTGTCGGCGACGTGATAGAGCGGACCGCGGTTGCCGTCATAGTAGTGAACTTCGGCAATACGCCCGATGGCGCCTTCGTCGGCCAGACGTTTTGCTGTGACATGGCTCGGATACCAGGCGAGCGGCCAGTTGATGGCCATGTGGATGCCGGCCTTGTCGGCGGCGGCGATCATCCGGTCTGCGTCGGCGAGCGTCGCTGCAAACGGCTTTTCGACGAGGATGTCGATCCCGTAGGGCGCGACCAGCTCGACCCAATCTGCGTGCGCAGCGGTCGCCGGACAGAGGATGATCAAGTCCGGCCTCGTCGTCCGGATGCAGCGGTCGACATCGGTGAACACACGGTCATCGGGAATGTTGAGGGCCCCACGCGCGGCCGCCATCCGCTCCATTTCGACGTGACAGATGCCGACGATCTCGGCGCGCGGATGCTCGTAGACCTCGCGGAGGAGATCGCCCATGTGCAGGTGGTCAAAATTGATTCCCGCTACGCGCCACGATCGCATGCAAAATCCTCCTTTTGGTTGTTCGCTTTGACGCGCGAGGGATGGGGCGCCGCCCGGAGGATACCAGCGCTGGCGCCGTCGGGGCCAGCCTCCAGAGGGGTTCATCTTCGCGGAAGCCGCCGTGGCCTCAGCCAGCCGCCCGACGGGCAAAAAAGGGCTCGAATGGGCCTCCGGCCCTCAAGGGCTAAGAAAAAGCAACCTCCCAGCCCGTCCCCGACGATCGTCACTTTGGCCGCATTTGAGGGCGCAGACCAACAAAGCACGTTGAATGCTCAGAATTCATGAATTAAGACAGATTCGTTCGAGAGAAAGAATCAGATGTGATGGGCTAGACGTGATAAGTGCTGGGCAACTGCGGGCGGCGCGGGCGCTGGCCTCGCTCGATCAGCGCGCTTTGGCGGAGCTCGCAGGCCTGTCCGTCCCGACAATTCAGCGGATGGAAGCAAGCGATGGCGTCGTGCGCGGCAACGTCGATTCGCTGACTAAACTCATCAGCGCATTGGAATCCGCGGGCATAGATTTTATTGCCGAGGGCGTTCCAAGCGCCGGAGGCGGGCGGGGCGTTCGCCTGCGTCATGCCGCCGCCAAGGCGGCCCCGGTCGATGAGAGCGGCCGTCGCTACGGCAAAGGCCGCGCCTGATGGGCATCGCTCTGTTTCTGCAATGCGATGCGGCTCTGTTGGTTATCGCTGCGGTCGCGGTCCTCCTGAGGCGCCACCCGTCCGTCATGACGATCGTCTATGGCGGATCGCTCATCCTTTCTGTTGCGCTGCTCGCGGGCGCGCTCGGCCGTTTGATCGCGGGCGGATCGCCAGATGACATAATCTTGCCGATCGGTCTGCCCTGGGTCGGATCGCATTTCAGGCTTGACGCCCTATCCGCTTTTTTTCTCGTGGTCATCAATCTTGGAGCCGCCGCGGCGAGCCTTTATGGCCTCGGCTACGGCCGTCACGAGCAAGAGCCGCAACGCGTGTTGCCGTTCTTTCCAGCCTTCCTTGCGGCCATGAATCTCGTGCTGTTGGCCGATGACGCCTATACGTTTCTGGCGTCGTGGGAGTTTATGTCGCTGACCTCTTGGGCGCTTGTGATGGCTCGTCATCAAGAGCCGGACAATAGGCGGGCGGGCTATGTCTATATCGTCATGGCGAGTTTCGGCACGATGGCCTTGCTCCTCGCGTTCGCTCTGCTGGCGGGACCCATCGGCGGCTATACGTTCGCGGCGATGCGGGCGAGCGGCGCGACGCCGGGCCTGGCCGGTCTCGTGCTTGCTCTCGCGCTGACGGGCGCGGGATCGAAGGCGGGTCTCGTCCCGCTCCATGTCTGGCTGCCGCTCGCTCATCCCGCCGCTCCGAGCCACGTCTCCGCTCTGATGAGCGGCGTGATGACCAAGGTCGCGATCTATGGCTTTATTCGGATCGTTTTCGATCTGCTGGGGCCACCCGCCTGGTGGTGGAGCGTCGTGGTGCTCACGCTCGGCGGAATCACGGCGGTCATGGGCGTCCTCTACGCGCTGATGCAGCACGACCTCAAGCGTCTGCTCGCTTACCACACCGTGGAGAACATCGGGATTATCTATATCGGACTCGGGCTCGCTCTTGCTTTCAAGGTCTTCGGCATGCCCTCAGCCGCGGCGCTCGCGCTCACCGCGGGTCTTCTGCACGTGTTCAATCATTCCCTCTTCAAGAGCTTGCTGTTCTTTGGCGCCGGCGCGGTGCAGACAGCGACGGGGGAACGCGACATGGAGCATCTCGGGGGCCTCATTCACCGCATGCCGCAAACGGCCTTCGCATTTCTCGTCGGGTGCGTCGCCATCTCCGCGCTGCCGCCGTTCAACGGCTTCGTCTCCGAGTGGCTGACCTTTCAAGCAATATTGCTAAGTCCCCAGCTGCCGTCCTGGGGATTGAAATTGCTGGTGCCGGCGGTCGGGACGCTGCTCGCCCTCTCGGCCGCGCTCGCGGCCGCGTGCTTCGTCAAGGCGTTCGGCATTACCTTTCTTGGGCGCGCTCGGACGAAGGCGGCGCAGGGCGCGCACGAGACCGATCGGTTCTCGCTCACGGCGATGTTTGTATTCGCGGCGCTATGCCTCATCGTCGGCATTTTGCCTGGTCTCTTCATCGACGCCCTGGCGCCGGTGGTGAAGACCCTCGCCGGCGATCGGATGCCGATGCAGAGTGGGATCAATTGGCTCTCGATCGTGCCGATTGCCGAGAGCCGCAGTTCCTACAACGGCCTTCTCGTGTTTCTATTCATCGCGGCGTCCGCCTCGCTTGCGGCCTTTGCAATTCACCGGCTGGCGTCCGACGTCGTGCGCAAGGCGCCGGCATGGGACTGCGGCTTTCCCGACGCCAATCCCGCGACCCAATACACGGCTGCGAGCTTTGCTCAGCCGATACGACGCGTCTACGGCGCTTTCGCTTTCCGGGCCCGTGAGCGCGTCGATATGCCGGCGCCGGGCGACATCCGACCGGCGCGCCTGAAGGTAGAGATGCACGACCTCGTCTGGGAGTTTGTCTACGACCCCATCACACGCGCCGTCGAGTTTCTCGCTCAGAGGTTGAACCGTCTCCAGTTCCTGACCATCCGTCAGTACCTCAGCATAGTCGTTGGGGCGCTGGTGTTTCTCCTGCTGGTGCTCGCATCATGGTCCTGATAGGCGGCCTGGCCGTTCAAATTACACAGATGCTCCTGGTTCTGCTTCTTGCGCCGCTCTTGACCGGGTTCGTGCGCAAGGTGAAAGCGCGCCTTCTGCGTCGACAGGGGCCGCCGGTAATTCAGCCTTATCTCGACTTGATCCGGCTCGCCCGCAAGGAGGCGGTGATTGCTCACGGCGCATCCTGGCTATTCCGGTTCGTGCCCTATCTCGTGTTCGCGGCGACCTGGGTCAGCGCCTCCCTGATTCCGACCTTTGCGACCGGTCTGCTGTACAGTTGGTCAGCCGACCTGATCGCCATTATCGCGTTGCTCGGAAGCGCGCGATTTTTCCTGGCTTTGGCGGGCATGGACGTCGGGACCAGTTTCGGCGGAATCGGGTCCAGTCGCGAAGCCATGTTCGCGACGCTCGCAGAGCCGGCGCTGATCATGATCGTCTTTACCCTCGCCTTGGTGGCCGGCTCGACCCAGCTCTCCAGCATCGTCGCGTTCATGACGTCGCCGGCCGTCGGACTGCGGGTGTCGCTCGGAATGGCGCTTATCGCGCTCGTCATCGTGGCGCTGGCCGAGAACGCCCGCATTCCGGTGGACAATCCGGCGACCCATTTGGAGCTCACGATGGTTCACGAGGCGATGGTGCTCGAATATTCGGGACGGCATCTTGCTCTTCTCGAACTCGCGTCCTGGCTCAAGCTGTTGCTCTATGTTTCGCTGATCGCCTGCGTCTTCACGCCGTGGGGAATCGCCCATGTGGGCAAGGACATCGGCGCACAGGCCATCGGCGTCCTCGCCTATCTCGGAAAGCTCGCGGGAGCCGGGGTGTTTCTTGCGGTGTTCGAAACGACGATCGCCAAGATGCGAGTCTTCCGCGTCCCGGATTTCGTTGGAGTCGCCCTCATGCTCGCCTTTCTCGCCGTTCTGTTGCGTTTCGTGTCGACGAGCCTGTGATGAAAGGTCTGGCCTTCGACCTCGCGCACCTGCTCGCGGGCGGTCTCGTGCTCGTCAGCTTCATGTTGCTTTATCAGAATCGCCTTTATTCGCTTCTCAATGTGTTTGCGTTACAGGCCGTCGTCCTTACGTTGTCGGTAGCCTGGCAAGCCTACATCCAGCACGCGCCGCACCTCTTCATCACCGCGGCGATCGCGCTTGTCTTCAAGGCGATCGTCATCCCGATCGCCTTGCATCGGATCATTGCCCGCCTGGGCATTCACCGCGAAGTCGAGAATGTCGTCAGCCTCGGCCCTACCATGATCGCCGCAATGGCGCTGGTCGCGCTGTCAATGGTCGTGATGCTGCGCGTCGATGTTAACGCTGATCCATTGGCGCGCGAGGACCTCGCCTTCGCCCTTTCGGTCGTGATGCTTGGCCTCCTCATGATGGTGACCCGACGCAACGCCGTGAGCCAAGTCGTCGGCTTCATGTCCCTGGAGAACGGATTGATTCTGGCTGCGACGGGCGCGAAGGGCATGCCGCTGGTGGTGGAGATCAGCGTCGCATTCTCGGTGCTTGTCGCCTTCGTTGTCATCGGCGTCTTCCTGTTCCGTATCCGCGAACGTTTCGACACTGTCGACATTGAGGCGCTCGATCGCTTTCAGGGAGGGCGCCGATGAACGCGCTTGTCCCGGATGGCACGGCGGCGATCCTCGTCATTCCGGCCGCGACCGCGGCGATCCTTGCATTGACGCCGAGTTATCGCGCGTCGGCGCGTCTCAACGTCCTGTCGAGTTTTCTTACGTTCATCGCGGCGCTGTCGCTATTTGTGCACAAGCCGGCCACGGGGTTGTATATCCTGGTCGACGATCTCAACATCGTCTTCATTGTCCTCAATACGTTTGTCGCCTTCACCACGAGCGTCTTCAGCGCAAGCTATATCGCCCATGAATTGGAGATTGGGCGGCTCACGCCCATCCGGCTCCGCTTTTATCACGCGATGTATCAAGTCCTGCTGTTTGCCATGAACCTCGCTCTCGTCGCCAATAACATCGGCCTGATGTGGGTGGCGGTCGAGATGGCGACTTTGACCACCGTGCTCATGGTTGGCGTTTACCGAACCCCCGAGGCGATCGAGGCGGCGTGGAAATATTTTATCCTGGGCAGTGTCGGCATTGCGCTCGCGCTGTTTGGCACGATTCTGGTCTACATGGCCGCCCGACCGACGGTTGGCGAAGGGTTGAACGGAATGGTCTGGACGGTGCTTATCGCGCACGCCTCGGCCTTCGATCCGGCGCAACTCAATCTGGCCTTCGTGTTCCTGATGTTGGGTTACGGCACAAAGGTAGGCCTGGCGCCGCTGCACGCATGGTTGCCCGACGCCCATGCCGAAGGCCCGACGCCGATTTCAGCGGTTCTGTCGGGTCTGTTGCTCAATGTGGCGCTCTATGCCGTGCTTCGATTTAAACTTCTGCTGGACGCCAACTCGGGGGCGATCGCTCCTGGTCCGCTTATGGCGATTCTGGGTCTCGTGTCGCTCGTCTTCGCCGCCTTCATGCTGTATCGGCGCAGCGACATAAAGCGGATGTTTGCCTATTCCTCCATCGAGCACATGGGCATCATCGCCTTCGCTTTCGGCATTGGCGGACCGCTCGCCAATTTCGCCGGCCTTCTCCATATGGTCATGCACAGCCTCACGAAGTCAGCGATCTTCTTTACTGTCGGTCATATCGCACAGGTCAAGGGCACGCAGAGGATCGCCGATATCCGCGGCCTGACCGTGACGCATCCGCTGCTCGGTTGGGGGCTAGTCCTCGGCGTCTTCGCCATCGCCGGATTGCCTCCCCTCGGGATATTCATGAGCGAGTTTCTGGTGGTGAGTTCGACCTTCGCGCGAGCGCCATTGCTCGCCGTACCTCTTGTGTCGGGCCTGCTCATCGCCTTTGGCGCGCTGCTGCTGCGGCTTCATGGCATGGCTTTCGGAGAGCCGAATGGAGACGCAGCCCCCGTCAAGGCGTCTTACCTTCCCACCGCCGCGCATCTTGGACTGGTCTTGTTGGCGGGGATCTACCTGCCGCCGCCGCTGGTCATCTGGTTTCAGCATGTCGCAAGTCTTCTTCGCTGAAGGGGGAAGGAAGATGCCGACCCTAGCAGACGCCCTGTCGGGCGCGCCCGCCGCGCTCGAGAGCCGGCCCTGGTCACGCCGCATCGTCGATCCAGGTCTCTGGCGCAGCCTCGCCCGCCAGCTTGGCGACGGCTTTTGGACCCTTTCGGGGCTTTGGGGCGATGTCGGCATGGTTCATATGGCGCTTGCCGACGCGAGCCGGGGAGAAATCGCTGTCGCAAGCCTGGTCTGCGATGGTGGAAGGTTTCCGTCGGTCGCAGCCTGGCATGCGCCCGCGATCCGCCTGGAACGCGCCATACAGGACCTTTTCGGCTATGAACCCGTCGGCGCGCCGGACCCGCGCCCCTGGCTGGATCATGGACGTTGGCTCGTCCGTCATCCGCTCGGCGCGCGGACGCCAGCATTGTCTGACCCGGCGCCTTACGCATTCCTGGCTGCAGAGGGAGAGGGGCTTCACCAGATTCCCGTTGGCCCCGTCCATGCGGGCATTATCGAGCCGGGGCATTTTCGGTTTAGCGCGAGCGGCGAGACGATCGTCCGCCTCGAAGAACGGCTGGGATATGTCCACAAGGGCGTCGAAGCGCTGATGGCGGGCGCTTCGCTCGATCGCGGCGCGCGCCTCGCGGCGCGAACCTCGGGCGACAGCACCGTCGCTTATTCGATCGCTTTCGCCCGGGCGGTCGAATGCGCCTTGAGCCTAACGGTTCCAACGCGCGCTATATGGCTCCGCGCGCTGATGGCGGAATTGGAGCGCCTTGCGAACCACTTCGGCGATATCGGCGCCATCTGCAACGACGCTGCGTTCGGCCTGATGCACGCCCACACCGGCGTGTTGCGGGAGCGGGTATTGCGCGTCGCCCACGCCTGCTTCGGCCACCGACTGATGATGGACGTTGTCGCACCGGGCGGGGTCGGCTCCGATCTGACGCCGTCCGGCCTGATGAGCGTGAGAGAGCTGCTGACGACCATCCGCGGCGCCTTTCCACATTTGGTCGAGCTCTACGACAACACGGCGTCCCTTCAGGACCGAACCGTCGGGACCGGGGCGCTTCGCGCCGAATTGGCGCGCCAATACGGAAGCGGCGGAGTTGTAGGACGCGCGTCCGGGCGGTCCTTCGACGTCCGGCGAGATTTCGCCCATGCGCCCTACGATCAACTCCGCTTCGAGACCCCGACCCTCGCCGAAGGCGACGTGAACGCGAGGGTGTGGATTCGAATCCGCGAAGTGGAGCAGAGCCTTGGGTTGATCGACCAGATCCTGGACGGCATGCCTGCGGGGGAAATCCGCGCCGAGGTCGTCAGCGCACACGAGCCTCGCGAGGGGCTCGCTCTGGTCGAGGGCTTTCGCGGCGACATCCTGGCCTGGGTCCGGCTTGGCGTGGACGGCGCCATCGAGCGATGTCATTTGCGCGACCCGTCCTGGTTTCACTGGCCGCTGCTGGAAGCCGCGATCGAGGGCAACATCGTCGCCGATTTTCCGATCTGCAACAAATCCTTCAATTGCTCCTACTCCGGGCATGACCTCTGATCGGACCTGAACGATGCGCAGAACTCTGTTTCAAAGCGTGACCCGACCGCCTCTGTCGGAACCGGCGCCTGATCCGTCCGACCCTGAATTGATTGCGATCGCCGGCCAGATCAAGAGCGCCGCCCAAACCAGGCTCGGCCGCAGCCTGGCGATCCGACAGATCGACGCCGGCTCCTGCAACGCCTGTGAGCTCGAGATCCACGCGCTCAACAACGCGTTCTACGATATCGAGAGGTTCGGCTTCAAATTCGTCGCCTCTCCGCGCCACGCCGACATTCTTCTGGTCACCGGCCCGGTCACTCGGAATATGCGAGAAGCGTTGGAACGCACCTATGACGCGACGCCTTCCCCAAAATGGGTCATCGCCGCCGGCGCCTGCGCGCTTGACGGTGGACTATACGCGGGCAGCTACGCCTGCGCCGGTGGGGTTTCGGCGGTCATTCCAGTCGATTTGCACATCCCCGGCTGCCCGCCCACCCCGGCGAATCTGCTAAAGGGCCTCCTTGCTCTGATGACGAAATCAGCCTGACGAGGCAGCGTCAGTTGGACATAGAAATGTGTCCAGCCATCAGCCTGAACTCAGATAGGACCGATCCCGCATGGGTGACCAGTTCCGGCGGCGAAGATTTCGATCGCCTTTGTCGCGTCCGTTGGCGATCCTCCGGCAACTCTCAATCGCGCTGAGATAGCGCGAATGGAACGACTCGAACGGCGGGAGACGTTGCGCGCGAACCCTGTCGCCAGCGTTGCGCTGGCGGAGCGCGCCCCCGATGAAATTGTGACCGGCTTGCGCTTGGGATTCGGCAGCGTCAATCTCCGCTCACGCAGCGTGGACGCAGTCCGCTCTTCCCGCGCAAAAAGGGCGAACGCCTTGCCGGATCGCCCATTGCTGAGTACGAGACGAAAGTCCCTTGTCGATCCCGAGCCGTCTGCATGATGGGCTTATTCCGCGCGGCAATCCTTGACGAATGGTTCCTGGGCGTCAGCCTGGCGACCACGCTTGCATTTGCCTTGGCCGGCGACAAATTGTCGGACGCGCTGACCAATCCGCTATTTCTGGCGGTCATCTTCCTTTGGCTGTTCGGCGTGGTGCTCGGGTCCGCGCTGTCAGTAGTTCGGCACGCCGACCGTGTCGCCGACGTTCTGGGCGAGCCCTACGGCACGCTCGTTCTGACGTTCTCGGTAACTACGATCGAAGTGATGAGCGTCTCCGCCGTGATGATGCATGGGGCGAATAATCCATCGCTCGTGCGCGATACGCTGTTCGCTGTTGTCATGATCGTTTTGGGCGGAATGGTGGGCGCTTCGCTGCTATTCGGCGGCGTGCGCCATCGGGAACAGCGCTACAACTTGCAGGGCGCTAACGCCTATCTCGGCGTGATCATCCCCTTGACGGTGCTGACCCTGAGCCTGCCGGATTTCACGGTGACTACTCCCGGCCCAACGCTTTCTCTCTCGCAACAGGCATTTCTCGTGGTGATGTCGTTGGGGCTGTACAGCACTTTCCTCGTCATTCAGACGGGCCGCCATCACGGTTTTTTCACGTTTGATGAGAGCGGCGGCGCGCCTGAGGCGAAGCGTACGGCGCGGGCTGCGCCGTCACTGCTCCGGCACGCGGCCTTGCTGATCGCCTATATGGCGCCCGTCGCTTTCTTGACGGAGCAGCTAGCGCGTCCAATCGACTATTTCATCGAGACCCTGCGGGCGCCGGCGGCGCTCGGCGGCGTCATTATCGCCACGCTGGTGGCTACGCCTGAAGCCATCGGCGCCGCGCGAGCGGCCATGGCGAACCGGCTTCAACGGTCGATCAATATTTCCCTCGGATCGGTTCTTTCGACGATTGGGCTCACAGTGCCGGCGATGTTGGCCATCAGCCACTTCACAGGACGCGAGATCTATCTCGGACTCACCAACGCCAATGATCTCCTGCTTGCGCTCACGCTGGCGGTCAGCATCGTCACGTTTGCCAGCGGCCGCACCAACATTCTGCAAGGGGCGGTGCACGTGATGTTGTTTGCCGCTTACCTGATGCTGATCTTCCAAGCCTGAGAGCCTGCGTGGTGATCCGGCCGGCTTTGCGCAAGCGCTCGACGACAATCGCCTTGCCATTCCAGATCGTCCGTGGCGAGCCCCTTTGCCGGTCGACGTCGATAAAAGGAAGGATCCCACGATCGCGGCCCGTACGATCCTTGCAAGGAGCCTGGTGTCCCCAATCAATATTCCCATTGCGCCCGAATGCCGGCCGTCGAAGCGCCTTTGGCGTCTTCGCCAACCTGCAGGCGCAGATGACGGGTCACGTCTAGATCGAGCGAGACGCCATTATCCTCGGGCCTGGCGCCAGTGGTGACGCCAAGGCTGAGGCGATCGTTGATCGCGCGCCGCACGCCGACCGTCGGTCCGCCGCTGGCGCCCGAGCCCACATCCAAACTGTCGACGCCAAGTGACCGGCGCAGCGTCTCGAAAGCGTCGCCTCGGCCGGAAAGCGAGGAGACTGTGTTGGCGAGCTGCAGCGCCTGGAACGCCGAGAGGTCGCCCGAGGGCTTCTGGAACAGGATTCGCGAGAGAATCTCGTCCTGCGGCAGTTCGGGCTGCGAAGAGAAGGTGAATGTCGGCGCGGCAGCCGGCCCGGTGATGGCGACCATGGCGGTGACGTCGCCTGCAGTCGTCTGCGCCTGGAAATTCAGCTCAGGCATCATGTTGCCTCGAAACACGGCCCGTCCGCTGGTGAAGTCTAGGCGTTTGCCGAGAATCGAGAAGACGCCGCGCCTTAGGTCGAACCCCCCCGTGATCGACGGCTCGCTCGACGAGCCGCCGATCTTCAGATCGCCGCTGAGCTCCGCATCCAGGCCGCGACCGCGAACGAAAATGCGATTGGGCGCGGAGACGACAACCGCCAGGGCGGTCTCGAACAAAGGCGAGCCGCGGGCGCTCGCCTTCGCCTTGGCGGCGAGAGCGAGGCGCAGGCGCGCCGTAGGCCCCGGCCTGACGTGTCGCGCGCCAGCGAGCGGCCTCAGCGCCCCCGACAGCTGTTCGGGAATGTTGATATCCATCGAGACGATGTCGATGCGTCCGGCAACGCGGGGGCTTCGGGCGAGCGGTCCGCTCACATCAAGCGCAACATCGGCGGTGGCCGCAACGACGGCGTTCGCAAGAAGCTGCGCGCGCCGTCCGGAAATATGGATCGAGCCAGGAAAGCCTGCCCCCGGGTCGAGCCGTACGCGTCCGCTGACGGCGAGCGAGCCGCGATTGGGCGTCGACGCTGTCATGCGGGTGATGTCGAGCGCCTCGCCGTTGGCTGTAATGGAGGCCTCGATCCTCTCCGCTTTGAACCCGCTCGTCTCGTCCGAAAACGAGGCGTTGCGGATGGCGATCGACCCGCGTGCGAGGGGTTTGGACGCAGCGCCGGCCAGCCTCAAGTCGACGACTGCGGCGCCGCTGGCGCGCCGCCCGGCGGCGCCGAGGATGCTGTTGGCGAGGCCGAGGTCGAGTTTGCCCGCAACCCTCAGGTCGAGTGGGTCGTGCGCGTTCAGAGGCGCCGAGCCGGTCAGCCGCAACGCGCCTGCCTTCGCCGCCTCGATGGCGACGTCCAGCGTCGTGCGGCCCCCAGAAAGCCGACCCGAACCTTTCACCTGAAGCGCGGGAATGTCCGCGGCCCGCAGTTCCGATGTGGTGAACTTGACAATCGTCGCGCGCCATTCGCCCTTGAGCGCAGCCGGCGCACCGCGTAGCGCTGCCTCGGCGTCGAGGGCGCCGGCGAGACCGAGCCCCGGCCGTGCGAAGTCGATGGCCGACAGCGGCAGCGATGCTGCGACGACGCGCAGGTCCATCTTCGCGCCCGCTCGACCGGCGATGTCGAGATGGCCGGCATCGACCCTGAGCGCGACTTTGCCGAGATCAAGTCCTTCAGCGCTGAACCTCAGCGAGGCTGGACTGGCGAGGAAGATTTTGTGAGCGCTTCCTTGCGCGCTGAGACCCGCCAGTGTCAGCCGCCGCGCGGCGCTCGCGTAGCTGCCGTTCGCCTTGATCAATAGGCCGCGGGCTCGCGCGCGAAGGTCGATGTCGCTTGCCGCAAGCGCCGGCGTGGCGACCACGCGTATATCCGAGGCCTCGTCCCCGCCGTAGGTCATGCGGGCGACGCTTAAGGTCCCGTCGGCGATCGCCTGCCCAAACAGGTCGTTGACTCGCGCGTTGACGATGAGGTCCTTGAGGTTGAGGGCGAAGGCGGAGAGGCCGGGGCTCTTGGCGCGGACGACGATATCCTGCTTGCCGCCTCGCGCCGAAAGCTCAATCTCGCTTTCGATCGCGCCGCCGAGCCGGGTAAGGACGAGCGGCGAAAGGTCGTCGAGATTCGTCGCCTCGAGCGACAGTCGCCCGTTGGTCGTCATGTCGGGATCGATGGTCACGTCCCCGGCGACGCGCGCGGAAGCGAGCGCTATCGCAAAGTCGTCAAACGCCCAACCGCCGTCCGCACGCTTGACGACATGAAGGCTGCCGGTTGCCGGCCGAGAGTCGATTGTGCCGTTGAGCGTCGCCCTCGCGTCGACGAGACCCGTCAGGTCGTGAGCGTCGCCGGAGATTTCCAGGTTCGGCGTCGGCCGATTCATCAGCCGGCCGTTTTTGAGATTTGCGTTCACGCTGGCGTCGAGAGCCGGGAGCGAGCCGCTCAGATCGGCCACGACCTGAGCTCGGCCGGCGACACGCGGGTCGATCGTTTTCATCTCGGGGATGTCGATCTCGGCATGAACCGCCGCCTTGTCCTCGCCCGCCTTTCCGTCGATCCGCGCCGCGCCATGCGCCCCGACAAGCCGTAGATCCTTGAAACCGTATCCCCCGCCAGCGAGTTTCGCCACGCCGCCGCGCAGGGTGAGCCCGCCGCCGGCGAAGCCGTCGAGCGCCGCGATCCCGGTCTTGAAATCGGTGACCCGGCCGTCGAGCTCAGCGTCGAAGGCGCCTTCGGCGGGAGCGCCGTCGAGGTCGGCGGTCGCCTCGAGCACGCCGCGCAACGACATCCCCGACAGTTTCGCGAAAGCCGCCAGGTCCGGCGCCTCGATCGCGAGGCTGCCATGAACGCGCCGCCGGTCCGCCTCTCCGGTGAAACGCGCGTCGAGACTTGCTGCGTTCACCCGCAGTTCGGCGATGCGCAGCGCACCTCGAAGCGAAGCCTCGCCGCGCAGCGTCGCATTGACGGCCTTACCGACAGCATCCTGCAGCATCGAATCGGTGAATGCGAGCCCGCTCGCCGTTGCGTTCCCGACGATCGCGACGCGGGTCGCGGGATCGCTAAAGGCGCCATTCGGCGCGGCGGTGAACGAGGCGTCCAATGCGCCGATGCGCCCCGGGCCGAAACGCGTCTGACGGGCTTGGAGCAAAGCCTGAACCGAGAAGCCGTCGAGTGGACCGGTCGCCCTCGCCTCGAGGCTGAACTTGCCGATGTCGGCGGCGCCGAGGATCGGCTCAGCGTGAACGGCGAGCGCGACCTGACGAGCCGGATCGACGCCGCCGCTCGCATCGAGACGAGCAGCCGTGGAGACGAGGCTCAAACTCTTGATGGCGACGGAACCGTCGTCGCCAAGAACGATATCGCCGTCGAGCGCGGTCTGACCGGCGAAAATTCCGGCGGCGAGCGGGGGCAACAGGCCGGCGATACGAGATTGCAGTTTCGTCGTCAGCCGCCGGCCGGATCCTTCGCGCGTCAGGTCAAGTCCGCCCTCGGCGCCGATGTCGGGCCCCGCGGCGAAAGCCAATTTCGCACGGAACGCGTCGAGCGGCCCCTTGCCATTGAGCGCCAGATGCACCGGCGGCAATCCGGGGAGACTCGCGAAACGTGCGACAAGCCCGCCTGCGGGCTCGTCGAAATTGAGGGACAGCGACAAATTCGCGCTTTTCGGCACGAAAAGGATTCGGGCGACGAACGTCCCCTGCGCGTCCAGCCGCCGCGCATCAAGACGCAGGTCGAGGCCCTCGGATGGCGGCCCGAGCGTCGCGGCGCCGGAGACGGCGAGTTCAGCTGGGACGCCGATCACCGGCGCGCCGAGGACGATTTTGTCGACCGCAAATTCCTTGATGATCACCTTCAGCGGCAATTCGGGCAGCAGCGGCCCTTTCTCGGCCTTCGGCGCGCCTGGTTCGGGCGGCGTCGGCAGGGGCCGACGCAGAATCTGCAGGGTCCCGATGTCGAGCCTGTCGACCTCGAGCCGGCGCTTAAGCAGCGCGAGCCGGCTCCAGACGAGGCGCGCCTTGTCCAGCTTGAGCCACGGCCCGTCTTTGTCGGACACGACAACGTCGCGAATCGTAACGTTGGACGACAGCGGGCCGTCGACCGCGCCGATGGATACGCTGGACGTCTTGGTGGTCAACGCCCTTGAAATGACGTCGGCGAGCACGCCCTTGTCTGATTCGGCCGCATGACCCTTGGCCTGGAGGGCGCAGACGAACGCCAAGAGCGCGACAATGGACCAATACGAGCCGCTCGCCAGCCGTTTCCGAGGGGTGCGTGAGCGTGTCGAAGCATTGGGCGAGCCCGTCGGCCTCAATGCCTCGCCCAATCGCCGAAGCGCTTGGATCGCGGCGGTTGCAAGGCGTGGCGCCATCAGAACGACTGCCCGATGCTGACGTAGATCGCGACCGGACTGTCGCCGGGCCGCCGATTGATTGGCGCCGCGACGTCGAGCCGGATCGGACCGAACGAGGTGTAGTAACGCAGTCCGAGGCCCGCCGCCATTCGCAGCGGCTGGGAAAAATCAGGCGCGCTCGAGGCGAAGGCGTTGCCGGCGTCGAAGAACGGCACCAGACCGATGCTGTCGGTGAGCCTGACGCGCAACTCCAGAGATGCGTCGAAGACGCTGCGACCGCCGATCACGGAATTGCCCGGTCCCATCGGGCCAAGGCTGTCGTACTGATAGCCCCGAACCGAGCCGCCGCCGCCGGCGTAGAGGCGCCAGTTGGCCGGGATCGCGCTGAGCGAGGCGCCGGTTATCCCGCCGAGATCGACCCGGCCCGCCAAAACGTAACGCGAATCCTCATCGAGCGAGTAGTAAGTCGACGCCCGCACTCTCGCGGTCATCAGTCCGAGGCTTGAGCCAAGAAACGTCGGGTAGGCCGCAATCGTCGCCGAGGCGCGCACGCCGCGCTTGGGATCGAGCTTGTCGTCTGTCGTGTCATAGAGCAGGGAAACCGGCGTCCCGACCAAGGTGTAGTTGACAGTTCCCAGAATATCGGTCGCGAAACCCTTTTGCGCTTCGAGCCCCGCCTGAACCGAGAGCTGTTGCGAGAACCGATGGCGCACGGCTGCGGAGACGTCGACGTCATCGGCGGTGTAACCGACATAACTGCCGTAACTGGTGCTCACGCGCTCCGCGGTCGCGTCGAGGAGCAAGTCGTTGCGCGAGCCCCATAGCGCCGGCTTGAGAAAATGCGCGGCGAGCCGGCCGCCGAGGTTAAAGTCCGAAAGGCCGCCGACGCTCTGGACCGGCCCGAGCGTCGAGGGCGCGTAAAGCGCGGCCGCTTCGAGCCGAAGAAATTCGGCCCCGCCAAAGAGGTTGCGATCCTCCCAGAAGATTTGACCGGTGGGACCGTCGATCGTGGAATATTGGGCTGAAGCGCCGATGGCGTGCCGTAGGCGTGCGCCGACGTCAAACTCGATCGGCAAGTCTCCTGCTGCGTCGATCTTGGTGGACTCGACGACCCGCACGGAGCCGACAGCCGGGATCGTCCTGACGCTAGTCTTGGCTTTTTCCAGGGATTGCGGCGAATAAGGGTCTCCCTGCTCGAGGTAGATGAACGAGCGCGCGATCGACGGCGCGAAGGTCTTCGGCCCGACAACCGTCACTTTGCCGATTCTCGCGGAGGGACCAGGGTCCAGCACAATCGTGAGATCCATCGCGTGCGCGGGGTGGTCGATGACGGGCCGCACGGCGACGACTTTGGCGAGCGGGCGCGATTGGGCGCGGAAATAGTCAATCATGCGGGCCTGCGCGGCCCGCAGCTTTCTTGCGACCGCCGGGTCGCCCGGCTTCAGTCCGATGACTCTTTGCGGCAACTCCGACGGCGCCAGCGCCGCGCGCCCATTCGGGCCGACGACGGCGATCGAGCGCAGAGCGAACAATGGTCCAGGCTTGACGCTGACGACGACCGGGGCCGGGGCGTGATTGCGATAAGATTCGGCCGCGCGCGCAAACGCCGCCGCGTCGCCGCCGACTTTGAGACCAATTCCGTCGATCGAGATGACGACGCTGGCGTTGTAATATCCGCTGGCCCATAGCGCATCGACGAGCGGAGCAAAATCGCGTGCGGCGCGGCGCGCGAGCGAGTCGCCGTCCGGCGGCGCGTCCAGCCGCAGCCCATACAGCGTCGATGCGTCGCGCAGCGCGCTCGTCAGGCCCGAATCGCCGCCCTCGACCTTGAAAGTCAGGCTATAGGGGATCGAGTTTTTCGAGACCGACGGCGGCGCCTCGGCGCCCGGCCAGAGGCCGAAGAAATCGAACGCCGCGGCGGGCCCAATAGCGCCCACGCCCAGAAGGACGACGACAGACGCGAGGCCAACGATCACCGCCCGCTCGCGACGCAATGTTGCGGCTCTTCCCTCCATTGACCCCTGAACAACTGGCAAAAATCACACCATAAAAATCTGAAGCCATTCGCGCAAGCGAGGCTCGCGAGGCGATGTCGGTTCGAGCAGAAACGCGCCGTGCGCTGAGCGGCGGCCGAGCCTGCGCCCCATCCCCGCGATCACCGTGGCGCGAACCGACAGATAGATCGGCGCCGACTGACCGAAACGCGGCCCAGTATTTCCGCGCTGCCGCGAGATCCGGCGCGCCTTCCCATCGCCGCCGATCGGATTGAATCGTCGAGAACAACTCGGGAGCATCGAAAACAACTCGGAGCTTTGCGTCATCTATCGAGATCGATAACCTGCGACAGCCTTCTGGGGCGCCGCCGCGGAATCATTTGCGCCGGGAGGGGCCGAATTATGAAGATTCTCATAGCCTGCGTGGTTATTTTCCTTCTGATCCTGGGCAGCAGTTGCGCCGGGCTCTTAGCGCAGAGGAGGCTGGCGGAGGAGCACAGGTCGGCCGATTCGCGCGGCGTGGTCGGGCAGGTGGCGGGGCTGGTCAGCCTGTTGCTGGCGCTGGTCCTGGGAACGCTAATCGGCGTCAGCTTTTCCTTCTTTTCCAATCAGAAGACCCAACTCGAGAACTTTTCCGCCCAGATTTTGAGGCTGGACCAGGCGCTCGCGCAATACGGGCCGGAGACCAAGCCGGCGCGGGACAAGCTCAAGGAGGCGATCGTGACCGGCTATGAGACGTTCTGGGGCAAGGGAAAGCCGGCCCACGACGCGCTGACCGTCGCATGGCCGTTGGCGGACTCCCAGAGAATGACCGACTATCTCTTGACCCTTCAACCGAAGACCGACGCGCAAAAGCAGGCCCTGGCGACGGCGAACCAGTACGGCAATATGGTCGAGCAGACCCGGCTGCTGACGTCGTTGCAAGTGGCGAGCCATCCGGTGTCGTTGTTCCTGGTGGCGATACTGGTGTTTTGGACGGTCGCGCTGTTCTTCGCCATTGGCCTCTATGCTGCGCCCAACGCGCTGGTTCTGACCACGCTGTCGTTCGGCGCCCTGTCGATCGCCTTCGCGATCTTCCTGATCTTTGAGCTCGGCCTGCCCTATACAGGCCTGTTCCGAGTCTCGCCGGCCGCGCTCCAACAGGCGATCCGGTTCATCGACAGGTAGGCTGCGGGGCTCAAGGCGGACGGATCCGACGAGGTCGGAGTCGCCCGCTTTCGGGCTGAAGCGCTCGCTGTATCCGCAACGCCGATGGCGGGGAGCAAGCGGATAACGGCGACGCATGTCTTCGTTGAGCGACCAATCAGAACGAAAAGCCCGCCATCTCTTTGAGACAACGGGCCTTCGTTTGGTTGCGGGAATAGGATTTGGCCGAGACCGACATTTGCTTGCTGTAACCATTTGACCCAGTTTCGGGGACCCGCAGCCATACCGCTGTGCTGCTCTCCGGGCGAGGAATTCCGGCTGAGTTTCGCGCGCGCAGGCAGATGATACAGCACCAATGGCTAAAGGATTCCTAAGCCTGGGGCAGTGGGTTCGAATCCCGCCTGGGATCGCGGAGCAACTTGATTCGCACCTTGGCCGCCGCAGGCGGCGTAAAATCGGCGGTTGGCGGCGCGCCCGCCTTTGTTCCGAGTTGACGGGCCACGCTTGACGAAGACGAGCATAATGTCTCCGCCATAGCCGTCTGAATGCCGCAGGCTATCGGCTCGTGGGTTCCCGTCCCCGCAATGCGCGTGGCTCCGGCATATTGCTGGTGTCGGTCTATTGGCCGCGTGCTGCGCGGCGAGCTCAGAAACGGCACCCAATTCCCGCACCGAAAAGGGTTGGGTTGAGCGTGGTCTTGGATGTGGCCGGGACGCCCTCAGAGTCGCCGTTACGGTGGTCGATAGAAGGATCTGCTTGAGATACACGTTGAAAGTCCATCGATCGTTGATGTCGTAATCGGCGCCGATGCTGAACGCGACTCCCCAGGCGTTCGGCACCTTGACGTTGCCCAGCGCGCCGTCACGCGTATCAAGAAAGATCGAGTAAGCTGGCCCGATGCCCGCATAGGGCTTGAACGCTCCGAAATTCGTGGCGTGATATTCTGCGGACAGGATGGCGACGCCATACAAACTCGTGGCCAGCGTACCTAAGGCCGACAGACTTCCGGCGCCTTTGATAACGCCACGGGCCGGAACCCCCGCATAGAGATTCACCGCAATGCTGGGTGTGAGAAAATAGCTCACATCTCCCGTCACGGTCGCCGAATTATTGATGGACAATGACCCCCCTGGCACGCGGGTGCCAAGAATCGAGACATTCGCGCCCGGGTGGGGAAAAACGCCAGTGGCATCGATGTGAAGAAGCCAGCGTGGAAGCGACGGAGACCCAGATGTCGACGTGTCTGGCGGTTTATCTGCGGCCATCGCGCTGCGTGGCGATGACAACGGCAGAAGGACCATCACGAAGACAACAAGGAACTTGCCGTTTGGTCCTTTGTTTCTCATGATTTCTTCCTTCCATCGGCATAATCGAGATTGCTGGGAAATGTCGCCGGCTCTGGTCACGGGTCAAAAGCTGTCAGGCGGCTTCGCACCGGTTGCGGCCGCCGGCTTTAGCGGCGTAGAGCGCCCGATCCGCCATGTCGACCAGGGCCTCGTCGGGAATGATGGATTCCGAAGCAAGGGCAACCCCGAAGCTGGCAGTGATTGTTTCGTTTACCGTAGCAAAATGGAAGGCCGCTTCGGCGATGGCCAGGCGCAGCCTATTCGCGATCAGCATCAGTTGCTCCTTGTTCGTATCGCCAATCAGCACCAGGAATTCCTCGCCCCCATAGCGGCCAAGAAAATCGTTCGGGCGCAGCTCAGCCGACAGGCGGCGGGCGAACTCGCGCAACGCCGTGTCGCCGGCGCCATGGCCATAGGTATCGTTGATGCGTTTGAAGTGATCGATATCGGCCATGATTACGCCGAGGGGTTTGCCGAGCATCCTGGCGGCACGGGCTTGCTGTTCAAGGACGACCATGATGGCGCCCCGATTCAGCACGCCGGTCAGCGCGTCGCGGTTTGCGGCGATCTTTAGATGTTCGGCCTGGCGTATGAGAAATTGATTGCTCTCTACCAGCTCCTGAAACAGCCGGCTCTTGTCAATCACCGTCGCGACCTCCTCCGCGATCTGGCGAAACACCGCCTGATGGATATCGCGATAGGCGTTCATTTCGCGGCTGGTGAAAAACAGCACGCCAAGCGGATGGCCATCGACGAACAGCGGACAGGTGAGGCTCGATCGCCCTCCCTCTGCGACAATACGGCAGGTCGAGTCCGATCCCCGATTGGCCGACAGGTAGCTCTCAAGGTCGTTCAGGATGCGCGGCTCTCCGGTCCGAAACACTTCCTGAAGACTGCTTCCGGCGATCTGCTGGGAATACCCCTTGGTGATCTGCGGCGGCCCGAGGTTGGAGCGGGCCCAGTAGGCCGTCAGCCGCATGCCGCCGTCGGAGAGAAAGGCGCAGCCGATGCGGTCGTACGGAAGGATTCCGGAAAAACCGTCGAAGATCCTGTCAAGCACATCCTCGACAAGAAGTCCGCGCTCGACCTTATGCACAACTTGAAACAGCCGTCTGAGCTCGTATTCGCGCCCGGTGATCACGTCCGAAAGGTGCTGAAGTTCGCGGCCAAGACTCGCCAAAGGATCAGCGGCATCCGTCGGCGGCGGCTTGGTACTCTTGCCACCGCTGAGTTCCTTAATCCAGGCGGCATAAGCGTCCAGCCGGTCCTCCAGTCCCGAGTACTTCTTTCCATCGTCGGCCATGCGTAGCCATTCCTTTATCCAATTCCCGGTGAGCCATCCTCAAAAGAGGCCGGCCCGTGTGCGCTCGCGCGCGAAAATGCCGACGCCTGATGCCGATCCAGCATCGCGTTCAGACTTTTCCCGCTTTAACGGCGCCGAGTTGTGGAGGAGAGATTTTACCGTCCCGGAGCGCGGCCTCGGCCTCTTGCGCTGTCAGAGGCCTGGCGAAGAGATAGCCTTGGACCTCGCCGCAGCCCCAATCCTTCAGCAGATCGCGCTGCACCTGCGTTTCGACGCCTTCCGCGATGACGTCGATATTCAGCTCGCGCGCGAGACCGATGGTTGCCCGAATGATGGCGGCGTCTCCGGGCGTGGTTTCCAGATTGGTGACGAAGTTCTGGGCGATCTTGATGCGATTGCTCGGATATTTGCGCAGATAGTCGAGCGACGAATAGCCGGTGCCGAAATCATCGATGGCGATAGTCACACCGGTCTCGCGGAGGCGCTGCAGAAGGTCGCTGTGTTCGCGCGACGCATCCATGAGCACCGACTCCGTCAGCTCGAGCTCCAGCATCCGCGCCGGCATGCCGGTCTGCGCGAGGGCGGCGGCGATATCTGCCTCTAACGCGACCGGCGTGCGGAACTGCAAGGCGGATACGTTCACGGCGATCCTGACTGGCGCGAGCCCAGCGTCGAGCCACGCCTTTCCCTGCCGGCAAGCCTCCCACAACACCCAATGGCCGATCTTTGCGATGATGCCGATCTGCTCGGCGATTGGAATAAAGAGACCGGGGCCAAGGACGCCGCGTTGGGGATGCCGCCACCGCACCAGCGCCTCCACGCCAGTAATTCGCTCGGTATCGATCGCAACCTGAGGTTGATACATGAGAAAAAGTTGGCCCTCGTCAACGGCGACGCGCAGCTCGGCTCCGAGCGCGACCCGGGTCTGGACTTCCGCGTCCATCGCATCGGTGAAGAACCGGTAGCCGCCGCGACCTTCCGACTTGGCCCGGTAAAGCGCGACATCGGCGTGCGAAAGCAGGGTCTCCGCGTCGGCGCCCTCGGCCCCATAGACGGCGATCCCGATACTGGCGCCGCTATGGATCTCGCTCCCCTGGACCGAAAACGGAATGGCGAACACAGACGCCAGCTTGTCCGCCAGGACTGCCGCGTCGGCGGCGTCACGGATATCGGCTACGATGATCGCGAACTCATCCCCGCCAAACCGGGCGACGGTATCGGTTTCGCGCGTATTCGCGCGCAGCCGGTCCGCCACGGCTTTCAGAAGGTCGTCGCCAACCGGATGCCCGAGCGTGTCGTTCACGTCCTTGAAATGATCGAGGTCGAGATAGAGGATAGCGAAACCCCTTTCGCCGCGCTTTGCCGCCGCGGTCGCGTTCTGAAGCGCCTCCACGAAAACGGCGCGGTTGGCCAGACCCGTCAGCACGTCGTACCGCGCCATCCGAAGCGCCAGCGCCTCGACCCGCTTGCGCTCTGTGATGTCGCGGAAAAACCAGGCGCGCCCCAGGTAAGCGTGCGATGGGCTATAGAGCGTCACGGTGTAGCGATCGATGGAGCGCCCGTCGGTCGTCTCGATCTGCTCCTGGCTATCCTCGCCAGGGTGATCATAAAGATAGCGGACGCGGGCGACGAAATTTTCGGCATCCTTCACCGAGGACGTCACTTTCGCCAACACGGCAAGGTCCCTGCCTGCTTCCAAATCGGCCAGCGGTATCTTCCATATTGCGGCAAACCGTTGATTGAACGCGACAATCGACTTGTTCTCGTCAACGACCAAGATACCGTCGAGGGACGCCTCCATCTGTGTCCGCAGGAGGAGATTGGCGAACTGGAGGCTGTGCTCCGCTTTCCGGCGCTCGGTTATGTCGCCGAAGTACCCGACGCGGCCGAGATAGTCTCCTGAGGCGCTGGAGAGCGTCACGATCTCGATATTGATAATTCTACTATCGGACATCACATATTCTTGCTGGAGGCTCTCACTGGGATGATCGAACAGATAATTGATCAGTGCAGTGAATTTGGCAGGATCCACCATCAGCGGTGTGCCTAAAAGTAGCGCGGAATCCAGCGTGCCGCCGGTCAACGAAGCAGGCGAAACTTTCCACATCTCGGCAAATTGCCGATTAAACAGGAGGATCTTCCTGTCAGGACCAACAACTATGATGCCGTTAGGCGACGCCTCCATCTCGGTCGAAAGCAGGAGATTGGAAAACTGTAGCTTATCCTCCGCTTCCTTGCGCTCGGTGATGTCGCGCAGGACGCCGATGGCCCCCCAGCTATTGTCGAGCCGCGCGGCCGCCAGCGACAACTCAATGGCGACCTCGGTCCCATCCTTGCGGAGCGCCGCCAGTTCGGTCATCTTACCGACCGCGTCTCCCGTCCCGGTTCCGACAAATTCGTCCATACCTCTGGCGGCTTTCGCGCGGAACCGATCCGGCGCCAGAAATTCATGCACCTGTTTGCCGACCGCTTCCTCTGCGGTGTAGCCGAGCATCCGTTCCGCCGCGGGGTTCCATAGTCCGATCCGCGCGGCCCCGTCGATCGTGATGATGGCGTCCTGCGCCGTCGCCGTCACGGCCCGGAAGCGCGCTTCGCTCGTCTGTAGTCGCCCCAGGATTTCGCGCATCTCGGTATGGTCCAGCCCAACAGCGACAAGCTGACGACTCCCTTCATTCATGATCGTCCGGCCATTCCAGAGAATGCTGCGCACCTCTCCGGCTTTGGAGCGGACACCGAACTCGACGCTCGCCGCGCCAACATCGAAGGCCTCAAGCATCTTCTTCCGTGCCAGGTCGCGATCGCTCTCGACTATAAGCGCGAATGCATTCGTCCCCAGCAGTTGCTCCATGGGGAGGCCGGTCAATGTTGACATATTCTCGTTGCAGCGAACGAGGCGACCAAGTCTGTCAAACACAACAAATAGCCCAGGAAGACTGTTGGTTAACGCATCAGAGATATCTCTTTCCAGCTTCAGTTTGCCTTCGGCAATTTTGCTTGCTGTGATATCCTGGATGGTGCCGACGGTGCGCAACGGTTTGCCGTCGACGGCAAAATAGTTTGCCCATCGCTGTTCGACCGTCCGAACGGCGCCATCGTCGAGCACGATGCGTTGCTCCAGCGCGCCATGCATGCGATCGCGCAGCGTCCGGGCCTGGGCGTCGATCAAAGCGGCGCGGTCGTCGGGGTGAATATGGGCTATGAAGTAATCAAAGGTCGGAACAAAAGTCGCTGGGTCGACGTTGAAGATTCGATAACATTCTTCCGACCAGACAACGCTGTTTCTGACCAGGTCGAACTGCCAACTGCCAACGTGAGCCAAAGCTTGCGCCTCGACGAGCGCGGCTTGACTATCATGCAATAATTCGAGCGAATGCTTCCGATCGGTAATGTCACGGACGATCGCCAGACCGACTACCTGATTCTTCCCGAGCGGCACGACTCGCAACGAAATTTCGCTCCAAAAGAAGCCGCCGCCCTTGGCTTTGCAATGCCACTCAAATCCCTTTGCCGCGTCGCCCCGTCCTCCTTTCAACCATTCTACCGCATCTTCTTGCGTATAAGGTGGAATTCCCGTCGAAAGGAATCCAATATTGCTCCCGATAAGTTCACTCTGAGAGTAACCGAACATCTCACAGGCAGCGTCATTTACGTATGTGAAAGTCCCGGTTTTCGCGTCGGTCACAAACACTCCGTCCCTCATCGACGCCAAAATGATCTCGGGCGCTATCCCGCTATGTTTCAGTTCGGAGTGGGTAGTGCCGCCCATGTTCGTAGTCCTTAACTGGCTATCTCCTGGTCATCCGGATGAATCCGCGCGGCCGCCGATTTCTGGGAGGGCTTGAAGGTGGCCGGGTTGACGCCCAAAATGCGATACGTTTCCGCTAACCAGACAGCGCTTTCGCTTGCGAGGTCGAGCGCCCACGCGCCGGCATGGGCGAACGCCTGCGGCTCGGCCAGCGCCGCCTCGACGGCGCCGTCGCGTGCGACGACGTCGACGCCCCACTCGGGGCGCAGGTGATCTCGCGGCATCTTCTCCTCTCGTAGCCTGATAGCCCGCGGAGCCTCGCGTCTACTTCAAGCCACGTTGCTTTGCGCTCTGGATTAGCGCGCCCTGGCTCTGCAGCCCCGGCGACACCTGTTCGACCTCGGGCCCATCGCAGTGCGCGATCAGCGATCACGTGGCTTCACAGAATTCACCAAATAGTACTCGTTAACTGCACGCGGGCGGTAGGGTCGGAAACTACTCAGTGGCGCCGTGACCGATCGTTTAGAACCAGCGCTGGCGCCGCACCTTGGACGGCGGCCCCTCGGCACGGGGACATTGGTCGGTGGTATGATGAGCTTCTCTGGATCAGTTTTGACCAGCTACCGCTCGCGCAGGCATTGTCATTTCTGGGCGACGCCCGCTGATCAGGGGCTATTTTCGGCGTTGCGCTGGTCGTGGGTGCGGTCATGTCTTCGGCGTCTTGCGCGGAGAATAGAGTCCGCCGGCCGTGATGTTGTCCGCTGATCCGTTGCCCCGATCACACCACCGCGCTTGACTGCGCAGACAATGCCGCGGGCTTCAGGATCAATCCGCTTTCCTGCGCATCGCCTCTTTGTCACCCTCGACTCTTGGGCTGCCTTGGCTCTTGGCGAACCTCGGCCGCGAACCCAGCCGGCGCTCCTTACGCCGGAATTACCCGATAGAGCGTCTTGCTGCGCAGAATCGCGAAGGCAATACGCGCCATCTTGTTGGCAAGCGCTACGGCGACAAGCTTGAAGGGCTACTTCTCGATCAGCTTCTTCGCCCATATCCGCAGCGCGTCCATGTGCGGCTTGCGGTGAAACAGCACCGCATGCGCCCCCACGACGAGCAATTTGCGCAAGTTCCGATTGCCCATCTTTGAGATGCGTCCCGGCCGCTGCTTGCCGCCAGAGGAGTTCTGCTCGGGCGTCAGCCCGAGAAAGGCGGCGAACTGGCGCGGGCCGGCGAAACGACGCTGCCGACCCTGGACCCCGGCGCCGGAAAGACCAGGA
>CAWASR010000012.1:0-71004 GCA_963784805.1 uncultured Alphaproteobacteria bacterium
CATTTGGTCAAGGCGAGCGAGGAGGACCTGGAGTGGCTTTATCCCGATCGCGCGCTTGAAGACAGCCTGGCCGCATGGGCGAAACTCGGTCCGCGTTTTTGCGTCGCGACGCGCGGCGAACGGGGAGCGCTCGCCATCCTCGGGACGGTGCGCGTCGAGGTCCCGGCTCCGCGCGTCGACATCGTCGACACTGTCGGCGCCGGCGATAGCTTCATGTCAGCCCTGCTCTCGGCGATGGATCGAGATTCCGCTCTCGGCGCCGATCCGCCCTCTCCAAATCGCGTCGCGCTGGAACGATGGCTGGGCTTCGCCGCCGCCGCCTCCGCGATCACCTGCACACGCAAGGGATCGGATCCGCCAACACGCGCCGAGGTCGAGGCCGCCTTGAGGCCTTGAGGCGTCGCGGTCGTGCAACTCTTGACGACGCGATCCGAGATTGCGGGCGCGGGCTGGCGGGTCTAAGACTTTTTCGGAACTGCAACGGAAGACAATTCATGGCCTCGACCGAGACCGCCGCCCGGCGCCGCCCGCGACCTTTGTCGCCGCATATCGGCATTTACAAGATAACGATGACGATGGCGATGTCGGGCGCCCATCGCATCAGCGGCGCCGCGCTTTACGTGGGCGTGCTGTTGCTGGCCTGGTTCCTGATCGCGGCTTCGACCGACGCGACGACGTTCGGCGTGTTTTCGGCCTTCATCGGTTCGTTCATCGGGCGATTGGTGCTGTTCGGCTTCACCTGGGCGCTTTTTCATCATCTCCTGGGCGGCATCCGGCACTTCCTCTGGGACGCCGGTTGCGGGATGGACGCGCCGCTGCGCGACCAACTGGCCTGGGCGACGCTGATCGGAGGCTTCGCGCTGACGATCGTCGTGTGGGCGATCGGCTACGCGGTGCGGTGAGGGAGCTTTCCGATGTCCGATGAAGCTGACGGTCTGCGCACTCCGCTCGGGCGGGTTCGCTTTCTGGGCTCGGCCCGCTCCGGGACGACCGAAGCTTGGCTCGTTCACTTGACCGCGGTCGCGCTGGCGCCATTGAGCCTCGGCTTCGTCTGGCTGCTGCTCGACCTGCTGCACAAGGACTACAATGGCGTGCGCGCCGAGATCGGACGACCCATTCCCGCGACCCTGCTGCTCGCGTTCATTCTGACCGGCATCGTCCATATGGAACTCGGCATGCGCTCGATCATCGTCGACTATGTCGGAGGACGCGCTCGCGCCTGGGCTCTGGTCGCCAACGCCTGCTTCGCCGGATTGCTGGCCTTCGCCTGCCTGTACGCGACGCTGCGCGTAGGCTTCACTTGAGCAACCCCTGAGGATAAGAAATCGCATGGCGACAAACGGCTTCTCCGCGCAGAGCGCTCCAGCGCTCGCCGGCAACGCCTATCCGATCACCGATCATACGTTCGACGTGGTCGTCATCGGCGCGGGCGGAGCGGGCCTGCGCGCCAGCGTCGGCTGCGCGCATGCCGGCCTCAGGACCGCCTGCGTCACCAAAGTGTTCCCGACCCGCTCGCATACCGTCGCGGCGCAGGGCGGCATCTCGGCCTCCCTCGGCAACATGGGGCCCGACGATTGGCGCTGGCACATGTACGACACCGTCAAGGGTTCGGACTGGCTCGGCGACCAGGATGCGATCGAATATCTGTGCCGCAACGCTCCCGCCGCGGTCTACGAATTGGATCATTGGGGCGTGCCGTTCTCGCGCACCGAAACCGGCAAGATCTATCAGCGGCCGTTCGGCGGCATGACGACCGATTTCGGCAAGGGGATAGCGCAGCGCACCTGCGCCGCGGCCGATCGCACCGGCCACGCCATCCTGCACACGCTCTACGGACAGGCGCTGAAAGCCCGGTGTCAGTTCTTCATCGAGTATTTCGCCATCGACCTCATTCGCGACGCGGAAGGCGCGGTGCGCGGCGTCGTCTGTCTCAAGATGGACGACGGCTCGATCCATCGTTTCCGCGCCCAGACGACGATCCTGGCGACCGGCGGATTCGGCCGCGTCTATTTTTCCGCGACCTCGGCGCATACCTGCACTGGCGACGGCAACGCGATGGCGCTGCGCGCGGGCCTGCCGTTGCAGGACATGGAGTTCGTGCAATTCCACCCGACCGGCATCTATGGCGCGGGCTGCCTCATCACAGAGGGCGCGCGCGGCGAGGGCGGTTATCTCGTCAATTCGGCCGGCGAGCGCTTCATGGAGCGCTACGCCCCTTCGGCCAAGGACCTCGCCTCGCGCGACGTCGTCAGCCGCGCCATGACCTTGGAAATCCGCGAGGGCCGAGGGGTCGGCAAGAACAAGGATCACATTTTCCTGCACCTCGACCATCTCGATCCGAAGGTGCTGCACGAGCGCCTGCCGGGCATTTCGGACAGCTCGCGCATCTTCGCCGGCGTCGACGTGACCAAGGAGCCCATCCCCGTCCTGCCGACAGCCCATTACAACATGGGCGGCATCCCGACGAACTACCACGGCGAGGTGCTGACTAAGGTCGGCGGCGATCCGGACGCGATCGTGCCGGGCCTGATGGCGCTGGGCGAAGCGGCCTGCGTTTCGGTGCATGGCGCCAATCGTCTGGGCTCCAACTCGCTGATCGACCTCGTCGTGTTCGGCCGCGCCGCGGGCCTGCGAGCCGCCGAGACCCTGAAAGCGGGCGACAATCAGCCGGAACTGCCCCGGGACAGCGCCGAGTTCGCGCTCTCGCGCCTCGACCGGTTCCGCAACGCCGACGGGGCCACGCCGACCGCAACGCTGCGCCTCAACATGCAGCGGGTGATGCAGGCCGATTGCGCGGTGTTTCGAACCGGCGCCACGCTCGACGAAGGCAAGGCGAAGATCCACGCCGCCTGGCGCGCGGGCGCGGACGCCCACGTGACCGACCGCTCGCTGATCTGGAACTCGGATCTGATCGAGACGCTCGAGTACGATAACCTGATCGTGCAGGCGGTGGTGACGATGGAGGGCGCCCTCAACCGCCTCGAAAGCCGCGGCGCCCACGCGCGCGAGGACTATCCCAAGCGCGACGACGCCAACTGGATGAAGCACACCCTCGCCTGGATCGATCCGGTGAAGCAGACGGTGACAATCGACTATCGGCCGGTGCACGACTACACGATGAGCAACGACATCGCCTATATCGTGCCGAAGGTGCGGGTGTATTGAAGGTTCAAGAAATGCGTTCGAAGCCGCCGCCCGGGAGTTGATAGACAGCTATGGTTCAATTCAACCTCCCCAAGAACTCCCGCCCCAATGCCGGCAAGACATGGCCGAAGCCCGCCGACGCCAAGCGGCTGACAGAGTTCCGCGTCTATCGCTGGAACCCGGACGACGACGCCAATCCGCGCATCGACACTTATGCCGTCGACCGCGACGACTGCGGGCCGATGGTTCTCGACGCGCTGATCTGGATCAAGTCCAAGATCAATTCGACCCTGACATTCCGCCGCTCCTGCCGCGAGGGCGTGTGCGGCTCCTGCGCGATGAACATCGACGGACTCAATACGCTCGCCTGCACCCGCGGCATCGACGAGGTGGCGGCGCCAGTCACGATCTATCCCCTGCCCCATCTGGAAGTGGTCAAGGATCTGGTTCCCGACCTCACCCATTTCTACGCCCAGCACGCCTCGATCGAACCGTGGCTGAAGACCTCGAGCCCGCCGCCTGAAAAGGAATGGCTGCAAACCCCGGAGGACCGGGCGAAGCTCGACGGTCTCTACGAATGCATCCTGTGCGCCTCGTGCTCGACCTCCTGCCCGAGCTATTGGTGGAGCGGCGACCGCTACCTCGGCCCGGCGGTGTTGTTGCAGGCCTATCGCTGGCTCATCGATTCGCGCGACGAGGCGCAGGGCGAGCGGCTCGACAACCTCGAGGACCCGTTCCGCCTCTATCGCTGCCACACCATCATGAACTGCGCCCAGACCTGCCCCAAGGGCCTCAACCCCGCCAAGGCGATTTCCCACATCAAAGCGATGATGATCGAGCGGCAGATGTAGCGAGGACCCAGATCGACGCCGCCGCGTTCGCCGTTTCGCCATGGCCTTCTGAAACACCGATATTTTCTTGCCGGGCGGACGAATTCATGGTTTGCCATTCAACAACCCGCCGCGACGGCGCGGACATCGTTTGGCGCGGCCCCTCAAGAAGAGGCTGCAAGAGCGCCATTGGGTTCGTCGGCGGCAGAGGAGTTCTTTTCTTGTAAGTCCCGAGCCGTCGGTTAGGCGGAGAGGGCGCGGATGAGGGTGGCTGGGTTTGCGGCGAGGGTTTGGAGAATATTCCAACCCTGCTTTCGCGCGGTGGATATGACGGAGCGGAGGCTGGCGAAGGTCCGCGCGCCGACCATTGTCCGGAATCCGCCGGAAATTTTCATCTTGACCTTCATCATCCGCAGATCCCGTTCGGCCTGATTGTTGGTGAAGGGGACGGCGAAGTCATAGAGGAATCGCAGCACATCGGATTTGAACTTATGCAGCTGGATCAGGAGATTGTGTCCTGAGCCTTGGTTCCGCCGGAATTACCCGGCCTCGACGCTACTACGCCCCTGTCCAACTCCCGCTCGGGCCGCCATCCTTTGCGATGGCGTCGAGGCCAGCGCCTCGCCTTCGCGGGTCTTCCCCGATTACCTGCACCACCTTACCCAGCGTGCCGTGCCCACTACCCCGGCGAACCCAACGGGTGCATGCGTCGATGCCTTCCCCCTTCGCTCAGGCGTTCCCAGGTAATACGGCGGGTCGGCGTTCGCATCTCGACTTTCGAGGCCCGCTCGAGCTTCACCCGCGTTGCGGCCCGCGGGCTTGCTCGGCCGCCCAAGACGGCCTTTGTCACGAGGCTTCGATCCCGTCAGCCGCCCAGCAAGACGCTCTCGTCAGATACCAGAGCTATCGACGGCTCCCTGCGTGGAGCCTTCCTCCGCTGGCGGCGCGCGCCGTCGGGGCGCACAAATTGCGTTAGCATACGCCCGGCTCGACCTTTGCGACTTGATTTGGCGCAGCTCCAACAGGTCTCGTCACGACAAAGGAATCCCGAGTGCGGCCAGAACTCGTCGAACTACTGCGCGCGGCTCGCTCGACGCGTCGATGCGACGCCAAGACAGCTCGCCGAGATCGGCTTTCGCCTGTCGGCGAACGTATTCGGCCGTGGCGTCGGAGGCGTCGTCGCTTCGTCCCTCGACGCGCTCGATCCGCTGCGCAAGCGGCGCCTCCAACCAAAGCCCATCGAACGGAGCGCCAGCGGCGCGCGCCAGGTTCTCGATCGCCTGCCTTTCCCTCGGCAGCGCGTGCACGGCGTCGACAATGACGCTGAATGTCGAAGCCAGCGCAAGCTCCGATTGGCGCCGCTGAGCCGAATAGACCTTCGCGCTCACGGGGGCTTCATAGCCCGATTGCGGCAATCGCTCTGTCTCCTCGACCTTGAATATGCGCTTCCGCATGACGTCGGACCGCAGCCAAACGGCCCCTGGCGCGCGGCCTACGAAGGGAGCGAGCCTTGCGGCGATGGTGGACTTCCCTGTTCCCGAAAGACCGCCGATCGCCACCAGCCTCGCAGGAACTGGAATGAGAAATTGCTCCGCCAGCGCGAAATAGCGCCGCGCCTCCCGTAAAGCCGATTCCCGCGGCTGTCCTTCGAGATGCGAAAGCGAGGCGGCGGTCACCTTGGCGCGGATCGCGGCCCTGACGCTGAGAAACAAGGGAAAGGCGGAGAGGCCGAAAAGCTGCGCTTCGTCGCTTTCCCACAAATAGTGGTTGAGCACGGCGTTGGCTTCTTGATGAAAGCCGCGCTCCCATAGGTCCATGACCAGAAAAGCGAGGTCGTAGAGAACGTCTCCGGTCGCCATCGCCTCGTCGAATTCAAGCGCGTCGAACAGAACAGGCTCGCCGTGCAGCAGCACGATGTTGCGAAGATGCAGATCGCCATGGCAGCGACGCACGTATCCGCTTCTTCGACGCTCCAAGAGCAAAGGCCTATTGCTCTGGAGGAGCGTTCGCGACGTCGTCGTAAGCGCTTCGATCCGCGCGGCCGGAAAAACCTCCGGATTCTCCTCAAGGCTGCATGCGTTTTCGAGAATTATGCCGTCGAGCGCGCCAACGCTGTCGAAATCTAAGGATGGCGCGCGTTCGTGGGACTCGACCACCACATGAGCCAGCGCGGAGACGAGCTTCGGGCTGAGACCTCCCCGCTTTGCGACCTGGTCGAGGGTCGCGTCCTCATCGAAGCGGCGCATATGCACGGCCCATTCGATGACCTCGTCCTTGCCGCCGAATTGCAGGCCGCCGGAGCGGCGCGTGATCGGAACCAAGCCGAGATAGATGTCCGGCGCGTTGTCGCAGTTGACTTCGAGCTCGCGCGAGCAAGCCCTCGCGCGTTTGTCCAACGTGGAGAAATCCATGAACGGAAAGCGCACGGCCCGCTTGATCTTGTAGGCGTCATGGCCTGCGAGGAAGACGGCCGCGCCATGGGTGTCGATGCGCTTGACCTGACCTTCGATACCATAGGACGACGGTTTGCCCAGAAAGTCGAGCACCTCGCTCTGATCTGCTACCTCATGGGTCTCCATCGGAGCGTCTCGAACCGAATGCCGCCGGATGTCTGATGAGGGACGACGGCGCATGGTTCCATCGTTGGCCTTCAGTTGGCGTTGCGCAAGGGGCCGGTCATTGAGCCAGATCAAGGCTGGACGGCGCGGTCCTCGATCTGTCGAACGAGCTCGGACGCGGCGGGCAGTGGAAGGCGCGCCGCTAATGCGCGTTTGCCACTTGCAGCCCCGGTCGGATAGTTCTCGCCGGCAACGGCGGTCATCGGCCAGAGGCGATCAAAATGTCGGCGTCCAGGACCAATGCCAACGCACCGGCCGGCCTAGCGCACGCTCGGGAGGGCGATCTGCGTGCGACGATCGATGACGCCGGCATCGGCACCTGGGAAGTGGATCTGCGCACATATACCGTGACGCTGTCGGATATTGCCGCCCGGCTTTTGGCGGGGACCGACGATCCGCCGGCCACCTGGATAGATTTTCTCGCTTGGGCGCACCCCGATGACCGCCTGCGCCTTTCGGACGCAATGGACATTTCCGCCCGAACGCGCGGCGACTTGGAGTGCGACTACCGGGTGATGGCGCCAAACGGTAAAGTCTATTGGCTTCGCCAGAGAGGCCGCGTTTTCCTTAACGATGATGGCCGTCCAGCGGGCTTGCGCGGCGTCCTTCTCGATATCGACGAGTCAAAGGGGATGGAACACGCGCTCCGAGCGCGCGAGGGACACCTCCAATCCATCCTTCAGACCGTGCCGGACGCAATGATCGTGATCGACGAAGACGGCGTCATGCAGTCATTCAGCGCGGCGGCCGAGCGGCTGTTTGGCTTCAATGCGTCCGAGGCGATTGGACAGAATGTATCCGTGTTGATGCCGGAGCCGGATCGTGGCCGGCATGAAGGCTATTTGGCGCGATACAGTTCGACCGGCGAACGCCACATCATCGGCATCGGCCGCGTGGTCACCGGGCGGCGCAGGGACGGCTCGACCTTCCCCATGCATCTTTCTGTCGGCGAAATGCGCTTTGGCGCCGATCGCCAATTCACCGGCTTCGTGCGAGATCTGACCGACCGTCAAGAAACCCAGTCAAAGCTTCGGGAGTTGCAATCGGAACTGGTGCACATGTCGCGCCTGACGGCCATGGGCGAAATGGCGGCGACGCTCGCTCACGAACTCAATCAGCCGCTCGCGGCCATCAGCAACTACCTCAAAGGGTCTCGCCAACTCCTCGAGGCGAGCGCCGACCCGGGTTTGGGGCCGGTCAGGGACGCCCTCGGCAAGGGAGCCGTGCAGGCCGCACGGGCGGGTCAGATCATTCGGCGCCTGCGCGACTTCGTCACGCGGGGCGAGACCGAAAAGAAAGTGGAGCGCGTCGCGAAGCTTGTCGAGGAAGCGAGCGCTTTGGCTCTCGTCGGCGCCCGCGAGCGCGGCGTCAGGGTCGAGCTGAGGATCGATCCCCGGGTGGACTTGGTGATCGTCGATCGAGTCCAAGTGCAACAGGTGCTCGTGAACCTCCTTCGCAACGCCATGGACGCGATGCAGGGCGCCCCTCGCCGCGAGCTGACGGTCTCGCTGACCGCCGCCGGCGAGAACATGGTGGAGATCGCCGTGGCGGACACCGGGGCCGGCGTATCGGCGGAAATCGCGGCCAAGCTGTTCCAGCCGTTTGTGACATCGAAGCAGCACGGCATGGGTGTCGGGTTGTCGATCAGCCGCACAATCGTCGAAGCGCATGGGGGAAGAATCTGGTCCGAGCCGAACGCGGGAAGGGGCGCGATCTTCCGCTTCACGCTTCCTGCGGCAAGAGAAAGCCCGAGTGATGTCGAGTAGGCCGCAGATCCATATCGTCGACGACGACGCAGCGGTGCGCGAATCGCTGTCGTTTCTGCTTGGCGCGGCAGGCCACTCGGTCAAGACTTTCGATTCCGCGGCGGCATTTTTGGAGGCCCTCGCCGATATGTCCGTCGCCTGTGTCGTCACGGACATCCGAATGCCCGGCGTCGATGGCTTGGAGCTCATGCGCCGGCTTACCGCGCAAGGACATCGCGTTCCCGTCATCATGATTACGGGACATGGAGACGTGCCCCTCGCCGTCGAGGCGATGAAGCTTGGCGCTTTCGACTTCCTCGAAAAGCCGTTTGACGACGAAATTCTGATCGCAGCGATCGGCGCCGCTCTACGGCACGTCGAAACCGTCATCGAAAGCCAGAACGAGACCTCCGAGATCATCCGTCGCCTCGACGGCCTGACGCCGCGCGAACGACAAGTGCTGGACGGGTTGGTCGCCGGGCAGGCCAACAAGGCGATCGGCCGTCATCTTGGAATCAGTCCCCGGACGGTGGAAATCTATCGCGCCAACGTCATGGAAAAGATGAAGGTCTCCAGTCTTTCGGAACTCGTTCGCCTCGCGGTCCGGGCTGGCGTCGCATGACTTGATGCATATCAAGATTGTGCGCCGACCGTCGAGTTAGCAATTCCGGAATGGCGCGGACCGTTCCCGCGCGACCTTGGCCGGACTTCCGGAATGATCTTGCGGGCCCCACCCCTGATCGTCGTCGTCGATGACGATACGGCGGTTCTGAATTCGCTGGGCTTCATGCTTGAGGCCGAAGGATTCGAGGTTCGCGCCTTCAGCGACATCGGGGAACTTCTTATTGCCGATTCGATTCACGAGGCAAATTGCCTGGTCTTGGATTATAGAATGCCCGAGATGAACGGATTTGACGTGCTGCGCTCGCTGCGCAAGCGGCAAGTCGCCGCGCCGGCCATCCTCATCACCACCCGCTCCGACAAGGCGCTCGTCGAGCGCGCCCTGGCTGCCGGTTTCGCTCGAATCGTCGAGAAGCCGCTCCTGGAGGACGGGCTGATCGACACCATCCGGGAGCTGACGGCGCAAGTCGGACATCGGCGTGACCGGTCCGGCGATTTGATTACGTAGCATTACTTAGGGACCATTCCATAAGGGATGAAGCGGAATATCGGACGGAACCAAGAAATCGATACGCATGCAGGGCCTGCATAAGGAGGCCTCCATGTTCGTCCAAAGCGCTGCGGCAATCCAAGGGAACTCGCACCCGAGCGGCGTCCGATCGACGGTCAGTGACGCCTTCCTCTTCGTTGACTGTCGCGAACTCGCGGGTTCTCGCATCAATTTCGCGCAAGACGAAGAAATCTACGGCGAAGAGGAGGAGGCGGAATTCGTCTACAAGGTCGTTTGCGGCGCGGTGCGCACCTACAAGCTTCTCGACGACGGGCGCCGACAGATCGGCGCCTTCCATCTCCCCGGCGACATTTTCGGTTTCGAATCGAGCAGCACGCATCGGCTCAGCGCCGAAGCGATCTCCGATGCGACCGTGCTGGTCTTCAGGCGTTGCGCGCTCGAAAGTCTGGCCATGCGCAACGTCGCAGTCGCGCGCTCTCTATGGGCGTTGACGGCCCGCAGCCTCGACCATGCGGAGGATCATATGCTCCTGCTCGGGCGCAAGACCGCCGCAGAGCGAGTCGCCGCCTTCCTGCTCGAGATGGACGCGCGCATGCAATCCGCGGGAGCGATCAGCTTGCCGATGGTGCGCCGCGACATCGCCGACTATCTTGGACTCACCCTCGAGACGGTTTCGCGGATTCTGTCCCATCTCAAGGCCGAAGGCACGGTCGAGCTTTCCACGGCGCGGCAGATCACGGTGCAGCGCCGCGCCAAGCTGCGCGCGCTCGCCTCCAAACAGGCTTTGCGTTCGGGGTGAAATAGCGCCGCGAATCGTCCGCGGGCGCGGCGAGAGCGGCGCCGGCGAAGGTTTGTCAAAGGGTTGGGCGCCATTTTCCGCAGCTTTGCAGCGCCCAGGCTGCGTGGTTGATGTCATGCCTGCGAACGCGGTCATCCAGGGCGCCGCCGCCGTCGGCGTAGGATGGGGTCGAAAGCGATGGTTGTTCAACGCGCTGTGGCGGTCTGGACCCCACTTTCGCGGGGGTGACAATGGTTGATGGCTCAACCCGTCGCCCGGGCTCGCCCCCAGCTACGCCCTTCGTCCCTTTCTCGACCCCCGACCCGTTCCTTTAGGTTCCGCTAAGGGGCTGGCGCCATTTGGGGTCGCGGATTGCGTCTTTTCAATCGCTTGCGGCGCCATTCAGGGCCGAGTCGGCGACCGCGCGCCTGCGCGAGACCCGTGAGCTGCGCTTAAGCCCCCGGAATGCCCCCAAAGAAGGGGACTGAGGACCGGGAGCCGGACTGGGCTTTGCTTAAGACGTCCCGGCATGGGCGCCCGCTCGGAACCGATTCCGGTCTCGAATCCGATCGGGCGTGGCGCCAGCCCCAAACCATGCCGAGAGCTTAAGACTTCGCGCCCTTCGCCGTTTTTCAGCGTGTCAACTCGCCCGCGTGAGGGCTTAAAGCGGCCGCTGCCCTCGGCGCGACAGGCGTGCGTGATCAGCGACGAGGAAGACCATAACACGGCTCCTGATTTTCTAAAAGATATTGTCACGGAAAAATGATTTTCGGAAACGGCGTCGCTGCGCAGGCCGCTCGGGAACCCGGCGCACCGCTCGCGCCGTCCCGTCGCTCAATTGACGCGCCTCACGCGAGGGGGCGCAGTCCAAATCGAGATAATTATAGAAAAATGAATGTGCCACCGAAATGCCGAGGCGCGCAAACCGCGCCGCCCCTCTTTCCACATCGACAGGGATCGGCCTATCGTCACCCGGGAAGGGGTAGGAGATGGGCGTCAAGCTGGTCGTTGCGGTGACGGACGGCGACTGGTTTGACCATCTCCGCGCGGCGCCTCATCTGACGGAGGTCAACTTCTGGTCGCCGTCCGACCGATCCTTCCGGGCGCTCGAACCGGGCGAATTGTTTCTCTTCAAGTTGCACGCACCCCGCAACTTCATTGTCGGCGGAGGCTGGTTTGCGCACGCGACCATCCTGCCCTGCTCGCTTGCCTGGGAAGCGTTCGGGGAGGAGAACGGCGCAGCGACGCTGCGCGAGATGCGCGCGCGCATCGCACGCTACACGAAGCGATCGCCGGAAGACCGCGAGGACTTCCACATTGGCTGTCGAATTCTCACGCAGCCCTTCTTTTTGCCGGAGCACGCCTGGATTCCAGTCGACGGCCTTTGGCCGCGGAATGTCGTGTCGTTCAAGACCTTCACCACGGACGAGCGCGACGGGATGCTGCTGTGGGACAAGGCGCTGGACGCGACCGGCGCGGCGGTTATCCCGGGACTCGCCGAGCCTATGGCGCGCTATGGCGAGCCAGCTCTCGTGCGCCCCCGCCTCGGCCAGGGGGCATTCCGGATTCTTGTCACCGATAACTACCATCGCATGTGCGCGGTGACCCACGAAAGGACGCTGCCGGCGCTCGAAGCCGCGCATATTCGCCCGTTCTCGGACGGCGGCGAACATGAAGCCTCAAACGGCGTGCTGCTTCGGCGCGACATCCACAGCCTGTTTGATTCTGGCTACGTTACGATCACGCCAAATCTCAACTTCGAGGTCAGCCGTCGCATCAAGGAAGAGTACGAAAACGGGCGGCAATATTACGAACTGCACGGTCGTGCGGTCGCCGTGCCCGAGGACCCGCGGAGCGTTCCGGATCGCTCGGCGCTAAGGTGGCATAACGAGAAGGTGTATCTGGAGTAATCAATTACCCTTGGCTGCATAGGGGCGGTCCGTAACTCTGCCGCCGGCAATGGGAGGGACGTGATGCACTTCGACGATCTGGTCAAGGAGTTGGCGCCGCCGCCAAACCGCATGCGAATGGCCGATGGTGAGCACGAGCATCACTTGTACGAAGGCGCTATCATGGTGGCATACGCGATGCACTTGCTGTATTCGGAGCGGGCGCGCGAGGTCCGTATCCATCCTGACGGCGAACATGGCAAGCAGTTCGACTTCTCGGGATGGCTGGAGCGCCGAGGCTTCCTCAGGAAATCGAGGTCGGGGAAAACGAGCTATGGCGGTACTTACACTGATGCCGAGGGCTTGACGATCACAATTGATCCGAAATCGGGCAAAGGCGATGTCGTTGCTGAGGTCGGCAACCAGATCGTCTCGGCAGAATGCAAGGGTGGCATAATAAACACTCGGCACCCTGGCCAGCTGTCTCGGCTCTACAAAGGGCTATGCGAATCCGTCGGGCTGCTAATGGCGAAACCGTCACTTGGTCGGCAAGTGGCCGTGGTCCCCTACACCGAGTCAACCCTCAGACTGGCGAAACGATTGGCGCCGCGCTGCGCTCTCGCGGGGATTGAGCTGGCGCTGGTCAAAAGCCGGGGCGAGGTGATCGAAGTGCGTGCGCCCTGAATGAGGTCTGCCATCCTGCGGAATTCGCGCGGTGGGACTCGAAGCAATATTTTCCGTGATGACGCCTTCAAGGCGGTGCTGGCATTGCAAGAAAATTGAAAATATTGATGGCGTCGATCGTGATTTTCGGCGTCGCGCCGTTGCGAACCAAGCTGTTTCCGATTGTGCGCATAGCGCTCGTCCTGAGGTGCCGCGAAGCGGCCTCGAAGGACTTTCCAGTTGAGAGCGAATGGCGCCGCTCCCGCCGTCGGGATCATCCTTCGAGGCCATGCTTTGCGGGGTGCCTCAGGATGAGGCCGCAGATAAGCGTTTGTCCCCTCAAACAAGAAATGCCATGTAGGTTTCCGGTGACGCTTGCTTCATTCGCCAATTGGGAAACTCGGAGCCGCCTCAACGAGGATCTCGATGAACTCCCCTGCCCGGCGAGGTCGGGCGCGAGCGCACAGATTGGCTTCGCGCGGTCCTCGCCTTACATCGATTTGCGCGCCAGCTCGGCTCCCGCGGCGAGCGCCGCCAGCTTGGCGTAGGCGATCGGCGCGGGCATCGGCGCCATGCCGCAATTGGTGCACGGGTAGAGTCGTTCAGCGGGCGCGTAGGCGAGCGCCTCGCGGATCGTCGCCGCGACGTCCTCCGGCGTCTCCACGATGTCGGAGGCGACGTCGATGCAGCCGACGAGGACATCCTTGCCCTTCAACAGCCCGATCAGCTCCATCGGCACGCGCGAATTGCGGCATTCGAGGGAGACCTGGTCGATGCGGCTCCGGGCCAACGCGGGGAAGATCTGCTCGTATTGACGCCAACTCTGCCCGAGCGTCGCTTTCCAATCCGTGTTGGCCTTGACGCCGTAGCCATAGCAAATATGGACGGCCGTTGTGCAAGCGAGTGTTTGCGCGGCGCGTTCAAGAGCCGCGACGCCCCAGTCTTGCACATCGCGCATGTAGACGTTGAAGGCGGGCTCGTCGAATTGCACGACGTCGACGCCGAGCGCGGCGAGTTCGTGCGCCTCCTCGTTCAACGCCGCCGCAAAGGCTTGTGCGAGCGCGACACGGTCGCGGTAATGTTCGTCGGCGATCGTGTCGACGATCGTCATCGGGCCGGGCAGGGTGAATTTCAATTTGCGCTTGGTGTGGGCGCGCGCCGCGCTCGCTTCGGCGCTGTGAACGGGGCCCTTGCGGCGGATCGGGCCGGTCACGGTCGGAACCTCGGCCTTGTAGCGGTCGGCGCGGATGCCGATCACCTGCCTGCGCGCAAAATCGACGCCGTCCAGGTTGGCGAGAAAGCCGTGAACGAAGTGAATGCGCGCCTGCTCGCCGTCGCTGACGATGTCGATCCCGGCGTCCTCCTGCAACTTCACCGCGAGGATCGTCGCGTCGATCTTGCCGGCCGCCAGCTCGGCGCCTTCCAGCTTCCAGGCGGGCCAGAGTTTTCCCGGCTCGGCGAGCCAGCTTGGTTTGGGCAGGCTGCCGGCGATGGTGGTCTCGAACATGGCCGACTCCGGGCTCCCTTGTTCATTCCAACGCCACCGTAGCATTCCGTTCGGCTGAGCGCTCGCAGAGTCCCTGGGTTACGGTGCAGGTTGCGGCGACAGCTTGCTTACCCCTGATTCGCTTCGCTTCGGGCCCCGCTTACGCAGTAGAACCAAGCCCCAACGAGGCAAGGATGAGGATGCTGGCGGCGCTGCAGGGCGCCCCGCCTTGAGACGTGGGGGATGCGACGGAAGTCCCCTTCGCGTCAAACGCGCGTCCTCGCCCGGGCGCCGATAACGCGCAGCGTCTGAAGCGACCGCTGAGCAACCGCGCGAAGTTAGAGCGTTTCGATGGATTCTGGTCTGGGTACGACAGCGCTGGACGACCGTCGCGGCCGGTTTGACCGCGTGGCAGCTTTCGCTCTGCTTGCCATGCCGCAACCTAATGCGGAAGCGACAGGTTCAAGAGAACGTCTTGTGCTCGGCGGTCGGGCTTGGCGATGCGCCCGCCCGGGCTGCTTTATTCGCGGTCCCCATTGCAGCAGCGACCCCACCGTCGCCTCAGTTGCGCCGCTTCACCTGCAATTTCGTCAGCAATTGCCGTGATTTCGGCGCGGCCGTCGAGGAGGGGTAGAGGCGGGGCGACGGCGATAGCGCAAAAATCGCGCCCGCCCCCGCAATCGCTCGTCGAAGCGTTCGCTTTGCGCTTGCCTCTGGTTCGGCGGCGTGCTGACGTTTGCGCGGATGGCGCTCATTCGGCGCGCCCCTCGCCCCTCGCCCCGAGTTGACGCGCGACGGCTCGGGCGCGCGGGCGAACGGGGGCAAGCCGATCCGAAAGAGAAAAGAGTGACAAGGAGGCGAATGCGATGGCGACAATACGCGGCGGACTGATCCAGATGGCGCTCAAGGCGCCGACCGAAAAATCGCCGGCGGAGATCGCCAAGGCAATGCTGAAGGCCCACGCGCCGCTGATCGAAAAGGCCGGCAAGGCGGGCGTTCAGGTCCTGTGCTTTCAGGAGGTGTTCAACCAGCCCTACTTCTGTCCGAGCCAGGACGCGAAATGGTACGCCGCGGCGGAGCCGATCCCGGGGCCGACGGTGGCGCTGATGCAGGATTTCGCCAAGAAATTCCAGATGGTCATCGTCGTCCCGATCTACGAGGAGGCGATGACCGGGGTCTACTACAACACCGCGGTGGTGATTGACGCCGACGGAAGCTATCTCGGCAAGTATCGCAAGACCCATATCCCGCAGGTCGCCGGCTTCTGGGAGAAATTCTTCTTCAAGCCCGGCGCGTCCGGCTATCCGGTGTTCAACACCCGCTACTGCAAGCTCGGCGTCTATATCTGCTACGACCGCCATTTTCCCGAAGGGTGGCGGGCGCTGGCGCTGAACGGCGCCGAATATATCGTCAACCCGTCGGCGACGGTCGCGGGCCTGTCCGAATATTTGTGGAAGCTCGAGCAGCCCGCCGCGGCGGTCGCCAACGGCGTCTTTATCGGCGCCATCAACCGGGTCGGCGTCGAAGCCCCATGGAACATCGGCGAGTTCTATGGCCAGAGCTATTTTGTCAATCCGCGCGGCCAGATCGAGGCGATCGCGAGCCGCGACCGGGACGAGCTGATCGTCCACGACATGGACTTGGACAAGGTCCGCGAGGTCCGGGACACCTGGCAGTTCTTCCGCGACCGCCGGCCGGAGACCTACGGCTCCCTGGTCGAGGTCGGGTGAGGAGGAAAGGCGCGGGGTCAGGCCAAGACAATCCGCGTCTGGCGCCGCGCCTCCTCACGCACTGGCCCCGCGCCGTTCAGTAGCCGGCCAAACGGGCCAGCATCATCAGGAGCCCGATCACCGAGATCCCCCATAAGCCCGTGCGCACATAAAGCGTGCCCATCATGTAGACCGGCAGATAGAGAATGCGGGCGAGAATCCAGATCGTGGCCCCGAGGCCGCCGCCATGCCCGGTCGCGATCAGAGCCAGAGCCATGGCGATGAACGGGCCGAGATTCTCGACATAATTGGCGAGCGCGCGGGTCGCCCGGCCGCAGGCGAGACCCTTGGCCGTCGGGTGCGCGTCGCGCGGCGTAAACAGATAGGCGTCGCCGAACTCGGCGCGGGCGGTGAAAGCCTGAACCAGGACATGCGCCAGCCACAACAACACGCTGAGTTCCAAACATGTGAGTTCGCTCATTGGATTCTCCCCTCTGTCGCAGGCCCTCGGTTCGGGCGCGCGTTCAAATGTCCAGCACCATCCGCGCCGGGTCTTCGAGCGCGTCCTTGACCCGGACCAGGAAAGTCACCGCGTCCTTGCCGTCGACGATCCGGTGGTCGTAGCTCAGCGCCAGATACATCATCGGGCGGATCTCGACCTTTCCGCTGACGGCGACCGGACGTTCCTGGATCTTGTGCATGCCGAGAATGCCCGATTGCGGCGCGTTGAGGATCGGCGTCGACATCAGCGATCCATAAATGCCGCCATTGGTGATGGTGAAGGTGCCGCCCTGCAGTTCCTCGAGCTTGAGGTGACCGTCGCGCGCCCGCTTTCCGAGGTCGGCGATCGACTTTTCGATCTCGGCCACCGAGAGCTTGTCGGCGTCGCGCACCACCGGAACGATAAGGCCCCGGTCGGTCCCGACCGCGATGCCGAGGTGATAGTAGTTCTTGAACACGAGGTCGGCCCCGTCAATCTCCGCGTTGACCGCGGGGATCTCTTTCAGCGCCTGGACGCAAGCCTTCACGAAGAAGCCCATGAAGCCCAGTTTGGCGCCGTGCTTCCTCTCGAATGCCTCCTTGTAGCGGGCGCGCATCGCCATCACCTCGCCCATGTCGACCTCGTTGAAGGTCGTCAGCATCGCGGCGGTGTTCTGCGCGTCCTTGAGGCGGCGGGCGATGGTCTGGCGCAGTTTGGTCATGCGCACGCGCTCTTCACGGGCGCTGTCGTCGACCGTCGTGGTCCGTGGGGCGGGCGCGGGAAAGGGCGCCGGCGCAAGGACCGGAGCGGACGCGGGCGCCGGCGGCGCCGCGGTCGCGGCGCCGAGAACGTCGCCCTTCAGCACCTGCCCGCGTTTGCCGCTGCCGGCGATGGTCGCGACGTCGATCCTGTTCTCGGCCGCGATCTTCGCCGCCGCAGGCGAGGGCGGCATTGCGGCGGCGGACGCGGGCGCCGCCTTGGGCGCGGGAACCTCAGCCTTTGGCGCGGGAGCCGCGGGCGCGCTTGACGTGGCCGCCGCCGCGGCGCCGGAAAGCTGGCCGAGAAGGGCGCCGATCGCAACCGTCTGGCCGGTCGGGGCGGCGATCTCGCTCAAAACGCCGGCGCCGGGCGCGTTGACTTCCAGCGTCACCTTGTCCGTCTCCAGTTCGACCAGCGGCTCGTCGGCGCGCACCGGCTCGCCCGCCTTCTTGAACCATTTGCCGACAGTCGCCTCGCTGATCAATTCGCCGAGGGCCGGGACTCGAATTTCAATCGCCATTGCCATCGCGCCCGGAGGCGCCCTTCTTTGCCTCAGGGAGTAACGGAAGTGATCGGCGTCAGCGGCATGCTCGGGCGCACCGCGATCGTCGGCATCAGGCAGTTTTCGTAGGAAAAGCCGCATCCGGCGACGATGACGGGATCCGAGGCCAGCACCGCCTCCAGAGCCGCCTGCGAGGCGGCCTCGACGATCGCGACGCCATAGCCTCCGGCCGGATCGGCGACCGGACCCATCGCCACCACGACGCCGGTTTCGACGCTCGGAATCCAATATTCGCGATGCGCGCGCATCAGTCCGGCTTCTTCGGCAGTCATGTCGGCGACAAAGGTCGGCCGCGGCGGCTTCAGCTTGCAGAAATAGTGCGGCACGGGTTGGCTCGTTCGGATGGGGGTCGTCCTTGTCTCAGGCGAAGCACTCGTCGAGGAAGGCCTTGAGCTGCGCCAGATGCTTCGACATCAGGCCAGTCGCCGTCGCCGCCGCCGCCGGACGCCCGGCGTAGCGCGGGCGCTTTGGCTTGCCCGTAACCTGGCCGAGCACCCATTCGAGATAGGGCTCGACGAAAGTCCACGCGCCCATGTTCCTCGGTTCTTCCTGGCACCAGATGATTTCGGCCTGCTTGAAGCGCGACAGTTCCTTGACCAGCGCCTTCAGCGGGAATGGATAGAGTTGCTCGACGCGCAGGAGATAGACGTCGTCGACGCCGCGCTTCTCGCGCTCGTCGTAAAGGTCGTAATAGACCTTGCCCGAGCAAATCACGACGCGGCGGATTTTGTCGTCCTCGACCAGCTTGATCTTCTCGCCCTCGTGGGTTTCCGCGTGATCCCACAGCAGCCGGTGGAAGCTCGTCCCCGGCCCGAAGGCCTCGAGCGCGGACACCGCGCGCTTGTTGCGCAGCATCGATTTCGGCGTCATCACGATCAGAGGCTTGCGGAACTCGCGCTTGAGCTGACGGCGAAGCGCGTGGAAGAAGTTGGCCGGCGTCGTGCAATTGACAACCTGCATGTTGTCTTCGCCGCAAAGCTGGAGAAAGCGCTCGAGACGGGCCGACGAGTGCTCCGGCCCCTGGCCCTCATAGCCGTGCGGAAGCAGGCAGACGAGCCCCGACATGCGCAGCCACTTGCGCTCCCCGGCGGAGACGAACTGGTCGAACACCACCTGGGCGCCGTTGGCGAAGTCGCCGAACTGCGCTTCCCACAGGGTCAGCGCATTTGGCTCGGCGAGCGAATAGCCGTATTCGAAGCCCAGCACCGCCACTTCCGACAGCATCGAGTTGATGACCTCGAAGCGCGCCTGACCGTCACGGATATGGTTGAGCGGGATATAGCGCGCCTCGGTCTGCTGATCGATGAGCACCGAATGGCGTTGCGAGAACGTGCCGCGCTCGCTGTCCTGGCCCGAGAGACGGACGGGCAGGCCCTCGTCGAGCAGCGAGCCGAAGGCGAGCGCTTCCGAGGTCGACCAGTCGATCGCTTCCCCGTTCGCGATGGCGTTGCGGCGGTTTTCAAGGAAACGCAGAATCGTCTTATGGACGTTGAAGCCTTCGGGGGTCGCGGTGATCTGCTCGCCGATCAGCCTGAGCCGATCAAGACTGACTCCAGTCTTGCCGCGGCGGTCGTCGTCTTCGACGTCCTGGGCCGCCTTGACGCCCGACCAGCGCTTGTCGAGCCAGTCGGCCTTGTTGGGCAGATAGGACTGGCCGGCCTCGAACTCCGCGTCGAGCCGATGACGCCAGTCGGCCCGCATCTTGTCGACCTCGCCCTGAGTGACGATGCCCTCCGAGATCAGCTTGTCGGCGTAGATCTGCAGCGTCGTCGGATGCGAGCGGATGATTCGATACATGATCGGCTGGGTGAACGATGGCTCGTCGCCCTCGTTGTGGCCGAAACGCCGATAGCAGAACATGTCGATGACCACCGGCTTGTGAAATTTCTGCCGGTATTCGGTGGCGACCTTGGCGCAGAACACGACCGCCTCCGGATCGTCGCCGTTGACGTGGAAGATCGGCGCCTCGACCAGCTTGGCGACGTCCGAGGGATAGGGCGAGGACCGCGAATAGCGCGGATAGGTCGTGAACCCGATCTGGTTGTTGACGATGAAATGCAGGGTGCCGCCGGTGCGGTGGCCGCGCAGGCCCGAGAGGCCGAAACATTCGGCCACCACGCCCTGGCCGGCGAAGGCCGCGTCGCCATGGATCAGCAGCGCCAGCGCCTTGGTGCGCTCGATATAGTCGCCGAGCTGATCCTGCTTCGCGCGCACTTTGCCGAGCACGACCGGGTCGACGATCTCGAGGTGCGACGGATTGGCGGTCAGCGACAAATGGACGCTGTTGCCGTCGAATTCGCGGTCCGAAGACGCGCCGAGGTGATATTTGACGTCACCGGAGCCATCGACCAGATCGGGCGAGTCCGAGCCGCCCTTGAACTCGTGGAAGATGACGCGGTGCGGTTTGCCCATCACCTGGCTCAGCACGTTGAGCCGTCCGCGATGGGCCATGCCAAGCGCGATTTCCTTAAGGCCGAGCTGGCCGCCGCGCTTGATGATCTGCTCGAGCGCCGGAATCATCGACTCGGCGCCGTCGAGCCCGAAGCGCTTGGCGCCGGTGTATTTCACGTCGAAGAAGTTCTCGAAACCCTCCGCCTCCACCAGCTTGCCAAGAATTGCGCGCTTGCCCTCCTTGGTGAACTGGATTTCCTTGTCGGGGCCTTCGACCCGTTCCTGAATCCAGGCTTTCTCGGCCGGATCGGAGATATGGATGAACTCGAAGCCGATCGTGCCGCAATAGGTGCGGCGCAGGATCGCCAGCATTTCGCGCACGGTCGCAAATTCGAGCCCGAGCACGTGATCGATGAAGATCTTGCGGTCGTAGTCGGATTCGCGAAAGCCGTAGGTAGAGGGATGCAGCTCTTCGTGATCGCGCCGCTCCTCCAGGCCGAGCGGGTCGAGGTTGGCGTGCAGGTGCCCGCGCATGCGAAAGGCGCGAATCATCATCAGCGCGCGAACGGATTCGCGCGTGGCGCGGCGGATCTCGTCCTCGCTCGGCTGGGCCTGCGGCGCGACCGCGAGCGCCCTGGCGCGCAGCTTTTCGGCGACCTCCTCTTCCATCGCCGGCCAGTCGCCGTCGAGCGCGTTGACGAGGTCGTCCTTGGGGGTCGCGGGCCAATTCGGTTTGCGCCACGAGGCTCCCCCCGCCGTCCTGGCGACGCTCGCCGGATCGTCGCCGAGCGCGGCGAAAAAGTCGCGCCATCCGGGTTCGACCGACTCCGGGTCCCTCTCGTACTTTGCCTGCAGCGCCTCGATGTACGCGCTGTTGGCGCCGTAGAGAAACGACGTTTGCAACAGCGCCTGATTGATGTCCTGGCGTGTCATGGAGCGAAGTCCCTACTTGCCGTTCAAAAGGTCGACCAACGTCTTGCCGAGGCGGGCGGGCGAAGGCGAAACGCGGACGCCGGCCAATTCCATCGCCTCGATCTTGTCCTCGGCGCCGCCTTTGCCGCCCGCGATGATCGCGCCTGCGTGCCCCATGCGCCTCCCCTTAGGCGCGGTGCGGCCAGCGATGAATCCGACAACCGGCTTCGAGCGTCCGCGCTGGGCTTCGTCCCTCAGGAGCCGCGCGGCGTCCTCTTCCGCCTGGCCGCCGATTTCGCCGATCATCACGATCGACTTGGTGTCGGGATCGGCGAGGAACATTTCGAGCGCCTCGACAAACTCCAGGCCCTTGATCGGATCGCCCCCGATGCCGACCGCGGTCGTCTGGCCGAGGCCTTCCCGCGTCGTCTGGAAAACGGCCTCGTAGGTCAGCGTGCCGGAGCGCGAGACGACGCCGACGCTGCCGCGCGAGAAGATATTGCCCGGCATGATGCCGATCTTACACTCGCCCGCCGTCATGACGCCCGGACAGTTGGGCCCGACTAGAATCGACTTCGAGCCCTGCAGCGCGCGCTTGACCCTGGCCATGTCGAGGACCGGGATGCCCTCGGTGATGCAGACGATGAGCGGCGTTTCGGCGTCGATCGCCTCGCAAATCGCATCCGCGGCGCCCGGCGGCGGCACGTAAATGACGCTGGCGTCGGCGCCCGTCTCCTCGCGCGCCTCGGCGACCGTATCATAGACCGGCAGTCCCAGATGCAGGGAGCCGCCCTTGCCCGGAGAGACGCCGCCGACGAGCTTCGTGCCATAGGCGATCGCCTGCTCGGAATGGAACGTGCCGTTCTTTCCGGTGAAGCCCTGGGTGATGACTTTGGTGTTTGCGTCGACGAGGATGGACATTTTGGACTTTCGGGGGGCGGGCGTTTCGGACTCGAATGCGTTTTGACAGCGCGTCGCGACGAGCGTCAGGACGCCTGGGCCTTCCTCACCGCTGCTACGATCTTCTGAGCTGCGTCGTCGAGATCGTCGGCGGAAACGACATTCAGTCCCAAATCGCGAATGATCGCCTTGCCGAGCTCGACGTTGGTGCCTTCGAGGCGCACGACAAGCGGAACCTTGAGTCCGACGTCCCTCACCGCGGCGATGACGCCCTCGGCGATGACGTCGCAGCGCATGATGCCGCCGAAGATGTTGACCAGAATCCCCTTCACATTCGGGTCCGCGGTGATGATCTTGAACGCGGCGGCGACCTTGTCCTTCGAGGCCCCGCCGCCGACGTCGAGGAAATTCGCCGGGCTCTCGCCGTAGAGCTTGATGATGTCCATGGTCGCCATGGCGAGTCCCGCGCCATTGACCATGCAGCCGATCGAGCCCTCGAGCGCGACATAGTTGAGATCGTGTTTGGAGGCCTCGATCTCCTTGGCGTCCTCTTCGCTCTCGTCGCGCAGGGCGGCGATATCGGGATGGCGGTAGAGGGCGCTGTCGTCAAACGAAACCTTGGCGTCGAGCACGCGCAGCTGGCCATTGGTCATCACGATCAGCGGATTGATCTCCAGCATCGACATGTCCTTGGCGACGAAGGCCGCGTAGAGCTTCGTGACCAGACTCTCGGTCTGCTTGGCCAGACCGCCGGAAAGCCCAAGCGCGCGCGCCGCGGCGCGGCCGTGGTGGGGCATGATTCCGGTCGCCGGATCGACCGAGAAGCTGTGGATCTTCTCCGGCGCGTGGTGGGCGACATCTTCGATATTGACGCCGCCCTCGGTCGAGAGGACGAATGAAATCCGGCTCGTCCGCCGATCGACCAACGCCGAGAGATAGAGTTCCTTATCGATATTCGCGCCGTCCTCGATATAGAGACGGTTGACCTGTTTTCCAACCGGTCCGGTCTGCGCGGTCACCAGGGTCGCGCCCAGCATCTGGCTGGCGAAGGTCCTGACTTCCTCGGCCGAACGGGCAATCCGCACCCCGCCTTTTTCGCCCGCGGTCGGCTCTTTGAAACGCCCTTTGCCGCGGCCGCCGGCGTGAATCTGGCTCTTGACGACCCACAGGGGGCCGCCGAGCCTCGTGGCGCCCTCCATTGCTTCGTCGGACGTGAAGGCGGGGTAACCCTCGGCAAGCGGAACGCCGAACGCGCGGAGCACCGCCTTGGCCTGATATTCGTGAATGTTCATGCGGCGACAACCCCGAAAGAAGCGAACGCCCCTGGTCGCGGGCGTTCCAAAGACCATCAGCTGGCGAGCGCGGGATTGATCCCCTTGCAGGCCTCCATCAATGCTTGGACCGCGGCGACCGACTTGGCGAACATTGCTTTCTCGGTCTCGTCGAGGGTGATTTCGATCACGCGCTCAACGCCTCCGGCGCCGATCACCACGGGAACGCCGACATATGTATCCTTGACCCCGTACTGCCCGGAGAGCTGCGCCGCGCACGGCAGAACCCGGCGCTGGTCCTTCAGATAGGATTCGGCCATCGCGATCGCCGAAGCGGCCGGCGCGTAAAAGGCCGAGCCGGTCTTCAGGAGATTGACGATCTCGCCGCCGCCCTTGCGGGTGCGCTCCACGATCGCGTCCAGCCTGGCCTGCGTCGTCCAGCCCATTTTGACCAGATCCGGCAACGGAATGCCGGCGACGGTCGAGTAGCGGACCGAGGGCACCATGTCATCGCCATGGCCGCCGAGCACGAAGGCGGTCACGTCCTCGACCGAGACTTTGAATTCCTCGGAGAGGAAATAGCGGAAGCGCCCGGAGTCGAGCACCCCGGCCATCCCGACGACCTTGTTCGCCGGGAGGCCGCACGACTTTTGCAACGCCCACACCATCGCGTCGAGAGGGTTGGTGATGCAGATGACGAAGGCGTTCGAAGCATGCGCCTTGATGCCGGCGCCGACAGAGTTCATGACTTTCAGATTGATGCCGAGCAAGTCGTCGCGGCTCATGCCCGGCTTGCGCGGTACGCCGGCGGTGACGATGACGACGTCAGCGGCCTCGATCGCGCCGTAGTCGCTCGCGCCGGTAACAGACGCGTTGAATCCCTGGATCGGACCAGACTCGGCGAGGTCGAGCGCCTTTCCCTGCGGAACGCCGTCGATAATGTCGAACAAGACGATGTCGCCCAGTTCCTTCAGCGCCGCCAAATGGGCCAGCGTGCCGCCGATCTGGCCGGCCCCGATCAAAGCAATCTTCTTGCGCGCCATGGGTTTCCTTCCGCTCTTCTATGTTCGCAGGTTGAGCCCCTTGCACGTCAAGACGATGCCGCCCGGCGCGCTGGGGGTCGAGGTTCGCAGGCGTGCTATCGTCCGATCGTCCAAGGGGATCAAGCCGAACTTTCGGCGCGCGCCGAGCAAAAATCGTCGGCCTGCGCCACCGTGGTCTTGGATTGTAGTTAGACATCAAACGCTTAAATATCAACGCTGCAAACATTGCGCGTTGCGGGGCGGGGTATTTTGCGGCTTTGTATTTCATCTTGTAACTTGTAACGCGATCGTCAGGTCGGGCTCTAACGATAACTCTCTGAACCCGGGCCGGCATTCGGCCGAGGTCGGATTCAATACACCTGTCGGCCGAACAGGCTCGCCGTCAGGTCCACCAGTAATAGGGCGCTCTTGCCGCGTTCGTCCAGGAACGGGTTGAGTTCGACGAGATCGAGCGACGGCGCCAGACCGAACTCGTACAAGAGTTCCATCACCAGATGCGCCTCGCGGTAGGTCGCTCCGCCAGGAACGGCCGTCCCGACGCCCGGAGCGATCGCGGGGTCGAGGAAATCGACGTCGAGACTGACGTGCAGGAGGGCCTCGCGCCGGCGAACACGATCGATAATGCGTCGGATCGAGACAGCGAAGCCGTGTTCGTCGACCGTGCGCATGTCGACCACGTCAACGCCGCGAGCGTGCAGCAGCCGCCGCTCATCGGTGTCGATCGACCGGATGCCGAACAGATGCAGGCGGCCGGGGTCGATCGCCCCATGGGGCTCTTCGCCGAACACCCCTTCGAGACCGGGCTCTCCGCACAGCATCGCCAGCGACATTCCGTGCATGTTGCCGGAGGGGGACGTGATCGGCGTGTTGTAGTCCGAATGCGCGTCGAGCCAAAGGACGAACAATTCGCGGCCCGCTTCAGCCGCGAACCGGGCGATCCCGCCGATCGACCCCATCGCCAGACTATGGTCGCCGCCGAGCACGAGCGGCAGCCGCCCCTCGCGCATGATGGCGTAGGATTCCGCCGCGAGAAGGCGCGCCCATGAGGAGATTTCGGCGAAATTCCGCGCCTTGCCTTCGGGCTGCGAGGTTCGCGGCAGGGAATGGGGCAGGGCAAGGTCGCCGCGGTCTTCGACGTCGTGGCCGAGGTCGGCAAGCGATTTGCCGATCCCGGCCGTGCGCAACATCGCCGGCCCCATCGCGCATCCGGGGACGCCGGCGCCGGCTTCGACCGGCACGCCGAGAATGGTGATTTTCCGGGCCGACGATCGCTCCTCTTCTCCGCCGAGACTTGTCTCGGCCGCGGCGCCCTCACCCAAGATCAGCCCCCTCATTCTTGTTCGGACGTCATTGACGCTTACCCGATTTTGACGCTTCCGCCTCGGGGAAGCCTTGACAACCGTCTCCGCCTGCCCGATGGATGCGTCCCATGACGCCTGCGCCCTGCATTAGCTGGATTTGCATTATTCGCCGCTAGCTCCACGCTGGCTGGTTCGCGTCTCTATATCCACGAAGTCCCTGAGAAGCGATCATCCGGCCAATCCCGGACGGCGTCCTGTCGCGCCGTCACCTGAAGAGACGACGCCGACGAGAGATTGCCGAGACATTGCGATGACGCCAGCGAACCTCCCCTCATCAACGCCTCCGCGCCCGCGGCCGGAAAGCCGTCGGAGCCGACGGTGACGCTTCGCCTTTACAACACGCTGACCCGCCGCAAGGAGGAATTCGCGCCGATCGACCCCAGCGCCGTCCGGCTTTATGTCTGCGGGCCGACGGTCTACGACGACGCCCATATCGGCAACGCGCGGCCGGTCATTGTGTTCGACGTGCTGTTCCGCCTGTTGCGTCATCTCTATGGCGCCGATCATGTGATCTATACCCGGAACATCACCGACGTCGAAGACAAGATCAACGCCCGCGCCGAGCGCGATTACCCGACGCTGCCTCTCAACGAGGCGATCGCCAAAGTGACCGAGGCGACCGAGCGGCAGTTCCACGAAGATGTCCGTGCGCTTGGCTGCCTCGACCCGACCCATGAGCCGCGCGCCACCCAATATATCGACGCGATGCGGGCGATGATCGAGCGGCTCGTTAAGCGCGGCGTCGCCTATGTCGCGGACGATCACGTGCTGTTTTCGCCTGCCGCGATGGACGCGCTGCCCGGCGCGCCGCGCTACGGCGCGCTCGCCCGCCGCTCGCTCGACGAGATGATCGCGGGCGCGCGCGTCGAGGTCGCGCCCTATAAGCGCAATCCGATGGACTTCGTGCTGTGGAAGCCCTCGAAGCCTAACGAGCCGGGCTGGCCGAGCCCGGCCGGCATCGCGGCGCCGGGGCGTCCGGGCTGGCACATCGAATGCTCGGCGATGTCGATGGCGACGCTGCTCGAGCCCTTTGGCGGGGGGCTGATCTGCGACGACCCGAGCCGCAACGCGTTCGACATTCACGGCGGCGGAATCGACCTCGTCTTTCCCCATCACGAGAACGAGATCGCGCAATCCTGCTGCGCCTTCGGCTCGAAGCGCATGGCCAATGTCTGGATGCACAATGGCTTCCTGCAGGTCGAGGGCGAGAAGATGTCGAAGAGCCTCGGCAATTTCGTCACCATCCGCGAATTGCTGCTCCAATACCCCGGAGATGCTCTGCGGCTGAACATGCTGCGAACTCACTATCGGCAACCGATCGACTGGACCCGAGAGGCAGTCTCCTCGGCCATGGAGAACTGCGCACCTGGGCCGATTGGGTAGCTAGATTGGACGAGATCGACCTGGATGCGCTTGGAGGAACGGTCGACACTAGGGTCATCGAAGCGTTAAGTGATGACCTCAACACTCCGCTGGCAATATCCAAGCTGCGCGAGCTATTTGTACTTGCAAGAACCCGCTACCGTCGAAGCTAGGGTCTTCATCGCGTCCGCTAGATTCTTGGGTTTCAGAAATTTGCATAAGCCAGGATTTTTCGATCTCGGCTTTAGCTCGAATCTGTTCGAATCGGGATCTCGACCGAAAGAAGACGATATAGCGAAAATCATAGGTTACCGTGCAGCAACTGCAAACAGTACATTTTCATCATCAAACAGCTACTCAGAAATTTCATTTCAGTACAAAGACGATCTTGAAAAAAATGGATTTAGAATCACCCTGAATGACGCTGGTGTTTTGTTTCTCGGCAACAGGACAGGCTTCGAGTTTGAAGTCCGGACATTGATTTCGGAGAGAACCGCAGCGCGTGCGCGCAAGGATTGGCGTGAATCCGACCGGCTGCGCGATAAACTGGCCACCGCTGGCGTCGCCATCAAGGACAACAAGGACGGCACGACAACCTGGGAGCCAAAACGATGAGCGCCGTGGCGCTGCGCCCCTATGTCGCCGCCGACCTTAGGCGTTGCGCGCAGATCTTTCGCGCCAGCGTCGAGGAGCTCGCGGCCGAGGACTACAGTGCGGACCAGCGCGAGGCCTGGGCCTCGACCGCCGACGACGAGGACGCGTTCGGCGACCGGCTTGCCGGCGAACTCACGCTGATCGCAGTGATCGACGGCGCGGTCGCCGGCTTCGGCAGCTTGCAGGGCGCCGACACGATCGACATGCTCTATGTCGATCCCGAATTCGCCCGCCGCGGCGCCGGCGCCGCGATCGTCGACGCGCTGACGAAGCTCGCCCGGGCGCGCGGCGCCAAGCGTCTGACCGCCGAAGCGAGCGAGGTCGCGCGGCCGCTGTTCGAGCGCCAGGGCTTCACCGCGCAGAAACGCAATCTCGTGCGCGTCGGCGACGAATGGCTCGCCAACACCACCATGACCAGGGCGCTCGACGCCGCCCCGACGACCAAAGTCTGATGACCATGACCACCATGTCCCGCGAACGGCTCTATCTCTTCGACACCACATTGCGCGACGGCGCGCTGACGACCGGCGTCGATTTCTCGCTCGACGACAAGCGCCACGTCGCCGCGATTCTCGACCGGCTCGGCGTCGACTATGTCGAAGGCGGCTATCCGGGCGCCAATCCGCTCGACACCGAATTCTTCAAGTCGAAGCCGACGAAACGCGCGCGCTTTTGCGCCTTCGGCATGACCAAGCGGCCCGGCCGCTCGGCCGGCAATGATCCGGGCCTCGCGGGGCTGTTGGCCTCCGATTCTGACGCGATCGTGTTCGTCGCCAAGTCATGGGACTATCACGTTCACGTCGCGCTCGGCTGCACGCTCGAGGAAAACCTCGAATCCATCGCCGAGAGCGTGAAGGCGGCCGTCGCCTCGGGCCGCGAGGCGATGGTCGATTGCGAGCATTTCTTCGACGGCTACAAGGCCAATCCGAAATACGCGCTCGCCTGCGCTGCGACGGCGATCGACGCCGGCGCGCGCTGGGCGGTTCTGTGCGACACCAACGGCGGCTCGCTTCCCGACGAGGTCGAGCGCATCGTCGCCGAGGTTGCGCGCACCATTTCCGGCGATCGTCTGGGCATCCACGCCCACAACGACACCGGCAACGCGGTCGCCAATTCGCTCGCCGCCGTCCGCGCCGGCGCGCGGCAGATTCAGGGCACGCTGAACGGCCTCGGCGAGCGCTGCGGCAACGCCAATCTGATCACGATGATCCCGACGCTGGCGCTCAAGCCCGCGCTCGCCGAGCGCTTCGAGACCGGCGTCACGCCGGAGGCGCTGAGGCGAATCGCTGGCGTTTCGCGCGCGTTCGATGAGTTGCTCAATCGCGCGCCCAATCGGCACGCGCCCTATGTCGGCGCCTCGGCCTTCGCCACCAAGGCGGGCATCCACGCTTCGGCTCTGGCGAAGGATCCGCGCACCTACGAACACGTAGCGCCGGAAAGCGTCGGCAACACGCGCGCCGTCCTCGTGTCCGATCAGGCCGGGCGCTCGAACCTTCTCGCCGAGCTCAATCGCCTCGGCGTCGGGGCGAAGCCTGACGATCCGCGCCTGCAGCGGCTTCTCGACATGGTCAAGGCGCGCGAGTCGCAAGGCTACGCTTACGAGGCGGCTGACGCCTCGTTCGAACTGCTGGCGCGAAGCGTGCTCGGCGGGGTGCCGGAATTCTTCGCGGTCGAGAGCTTTCATGTCGGCGTCGAACGCAAGCTGATCGGACAGGGCGTCACCTATTCGGCCTCGCAGGCGGTGGTCAAAATCCGCATCGGCGACGAACGGCTGATCTCCGCCGCCGAGGGCAACGGCCCCGTCAACGCCCTCGATCTCGCGCTGCGCAAGGATCTCGGCGTCTACCAGAAATACATCGAGGACCTGGAGTTACGTGACTATCGCGTGCGCGTGTTCCAGGGCGGCACCGACGCAGTCACCCGCGTGCTGATCGAATTCGGCGATCGAAGCGGCGACACGTGGTCGACGGTCGGCGTGTCAGGCAACATCATCGACGCCTCCTTCCAGGCGCTGGTCGACGCGATCACCTATCGGCTGCTCAAGGTCGGCGTGGCGGCGCAGTAGGTTGGCCATATTCGGACAGCCGTCGTCGCGTATGGCCAGGCGGGTGCCTAGATCCAGCGTTGTGTGATGGCGGTCATGCTCATGACCACCGCCAGCAGCCCTCCGAAAACCAGGACGCAGGTCAGATAGGGCTCGAGCGACGAATATTGGCGAAGGTAAAAATTATGCACGCATAGCCCAATGTAGGCGCCAATCGCGGCGTAGAGCGCGTTCCAGAAGGGGCCCATTCCCTGGCGGTTGAGAAGATAATCGATCGCGAATCCCGTGGCGGCAAGGGCCACGACTGAGCCCAACAGGAAAATGGAAAGCTCAAAGCCTTCCAAATCTTCGATAAATTGAACCAGTGGCCACGGTGACATGACCGTGCGTCCCTTGCGCTGCTGACCTCGCCGCCGTGGATTTGATCGACTCGCTCAAAAGTCCGTGGCGGCAATCGACCTCATTACGCGCCAATCGCTGTGAAAACGTAAATGGCGCCGCCACAGGGTCGGGCCGCCCGGCGAAGTCGGGATTGATTTTCGTCTGCCGAAGCGCAATGCTCGATTGTGCGGCGCAATATCGCGCCCTTACGGCCCGCGCGCCATCGCTGGGTCGCCGTTCGTAGAGGATTTCCATGATGTCTCGCCCCGCCGGCAGCGCGCCGTCGGCCGAAGCGCCGATCAAGGATCTCTACGAAATTGGCCAGATTCCGCCCCTGGGCCATGTCCCCGCCTCGATGTACGCCTGGGCAATTCGCAAGGATCGGCACGGACCGCCTGAACGGTCGATGCAGATCGAGGTCGTGCCGACATGGCCGCTCGACAGTCATGACGTGCTCGTGTTCGTGATGGCGGCGGGCGTGAACTACAATGGCGTCTGGGCCGCGCTTGGCGAGCCGGTCTCGGTGCTCGACGCGCACAAGAATGCCTATCACATCGCGGGCTCCGACGCCTCCGGCATCGTCTGGGCGGTCGGCTCCAAAGTGCGCCGCTGGAAAGTCGGCGACGAGGTGGTCGTCCATTGCAACCAGGACGACGGCGACGACGAGGAATGCAATGGCGGCGACCCGATGTTCTCGGCCTCGCAGCGCATCTGGGGTTATGAGACCCCGGACGGCTCCTTCGCTCAGTTCTGCCGGGTTCAGGACCGCCAGTTGATGGAGCGGCCGCGCCACCTGACCTGGGAGGAGAGCGCGTCCTACACATTGACGCTCGCGACCGCTTATCGGATGCTGTTCGGCCACCAGCCGCATCGGTTGAAGCCGGGCGACAACGTTCTGGTTTGGGGCGCCTCGGGGGGGCTCGGGGTTTTCGGGGTGCAGTTGTGCGCGGCCGCGGGCGCGAACGCGATCGGCATCATTTCCGACAAGTCCAAGCGCGAATATGTGATGTCGCTCGGCGCCAAGGGGGTCATCAACCGCAAGGAATTCGACTGCTGGGGCCAATTGCCCAAGGTCAATTCGCCCGAGTACGCCGCGTTCATGGCCAAGGCGCGCAAATTCGGCAAGGCGATCTGGGACATCACCGGCAAGAACGACGTCGACACCGTCTTTGAACATCCCGGCGAGCAGACGTTTCCGGTCTCGTGCTTCGTGGTCAAGCGCGGCGGCATGGTCGTGTTCTGCGCCGGAACGACCGGCTTCAATCTGACTTTTGACGCCCGATTCGTCTGGATGCGCCAGAAGCGAATCCAGGGATCGCATTTCGCCAATCTCAAGCAGGCTTCGGCGGCCAACAAGTTCGTTGTCGAGCGACGCATCGATCCATGCATGTCCGAGGTTTTCCCCTGGGCGCAGATCCCGGTCGCGCACACCAAGATGTGGAAGAACCAGCATGCGCCCGGCAACATGGCGGTGCTGGTCAACGCGCCCAAGACCGGCCTGCGCACGCTCGAGGATGTGATCGAAGCTGCGCGAAGTTAGATCTTTGCCAGCGTCCTGCAGAAACGGGCGGCATTTGCCTTCGTTCGTTCCAGCCGCTAAAGCGACGTCGCGCTTGGCATGGCCGCTCGCCCCGGCGGGGTGGCGACGTGTTTTTTCCAATCAGGTTCCGCACGGCTCCCTGACGCCCTGGGCGCGGCGTTTGAGGCGCCCCCAAGGCCGAGCGAGGCGAAGGGGATACGACAGGCCATGACGGCAGCGGCGGAGACCGACCGCCAGAAGCGCGAGGCGGCGGGACGGGCGCTCGAACTCGTCAAACCGGGCATGAGGCTTGGCCTCGGCTCCGGATCGACGGCGCGTCATTTCGTCGAACTCGTGGGAGAGAAAGTCGCGGCTGGTCTCGATGTCCGTTGTGTTGCGACTTCGGAGGCGACCTACGCCCAGGCCAAAGGTCTTGGCATTGCGCTGGCGACGCTGGAGGAGCTTCCCGAACTCGACCTTACCGTTGACGGCGCGGACGAAATCTCCCCTGACCTCAGTCTGATCAAGGGGGGCGGCGGCGCGCTGCTGCGCGAGAAGATTGTCGCGGCCGCTTCGCTGCGGATGGCCGTCATCGCCGATGCGCACAAGCTCGTATCCTGCCTCGGCGCGTTTCCGTTGCCGGTCGAGGTCGTTCCTTTTGGCCTGGCGGCCACCCGACGCCATATCGAGCGCGCCTTCGCCCGGCTCGGACTCGACGGCCCGATTCGGCTTCGGGGAGGGTCGACGCCCTTCATCACCGACGGCGGTCATTACATTCTCGATTGCTCGCTCGGGGCGATCCCCGATCCCGAGCGATTGAGCGCGAACCTGTCGCCGATTCCCGGCGTCGTCGAACATGGGCTGTTCATCGGCCTCGCGCGGACGGCGATCATCGCCCGAGCCGAGGGCGTGGAGCTACTCGGCGAGACCGGCTGATATAAAGAAAGTCCACTCAAGGAGCTGACATCATGATCGCCGTCGCGAAACCCGCCAGATGCTTTCTTGCCGCCATCCTCGTTCTCGCCGGATTGACGACGAGCGCATGGGCCGCCAATACGAATCCGCCTCCAGCCGCGGCGGCGCCGGCCGCCGCTGCGCCGACCGCCGCCGCCGTCGCCGCCGCGGGCGACATTCTCGCCGATATCGGCATCAAGGAGAAGATTGCGCTGGTCGTTCCGGGGATGATGGCGGAGCTCGAACGCAACGTAACCAAAACGCGTCCCGAGATCAGGGACAGCCTGCGGCAGACCCTGCGCGCGATTCAGCCCGAGTTCGACAAGACCGCGCAGCAGATGTTCGACCAAGCCGCGACGATTCTCGCCTCCGAGATGTCGGAGAAGGAGCTTCAGGAGGTGGCCGCGTTTTTTGCGAGCCCCGCGGGCAAGAAATACCTCACGGTCGAGCCGGCCTTCCTTCAGAAGCTTGGCGCGGTCGCGGAGCCTTGGCGCCAGAAGCTTTCGACCGACATCCTGACTCGCGCCCGTCAGGCGATGAAGAAGAAGGGCGTCGAGTTCTGAGTCGGGGCGTTGCGACTGAGAGCGTAGTCGATGACCTTCGACGTCGACTTCTTCGTCATCGGCGCGGGATCGGGCGGGGTGCGGGCGGCGCGCGTCGCCGCGGGCCACGGGGCGAAGACGATCGTGGCGGAGGAGAGCCGAATCGGAGGCACTTGCGTCATCCGCGGCTGCGTGCCGAAGAAGCTCTATGTCTACGCGAGCCGCTTCGCCGACGATTTTGTCGATGCCGGGGGCTTCGGCTGGAATGTCGGAACCCCTTCGTTCGACTGGCGGCGCCTCGTCGCGGCGAAAGACAAGGAAATCGCCCGCCTTTCGGCCGCCTACCGCGCCAATCTCGAAGCCTCCGGCGCGAGGCTGATCGAGGAGCGGGCTGCGATCGTCGGTCCGCAGCGGGTCCGGCTCGCGAGCGGGCGGGAATATTCCGCCCGCCATATTCTCGTCGCAGTCGGCTCGCGCCCGACGCTTCCTCCAGGGATTTCGGGCCTCGAACTTGCGATCACTTCGAACGAGATCTTCGACCTTCCCGTCTTTCCGCGGCGGCTGGCGGTGGTCGGCGGCGGCTATATCGCGGTCGAATTCGCGTCTCTGTTCCAGCGGCTGGGTTCGAAGGTCACCCAGATCGTGCGCGCGTCCAACGTCCTGCGCGGCTTCGACGACGACATGCGCGAGGGCGTGCGCGACGCGATGACGCGCGCCGGCGTGGCGCTGCGCTTGGGTTGTCTGCCGAGCCGCATCGAAAGGCAGGCGAGCGGCGCGCTCAAGGTTACGCTTTCGGACGGCGGCGTGGTCGACGCCGACCAGGTTCTGATGGCGACCGGCCGCCTGCCCAAAACGCGGGGTCTGGGCTTCGAGACCGCGGGCCTGGAACTCAGCGCGCACGGGGCGGTCAAGGTCGATGAGAACCTGACCAGCGCCGTGCCGTCGATCCACGCCGTTGGCGACGTCACCCATCGCGTCAACCTGACGCCGGTCGCGATCCGCGAGGGTCACGCGCTGGCCGACCGGCTGTTCGGCCCTGGCGGCGAACCGATCCGCTACGACACGATCGCCCATGTGGTGTTCGGCACCCCGGAGCTAGGCGCGGTCGGGCTGACGGAAGCTCAGGCGCTTGCGAGCTTTCCCCGGGTCGAGGTCTACAAGACCGACTTCCGGCCGATGAAGGCGACCCTTTCCGGCAGCCTCGAGCGCACGATCATGAAACTCGTCGTCGACGGCGCGACGCAGAGGATCGTCGGCGCGCATCTCTTGGCCCCGGACGCGGGCGAGATGATCCAGCTGATCGGGGTGGCGATGACGATGGGCGCGACCAAGGCCGATTTCGACGCGACTGTCGCCGTGCACCCGACCGCCGCGGAGGAGCTGGTGACGATGCGATACCCCTCGGCGTGGTACGAGGCCGGCAAGCGCGTCGGCTGAGGCCGCCTCGACAGGGCGCAAGCCCCACGACGATCCTACGGCGTCTCACGCATTGGCGGAATTGGGCGGCCGGGTTTCCATCCGGCTCGGTCGGCCGCGCCTCAGCCCGAGATCGTCGGCGCAGCCCTTGATCCCCGCCCCGGATTGGGCCATAGGAGCGCCTTGAGAATTTGACCCCGGTCGGCCTTCAGCCCGCGGGAACAAGCGTCGGTGAATGAGATGAAAGTCCGTAACTCCTTAAAGTCATTGCGCAATCGTCACCGAGACAATCGCCTCGTGCGGCGCAAGGGCCGCGTCTATATCATCAACAAGACGCAGAAGCGCTACAAGGCCCGGCAGGGCTGAACGCTCTTTGGCGTGCGTTGGCGTGCGCGAATGCGGCGACAGATCGGTTTTTGACGATCGACGCCCGGCGCATTATTCTTGGCGGTATGCAGATTCGCGCGGCGTCTTTCCTGGCGATCGTTGGAGTCGCAGTTGTCATGGCTCAGGCGCCGGCGCTGGCGGGCGCGCCGGCCGCGGTCGCGCCCCAGTCGAAACAACCGGCTCCCCCGGCTCCCACGCTCGCCGAAGCGAAGGCCGCGCTTTATGCGCGTCTGGCGGCGTCCAAGGATTCCGACGAGACCTCTGGGCTGGTCGATCGCCTGTTTGAGCTCTACACCCAATCGGGCTCCGACACCGGCGATTTGCTGCTGCAGCGCGCGCGTAAGGCGATGGTCGCCAACGCCTATCCGGCGGCGCAAAAAATCCTCGATGCGGCGATCGCGATCCTGCCCGACTGGGCGGAGGGCTGGAACGCGCGGGCGACCGTGCGCTATCTCGACGACGACTATCGCGGCTCGATGGCCGATATCGCCCAGACCCTCAAGCGCGAGCCGCGCCATCTCGGCGCGCTGATGGGCATGGCCGCCATTCTGGAGTTCGAGCCACAAGAGCGAGGAGGCGCTCAAGGTCTATGAGCGGGCGCTGGCGATCGCGCCGCATTGGAGCAAGGCCGAGGCGCCGGTCAAACGGCTCAAGGCCAAATTGGCCGGACAGGATTTGTGAGTCCTCCGGCCGCGCCCCGCTGGGAGAGGGCGTCAAGCCGATCCGCGGATTCGTGCTAGCGTTTCTGCCGGCGTTCTGCGCCCTGCTTGGCGGCCTCTGGGCGGTCACCGCCATTGCGGGCCGGCGCATCGAAGCGCGCTTTTCCCCGCTCGGGGAGCGGGTCGCGATCGACGGCGGGGCCATCCATGTCGTCGATCGGGCCGCCGAGGGCGAGGAGCGCGGCGCGGCGCTGCTCGTGCACGGCGCCTCCGGCAATTCCGCCGACATGGAGGTCGCGCTCGGCGAACGGCTGCGGGCGGAGGGTTTTCGCACGCTCAGCGTCGACCGTCCCGGGCACGGCTGGAGCGACCGCATCGCCGGGCGCGCCGCGGCGTCGCCCGAGCGCCAGGCGGAAATGCTTCGGCGCGCGGCGGAACGCCTCGGCGTCGCCCAAGCGGTCGTCGTCGCCCATTCGCTCGGCGCGGTCGCGGGCCTGGCGATGGCGCTCGACGCGCCGGAGTTCGTGCGGGCTCTGGTGCTCATCGCCCCGGTCAGCCATCCGTGGCCCGGCGGCGTCGCCTGGTATTATTCGCTCGGGGCCCATCCTCTCGTCGGGCCGCCGTTCCGCCGCCTGCTGGCGACGCCGGCCGCCATGGCGTTGATGCGCCCGGGCGTCAGAAGCGTGTTTAAGCCCAATCCTGCGCCGCCGGATTTCGTTCAAGCCACGCGCCTGCCGCTGTTGCTGCGGCCGCCGCATTTCGGCGCCAACTGCGAGGACGTCGTCGCGACGCAAGCCGCGGTCGCGGCGCTGTCGCCGCGCTATGGCGACATCCGCGTCCCGACCGAGATCGTCACCGGCGATTCCGATGGAATCGTCTACGCCCATATCCACTCGGCCGGCTGCGCGCGCGATATCGCGGGCGCGCGCCTCACGACGCTCGCCGGAATCGGCCATTCGCCGCACCACGTCGCCCCCGACCGGATCGTGGAGATCATTCTCAAGGCGGAGCGGCGCGCGAGCGAGCAAGAAAGGGTCGCGGCGTAAAGGCGGGCGCATTTGTCCGCGCGCCACGGGGCCAGTCGCCGACACGCAGGTCCTCTCGTCTTGCCGCTTCAGACGGCGAGAGGCAGACAATTCAGCTCGCTCGCGACCGGACGCGACCTCACCGCCGACGAGTTCAAGTGCGGCGATCCGCCGTTCTTCTTTGAGCTTCTCGCCCCCTTCGGCCATTGCCGCGCGCTGGTGCGCGACCTTCGCGGTCCGCCCTTCTTCAAGGGCCGTCGCATACCGGCGATCCGGGGCGAAATTCGCGGCGACGGACGGTTCGAGCCCCGCGTCCGGTATTTTCAGTTTTGAGCGGAGGTCAGGCTTGCGTCGGCCAGGCGAGGGCGCCCTTACGCCTTCACCGTCGCGATCCGCAGGTTGTTGGTTCCGCCAGACTTGCCGAAGGGCACGCCGGCGACGACGATGATGCGTTCGCCCGGACCGGCGAAGCCTTCGATATAGGCGTAGCGACAGGCGCGCTCGGCCATGTCGCGTTCGTCGCGGGCGTCGTCGGTCACGATCGGATGCACGCCCCAGACCAGCGTCAGGCGGCGCGCCACCTCTTCGATCGGGGTCAGCGCCAGGATTGACGAGCGCGGCCGCTCGCGGGCGATGCGCAGGCCGGTCGCGCCGGAACTGGTCCAGGCGCAAATCACCTTGAGGCCCAGCGTCTCGGCGACGTCACGCGTCGCCTCGGCGATCGCGTCGGCGCCGGTCGCCTCGGGCGCGGCGCGCTGGGCTTCGATGATCGACTTGTAGATGCCCTCCGATTCGACCGCCTCGGCGATCCGGTTCATCGTCCCCACCGCCTCGCATGGATATTGGCCCGACGCGCTCTCGGCCGAAAGCATGATTGCGTCTGCGCCTTCGAACACGGCGGTCGCAACGTCGGAAACCTCGGCCCGCGTCGGCACCGGGGAGGAGATCATCGATTCCAGCATCTGCGTCGCCACCACTACCGGCTTGCCGAGCCGGCGCCCGAGCCGGGTCAGGTTCTTCTGGATTCCGGGCACGCGCTCCAGCGGCATCTCGACCCCGAGGTCGCCGCGCGCGACCATGAAGGCGTCGGCGACGGCGACGATCTCCTCTATCCGCTGGACCGCCTGCGGCTTTTCGATCTTGGCCATCACCAGCGCGCGGCCGCCGACCAGCGCCTTCACCTCGGCGACGTCCTCGGGCCGCTGGACGAAGGAGAGCGCGATCCAGTCGATGTTCTCCTCGATCGCGGCGGCGAGATCGGCGCGGTCCTTGTCGGTCATCGCCGAGGTCGGGATGGTTGTGTCGGGCAGGCTGACGCCCTTCTTGTTGGAGACCCGGCCGGCGACCTCGACGATCGTCGAGGCGCGTCCGGGCTCCGCTTCGGCGACGCGCAGCATCACTTTGCCGTCGTCGACCAGAACGCGGTGGCCGGGCGCGAGCGAAGAGAGGATTTCCGGATGCGGCAGCTGGACGCGAGTTCGGGCCGCCCGAGGCCGGATCGTTGTCGAGCGTGAAGGCGTCGCCCTTCTGGAGATTTGCGCCGCTGTCGACGAACGTGCCGAGGCGAAGCTTGGGGCCCTGCAGGTCGACCAGAATGCCGATCGGCCTGCCGGTCTCCTCCTCGAGCGAGCGAATCATCGCCACCCGCTCGCGCATCGCGTCATGCGACGCATGGCTCATGTTGATGCGGAAGAGGTCGGCGCCGGCCGCGAACAAGCCCGCGATCGTCTCGCGATCCGAGGAGGCGGGACCGAGGGTGGCGATGATCTTGACGCGGCGGCTGCGATGGGAATGCAATCGGTTTCCTCCACATGTCCGGGGGGCGCTGCCCGCCCCTCGGAATTAACGCTCGCTTTTGCCGGCGATAAGATGACGGGCTCGAAGCTTCAGGGGTTGGACTGGTCGGTCAGCTGCACCGTCCAGCTTTTGGCGTCCTTGCCGGTATTGACTTCGAAGAAGCCGGTGCGATCGTAGCCGCGTACGTAGCAGTCCTGCCGGCCCACGATCTTGAATTCGCGGTCGGACGTGCACATGAAGGCCTTGCCCTTCCATTCGCCGCCGCGCTCATCCATCGCGTAGACATAATAATATTCCGCCGCCAGCGCGCCGCGCAGCAGCGTCACGCAGTCGAGGGTCTTGAGGTTCCACCAGCCTTCGCTGACCCAGCCCTTTCCGTCGGTATAGGCGAGCGCGACGCTGACGCGGTTGGCGGTGTTGTTGCACATGCGCAGATCCGCGCGCGCCGGCGCCGCCGCGACGAGCGCGAAGCCCAGCGCCGAAAGCGACGCCATTCTGACAATGTCGGCCAAATGCGGATCCTGAGTTTCGCGGGCCATATTCGTCGCGCCGGCGCCTGTGTCAACTCGCGCAACCCGCGTCGGGGGTCGCACAAGATTTGCAGATCGGCGGTGGAGACCGGTCTTCGTCTCCTTCATCGCCGGCGCGTCGCCGCGCGACATGCAAGCATCGAAGGCGTCCCGCGCCCGGCCGGGAAGGCGGGGAAGACGCCATCTCGACGGGAAGGCGCGAATCGCCGATGATCGGCTTTAATGAATTGCCTCGCCCTGTCCCTTCTTGCCGCTTCGGCGGCCATGCTCGCGGCGGCGCCGGCGCGGGCGGACTTCTCCCAGTGTGTCGCCAGGCTGCGCGCGGACGGCGCCCGCGAGGGAATTTCGAGTCGGACGCTCGACGCGGCCTTCCGGGGCTTGCAGCCCGACATGAAGGTGCTCGAGTTCCAGAAGCAGCAGCCCGAATTCAAGACCCCGATCTGGGATTATATGGCCGCCCTCGTCGATGACGAGCGGGTCGCCGACGGCAAGGCGGCGATGGCGAGGAACGCCCGGGCGCTCGCTCGCGCCGAGCAGGCCTATGGCGTGAGCCGTTATATGGTGGCGGCGATCTGGGGGGTGGAATCGAACTTCGGCGCGGAGATGGGCAAGCGCGCGCTGGTCCAGTCGCTGACGACCCTCGCCTGTTTGGGCGAGCGCGCGGGCTACTTTCGTTCCGAGCTGATGGCGACGCTCAAGATCATCGACCGCGGCGACGTCCCGGCCGAGAATCTGACTGGATCCTGGGCGGGAGCATTCGGCCAGACCCAGTTCATGCCCTCGACCTTTCTGCGGCTGGCGGTCGACTTTGACGGCGACGGGCGCCGCGACATCGTCGACTCGTCCGCCGACGCGCTCGGCTCGACCGCGCATTACCTCGCCAGGGCGGGATGGCGCGCCGGCGTTCCGTGGGGCTTCGAAGTGAAGCTGCCGCCGGGATATTCGGGCGTCTCGGGCCGCAAGACCAAACTGTCGATGTCCGCATGGGCGGCCCGGGGGCTCGTCCGCATCGACGGGCGTCCGCTCGGCGGGGGCAAGGCGGGGCTGCTGCTGCCGGCCGGACCGCGTGGGCCGGCTTTTCTGGTGACGCATAATTTCGATGTCGTCTATTCCTACAACGCCGCCGAATCATATTCGCTGGCGGCCTGCGTGCTCGCCGACCGGCTCGCCGGCGGGCCTGGCGTCGTCGCGCCCTGGCCGACCGACGATCCGGGCCTATCGCGCGCCGGACGGCGCGAGCTGCAGACGCTGCTCGCCCGACGCGGCTACGCCATCGGCGCGCCGGACGGGGCGATCGGAACCAAGACCAGGCAGGCGATCGCCGATTTCGAGCAGAAGCAGGGCATGCCGGTCAACGGACGCGCGTCGGTCAAGGTGCTGGAGGCGCTGCGGAGGTAGGGGCTGTTCAGGCCGGAGGCTCGAGGATGGCGCCGGCAAGGTGGCGAAACCCGACACCCGCGGGGGACTGAAAAGCGGCGTTCAAACAATTGAGAGCGCCGCGGGCGCGGCGGAGCAGCGTTGCGGCGCGCCGCGCCCTGCCGGCGTTTGTTGCGGAGATTTCGCGCCCATGGCCTGCGTAGCAGCGCGACTATAACTGCACGCCTCGGGTCAGCGCTCCGTCAATGACGAGGTTCGTGCCGGTCGTGAAACTCGATGCCGGGCTCGCGAGAAAGACCACGCCGCGACCGATCTCTTCCGGCGTCGCCATGCGGCCGGTGGGGTTCAGAGCGAGCGTCTGCGCGAACAGGTCGGGGAGATTCTTTTCGATATGCTGCCAGACGCCCCCTTCGAAATAGGTGTTGCCGGGCGAGACCGAGTTCACCCGGATCATCTTGGGCGCGAACTGATGAGCGAGACGCTGCCCGTAATGGACCAGCGCCGCTTTGAAGGCGCCGTAAGCGGGACCGGTGAAATCAACCTCACGTCCGGACACCGACGAGATGATGACGATCGCCGGATGTTTGGACTTTTCGAGATGGGGGAGAGCGGCGTTCACCGCGCGCACCGTGTGCATCATGTCGGTTTCGAAAGCCTTTTGCCAGGCTTCCTCGTTGTCCTCCACGGCGAGCGCCGAGACATTGGCTACGAGAATGTCGATCCCGCCGAGCGCGGCGGCGCTGTCGCCAACGAAACGCTCGAGCGCGGGTTTGTCCGTCACGTCGACGGCGGCGCCGAAGGCCTGGACGCCCTTGGCCTTTAACGCCTGGACGGTTGCCTCCACTTCATTGGCGTTGCGGGCGCAGATCGCAACGCTCGCGCCCTCCTCGGCGAATATTTCAGCGATACGCCGTCCTATGCCCTTGCTGCCGCCTGTGACAACCGCCCGAAGGCCCTTCAATCCAAGATCCATTTCTCTATTCCATTCGTATCTTGTTCATGACGACGGCAGGTATTTTTTTAGTATCGAAGCGCCCAGCGTATATTTGGGGTCGACCATGTTTCCGACGCGCAGCTTGCCCGCCTGCGTGAGCAGGAAATAGGCCTCAATTTCGTCGAAGCCGTAGTCGGCGACCAGCCAGCGGATCAGCTCGCGATAGGCGATCCGCGCCGCGTCCTCCATCGGACGCGCCGAACCGATGGTCATCAGGACATGCTCGTTCTCGAGACGCGGCCAGTTGATCGCCCACGACTTGATGAGATCGACCTGTATCGTCGTGGTTGACGGGATTTCGACCGCCACGCCGCATAGTTCGCCATCGCCTTGCCGGCCATGGCAGTCGCCGAGGTAGAGATACGCTCCCTTGGTCTGCACCGGAAAGTAAGCGATAGCGCCCGGCGCGACATCGGGAAGGTCCATGTTGCCGCCCCAATAGTCGGGCTGCAGCGAAAGCACGGCTTCGATCTGCGGGCTTACGCCGAGCGTGCCGATGAATGGTTCAAAGGGCAGCGTGATTCTGTCGTTGAAGCGAACCCCCTTTTCCGTCACTTCGTATTTCATCACCCGCTCTGGCAGGGGCGCGTTGAGCATCGGCGTGCCGGCGTTCCCAACAAGGCCGCCGAATTCCGGTATGAGAGCCGAGGTCCCGACGGGCTGCGGGCCGCGCGGGACGATCTTCTCGATGCGCACGCAAAGTACGTCGCCCTTTTCCGCGCCCTGCACCAATATCGGGCCATTCTGCGGATTGACGAACGGCATGTTCAGCTTCTGCGAGGGTCGGTCGTCGATCGATTTGATCGCGCCTCCAAAAGCATCAAGCGTTTCGGCGACCACCACGTCGCCCGGCGCAATGGTCAGGACAGGCGCGGCATAGGGGCCATAGACATATTGATACGAGCCCTGGGCGGCCTCCGTCAGATGATGCGTCGCCCCGGCGCTTCCCCTCGCGACGCCGCGCCTAGCCATACACGAAGAAGGAAACCACGCGGACATCGGCGCCTCGCCCGAAGAGTGACGGGCGTAACCTCGCCGAGAAGGCAGGGCGGCGTCAATGTCCTCAGAGGATGGCTGGACAGCGCCCCCGCCCCGCTCCTCGCCTCGGGCGCGCGCTCGCGCCGGGCAAGCGCGGCCGCAAGCCGCGAAACCAAGCCGCCGCGGATCAATAAGGTAAAGACGGGCGCGTCAACGTTATCCGTTATCCGTAACCCAGGGGCGGCGAATCCAAGCCCGGCGGAAGCCGATCCAAGCCCGCGGCAATGGAATCCAAGCTCAGCGGAAGCCGGAGCAAAGCCAGGGGAAGCGGAATCCAAATGATTCCCTTCCGCTAATTGAGCCTTTTCAATGGTTTAGACGCGAATCCAAATTGTTTTTTTCTCCGGCTCCTCATCCCCGCCGAACCCGTCCCCGCCGCCGCGCGGCCTCGGGTTCGTCACCAAGGCGATCCTGACTCAAATTCTGCCTTTCAGGAAGCAAATGTCGCCTTCGGCCGGAATTTGGGGGTTGAGCAAACTGTCGCCGGAACCCCGAACCCTGTTTCGAATCCGAGCGGATGTGGCGCCAGCCCCAAATCCATGCCGACTTCCTACAAATCCTTGCCCCACGCCGCTTCGAGCGTGTCATCTGGTCAGCCGCGTGAAGGCTTAAAGCGGCCGCTGCCCCCGGCGCGCCAGGCGCGCCTCGATCCAGCGACAAGGAAGACCATAACGCGGATTCTGATTATCTCAAAGAGATTGTCGAATAAAATTGATTTTCAGCAAACATGGCGGCGCTGCCCCCGGCCGCCCCGGAACCCGGCAGGCTGCTCGCGCCGGCGGCCACGCGCCCCGGATGGTCACATCAAGGTCACATTATGCGACATCTTCTGTCGTATTATAGACTCGCGGGTCAACCGGGTGCTTTCGGCCGGCCCGTTGGGAGGTGGGGCCAGCGATGTCGGCGCTCAGCAAATGGCTCTGGGGCGCGGGGCTCCAAGTCCACGAACGCGCTTTTGTAGAGAGCGGCATTGATCTCGACGTCATCCCCGACCTCGTCGAGGCCGATCTCAAAGAGATCGGGCTTTCGCTCGGAGATCGCAAGCGCTTCCTGAGAGCCGCGGCGGCGCTGGGGCGCACAACGGCGACAGAGCCGGGAAAGCCGGAACAACGCGTTGAGCCGGTTGCGCCTGCCGGGACCGCAGCGCCGACCGCGGCGGCCGAACGGCGCCAGCTGACCATCATGTTCTGCGATCTCGTTGGATCGACCGCGCTATCAGCTCAGCTCGATCCCGAGGACATGCGCGAACTGATCGGATTGTATCATATCGCGGTGAGGGAGACCGTCATCCGCTTCAATGGCTTCGTCGCCAAGTACATGGGCGACGGGGTGCTCGCCTATTTCGGCTACCCGCAAGCTCATGAAGACGACCCGGCACAGGCGTTGCGCGCCGGCCTCGCGGTCGTCGACGCCGTCGCCAACCTCACAACTGTGCGGAAGGTGCAGGTACGCGTTGGCATTGCGACCGGGTTGGCGGTGGTCGGCGATCACATCGGCTCCGGATCGTCTCAAGAGCAGGCGGTCGTCGGCGAGGTCCCGAATATGGCCGCGCGCCTGCAAAGCATTGCTGAGCCCAACACGGTTGTGCTCTCCGACAGCACACGGGAGTTGGTGGGGTCGCTATTCGAATTCGCTGACCTCGGCCCGCAAGAGCTCAAGGGCATAGCTGGCTCCCAACCCTTGTGGCGGGTCTTGCGCGAAACCACGATTGACAGCCGCTTCAACGACTCTCGTTCGAAAGAGACGCCTTTCATCGGCCGCGCGGAAGAACTCGAAATTATGCTCCGCCGCTGGCAGCAAGCCAAAAGCGGAAAAGGCCGCGTGGTGTTGCTACGCGGCGAGCCAGGCATCGGAAAATCACGGCTCGTGCTTGCACTCATGCAAGCGATCAACTCCGATCGACACTTTCAGATTCGGTACTACTGCTCTCCCCATCATACCAGTAGCGCGCTTCATCCCGTGATTGCCCGGCTTGAACATTCGGCCCACATCCAAAATAGCGACACAAGCGAGCAAAGCTTCGCGAAGCTCCGTGTGCTTCTGGAGCCAAGTCGCCCGTCGTCCCAGGAACTGTCGGTGATCGCCGACCTCCTTTCCATTCCCGGAATCAACACCGTTCCGGCAGTCGAGGTCTCGCCGAAGAAACGCAAGGAGGCGATGCTCGCCGCGCTTTGCCGACAGCTTGACGCTTTGTCGCAGCGCCGGCCTGTCCTGATGGTCTGGGAAGACGTGCAGTGGATCGATCCGACCTCGCGTGAACTCCTCACCTCCATCGTAGAGCGCGTGCATGCGTCGCCGGTTCTGGTGGTGCTGACGTGCCGCCCTGAATTTGCAGCGCCGTGGGCGCCCCTGTCGCATTGCTCCTTCGTGCACCTGAGCCGACTGGATCCGCAGAACGTCGCCGATTTGGTGACTACGATTGCGAAGGCGCGTGCGATTCCGCCGGAACTCGTTCAGCAGATCGTAGCGCGCGCCGACGGCATTCCGTTGTTCATCGAGGAACTGACGAAGACGCTCATCGAGGATAAGGGGGCAGGGGAACAGATTGCCGTCCCGAGCTCCCTGCAGGCGACCCTGCTTTCCCAGCTTGATCGGCTCGGCCCTGCGCGCGAAATCGGGCAGATCGGCGCCGTAATCGGTCGGGAATTTTCCTATGATTTGATTGCGACCGTCGCAGCGACCCCGGCGCCGGAGTTGCAGTCCGCGCTAGGCGTGCTCGAACAAGCCGGACTGCTTCACTCGCGAGGCGAGTTGCCAGGACGAACGTACATCTTCAAGCATGCGCTCGTTCAGGACGCTGCCTATGCAACACTGCTGCGTGGCCGAAGGCAGGAACTGCATGAACGGGTTGCGCGCGCCATCGAACGCGATCATTCCGAGATTGTCCAAAGACAGCCGGAAGTCGTCGCGCGGCACTATACAGAGGCCGGACAAACAGATGCTGCTGTGGCCCACTGGCTGCGCGCGGGGAAGCGCTCAGCGGAGCTGTCGGCAAATTCCGAGGCGGTCGAGCACCTGACCAAAGGTCTCGACATTCTCAAGTCTTTGCCCGATACCGCCGAGCGGCGGAATAGGGAACTGGAGTACTTGCTGGCGCTCGGCCCGTGTCTCATATCGATCAAGGGCGGCGGAGCCCCTGAGGTCGGCAATGCCTATGTGCGGGCGCAGGAGCTCGCCCGCGAGGTCGGCAGTCTCGACCAACAATTCACCGCGACCTGGAACTTGTGGTTCGTCCATGAGCAACGCGGCGAGCTTGTTGCGTCTCAAGGCCTTGCCAACGAATCGCTTGCCATCGCCCGTGAGATCGGCGAACCAAAAGCGCTACTGCAGGGCCACCACGCTGCATGGACCACATTGTTCAACTTGCCGCAGCTGGCCGATTGTCGGGAGCACACCCGCAATGGGGGGACGCTGTACGATCCAGTAGCCCATCACTCGCAGGCATTCGCATTTGGGGATCACGATCCCGGAGTTTGCTGCCGATGTCATGACGCGATCGCGCTTTGGACGCTTGGCTATCCGGACCAGGCTGCTGTCGGGGTCAGCGAGGCCGTGGAGCTGGCGAGGCGTCTCAAGCACCAGCCGAGCTTGATGATCGCTTTCGCCTTTGCGTGCTTCGTGCATGAATCGCGCGGCGACCATGGTCAAACCGAGAGTTATGCCGCGCAGCTTACCGAAATCGGAATCCAGACCCGTTGGGCGCCAGTGGCCGCCATCATGGCGGCTCGGGTGCGTGTAATCGCAACACAAGATCGAACTGCGGTCGAAGAGATGCGCGCCGGCGTCGATCAACTTCGCGCCAGCCGACAGCAGCTGCGGCGCCCGTACTATCTCAGTTTGCTCTCGGATGCGCATCGTCGGCTTGGTGACGTCGATGATGCGGTCGCGGCTATCGACGAAGCCTTCGGACAGATGTCGAAGACGGGTGAGCGGCGATCGGAATCCGAGCTTCACCGACTGCGTGGCGAACTCCTGATCTTGTCCAACGCCGGCGATCCCGCTCAGGCGGAAACTGAGCTGCAAAGGGCCTTGCAGGTCGCGCGTGAGCAGGGGGCGAAGTCCCTCGAGTTGCGCGCGGCGGCCAGCCTGGGGCAACATTATGTTGCGCAAGGACATCACCCCAAAGCTCACGAACTGCTTGCGCCCATCTACAGCTGGTTCAGCGAGGGATTCGAAACAGCTGATCTGAAGGAAGCCGCGGCCCTGCTTTCGGAAGCCGGCAGGTCATAGTGCGCTTCTTCAGTCAAAGGAACCGAGGCCGAGCCCGAAGAACGCGATGAAGTAAAGTCACGGTCGTTACCGCAATACATAGCTCGGTCAATTTTCTGTAATCTCTTTATGAATCTATACATCGCTTGTCAACGAACTTAGGGAGGCTCAATTCATGCATCGTCGCAAGTTCATCAAATCCGTAGCCGCAGCGACGGCTGCGACGACAACACTCGCCGCGCCGGCGATTGCCCAGTCCATGCCGGAACTGAAGTGGCGCCTGACGTCCGGATTCCCAAAATCGCTCGATACGCTTTACGGCGGCGCGGAGCGTTTTGCAAAGGCGGTCAGTGAAATGACCGACGGAAAGTTCCAGATCCAGGTTTTCGCCAGCGGCGAAATCGTGCCGACGGCCGGCGTGGTCGACGCGGTTCGGAACAACACGGTCGAGATGGGCCAGACCGCCAGCTACTACTACTTTGGCAAGGATCCAACGTTCGCCTTTGGCACAGCAATTCCGTTCGGACTGAACAGCCGCGGATTGAACGCTTGGTTCTACTACGGCGGCGGCAACGAATTGATGAATGAATTCTACAAGAAATTCAACATCTACGGACTTCCAGCCGGAAATACAGGCGCACAGATGGGCGGCTGGTGGCGCAACGAGATCAACACCGTCAGCGACCTCCGGGGTGTGAAGTTCCGCGTTGGTGGTTTTGGCGGCGCCGTGCTCGCCAAACTCGGAGTGATTCCAGCCAATATACCCGCCGGCGACATCTATCCCGCCCTGGAAAAAGGCACGATCGATGCGGCCGAATGGGTTGGCCCATACGACGATGAAAAACTGGGCTTCTATAAAGTGGCGAAATACTATTACTATCCCGGCTGGTGGGAAGGCGGCGCGACATTGCACCTTTTCATCAATCTTGATAGGTGGAATGCGCTGCCGTCAAGCTATCAATCCGTCATAAAGGCCGCGGCGGGTTGGGAAAACGTCGACATGCTGGCGCAATACGACGCATCCAATCCCAAGGCTCTGCGCAATCTGGTCGCGAATGGCGTTCAACTCCGGTCCTTTACAGAGGAGATACTGTCCGCCTGTTTCGACGCCGCGGTCCAGACATACGATGAAATCAGCGCCAAGAACGAAAATTTCAAGAAGGTATATGAATCTGTGAAGGCCATGCGCAACGAGGAATTTCTCTGGTTTCAGGTCACCGACGGCACTTACGATAATTTCATGTATTCCCAGCAGCGCGCCGGTAAACTCTGACCGGGCGCCGCTCCCCATTGCTCGATCAGGGACGGACGGACGACCTGGCCGGCGGGGCAGTCACTGCCCCCGCCGGCGTTGTTTGGTTGCCCCCGGTTCCCGCACCGAAATTGGGCGCCGCAGGCGCGTATTGGCGGCCTCCGCCGATATTGGGCGCTGTCGGCGACCTCTGCTGATCTGCGCCGAAATTGGGGGCCGATTTCCCGAAATCGGGCTGCTGCACCTCGATCTGGAATGGAGCGGCGGGCGGAGGTTCCGATTTATAGCGCATGACCATGCCGGGGAATTCAATGGTTAGTCCGATCATCAACGCCTGGATCAGCACGAAAGGCACGGCGCCCCAATAAATTTGGCCTGTCGTGACGGGCGCCATGGACGCGCCGCTGACGCGGTCGACATAGGTTTCGCGAGGCGCAACCGACCGCAAATAGAAGAGCGAGAAGCCGAAGGGAGGATGCATGAAGGCGGTCTGCATGTTGATGCCGAGCAGCACGCCAAACCAGATCAGGTCGATGCCGAGATGTTCGGCGGCGGGACCAACGAGGGGAATAACGATGAATGCAAGTTCGAAAAAATCGAGGAAAAACGCAAGAAAGAACACCAGCAGATTGACTACGATCAGGAAACCCACCTGACCGCCAGGCAGGCCGGTCAACAGGTTCTCTACCCAGACATGGCCATTGACGCCGAAGAACGTCAGACTGAACACTCGCGAGCCGATGAGGATGAATAGAACGAATGATGACAGTCTCGTGGTCGAATCGAGCGCTTGCTTGACGATGCTCAAGTTGAGGCGCCGCTTGACGGCGGCGAGCGCAAGCGCGCCGACCGCTCCCATGGCGCCGCCTTCCGTCGGTGTCGCCAAACCGACGAAGATGGTGCCGAGGACCAGAAAAATCAGCATGAGCGGGGGGACCAGGGCCTGGGCGACCCGGAGAACGAGCCGAAGGCCTTTGATGGTCCGATACGCCTTCGGCAGCGCGGGCGCCGCGGACGGAAAAAGCGCCGTCGCGCCCGCCACAAACGCGAAGTAGAGCCCCGAGAGAACCAGGCTCGGCACGATGGCGCCGTCATACATGTCGCCGACGGAGCGGCCGAGCTGGTCGGCCATGACGATCAGCACGAGGCTCGGAGGAATGATTTGGGCGAGCGTTCCGGAAGCCGCAATGACGCCAGTCGCAAGTCGGCGGTCGTAGCCGTAGCGCAGCATGATGGGGAGCGAAATCAGGCCCATGGCGATCACGGAGGCGGCGACGACGCCAGTGGTCGCTGCGAGCAGTGCGCCGACGAAGATGACGGCAAAGGCGAGCCCACCGCGCACCGGACCGAACAATTGCCCGATGGTGTCGAGAAGATCCTCAGCCATCCCCGATCGTTCGAGAATCAAACCCATGAAGGTGAAGAACGGGATGGCAAGCAAAGTCTCGTTGCTCATGACGCCGAAGATGCGGTCCGGCAGCGCCTGGAAGAAGGTCGGCTGAAACAGGCCGAGTTCGATGCCGACGACACCCCAGGCGAGCCCCACGAAAGCCAGGGTGAACGCGACCGGGTAGCCAAGCATCAGCGTTACGACGAGGGAGACGAACATGAGCGGCGCCATGTTCGCGACGATGAAATCGCTCAAGAAGGGCTTTCCCCTATTCAGTCTTGGCGTGAGCGTTCGGGATCTGTCCGCCGATGATGGCGCCGCGTTTGATCAGCTCGGAGATCGCCTGCAAGAATAGCAGAATAAAGCCGGCGAAGATGCACGCCTTGGCCGGCCAGATCAGCAGACCGCCGTAGTTACTCGAAACTTCGCCGATCCGGTATGACTGGGCGAGCGACGGATAGATTTCGATGATCATTATGAGCGCGAACGGCGCGAGCACGAAGGCGTGTCCCAGGATGTCGATCCAGTCCCGCACCCGCGACGGAAGCAGGTTTGACACGATATCGATGCGAATGTGCTCGTTGCGCCTTAGCGTATAGGCGGCCGCCAGCAGATAGGCTGCGCCGAACAGGTACCACTGGAGTTCAAGGAAAGCATTCGAAGAGATCGACAGGACCTTCCGCGATGCCGCATTTGCGGCGCTGACAAGGATGGCCGCGAGCACGAGCCAGATTACGGTCTTGCCGATAAAGGCGGTTGTCGCGTCAATGCCGCGGCTTATAGCAAGCAAAGCGGACACAGGACCTCCCCTATTAATGCATTGAGCGCGATAACCCAAAATTATCACAAAACGCATGTACGTAAACCAGAATTCTTGCGTCTTCTCTGAATAAAAAGGATTGGATAAACGGCGTGTCAAACTGATTGGTTCTACAGGCATCGACTGAGGGGAAACCGCCATCGGCCCGTCGGGTCAAGGGTCTGTTCTCTTTCCTCTTCGTCGGGCTTGATCTCGCGAAAACAATGGTCCGGCGGTCAAGCGGTTTCATGCCCTCCCAAGAGCAGAAATCAGAATAACGGTGACACGCCCGTTTTTACCTTATTGATCCGCAGCAGCATGGCTTCGCGGCTTGCGGCCGCGGTTGGCCGGCGCGAGCGCGCGCCCGAGGCGTTTCTCGATCTGCGCCACAAAGCCCGCCGAACCGAGCGGCCGGCCGATCAGCTCGCTCCGTCTCAGTGGCGCGAAGGCGGCGGCGTCCGCTTCGCCCTCGATGAGGTCGGCGAAATGCGGCGCGCGGCCGATCAGCGGCCGGACGCTGGCCAGCCCGTCGTCGCGCCCGGCAAGATGCGCCCGCGCACTCGAATGCGGCCAGTCTTCGGCCCGCCGAACGAGCCGCGCCCGCACGGGATTGAGCGCCACATAGCGCACCGCCGGCGCCCCCGCCAGGCCCTCGCCGTCCTCCGGCGTCAGGATGAGATGAACGTGGTTCGGCGTCTGGCAATAGGCTTAAGACCTCGACGCCGAAGCGGCGGCAGGATTCGCCGAGCCAGTCGCGATAGAGAGCATAGTCGCCCTCCTCGAAGAAGACGCGCTCCCGCCGGGCGCCACGCTCACGTCACGTGATGCGGCAGGCCGGGAACGACGGCGCGGGCGATGCGGCGATCATTGGCGACGATGAGCATGGGCGCGATATAGGGTAAAGCCGGGCGCGTCACCGATATTTTATCCAGTGTGAGGCGCGTCACAGCGCCAGATGCTGGGCCGTGGTTAATTTGAACTTAAGAAAGGGAAGGAAAACGTCATGCGAACGTTGATCGTGGTCACCTGTATTCTCCCGTTCATTCTCGCCGGCCAGGCGGCGCTGTCCGGGCATGGACCGGCGGCGGCGGTCAAGGCCGCGTATGTGGCTGACCAGCCGGCGATCGACCGCGCAGGCGGCGGCGTGATGGGCGACCCGGCGCTGCGCGCCCGGTTTTTCTCGCGTTCGCTGCTGCGAGCCATTGATTTCGACGTTCGTCAGGACCCGCTGAACGTAGCGCCGGCCATTGTCAGCGAGCCGTTCAGCGACCAAGCCCCGCATTTCGTCGATCTGGCGGTTTCTCCGATCACCGAAAGCGGCAAAGCCGCGACGGTCCGGGCCGAGTTCGCGCGCGGCGACGGCGCCCGCGAGAGGTTGACTTACGTCATGGTGTTCGAGCGCGGCGGGTGGCGGATCGACGACATCGCTTATGCCCTGCTGGACGGGGAAAGCCATACGCTGCGCGGCGATTTGCAGTCGAAATAGGCCGCGAATTGCGGGCGAGAGGAGTTCCAAGTCAAGGATGCGTCATTGGGCGACGTGGACGGCCGTTTGATCGGACAGGCCACGGGACGCACCGCCGCCGGCGGCGACCCTTTTCGGGCCGTCCTTGATTTCGAGCTCCTCTCGCTCCTTGTTTCAAGCCGGAGGTCGTGGCCGCATTGCGCGACGCGACCGCAGGGGCCCAAGAGCAGCGCGCAGCGCTATGCCGGTGACGGGGATTCTCGTGCATTTGCGTCGCGGGAAATTGTCACGGGCGGGGAATGTCGAGACGCCGCCGGCGCCGCTTCACTGCAGCCGGGGCCGCTTGAGGAACCTGCTTCGATCGGCCGACTGAACCCGCAGACCGAGCGCCCTGCCGTCCCTGATGATTTCGATCGGGACTTCGACCCCCGCGTCGCCGCAACTCCAGACCTTGCGATAGAAGTCCGCGAGGTCGGCGATCTCCGCGCCGCGCACGCCCGCGAGAACGTCGCCGCGGCGCAGCCCGGCCGCCTCCGCCGGCCCGCTTTCAGCTACCCCTGCGACGACGATCTCGTCATCTCCTTCAGCCGAGTAAATCCCGAGCCATGGGCGCGCCGGCTTGTTGACCCGGCCGTAGGCCAGGAGATCCTCGAGGATCGGCGGCAGGAGGTCGATCGGAACGATCATGTTGGTGTCGCGCGTTCCCGAATGGGCGCTCACCTGCTCGACATGGAGCGATCCTATGCCCAAGAGCCGGCCCGCGCTGTCGATCGCGCCCGCGCCGCCCCAGAACGAATGGGCGGGAGCGGTGAAAATCGCCTCGTCGAGCAGATATTCCCAATAGCCGGCGAATTCCTGCTTGCCGACGATCGCGGCGCGCAAAGCCTTCGTCCCGCCCCCCGCCGCGAGAATCACCGGATCGCCGAGCCTCGCTTCGCCCGAACCGCCAAGCTCGATCGCTGGACAATCGAGCCGGCCGAGGGCCTGCACCAGACCGAACCCGGTCTCCGCATCGACGGCGAGCGCGTGACCCGGGGTGACGCGGCCGTCCGCGCTGGCGAGCCACACGCTCTCGGCCTCGGTAATGAGGTAGCCGATCGTCAGCACGAGGCCGTTGTCGCGAATGACCACGCCGCTGCCCGACCGCTGTTCGCCAAGCGTCCGGGCGGTGAAAGCGTCCTCGGGAATCGAGGACTGGATCGTCACGACGGATTTGAGGGCGCGATTGAGATCGAAGCCGGGATTGCCGGCCCTCGGCGAACCCGCCCGCGGGGCGTCACGTCGCGGCTTTTCGGCCATCGCCCTTCCCCTTTCGCCGCCAGCCCCGGTGCGCAATATTACTTCGGCGGCGGCGCCGCCGCAATTCGCGCCGCTCGGAACAGGCTTGATTGCCGCCGGCGCGAACGTCAGCGTCGGGCTGGCGTCTGGCGGCGCTCCTCCAGCACCGAGCGCAGATACCGGCCATATGCGCTCTTTTCGAAGCGCCCGATGATTCGCTCGAACTGGGCGGCGTCGATGAAGCCGAGGTCCAAGGCGATTTCCTCGGGGCAGCAGATTTTGAATCCCTGACGCAATTCGAGCGTGCGCACGAAGCTCGCCGCGTCGACCAGCAATTCCGGGGTTCCGGTGTCAAGCCATGCGAAGCCGCGCCCCATCCGCTCCACGTTCAATTCGCCGGATTCGAGATAGATCCGGTTGATATCGGTGATCTCGTATTCGCCGCGCGGCGAAGGGTCGAGCGACTTGGCGATCTCGACTACCCTGGAATCGTAAAAATAAAGCCCTGTCACCGCCCACTGCGACTTGGGTTTGGCGGGCTTTTCTTCGACCGAGATTGCGCGCCCGGCGTGGTCGAACTCGACCACGCCATAGCGCTCCGGGTCGGGCACATGATAGGCGAAGACGGTCGCGCCGCGCTCGCGCTTCGCCGCCCGGCGAAGCTGCTCGCCCAATCCCGCGCCGTAAAAGATATTGTCGCCGAGAACCAGCATCGCCGGACCGCGCCCGATAAACGCCGCGCCGATCACGAAGGCCTGCGCGAGCCCGTTCGGCTTCGGCTGCTCGGCGTATTCAATCCGCATGCCCCAATCGCCGCCGTCGCCTAGCAGCCGACGGAAGAGCGGCAAATCGTGGGGAGTCGAAATGACCAGCACCTCCCGAACCCCCGCCAGCATGACTACCGACAGCGGATAGTAGATCATCGGTTTGTCGTAGACCGGGACGAGCTGCTTGGAGACCGCCAATGTGATCGGATGCAGGCGCGTGCCCGCGCCGCCCGCCAGAATGATGCCCTTCATCGATCGATCAGCCCCGGGTTGGCGACGGCGGCAGGCGCGGTCGCTGGCTTTTCCGCCGCCCGCTCGTCGAGCACGCCCAGCCGCTCGCCGGCGTAGACCTTGTCGCGCAGTGGACGCCACCACCACTCGTTGTCCAGATACCAGCGAACCGTCTTCTCGATGCCGCTATCGAACGTCTCGAGCGGGCGCCAGCCGAGTTCACGCTCCAGTTTGGCTGCGTCGATCGCATAGCGCAGATCGTGACCGGGCCGGTCGGTAACGAAGGAGATGAGGGATTCGTGCGGCCGGCCGATCGGGCGCAAGCGATCGAGGATGGCGCAGATGCGGCGCACGACCTCGATGTTGCGCCTCTCGTTCCGGCCGCCGACATTGTATTTTTCCCCGACGCGGCCGCGGCTTACGATCAGATCGAGCGCGCGCGCATGGTCCTCGACGTACAGCCAGTCGCGCACGTTCGCCCCCGCGCCATAGACCGGCAGCGGCTTTTCGTGGATGGCGTTGAGGATGATCAGCGGGATGAGCTTCTCGGGGAAATGATAGGGCCCGTAATTGTTCGAGCAATTCGAAATCAACGCCGGGAATCCATAAGTGCGCGCCCATGCCGACACCAGGTGATCGGAAGCAGCCTTCGAGGCCGAATAGGGCGAACTCGGATCATACGGCGTGGTCTCCACGAACAAGCCGTCGTCGCCAAGCGAGCCATAGACCTCGTCGGTCGACACGTGCAGAAAGCGGAACCGGTCGCGCTGGGGCGAAGGCAGCCGCTGCCAAAACGCTCTCGCCGTCTCCAGCATGGAGAACACGCCGACGATATTCGTCTGGATGAACGCGTCGCCGGCGGTGATCGAACGATCGACGTGGCTTTCGGCGGCCAGGTGGATGACGTGCTCGGGCTCGAAGTCCGCGAACGCCTGCGCGAGCGCTCGCCGGTCGCAGATGTCGATTTTGGCGAAGCGGTAGCCGGGCGAATTGCCGATCGTCGCCAGCGATTGCAAATTGCCCGCGTAGGTCAAGGCGTCGACGTTCAAAACATTGACGCCGGCGCCGACAAGATGGCGGCACACGGCGGACCCGATGAACCCTGCCCCGCCGGTTACCAGCACCTTCCGTCGCATGGATTCTCCCATGTGCTATCCGATGTCGCAGCGAACCCCGCTGGCTCGCGGCCGTCGACTGGCGGTCTCGCCGCCCGAAACGAACCGATCATGCGATCAACCGCGCGCAACATGCCGCCACCGACGCCCGCCAGTGGGGCAATCCGAGGCCGTATACGCGGCGCAGCTTTTCGTTGTCGAGGCGAGAATTGGCCGGGCGCCGCGCAGGAGTGGGGTAATCGGCGGTTGCGATGCGCCTCACTCGCGTACGGCGGCGTCCGCGCGCCGCGGCCTCGCTGAAGATTGTCTCGGCAAAGTCCGCCCAAGTGGCGTCGCCCGATCCCGTCATGTGAAAAATGCCGCGCAGCCTTGGAGAAGAATCGCCCCGGACCGCCGTCGCGACGGCGAACAATGCGTCGGCGATGTCCAGCGCCGAGCTCGGGTTGCCGCGTTGATCGGCGACGACCCCGACCTCCTCGCGCGTCTCGTTGAGGCGCAGCATCGTGCGCACGAAATTCACGCCGAACGGACTGTAGACCCAGGCGGTGCGCAGAATGACGCTGTCGGGACAGCGTTCGGCGACCAGCCTTTCGCCGATGAGCTTGGAGCGGCCGTAGACGCCCGTCGGACCGGTCGGGTCGTCCTCGCGATAGGGGCGATCGAGCGCCCCGTCGAACACATAGTCCGTAGACAGGTGGAGCAAGGACGCGCCAACCCGGGATGCGGCTTCCGCAACATGGCCCGCCCCCTCGCCATTGATCGCGACGGCGACGCCCTCTTCCGCCTCGGCCTTGTCCACGGCGGTATAAGCGGCCGCGTTGACAATCACGTCCGGCCGTGCGGCCTCCAGACCCATGCGCACGCTCTCGCGATCCTCGAGCGCGAACGACGGGCGGCCGAGCGCGACGATCTCGAACTCGGAACCGGCGCGTTCGATCAGCGAAGCCGCCACCTGTCCCTTGGTTCCGGTAACGGCGATACGCATCAATCGAACAGCTCCCGTGCGTGCTTGAGCCGCGGCCAACGCTTGTCCTTTTCCGACAGGGTCGGACCGCCCGCCGGAATGCGCCAATCGACCCCAATGTCCGGATCGTCCCAGGCGACGCCGCAATCATGAGCCGGCGAATAAGGGGCGGTCGTCTTGTAGAGGACCTCGACGTTCGGCTCCAGGGTCACGAAACCGTGGGCGAAGCCGATCGGGATCAACAACTGGCGCCAGTTGTCAGCCGAGAGCTCGATGGCGACGTATTTTCCGAATGTCGGCGACGAACGGCGAATGTCGACGGCGACGTCGAGGATGCGGCCGCGCGTGACCCGCACGAGCTTGCCCTGGGGAAAGGGCGGCGTCTGGTAATGCAGCCCGCGCAAGGTGCCTTCAGCCGCGGAAAGCGAATGGTTGTCCTGAACGAATACGAAGTCGAGGCCGGCGATCTCCCAAGCCGATCGGTTGTAGACCTCGGAAAAGAAACCGCGCTCATCGACGTGTTTCTTCGGCGTCACGATCTTGACCCCTGGCATGACCGTCTCATCAACCCGCATATCTCACTCCGCCGCCCCAATGCCAGGCCCAGTTGCTGACCGCCGCCAGCACGGCTTTCCTTGACAGAACCTGCCGCCTATCGCCACCCCCCGAGCCCCGTTTGCCCAGTTTCGCGCCCGCTCGCGTGCCGGCTCCGAGGCGTGCGGCCCCCGTCGCCGGCGCAAAATTCACAATCTTGCGCGGGCGAAATTCTGAAAGGCTCTGGCGCGATGCGATAGGGCCAGCGACCCATCCGCCGGCAGTCCGTGCTTTTCCTTGGCGCTCATTTCGCCGAAGGTCCGGGCTTGGCCGTCGGGCCGGAAGATGGGATCGTAGCCGAAGCCCGCCATCCCGCGCGGCGGGAAGACCAGATCGCCGTCGACCCGGCCCTCGAACGCCTCGGCCGGCCCGTCCGGCCAAGCCAGCGCCAGTACGCTGACGAAATGGGCCCGCCACGGCTCGGACGCGCCGACGGCGTGGAGTTCCCTCTCGACGCGCGCGATCGCCGCGGCGAAATCCCTGGCCTCGCCCGCCCAGCGGGCGGAGTAGATCCCGGGCGCGCCGCCCAACGCCTCCACGCAAAGTCCCGAATCGTCGGCGAGCGCCGCCACGCCCGTCGCGCGCGCGGCGGCCTGAGCCTTCAGGACGGCGTTGTCCCGGAAGGTCAATCCGGTTTCCTCGGGCTCAAGCAGATTCAGCTCCGCGGCTCCGACCGCTTCGATCCCGTGCCGGGTCAGAAGGGTGCGCATCTCGAGCAGCTTGCCGGCATTATGGGTCGCCGCGACGATTCGTCTGGAGAGCCGGCGCCGCGCGCCTGCGAGGATGGCGTCAGTGCTCATTCCGCAATGATCTTGTAGCGTTGACCCGCGACCAAAGGCGCGCCTCGCTCCAGGCCGTTGAGGATCAGAAACTGATCGAGGGAACTCGGCAGGAAGGACATCCGCGCGGCCATTGTTTCGGGCGTGTCGGCGCTTCCCGCTTCCATGAACTTGATGCTCTCGGCGGCGGCGCGCGCCGAATCTTGCGCATTCAACAAGTGAAACGACTCGATCGAGGCCAGAAACTGGGCGTCGATCGCGGGAGAGAGCGTGTGCGCGGCGAAAATCAAACGATAAAGCCTCCCGTTCAGGCGGACCGCGCCGAGGCGGAAGCTCCACTGCTCTCCCTGCGCAACCGCCGTTGCCGCATCGAGGCCGCCGATCCGCATCGTCTCGACCGACGTCGTATTGAGACTGTCAATCCAGCCCGAGGCGATCGCGCTGGCGACGCTCGTCGAATCCGAGATCGGAATGCTGTCGAGCCGCAGGGCTTCCCCGCCCGCCTTGCCGACGCCGATCAGGGCGGCTGACTTGTTCTCGAGCGTGAACCCCTCCGGCGCCTCGAAGGCGAAGCCGAGCTTCGGATGAATGAACGAAGTTCCGCGCACCACTCCCTGCGACGGGTCGTCCCCGAAGAGCAAGCCGTCGATCGCGGCGAAATAGGCGTTACGGCCCGTCTCGCCGACGCCAGGCGCGCCGAACTGCCTGGCTTCGGCGACGGCCCGCGCGATGCGCTCGGGGGTCGAAGGGTGGGTCGCCATCATGTCTGGCCGGTCGGCGGATCTCGCGCCCGTGATCGAGGCGCTGAGCGCGCTCCATTCGCCGAGCGCAGTAAGGAACCTCGCCGCGCCATAAGGGTCATAACCGGCCCTGCCGATGGTCTTGATGCCGATCTGATCCGCCTCCAGCTCCTGCTGACGAGAAAAGCGGGCGATCGACAACTTCGAGCGGGCTTCGACTTCATCAGAGGCCTGGGGATGGTCGAGCACCTGAGAATTTACACGCATGAACAGCGCCGTCGTCTTTTCGAATTCGGCCCGCTGAGCAGCATGGCGCGCCGTCACATGGGCGATCTCGTGCGCCATCACGGCCGCGATCTCGGACGTATCGTCGGCGAGCGCAAGCAGACCGCGGGTGATGAAGATGTCGCCGGTGGGAAGGGCGAAGGCGTTGACGACGGGCGAATTGAGCAAAGTGACCCGGTAAGCCTGCCCGGACGAGGCCTGGGCCGGCGCCAGCTTGATGAGGACGCTGTTCAAAAACGCCTCCGTCGCCGGCGCGTGATACACGCCGCCAAAGGCCTCGATCAAGCGTTTGCGCTCGGGACTGAGATGCGACCCGCCGGTAGTTCGCGGCCCATCCGTTGAGGCGACGTTGGCCGGCGCGGAAGGTCGATCGATGGTTGCGCAAGCGGCCAGGCCAAGGAGGGTCAGCGCGCTCGCCAGCGACAAGACGACGCGCTTTCGGCGCGCTGGGACAGCCGGACGCATCGAATCTCCCGGTTCGCCCTCGCTCATGGATCCGGTTTCGCCTCTCCAAATGCGTCGGAGCGACGCAGGATTTCGATCATCGCCGGTTCGCCGACCTCAATTCTCGGGCCAAACCGGTTATCCAGCGCTCCGCGAGCCCGGATCATCCGTCCGACAAGCCCGCCGACCGGTCGGCCGGCGCGCGCGAAGGCCGGCTCCAGCTTGCGCGCGATGACGATCGTGGGACCGTCAAAGGGCGCAAGGTCTAAATAGAGGCGCGAACGGCCAAAGCCAACCCTCCGCACCCTGCCCTCGATCACAACAAATTGTCCGTCGCGGCTCCGCAACTTCGACGCCTCGGACGAGGGGATCACGGAATACTGAGGATCCCGCCAGATTCCCAGACCCGCCCGGCGGGCGCCGTCCTCGATGGCTAGTCGCACGGCCGAGCAGCCCCGCGTCGAGTATTCCGGCCAAACGCGAGCAAAGCCCGCCGCCAGAAGGGCCGATGCAATCGAGACCGGCGGCCGGCCCGGAGCCTCGGGGGCGGACAGATCCGCGACGACTCTGCCCCATCGATCCGTCCGGCCGGCGAGCAGCTCGAGTTCCGCATCACGACCGACGAGACGGGCGGCCAAGAAAGCACGCGCAGCCTTCGCTGTTTCTGGCGCGCCGCGCGCCGGGTTGGGCGTGTCGAGGCCCCCGAGCCTTACGAGTTTGCCGTCTTCGAGGGCGATTTCGAGGCGCTCGTCGACTGCGACAACTCTCACCGTTCCCGCCGGCGAACCGCAGAACGCGAAGCCCGGGCCCGCCAAAGCGAGCGTTAGGCACACCACGGCGCCGCGCAAACCGACGGCGACGCAGGAGCGGACAAATCGTTCGCCGCGGCGATGCGCGGGGCAGGAATTCATGCTAAAGGCTTTGCCGCCTTGAGGGTCGTTCGTCTATAGCGTCCCTCCGGCCGAGTCACGCTTTCTTCTAGTCCCGGTAGCTCAGCAGGATAGAGCACAGGTTTCCTAAACCTGGGGTCAGGGGTTCGACTCCCTTCCGGGACGCCACTCTCCACACAACTTCCGGTGTACAGGCGCGGACGGGAATGAACTCTCGTGCAACTGCGAGGCGTATTCACAGGGTGAGATCGCGACCGCGAACGGCGCGTGTGGGCCGGTAAACGGGCCTTGCCTGTAGGCGCTGTTTCCGCCCATAGCCGACGCTCCAGAACATCGTAGGCTAATCTCAAGAAGCACGCCGATGATCATGCTCGGCATGGGCGCGGGGCCCGGCGCCGACGCCCAATATCTATTTTCCGAGGACGTGTTCGGCTACACGCACGGGCATAGGCCACGCCACGCCAAGAGCTATCGCAATTTCGCAGCGGAATTCGGTCGCCTCCAGCAGGAACGGATCGCTCGCGTGCAAGGAGTTCATAGCCGACGTGAACACCGGCGCGGGGTGCGCCGGTACACGTCGTTCCGATCGATGATGTCGAAGTCGCCTGGTTCGTCGCTCGCATCAGGACGCAAGGTAGACCAAGGCGACAATGACGAAGTCGACGACCAGCCAGGCTGCGCGATCTCCGACCGTTCGGCAAACCGCCGGCGAATGGCCGCTATTTGCGCGACCTACACGTTCAGCTTCGGCCGGCTTCGGTTCAGATTGCCGATCTCCGCTGACCAAGCGAGAAGCGGAGGTCTCCGCCCGAAGCGGAAGGTTCCTACGTCGAGCCGCTGCATCGACCCGGTCGTGGCCGCATTTTATTCCTGCGAGAGCGATTTTTCACTTGAAATCGGCCAAAGTCGAAGTAAAACGATTTACAGAAAATCGTTTTACGGGAGCGAAATCCCTACGGCAATGATCGGAAAAACGAATTCGATCAATGATGTGGCGAGGATGGCTGGCGTTTCTCCGGCTACCGTCTCGAACGTTCTGACTGGCCGGAAGCGCGTCAGCGCCAGGCTCGTCAAGAAGGTCGAAACCGCAGTGAAGGCGCTCGACTATCGCGCCGATCCGCGCGCCTCGATGCTGCGCTCGGGAGAGGCCAGGATTATTGCGGTCGTCGTTCCCGACCTCGACAATGCCTTTTTCACGTCCGTCGTCTCGGCAGTCGAACAATGCCTCGGCCCGGAGGCCTACGAGGTCATCGTCGCCAGTTCCCACGGCGAGGAAGAGGTTGAGAAGTCCAGGCTGAAGGCGATTCTGGCGTGGCGCCCGGCGGGCCTAATCGTCATTCCGTGCTCAGACGCCTTTCCGGGCCGGGACCTGATTGAATCCTCCGGGACCCCTTACGTGATCGCCGATCGGGTGACTGGCAATCTGACCGCCGACACCGTGTCGGTCGACAACGAAGACGCCGGCGCCATTGGCGCTCGCCATCTGATCCACCTGGGCCACAAGGATCTGCTCATAGCTGCGTCATCGCTGAGCCTCGCCAACATTCGGCAACGCTGCGGCGGCGCCACCGAGGCCATGCGGTCGCGCGGTCTGCCTGAACCGGCAACCGTCGAACTCGGCTTCTCAATCGACGAGGCGTCCGCAAGCCTCTCGAAATGGTTCGATGAAAATCCGCCGCCGACAGCGATTGAGGCGCTGACGAATTTCACCACGCTGAGCGTGCTGACGACGCTGGCTGAGCGCGGCCTCCGGATGCCGCGCGATATCTCGCTGATCGGCTTCGACGACTACACTTGGATGAGCGCCAGAGCGACGCCCTTGACGGCGATTTTCCAGCCGGTGCGCGAGATGGGCCGGGCCCTTTGGGAAACATTGAGCGGGAGGATCAAAGGAGATCTCTCGCCGGCAAAACATGTCCTGTTGCAGTGCGAACTCAGGGTTCGCGCGTCGACCGGCCTTGTTCCTGATGCGCGACCCGCAAACCGTCTCAAGGAGGAGGCGGTCTCGCCGCCCGCGGGAATGGCGGTCCGCTGACGACGAATCATACGGAATTCTGGGTCGAGTTCTGATCCAGAGCAGCCGGATCTATCGATCCGCAATTTGCCTGAGTGGCAAACAAAGGGAGGTTAGTGAGGTCATGATGAAAATCTCTGTAACCAGACGCGCCCTGCTGGCGGGGGCCGCTTTCGCCGCCGTGCTCGTCACGGGCGCATTTGCGGCGGACAAGCCGACGATGGGTATCGTCGTGAAGATCGGCGGCATTCCGTGGTTTAACGCCATGGAGGCCGGCATCAAGGAAGAGGGAGCCAAGGACGGCGTCGACGCCTACATGATCGGGCCGACCAGCGCAGATCCCGCCTTGCAGGTGCGTGCGATCGAAGATCTGATCGCAAAGAAGGTCAACGTGATTGGGGTGGTCCCTAACGACGAGAAGGCGCTGGAGCCCGTACTCGAAAAGGCGCTCCAGGCCGGCATCAAGGTCGTCACGCACGAAGGCCCCGGCATCAAGAACAAGGACTGGGACTTCGAGTTCACCTCGTCCAAGAGTTTCGGCGAGGCGCACGCGGAGCTGCTCGCGAAAGCGATGGGCGGCAAGGGCGAATATGCGGTCTTCGTCGGTTCTCTCACCGTTCCCCTTCACAATGCCTGGGCGGACGCGGCGATCGCCTACCTCAAGGTCCACTATCCCGATATGAAGCCGGTCGGCGAGCGCTACGGCGTCGCCGAGAACGTCGACGACAGCCGCAAGACCGCGCTCGACCTGATGGCCGCCCATCCCGATCTGCACGGTTTCCTCGCCTTCGGCAGCCAGGGTCCGATCGGCGCCGGCCGCGCGATCGAAGAGAAGGGCGACATAGGAAAAGTGTTCGTGGTCGGGCCGTTCTCGCCCGGGCAGGGACGCAAGCTGATCAAGGAAGGGGCCATCCTGGGCGGGTTCATGTGGAATCCGGCGGAGGCAGGCCGCGTGTTCGTCCGCGTCGGCAAGCTGTTGGCCACCGGCCAGGAGATCAAGGACGGCATGACGATCGAGGGGCTCGGGGTCGTCCATCCCGATCCGAAGACCCACAACATCATCACCAACAACCTTCTTCAGATCAACAAGGACTCCGTCGACAAGCTCGCCGCTCTAGGGCTCTGATCGATCCGCCTCTCCCGCGAATGCGGGAGAGGCTCGCGCCCCACGCGGGGGAAGCTTTCGACGACAATCCGGAACTCGCGTTGACAAACATGACGGCGCCAGCGCCAAAACCCACCCACCCCGCCTCCGAGGCGATCAGCTTCGAGCACGTGTCGGTCCGTTTCGGCGGCGTGCGCGCACTCGCCGACGTGTCGTTCTCTGTCGGGCGAGGGGAGGTACATTGCCTGGCCGGCGAGAACGGCAGCGGCAAAAGCACGCTCATCAAGGTCATCGCGGGCGTCTATCAGGCCATGCCCGGCGCGCGCACCGACTATTTCGGCGAGAGCGTTTCAAGCCCGACGCCCCAACTCGCGCGCGCCAAAGGCGTGGCGGTAATTTGGCAGGATCTGGCGCTTTTCCCGGAAATGACGGTCGCCGAGAACATCGCGTTCGATGGCCTCGTGGGCGCGCCGCGGCTCGTGAACTACCGCGCCATATGGGAGACCGCGCGCGCCGCGCTCGCCAAGCTCGGCGTGGAGTTCGACCTTGGCGCACGGCTGAACAAGTTGCCGATTTCGGGCCGACAATTGGTCGCGATCGCGCGCGCGCTCGCAAGCGACGCAAGGCTCATCTTCATGGACGAGCCCACCGCCTCGCTGACCCAGACGGAGACCGATCATCTGCTCGCCGTCGTGCGCACGCTCTCCGCCGCGGGAGTCGCCGTTGTTTTCGTCAGCCACCGGCTCGCGGAAGTGCTCGAAGTGTCGAGCCGCGTCACCGTCTTGCGCGACGGACGACTGGTCGGCGTGTTCGACGCCAAGAGCATGACGCAGTCGCGGTTGATCGAATTGATGACCGGCAAGCAGTTCGACCAGGCCGTCACCGCACACGACGTCGGCGACGCGCCGGTCGTCGTCGAGACCTCCGACTTGACGCGCCAGGACGAGTACTCGAACGTCAATCTGACCTTGCGCGGCGGCGAGATCGTCGGCCTCATCGGCTTGATTGGAGCCGGCCGCACCGAACTTGCCCATACGCTGTTCGGCATGACGCGTGCGGACGCCGGCTCGATCCGCGTGTTCGGTTCGACCGTCGCTTTCTCGAGCAACCGTGACGCCATAGCCGCGAGAATCGCCTATGTCTCCGAGGACCGCCTCGCGCTCGGTCTGGTGCAGCCGCAATCCATCGCCGACAACATCGTGATCACGACCTTGCAGGAGATCTCCAACGCCGGCGGTTTGATCTCGCAGGCGAAGAAATCCGCCGCCGTCGCCAAGGGCGTCAACGAATTCGCGATCAAGATCGGCCTGCCCGAGGACGCCGTGTCGACGCTGTCGGGCGGCAATCAACAGCGCGTCGTGCTGGCGAAGTGGCTCGCAACATCTCCGAAGGTCTTGATCCTCGACTGCCCGACGGTCGGCGTCGACGTCGGTGCGCGTGACGGGATCTACAAAATCGTTCGAGGGCTCGCCGAGCGCGGGATCGGCATTCTGATGATTTCCGACGAAGTGCCTGAAGTTTACTTCAATTGCGATCGCATCCTGCATATGGCGGCTGGGCGCATCGTCGCGGCATACGACCCCCGCCGCATCTCGATCGCCGAACTGGAGCGCGCCATCTATGCGTGACTACTTGCGGTCCCATGAGGGCGAGGCGCGCATATTCGTCGTCCTGGCGGCCTTGACGGTGTTCCTGAGCTTTGCCTCGCCGAACTTTTTCACCGCCGGGAATTTCGCGTCGTTGATGAACAACAACGCCGTCAATGTCATTTGGGCGGTCGGCCTCTTGGTCGTCCTGATTACCGGCGGCATCGACATCTCATTCGCAGTCGCTGCGTCCGTCGTGCAGTATCTCACGGCGGTGGCGCTCCTCGGCATCGGCGGCGGCGATTGGCTCGTCGGCTTCCTGTTCGCGGGCGTCTTCGGAATCGCCATCGGCTGCATCAACGCCGCCTTGATCGCCGGATTTCGCATCATCTCGATCGTCGTCACCATCGCCACTTTCAACGCGCTGTTCGGGCTCTTGATGTTCGCGACCTCCGGCAGATCAATCTACGACCTGCCGGACTGGTGGACCAACCACGTCATCGTGGTTCCGCTCGGCTCGGGCGGATCGCTCACGCTACCGGTGGCGGCCATGGCCGCAGCGATGGCGGCGACCTGGTTCCTGGTGTCGCGCACGACGACGGGCCGCCAGCTCTACGCCTTCGGCGACAATCCGGAAGGCGCGCGGCGCGCGGGCGTTGCGACCGTGAAGATGCAATTCATCGCCTACTGCTGGATGGGATTGATGGCGGGTGTCGGCGGTCTGGTGCAGGTCAATCTCGCGCAGGAGGTTGTTCCGAACGCGCTCATTGGCCGCGAACTCGACGTGCTCGCCGCGGTCGTGCTGGGCGGCGCCCGGCTGGGCGGCGGCCGTGGCTCGGTGTTCGGCTGCTTTCTCGGCGTAATGCTGGTGGCCGTCGTGCAGAACGGGCTCAATCTGCTCGGCGTTTCCCCCTACGCCTTCAAGATGGTGATCGGACTGACGATCCTCGCCGCCATTTCGCTGTCGAATGTTGATCTGGGCGCGCTCTTTGCGAGCGGGTCGAGGAGGCACGGTCATGTCGGCAATCACTGAGCGTCTGGGCCGCGCGATCGGGCGGGACGTTGCCGGGCTTCTCGGCGTGTTCGCGCTGACCGTGATCGCCTTCGGGCTGACGACGCCGCAATTTCTGAGCGCCGCGAATTTCGATTCGATGGGTTTCCAGTTGCCCGAACTCGGCCTGCTGACCTTGGCGATGCTCGCGCCAATCGTGTCGGGCGGCATTAATCTGGCGATCGTCGCACAGGCGAATCTCAGCGGCCTCGCGCTCGCCTGGATCCTCAACGTGAACGGCGGATCGCACGCGGGCGTCTTCGCATTCGCGGTCGGCGTCGCCGGAGCGCTCGCCGTCGGCGGCGCAACGGGCGCGGCTATGGGCGCAACGATCGCCTATTTCGGCGCGCATCCCATTCTTGCGTCGCTCGCGATGATGATCTTCCTGAACGGCCTGGGCGTGTTTCTAACGCGCGGCGGGGATATATCCGGTTTCCCCGATTTCCTGGGCATGTTCGGCCACGGCGAGTTCCTCGGCGTGCCCGTGCCGATGATCGTGTTCACGGTGGTGGCGATCGTCTGGCACGTGCTTCTCTCGCGCACGCGCCACGGTTTCTCGGTGGCGATGGTCGGCTCCAATCCGCGGGCAAGCGAATATTCGGGAATTCCGGTCAAGCGCGCGCTGACGCTCGTCTACGCGCTCTCGGGCGTCATGTGCGCGATCGCCGGCGTCGTGATGCTGACGCGCTTCAATTCGGTGCGCGTCGGGGAGGGTGAAGCGTTGCTGCTGGTCACCGTGCTCGCCTGCTTCCTCGGCGGTGTCGATCCGTTTGGCGGTTTCGGCCGCGTCGCGCCGGTGTTCGTGGCGCTGCTCATCCTGCAAACGCTCTCGTCAGGCCTCAATCTGCTTGGCGCCAATCAGCATCTCGCCACCGCCGTCTGGGGCCTGTTCCTGATTGCGGTGATGGTCTTGAGGTCGATTTGGGACAGTCGCTTTCTGGAGGCGTTGCTCGCCGGACGTGTCGACGCGGCGCGAGGCCAAAAGGGCGAGGACGAAGCAAAAGAAGCGACAGGCTTTCAACTGGAGGAGAGACATGAATAAGCTCGGCGTACACGCCTTCGTATGGGCGAAGGGTTGGAGCAACGAGGAATGCGCCCGTGCGATCGGCAATTCGGCCGAGGTGGGCTTCGATCTGATCGAGATCGCCGCTCTCGACCCGAAAACGGTCGACGTCGATTTCACCCGCCGCCAGCTCGAAAAGGCCGCGATCGGCGCCACCGCGTCGCTGGGGCTCGATGCCAATGAAGACATCTCGAGCAACGACCGCGAAAGTGAGAAGCGCGGGCGGGCGAAGCTCGAGCAGGCGGTCGCTATGGCGCGCGACGTTGGGGCCACGCATGTCTGCGGCATCCTCGAATCGGCGTTCAAGAAGTACGACAGGCCGACAACGCCCGAAGGGGTGAAGCGCTCGGTCGAGGTGTTGCAGCGCGTGGCTGAAGGGGCGGCGAAAAGCAACATCGTCCTCGGGCTCGAAGTGGTGAACCGATACGAGTCCAACGTGCTCAACACCGCTTCGCAGGCCGTCGAAATGTGCAAGCGGATCGGCGCCCCCAACGTCAAGGCGCACCTCGACGTCTATCATATGAACATCGAGGAATCCGACATTCGGCAGGCGATCGTCGACACAGGCGACTATCTCGGCTATTTCCACACCGGCGATTCCCATCGCGGCTACATGGGCTCCGGCTCGATTGATCTTGCCGGGGTGTTCCGAGCGCTGGTGACATCTGGCTATCAGGGACCGATCACCTTCGAGTCGTTCTCGTCGCGCGTCGTCGGTCAACCGCTTGAGGGGATTCTGGGCATCTGGCGGAACCTGTGGGAGGACAGTCGCGATCTTGCCGAGCATGCGCTGGTGTACACGCGCGCCCAGCTCAAGGCGGCGCGCGAGGCCCACAAACAGGCGGAACGCAGCCGGCTTCCCTGGCCTGGCGATGCGCCGAAACCCGAACGCGCGGGGACCAGGACCGCAGCGAAAACGGCATGATAAGCTTAATCGGACCACGCTGTTCGATGATAGCTCCGGCGGTGGAACTCGACGCCATGACTTATACCAAAGGGCCCGCCGGCTGACTCAAGAAACTCGGCTTTTCCCACATGAGCGCGCGGCCTCGCCATCCCGCCCAGGACGAGCGGATTGTCGAGGCATATAAAAAAACGTCCCGCGCGCGCTGAGCGCTCATCTCGACGGCCTGCCGGCGACAACGCCGATCGAAATCTGGTTCCAGGACGAAGCCCGCATCGGACAGAAGAACGGGCTTGTGCGCCAGTGGGCCAGGCGCGGGACGCGGCCGCGTCAACCGGCCGACCAGCGCTATGAAAGCGCCTATCTGTTCGGCGCAATCCGCCCCGCCCGAGACGTCGGCGCAGCGCTGGCGATGCCCTTCGCCAACACCGAGGCGATGCAACTCCATCTCGACGAAATCTCGCGAAACGTCGCCGGGGGCGCTCACGCCGTCCTGTTGCTCGACCGCGCCGGCTGGCACACAACCGACAAACTCGACATCCCCGGCAACATTACCCCGATCTTCCTGCCCTCCCGAGCCCCAGAGCTGAACCCGGTCGAGAACATCTGGCAGTACCTGCGCGCCAACTGGCTCTCAAACACCGTCTTCGAGCGTTACGACGACATCATCGACGCCGCCTGCGAGGCTTGGCGAAAGCTCATCGCCCAGCCAAACCAAATCACCTCCATCGGTATGCGCGAATGGGCTCACATCGGTCAGACCCCATGACTCTTGGTATTACTCATGTCCGCCATCCTCGAAATCCGCCGCCCGGGGGGATGAGTCTTTGGCGCCTGATCAGCGCCACAGGAACGGTGGCGGGATCGACGCCCCAACGACCTCCCTGCGAACGATCTCCCAGAACGCGCGCACCTGCGCCTTCACTTGCGCCGTCTCTCGCCCCAGAACCCTGTAGATCAGACCGGCCTCATTAGGCAGGCGACACACGCCGCCAGCGATTCCCCGTTCGAGATCGACTTCCGCGGCGACGTGCTCACTGATCCGGTCCGCGTTCTCCTTAGGCGTGAGCAGAATCACGTTGCCGAAGACATCGAACGAATCCATCACGCCCGTCTGCCGAACAGGGCTCGCCCGCGGCTCGATCACCTGCCTTTCGCTTATCAGCACGCGCCCATCGGGACGTACGACGTTGACCCTGAGCGACAGCAGGGTGACGCCGAAACTTTCGTCCGGGTGGTGATGCTTGCGTCCAGGCTGCACGATCTCCGAGTAAAGAAGCGTCGCTGTCGGCGCGACCGTGATGTGGGTGTCGCTTGCGAACCGGGCGTGGCGATGCAGGAGCAGCGGATCGGGCATGAACTCAAGGTAAGCGCCCTCGTCCAGCGTGATCGACTGCGTAGCGAGGGCATAGTTCGCGTCCATCGCATGGACCTTCGTCGCCGACTGCGTGGTCACATGGGCCATCGCCCCCTGGCGGAGCGAGATGTCGAGCGTGAGCCGATCGCCCTGTAGTACGCAGCCCGACGTCGTGATCACGAACAACCACACGAGGTCTGGCATCCCGGCGTCGCAATGCAGCGCGCGTTGTGCGAGATAGGGGGCGCGCGACTCCAGGTCCGCGAGAATCGTGCCGTCCTTGCGCCGCTCGAAGACCAGCCGCAAGAAGCCGCGCTTGCCCACCGCGCCGCTCTGCATCTGCGCCGGTTCGTCCTGATACGGCCCAAACTCGGGCCCCGGCAGAGCGCGGGGCCCCGCGGGCTCTTTCGCCACGAACTCCCGTTCGGTTGCGCCCATCACACGGCGCGCTGCACGGGAGGCTGAAGATCGAAAAGCAAGTCGCTGCGGATCAGGTCAACCAACGCCGGAATGCCCTCGCCAGTCTTGCAGTTGGTGAACAGGAACGGCTTGTCGCCGCGCATCACGCGCGAGTCGCGATCCATCACCTCGAGGCTCGCGCCGACGTAAGGGGCAAGATCGGTTTTGTTGATGACGAGGATGTCCGATTGCGAGATGCCCGGACCGTTCTTGCGGGGTATCTTGTCGCCGGCGGCCACGTCAATCACGTAGATAAAGAAATCGACCAGCGCCGGCGAGAAGGTGAGCGTCAGGTTGTCCCCGCCGCTCTCGATCAGCACCAAATCCCCGTCGGGAAAGCGCGCCTCCATGTCCTCCACGGCGGCGAGGTTCATGCTGGGGTCCTCCCGCACCGCCGTGTGAGGGCAGGCGCCAGTCTCCACGCCGAGGATGCGTTCCTCGAGCAGGACGCCCTTGAGCGTACGCTGCACATGCTTGGCGTCCTCGGTCGTCACCACGTCGTTGGTAATGATTAGCACCTTGATGCCGAGGTCCAGAAGCCGCGGCGTGATCGCCTCCACGATCGCGGTCTTGCCCGATCCGACCGGCCCGCCGATACCGATCCGTGTGACCTTCTTCAAGGCTGCGCTCCAGGCCCTAGTTCATGAACAGCCGCACGTGCGCCCTCACGTGGACTGCGGCGAGAATCTCGCTCATTGGCGCGAAGCCCGCCATGTCGTCAAGGCTCGCCGCGGCGGCCCGAGCATAGGCCCCCCCTACATCGCAGCTCAACATATATAGCATTTTCTGCGTCTCAATGTGCCCGATCCTCATCAGCCGCAGAGCTGCGCTCAGGACGGTGACGGCGACTCCGTAATGATGCGCGACGAATGCGTCGCGCGCCGGAAGCTCCTGCGCGGCGAAGTTGACCGCCAGCGAGAGCGGATAACAACCGGGCGTCGCGCCGCTTTCGATGCGCGAGCGCCAAGCGGCGACAAGCGGCGCGCCAGTCACCTGCGCTCCCAGTTCCGCCGCCTTCCGGCCCATGCGCACCGACATCGTGCGGTTCTCACTGGAAAGCTTGCGCGCAAAAACGAGCTCGTCGATCCGCGTGACCTCCGCGAGGTCGTCCGCGCGCGCGCTGCGGTGCGCGTGAATAAGGGCAATGCCGTCGCCGCTCGCCGCTCGCGTGGTTGCCGTGCGCGCAAACTCGAGCAGGGTGGCCGCGTCGGTCACCACCCCCTGCTGGATCGCCAATTCGAGCCCGACGGAAAAGGCGAAACCGCCGATCGGAAACATCAAATCGCCGAACTGCAACAGGCGCGCCAGATCGAGCGCAGTGGCCCGATCCCCGGGGTCATTGCCCGACATCATGGATCAGCGTCACGACGCCGGCGCTCGCGGTCATGAACAGGCGCCGTGTGGACACGCCCGGTTCCGGCGTCCATCTCTGTGTGGCGCTCGTGCGCATGCGCATGGACCGGCCCTTCCGCGCCACCGAACAGCCGGCGCAACTCGTGCGGCGCAAGATACGGCACGACCGCGCCTCCGGGCACGAATTCGTAACGCACGCCCTCGAATCGATGCGTGTTCATCACTGACGCCATGACCCTCCGGTCCACGGTGAGAGGAACATAGACGCTCGCCCCCTTCACCAGCGCGGGCCAGTGCTGGTTGCCCAGCGCGTGACCGAGTTCGACACAGGCGCGCATCGCGATCTCGGACGGATGCGCGCCGAGCTCGTCGAGATGGATGACCATCACGTCGCGCAGGCTGATCTTCGCCACAACCGCACTGCGCGCCGCCTCGTCCCAGACGAGGACGTCGCCGTCGCGCAGGAAAGCGCCCCGGTCGAGCGAGACCGCGATCTCTAGCCCGCCTGCGGTCTTCTTGCGAAAGCGGTTCTTCTGCGCTTCCCAATGGTCAAGCGC
>CAWASR010000013.1:0-124485 GCA_963784805.1 uncultured Alphaproteobacteria bacterium
AGGGAGGGATTCGAACCCCCGGTACGCTTGCGCGTACTCCGCATTTCGAGTGCGGCGCGATCGACCACTCTGCCACCTCTCCTGGGGCCGACGGCGCAAGAGGCGAGCCCCGACGCTGGGTCGGGGGCGGCGATTAGCATGGCCGCACCCCACCCGCAAGACTTTGGCGCCGCCTCGCAGGGCAAAATCCTAAATCTTCAAGCGGCGAAGAGGCTGGAGGAGAAGGTTGGGTCGATACAGGCTCGGAGGCGTTTGCGTCGGAGGGAGCCGCGCGTTTTGTCGGCCTTAAGAATGTTGCAGCCGGCGTGGCGGATGATGGCGAAATTCAACGGCGAAGCGTCTTTTCGGGTTCGGCCGCGGACTTCGTCGAAAGTCGCGTCCATCGTCCAATGCGGATTGTTCTCGATGCCCCAATGCGCGCGCACGGCGGCGAGGATGCGTGAGGGCGCGTCGCCGCAAATTGCTCGGAGAACCCCGCCGGCTCAGTGAGTTCCCCAATCAGCCAGGCGTTCAACGCCGTTCTCGCCGGTCACCCGTTGCAGGAACTCGGCGACCGGCGTCCAGTTCTCCGCGCGGGAGGCGACCGCGACATATCCATCAGGCCGGACAAGCCAGACGCCGCTGGCGTCGGCCGGCGCCCGGATCTCGCTCTCCAGCACTGCGGAATGACGCGCAATCAGGTTCTTAGCCTCCGGCGACGGCGCGGCGACAAGCGCGAAGCGGGGCGTCTCGCCGCTTCCGAACGGCGCCCCGTTCGCCAGTCGGCAGCCGGGCGCAGGACCGCTCAACCCTTTAGCCGACCCGGCGTTGAGCGGGCTGTCGGGATAGGCGATCGAGAGCTCCGAGAGACGTCCCGCCAGCGCGTTGCGGACCGCCTCCAGGCCCAGGACGTGACGGGCCGCGAAATTTCGCAGGTGCTCCAGGATCGGGTTCTTCGTCGTCGCCAGCCTGGTCAGGCGGCCTGAATCGGACAAGACCCGCTTTGCGACCGCGCTTCGCTCGGCGCCATAGCTTTCGAGAAGCGCATCGTCTTCCGCGAGGCCCTTCACGACCAGAGCGAGCTTCCAGGCGAGGTTGAAGGCGTCCTGCATGCCGGTATTCATGCCCTGTCCGCCGGCCGGACTGTGAATATGCGCGGCGTCGCCGGCCACGAGCACCCGGCCGACGCGATACCGGTCGACCATGCGCTCATTGATGCCGAAGGCGGTGATCCATATGGGATCGAACAGCGTGACGCCCGGCGCGCGGCGCGAAATGAGCGTCTGCACCTCCTCGAGCGACGGATCGGGGCGCGGGCCGGCGTGCGACGGGCCGATATCGGCGATGATGCGGTAGCGGGACCCGGAGATCGGTATGAAGACGACGACGCCATCCTCGTGCGCGTGGATCGTGACCCCGTCGGCAGCCGGGTCGAGCCCCCTCAGGTTGACGTCGGCGAGAGCGAAATCAGTCGCGATCGTGTCGCCGCGGAACGCGAGGCCGAGGCGATGCCGGACGGTCGAGTGGGCGCCGTCGCAGCCGATCAGCCAGTTGGCTTCGACCAACTCCTCAGTCCCATCGGCGTTGCGCAGGACGCAGGAGACCCTGTCGTCCGATCGCGTGAAGTCCGTCAGCTCGACCCGCCGCTCAACGGTCACGCCGATCGCGCCAAGACGGCTTTCGAGGATGCGCTCGGTTTCAGGCTGCGGCAACGACAGCCCGAACGGGAACGGCGAGCCGACGGCCTCGAACCCGACATGGGCGAGTTTCTCCGCCCCGGCGAAGATGTCCGCGCCCCGGAGTTTCAGCCCGGCCGCGACGAAGGCGCCGGCAAGGCCTGAGCGGTCCAGCAGCTCCAGCGTTCGGCTCCACACCACCAGCGCCTTCGACTTGTCGCTGCGCTGAGCCGCCTTCTCGACAATGCGAACGGGAATCTGGTAGCGCGCGAGCTCCGCCGCCATGGTCAGGCCGACCGGGCCGGCGCCGACGATCAAAACGGGAATCGTCATCCGCGCTCCTCCATAAGCTCGCCTCGTCCCGAGGCCGGTTTGACGGACGCCGAGCCTGCGGCGGCCCGGCCGCTTGGGCAGAGCGGATCGCATTCCGGCGACGGCGTCTCTCAATCGATCCCCGCGCTCGGCGGACATGCCGGCCGGGCTGGCGCAGGGACTGCGAAGACACGAATGGAAAGCAAAAGAATGCGCCGTCACCATGACCCGCCGCCGCGCCCGCCGATCCGGCGGCGGCGAAAGCGGAGACGACCGAAGCGATCGAAGGCTTGCGAGACAGGTTCGAGCTGCGTTTAGCGCGCCACCGCCGTCGCCATTGGAGCGAGAGGCAATTTGTGTTGCGCCTCGATCGGCGGAGTGCAGTTCACTTCGCGCCGGTTGTCACGATGCACCTGACCACAGACCCCGGACTATTCTCTCCCAAGCGAACGAATTCTTTGATCGCGCGATAAGCGCGCGGCATCGACGAGCTTCCGCCGACGCCAACGTTGGCCCACTTATCGAGCATGTCGTGGGTTTTGACGATCATTTCGTTCGCCGCGCGCAAGTAAAAAAGGCTCCCAGGCTTCCCTAAACCCTCGAATAGGTACTTATGGAAGCTCACAACGAAGGTGTCCGCTCTAGGATATCCATCCCCATATGGCAGCGCCGCCACATCTTGCCATGTCTTGATATGGTCATAGAGCCACTGTTGATCAATTAGGCCTTTCGAAACTCTCTCAACGAAAAACGGCGCCACGACTGAGTCGTCAGGGGCGATGTCAGGCCAAAAGATCACGCGATCGTCGCGACGGTTTTCCATCGCGTCAAGCATGCACAGGAACCGCTCCCGTTGCGGATCGTTCGAATGCTCCACCTCGTACTTGAGCTTCTTAAGTTGAACGAACCATGGGACAGGGACCGGCAGTGGCGGAGGCGGGGGCGCGACGGGAAGATAGATCTTGCGCTTATTCGGGTCAGCCCCGAGAAACGCGTAATTACGCCCGTCTTTGCTGTGCCGGCACCCCACGAGTTCCCGCAGGTACCAGTTGACCTCCTCCGGAACGTGGGTATGGAAATTGAACTCGATCAACGCCCAAACATCCAAATGCTCGCGCGCCGCTACTTTCCACCAGTCGTCCGAGTCCAGAACCGTATATTCTCGGGCGCCCTTCGGCGGCCACAGGCCGCGCTTCTGCACTGGATTAAGAGGAATCTTTATATTGACCATCGACTCCTCCTCCGCAGTAAAGTGCCGATTCCAGACAAAGCCCGCCACCTATTCCGATTTGAAGCCGGCCGGGGTTCCGATTTGATATCGGCCGCCTAGCGTCTGCTTCCTCGGAACGATGCGATGATGTTTTGGCTGGAGGAATTGGTCAAGCAGGGGTGGATTTGGGCCAGGAGCCTCCGCGGCGCGGATCGGCCGACCTGGTTCCAGGAACCGCAGCCGGGACGGAACGGGAATTAGGGCAACCGCGATAGCGGATGACCCCAGCCGGACCCATAGTGGTCAATTCCGCTGGACAGAGGGCGACGAGAGGCAGAAGCGCGATCTGTCGCGCGCCAGTTTGTTTCACCGAAGTTTGGACCAGGTGGGAAAGCGTCGCTCCGCATCATGCAGCTGAGCCTTGCTGAAACTCGAATATGGCGGCGCCGCCAACATCATGCCTGGACGAATGAGATTGGGATGAGATCCGATCACGGCGCGATTGGCGTCCCATAGCAGCGGCCAGTAACGGTCCGAGCCATAGTGCTTCTGCGCGAGATCGGACAGCGTGTCGCCGCTGACAACGATGATCGTCGTCGTAGCGTGAGCTGCGCCGCTGGAGCCAATGCCGACGCCTTTCGCATAGTTTACCGCGGCTTCGAGATCCGACAGGCAACCACCATTCGGGTCCAGAATTCGAAGACGTTTTGATTGATCGCGGCCTTCACCAACAATTCTCGCAGCGCCCCCGTATTATCCCACAAATCAGTGTGACGCGCGAGGAACGGCAGCAGATGAGAAACGAATTTTTTCTCATGGTCTTCTTGCCGGAATTCCTCCTCCGCAAGCCTGCTGATCTCCGGCTCAGTCTTCACCGCCCAATCGACGATCCTCGACGCCGTCATGCCTGCGCACGCCTCCAGTTTCTTGTCAAAGTCCAGCATGATGGGGATTGATCAAATCGAGCAAGGGACCGCTTTCCGGCGGCTTGAGCCACGCCTTGCGCCCGGCCTGGAGCCCAGCATTGAACAGCAGCACCCCCTGAGCCGCCCCCTGACGGCTCCACGCAGTCGGAAATTTGCCGAGCAATCCGGCTCCCTTGGGACCGGGACTGCCGACCGAGGCAATGAGCACCGTCAGGAATAGCTGCCATCGAATCCTCTCAATAGGCTGCGGCTGCTTAGTCCTGAAATCGCCCGTCCTGTTACGGATCAGCAACATCCCAATCCCCGCGAACTCGCGGGCTAGCACTCCGGCAAGAGCTTCTTCCCCGATTTTGCCGGTGGAGGCTCCACCGACTTCACCGATTCCCATCACGACTGTGCGGGTGATACTCCCCTCCGGTCCTAACTCAGTCAGCCACTTGCCTGCGGAGATCATTAATTTGGTTTCCGACAGATAGTTCGCCACTCCCAACGTCACCGCGGCGAAAAGGGCCTGCATGCCGATCTCCTGAAAGACGGCGGACGCCTTGTATGCGTTGCTGTCAGTAATTTCTTCGGCGTCTCGCAGATAATTGTTAGCGTTGTCGTTATGTACTTTAATCCGCGTGTCGACGATGAAGTGCTCCTTGTGAAACATGGCTCGCATCCTCCGGTCGAATGATGCTCGGGCCTCAACCGACAAAGGCCCCTCGCTAATGCGTGACGCCTGCGTTATTCCGGTCATCGACGGCAGGGACATGAACCGGGGGCGCCCGGACGCGGATCGCTCAGGCCCGCTGCGGCGATTTGTCGAGCAAGGCCGGGCTTTGCTCCGGGCTGCGGCAAGGCGAACCGCGCCTGGCCGCCGGTCTCACGGCGAGAAGGCATTCCGACCTTCATTTGGCCAAAACGATCTCCACCCGCCGATTCTTTTGCCTGCCCTCCGGGTCATCCGATCCGTCCGGCTTGGCATTGGGAGCGACCGGCCTCGTCGCCCCAAAGCCGCGCGTCGTCATTCTGACGCGACTCAGCCCTTCTTTCTCGGCGAGCCACTGTTTCACCGAATTGGCGCGACGCTCGGAAAGCCTTTGATTGTAGGCGGCGCCGCCCTTGCTGTCGGTGTGGCCCTCGATGCGCACGGTCCGCCCTTTGCCTCTGTCCTCGATGATCTGCGCCACATTGTGGAGCGCCGCCGCCGCTTCGGGCTTGATTGTGGACTTGTCGAAATCGAACAGCACGTCGGCCGCCAGTTCGATCCGGATCTCGGCGCCGGTCTCCTTCACTTGCAGCTGCTGGGTCTTGCCGCCGAGATCGATGACCGTGAATTTGAGATCGGCGGTCTTGAAGACGAGATCAACCGCGCGTCCGGGCGGCGCCGGAACTTGGGCCTGCGCCTGCGACGCGCAGAACAGCAGGGCGATCAGGAGGGCGCGCCACATGGCCGGCTCCGCTCAGCGCGCCAGCGGCACGTCGTCCATCGGTATGAAATGGGGAACCGCCACGCCGATCTTCGTGACCCCGTCGGGCGGCGCCGGAAACTTCGCCCAAAAGTTGGCGCTGCTTTTTGGCGCAATGTCATGGTTGTTGCGGCTGCAGATGCAGTGACTGTCGGTGTCGAATATCGCCAGATATTTCTTCTTGTTGGCGGCGTCGATGAGATAGACGCCGCTGACGGATTGGCGATCTTGATTTTCGCCGGTCTGCTCGGCCAGGGAATTCGGACTGAAGGCGTGGGGGCCATTGTTCAGGATCGTGAACTTCAGCATCACGGTTCCGTCGCCGACCTTGAGTTCGCTGACCTGGAGCGACATGCCCGGCGTCTCGCCGTCGGTCGTGGCGATCGGCTCGGCGGCGATGCTCGGCGCCGCAGCCAAAATTCCTCCCAGCACCACTAATATCCTGCGCATCTCCGAGCCTCCGGTCTGTTGCAAGACGCCCCGAAGCCCCGACCGATCACGGCGTCGCGCCCGCAGATCCAGCCAAGGTCGCAATTTTGGCCGGAAATTACCCTCAATTCGCCTGCCTGGCAAGATCCGCAACAGAGCTTGTCAGAATCGCCTGTTGTCCTCTTGCGCGCGATTTTTGGCGGGTCGTGGGTCGCGATTTCGCCAGAGGGCGTCCTGGCGCTGCTTTTGATGCGGCTATCGGGTCGTTTTTTGGTGTTCTCCTTGGTTTTGGGCGCACCTCTCCCTTCGGTCGGCTTAAGCCTCCCCCATCAGGACGAGCGCCCGCTTCAGGTGCATAGCCATGGCGACGAATTGGAGATGGAATACGCTGACGCGAGCCTATTTCCCCTATCGATCGCCAGCGCGCGCCAAGGACGCGTATTTCGCGAAGACCGGCGTCTCGCCTCATTGCGGAAATTCGCAGGAGCGCCGGCGCCCCGGTCGCTCAGGCGTCGTCGGAGTCGTTCTCGAATGAGGCCAGCGCCCGGAGGTCGGCGAGGCTGATGGGTTGGCCATGCTCGTCGAAAATCCGGACCTCCGGCCGCCCTTGCGCCAGAAGACTCGAGACGGCCTCGAGCGCCAAATCGGCGCTGTCGTGCCATTCTTTGGACTCCGTTTCCGTCCCTGACGATATTGCGATGCGCATTGCAGACACCGATCCCGGCGCAAATCCTATCATGTCCTTCGCCGGCGCGCTTCTCCCCGCGCGAACGAAAAAGGGCGCAGTTGCTATGACATGAAATTGCGGCGGCGCCGGCACAGAGCGTCCCGTTGGGCCGAGCGGCTGGCGAAGTCGTGGACGCCCCCGGAGAATCGCACGATTCGCCCTTCCGCAAAGTTCTCGAACAATTCTTTGCTGAAAATCCAAAGACGTGATATGTTGCCTCTCGTCATGGGCAAAGCAATCTCCAGCGCAGGCCGAGGGACGAGGGCGGAAGCCGCCGGTTCGGCGCGCGGGCGCATATCACGTGATATGCATGGTTTTATTAGCCCTGACGATTTTTTTTCGTTCGGATTCGCCGTAAGTCATTGAAAAGTCCCGATTTGGACGAGAATCAAGAAATCCAAGCAAATCCAAGGCTTTTTTTATTTGGTTTTCCTTGGTTTTTCTTGGTTCTGTTTGGTCTGGCTTGGATTGGCTTGGGGACATTTGGCGGCGCGGCGGCGGCGCAAGCGCTGATTTGCATCCTCGCCGCCGGGCCGCGCGGAGTCGCCAAACGCGGCGCGGTCTGGAGGCCGCTCCCGCGCCGGAGCGCTCAGAACGGATGGTACTGGAACATCCAGGTCTCGGTCAGGGTCTGGCCGCCGGACTTGAAGAAGGCGCGCAGTTCGACCGGGTCGGTCCCCTCGACGATCAGGTCGAACTGCGCCCGCCAGTGGCCGGCGACCCCGTCGGGCACCGCCTCGACCAGCTGGTAGGGGCCGAATCTTCCGCGCGAGGCCGAGACCACCAGTTCCGGCTTGACGCCGTAAGGCAGATCGGTGAGCGGCCCGCCGAGGAACTCGACCATGAACTTCCTGACCCCCTTCGGCCGCGGCTGGCCAGGCTGCCCGCCGCGCCCCAGCCGGGTCGCGACCACGATCGCGAGCTTGCTCGGAAAGGGCGCGTCGGCGAGCCAGTACAGGCGGTAGTTGAGCGTGACCTCCGACCCGGCGCGGACCGGCTCGGCGGGCACCCACATCGCCACCACATTGTCGTGGATCTCGTCGTCGGTCGGAATCTCGCACAGCTGGATCGATCCCTTGCCCCAACCCTCGCCGTTGGGGCCCGGCAGCGGCTCGACCCACAGGCTCGGACGCCGGTCGTAATAGACGCCGTCGATATAATGGTCGAACACCCGGTCGCGCTGCATCAGGCCGAAGCCCCGGGGATTCTCATCGCTGAACGCCGACACGATGATGTTCGGCGGGTTGTTGAGCGGGCGCCAGAGCCGCTCGCCGTTGCCCGCCCACATCTCGAGCCCGTCGGAATCGTGGACCTCCGGGCGCCAGTCGATCGCCGTCTGCTTCTTGGTCTCGGAATACCAGTACATCGAGGTCAGCGGCGCGATGCCGAAGCGCGAGACCTGGGCGCGGATGAAGAGCGAGGCCTGGATGTCCATGACGACGCCCTTGCCCCGCGTCATCAGAAACCGGAAGGCGCCGACGATCGAGGGACCCTCCATCAAGGCGTAGAGAGTGAGGCTGTCCCCGTCGGGGGCGGAATCGATGTAGAAGTTGGTGAAATCGGGAAATTCCTCGGGGTGGTCCGCCACCGCGACGTCGAGCGCGATCCCGCGCGAGGAGAGGCCGTATTGCCTGAGCTCGCCGATCGAGCGGAAATAGGCGGCGCCGAGAAATGCGACCCAGTCGTTCTTGCGCCAGTCGAGCGCGCCGTCGCGCGCTTCCTGGATGCGCAGGCCGGCGAAGCCCGCCCCCTGCGGCAGGTCGTGCGCCGGCGAATTGGCCGGCATCTCGAAATAGGACTGTTCATAGATGATCTTGCGCGACTCGCCGCCCTCGACGACGTGCATGCCGACTGCCTTCTGGAAGAAAAGACCCAGATGGAAAAACGTCACCGGAAATCGGCCCGGCCCGTTGGCGAACAGGGCGTAGTCATCGCGGTAGCGGATTTTGCCCCACTCTTCGTAATCGATCTTCGCCAGCACCTCGGGCGCGGGGCGCGGCGGGGGAATGTAGGGGCCATGCGCGCGCTCTCGCGCCTGCGACTTGAAGAGTTCGTAGGAGAACGGAACGGGCGGATCGAATCGCAGACCGTCGGACTGCGCCGCCAACGCTTCGCCGACCGGGCCCAGCGCGGCCGCGGACGCGGCGACGCCTTTGAGAACCGTGCGACGATCGACCCCATCCGACATGACGACCTCTTCCCCGCAGACCCCTCCATAGCGTGATTCGCCCTGATGGAAGAACCCGCGAAGCGGCCGTCCATTGGCTCATAAACGAACGAAAGTAAGGTAAACGGACCCCCGCCCCGCTTTCAGCGCCTTGACCTCATAGCGCGTCGGAACCCATTCCGGCCAGGGTGTCCGCCAATCCCCGGCGCGCGCGGCGGCCCAACGGAAATGAGGCGAGGCGAGAAATCGCCGCAGCGTCCAGCCGGCATAGTCGTCGATATCGGTTGCAAAACGCAACTCTCCGCCCGGCCTCATCACTCGCGCCAGCGTCTCGATCATCGCCTCCGAGACCACGCGCCGCCTGTTGTGGCGACGCTTCGGCCACGGGTCGGGATAAAGGATGAAGACGCGCGAGAAGAACGCGTCCGGAGCCGCATCGAGGAGAGTTTGAGCGTCGCCGCGGCGCAAGCGCACGTTGGCGAGCCGTTCGCGCGCCATTCCCCTGAGCGCTGTGGCGACGCCGTTGAGGAACGGCTCGCAGCCGACGAAGCCGATCTCCGGGTGGTCCCTTGCCTGCTGGATCAGATGTTCGCCGGAGCCGAAGCCGATCTCGAGCCACAGTTCGCGCGGCGAGCCCACGAAAACGGGGCCAGCGGCGAGCGCCTCCGGCGCTATCTCGAAGCGCGGCAGGCATTCCGCGACCATGCGTTCCTGCCCCGCGCGAAGCCCCCTGCCGCGGCTGCGTCCATAAAGCTTGCGCTGCGGCGTCGAGGAACCGCCGTCGCCGCTCGCCGTCATCGGTCCTCGGCGCGCGCGGGCGCCCGATCAGGCGAGGCGGCTGAGCGTTTCGGCAAGATCCGTTTTTTCCCACGAGAATCCACCATCGGATTCCGGCGCGCGGCCAAAATGGCCGTAGGCGGAGGTGCGGGCGAAGATCGGCCGGTTCAAATGCAGATGCTCGCGAATTCCGCGCGGGCTAAGATTCATGATCTCCATCAAAGCTCTTTCGAGCTTTTCCTCGTCGATACGGCCGGTCCCGTGCAGGTCGGCGTAGATTGACAACGGACGCGCGACGCCAATCGCATAGGAAAGTTGGAGAGTGCAGCGGTCGGCGAGACCGGCGGCGACGACGTTTTTGGCCAGATACCGGGCCGCATAAGCGGCCGAACGGTCGACCTTGGTGGGATCCTTGCCCGAGAAGGCGCCGCCGCCATGCGGCGCGGCTCCGCCATAGGTGTCGACGATGATCTTGCGTCCGGTCAGACCGCAGTCGCCATCGGGGCCGCCAATGAAGAACTTGCCGGTCGGGTTGATATGCCAGACGGTTTTGGGCGTGATCCACCCCTCCGGCAGCGCGGCGCTCACGTAGGGCCGCACCAGAGCTTCGACGTCCTCGGAGGACAGCGACTCGATGAGGTGCTGATGCGAAACCACGATTTGCGTCGCCTCGACCGGCTTGCCGTCCCGATACCGCACCGTGACTTGACTCTTAGCGTCGGGACCGAGCGTCTTCTCGGCGCCGGAGGCGCGGGCGCTCGAGATTTCGTGCAGGATCTTGTGCGCGTAATAGAGCGGCGCCGGCATCAGTTCCGGCGTCTCGCGGCAGGCGTAGCCGAACATGATGCCCTGATCGCCCGCGCCCTCGTCCTTGTTGCCCGCCGCGTCGACGCCCTGGGCTATATCCGCCGACTGCGCGTGCAACAGGACCTCAACCTTCACATCGCGCCAATGAAATCCGTCCTGTTCGTAGCCGATGGACCGAATCGCCTGCCGCGCCGTCCGCTCGATCGCGTCCTGGCCGATGGCCGGTCCGCGCACTTCGCCGGCAATGATGACGCGGTTCGTCGTGGCGAGCGTCTCGCAGGCGACGCGGATCCGGTAGGGGTCAATCCCTTCCTTCGAGCCAACGCGAAAGAACAGATCGACGATTTCATCAGAAATCCGATCGCAAACCTTGTCTGGATGCCCTTCCGACACCGATTCGCTGGTAAACTCGTAATTCTGACGAGCCATATGCACGATCTCCCGCCGGCGTCCGCCGCATGATCCGTTCTCGCGTCCCGCCCATGCGTGTCGCGGCGCGAGCTTCTGCCAGCCAGCGTTCGGTAGGTCAAGACGAATGAAGTGAAACTGTTCGCTTTAGCGAACGGGTGGAGCTTCTGTTCCGTCTTCCGGCGCGGCGAGCGAAACAACCAAGTCGACAATGCGGCGGCGGACCTTCGGGTCTCGTATCCTGAGGAAGGCGCGATTGAGATGGACCCCCTCCGAGGTGGCGAGGAAATCGACGACGAAGGATTGCGGCGGGTCTTCGGACAGATCACTTGCACTGGCCTGCTGGGCCGGCGCGCCTTCGAAAAAATACGAGGGCGAAACGTCGAGAACGCGCGCGGTCTGCTGAAGGCGACTGGCGCTGATACGGTTTGTTCCCTTTTCGTATTTCTGAACCTGCTGGAAGGTCACACCCAGATGCTTGCCGAGGGTGCTTTGGCTCATGCCGAGCATCACCCGGCGCATCCGCAACCGCGCCCCAACGTAAGCGTCGATTATGTTGGACGAATTGTTCATCGGCTCTCGTTTCGAAGGGCGTTGGCCGAGATGGCGCAACGTCCCCGAATCACTTTACGTTGCGGAACGTTATTAGCCGACACTCGCGTGGCGCGCAAGCAAGATGGATTGCAATCGTCGGTCCGCTCTATCCTCGGAGTCTTCCGACCAGGCTGGCGGCAAGGAAAAAAAGCGCAATCAAAGCCGCTCCGAGCGAGCCGAGGCGGGATTGCCATGTGGGCGCCAGGGGCCTGGGAAGCTCAGCGTCGAGAACGTCTTCGGTCCCGAGCGGCGACGATACGGTCTCGCGGCCGAGGCCGTCGATGACCGCCGATATCCCGGAATTGGCGACACGCACCAGCGGCAACCCGAGTTCGATCGCGCGTAGCCGGGCCTGGGCAAAATGCTGATACGGGCCCGGGGTTTGGCCGAACCAAGCGTCATCGGTGACATTCAGCATCCATTGCGGTCGCGGCGCCTTCGAAAAAAGGTCTCCGATCTCGATCGGAAAGATCGCCTCGTAACAGATGAGGGGCATCGCGTCCGGCAGGCCGGGAACGTGAAGGATGCGGCGGCCTGAGCCGGGCGTGAAGCCGCCCGGAATGCGCACGAATTGAGTGACGCCCACGCTCCGAAGCATGCTCTCGAACGGCATATATTCACCGAACGGCACGAGGTGCTGCTTGTCATAGCGTTCGCGGGAGAGCCCGGTCCGGTCGACGATCTCGATCGAATTGAAATAGCGCAGCTGACGGCCGTCGAAATCCTCGACCCTGGCGGCGCCGGTGATCAAAGTCGCCCCCCCGCGCAAAAAGTCGGTGATTTCGACCAGCGCCTGCGCATCGCGCGACAGAATGAAGGGAAACGCCGATTCGGGCCAGATCAGGTGGGTCACACCATGCACGCCGCCACGGTCGCGAATTGTCGCGCGGTCCGAGAGGGCGAAGTACCGGTTCAGGATCTTCTCCTTGTTTTCCGGGGCAAATGAAGCGCCCTGGGCGACGTTGGGCTGAATCAGCCGCAACCTCACACCCTTTACAGCGGCGCTCGGCGGCGCCGAGAGCCTGTACGCGCCGAAGCCCGCGATGAGCGAAAGGGCGAGCGCCGCCGCGACCGTCGGCGCGAGCGCGAAACGCGCCTCGCCAAACCGCCACAAGGTCGCGGGCGCGGCGAAAATCGCGATCGACAGGAACGTCAGGCCATGCTGACCGACCAGCGAGGCGCACTGCGCCGTCGCGAGGTTGGCTCCGAGCCCCATCGCGATGTCATTCCATGGAAAGCCGGTAAACAGGAGGCCGCGCGCCCATTCGGCGAGGCCGAGTCCGAAGGCGAGGGCAAAAATCCGCGTCGGCCCCGGCGACCACAGGACCCGCGCCAGAGCGAATCCAAACGCGGGAAACAACGCAAGTCCCGCGGGCAGGACCAGCACTCCGAGCGGGAGCGCCCAGGCGAATTTGTCCGCTTCCACGAGAAAGGCTGCGCCGAGCCACCAGAGTCCGGCGAGGAAATAGCCAAAGCCCATCCACCAGCCGGCGCTGAATGCGGACCGAAACGCCCCGAGTTCGGGGCCGGCTATCGCCGAGATCGTACGCACCATCGAGCAGCCACACCGCGACCATCAGCGGCGGCGCCAGGAGCCCAAACAGCGAATAGGGCGGCAGGGCGAGGGCGCCAATCGCGCCCGAGCAGAAGGCGATCCCGCGCCGGCGCCAACCATATGAAAGAATGACGCTTTCGGCGAGCGACGCCAGGACGTTCGGGCCGGGAAAGGATCTGGAATCGGAAATGGTCAAGGACATGTTTTTTTTTCGGGGCGGGCGAATCGGTCAAATCGAGCATACAGCGGAAGCTTGTGTGTGACCGACGCTGGATTTCAATTAGGCGAGCGCTAAACGCGATCCCCCTGATTGGCTGAGGAGGGCGCGGCGGCCGCGCTCGCGTTGCGCGCGGCCAGCGGCCAGATTTTCAAGCGCTTGACGCGGCGAGGGTCGGCGTCCAGCACCTCGAACTCAAATTCGCCGGGCCCGCGCAGAATTTCCCCACGCTCAGGAACGCGCCCCGCGGCGGCGGTGACGAGGCCGCCGATGGTGTCGACCTCCTCGGCGTCGGCGAGCGATGCGAAATCAAAGCCGACCGCCCTGGAAACATCGGCGAGAGACGCGCGCGCCTCGGCGACGAATCCGCCGTCGCCCGACGCGTGAAGTTCCGGGTCTTCCGCTTCATCGTGTTCGTCCTCGATGTCGCCCACGATCGATTCCACCACGTCCTCAATCGACACCAGGCCGTCCGTGCCGCCATATTCATCGATGACCAGCGCCATATGCGTGTGCGAGGCCTGCATTTTGAGCAAAAGGTCGAGCGCGGGCATCGACGGAGGCGCATAGAGAACGGGCCTCAGGATATTCGCGGCCGACAGAGGCATGTCGAGACCTGACTCCGCGCTGTCCGCTTCCTTGAACGGTTCCGTCCCGGCCATGAGGCCGAATCGCGGATCGGAGGCGAGGAAAACGACAAAATCACGAATGTGGATCATGCCCCGCGGATCGTCGAGCGTGTCCCCGTAGACGGGCAGGCGCGAGTGGCCGGCAGTTCGGAAAAGGTTCAGCACGTCTCGCAGTTGCGAATCGAGCGCGAGCGCGATCACGTCGGCGCGCGGCACCATGACGTCGGCGACCCGCACGTCGCGCAGCGCGAGAACGTTCTTGAGGATTGCCCGCTCTTGCGGTGTAAAGTCCGCGCTTGCGCTCTCATCGAGGGCGTCCTCGATGTCGTCGCGCACGGAGGCGGGCGCCAGGCCGAACAGCGCCCGCACCCGATCAAACAGGCCGGAATGTTGCTCATGTGATAGAGCCGGAACCGGCGGCTCATGCGCGCGATCGTCGTTTTCCGCGTCGTTCATTCCTCGACGACTCCGCCGGCGTAAGGGTCCACGACCCCGAGGCGCGCCAGAACCCTCTTCTCGAGCGCCTCCATGCGCTCGGCTTCCTGGTCCGTCTGGTGGTCGTAGCCGATGAGATGCAGAAAGCCGTGGGCCACAAGATGGCGATAATGGTCGGCGAGCGAAGCGCCCGACTCCTTGGCCTCGCGCGCCAACGTTTCGTAGGCGAGCGCGATGTCTCCGAGCATTGGCGCTGCGCCCAAACGCTCCGGCCCCGCCGCCGGAAAGGAGAGTACGTTGGTCGGCGCGTCGATCCCACGCCAGCGCGCGTTCAACTCGCGCATCAGCGCGTCGTCAAACAGGCAAAGACTCACCTCCACCCCCTCCCCCTCCGCGATCCCGCTCTCGACGAGACAAGCTGCGATGGCGTCGCGCGCCATCGCGCGCGCCCGCGGCAAACCCCGCCAGAGAGGGGACGGAGCGCTGATGTCGAGCGAGAGTTTCATTTGGCCGCGATCGGATGCCCCTTAGCGCCCGAGCGCTCGTAGGCCTCGACGATCCGCCGCACAAGGTCATGGCGCACGACGTCGACATGGCTGAAGCGAATATGGCCGATGTCCGGGATCGACGACAAAAGCCTGATTGCTTCGCCGAGGCCCGACGTCTGCCCGGCCCCCAGATCGGTCTGCGTCGGATCGCCATTGACGATCATTCGGGAGCCCTCGCCGAGCCGGGTGAGAAACATTTTCATCTGCATTGCGGTGGCGTTCTGGGCCTCGTCGAGAATCACGGCGGCCTTGGATAGGGTGCGCCCGCGCATGAAGGCCAGCGGGGCGATTTCGATCATTCCCGTCTGGATGCCTCGCTCGACCATCCGACCGTCCATGAAGTCATAAAGCGCGTCATAGATCGGGCGCAGATAGGGATCGACCTTCTCGCGCATGTCGCCAGGCAGGAACCCCAGCCGCTCGCCCGCTTCGACCGCCGGACGCGACAAGACGAGCCGCTCGACCAGACCCTGCTCGAGCAGCGACACCGCATGGCCGACCGCGAGCCAAGTCTTGCCTGTGCCAGCCGGTCCTTCGGCGAACACGAGCTCGTATTTGCGCAGTGCGGCGAGATAGCGGTCCTGTGCGGCGCTGCGGGCGCGCACCATGCCGCGCTTGCGTGTCTTGACGACGCCGAAGCTTTCCTTCGATCCCTCTTCGCCCGGGAACAGAAGCCCCTGATAAGCGCTTTCAGCGATCGCGCCCTCCACATCGCCTTCGCTCGCGGACTGGCCCATCCTGACCCGCTCGTAAAGCATCTCAAGAACCCGACGGGCCTGCTCGCTGGCCTCCCGCGGACCTTTGATGACGACTTGATTTCCGTTGGCGTAGGCCGAGACGCCGAGACTGCGCTCGATCCGCGCGATATTCTGATCGTAGTGGCCGAACACCACCAAAGCGGCGGCATTGTCGGGGAATGCAATCGCGATTTCGGCGGGTTTGGAAAGCATGGGATTCGATGCCGCGGGGGCGGCGGCGATGCGCGTCGGCGATGAATCCTGCGGCTTCAAATCGGCTCTCTCCTGTGCACTCGGTCCAAGGTTCGAATCATCTGGCACGTCGATCAAATCCTGGTTTCACGACGTTGGCGAGACAACTCGACCGCGCAGCGAATTCGGCGCGACGTCCACGATTTCGACCTCCACCATTGCGCCAATCAGCGACAGTGGACCTTCGGCGAACACCGCCTGCAGATAGGGCGAACGGCCGACGATTTGACCCTCGTGGCGGCCAGGCTTTTCGAACAGCACTGCGAACCGCCGGCCGACGGTGGCGCGATTGAAGGTCTGCCGCTGGTCCTCCAGAAGCACCTGAAGCTTCGCCAGACGCGCGACCCTGATCGCCTCTTCAACATGACCGCCCATCTCGGCCGCCGGCGTTCCGGGTCGGGCGGAATATTTGAAGGCGTAGGAGGCGGCGTAGCCCACAGCGCGCGCGAGACCGAGCGTTTCCTCGAAGTCGGCGTCGGTCTCGCCCGGATAGCCGACGATAAAATCCGACGAGAGAGCGATATCCGGTCGCGCACGGCGCGCGCGCGCGACGATGTCGAGATAGTCCGCAACGCTGTGGCGACGGTTCATCGACGCCAGAATCCTGTCCGAGCCGGACTGGACCGGCAGATGGAGATAGGGCGCCAGCGCCTCGACGTCCCGGTGGGCGGCGATCAGATCGTCGTTCATATCTTTGGGATGGGACGTCGTATAGCGCACGCGTCCGATTCCCGACACAGCGGCGGCCGCGCGGATGAGGGCCGCGAGTCCGACCGCGCGGCCTTGGCCATCGAGGCCGTGATAGGCGTTGACATTTTGTCCGATCAGCGTGACCTCGCGCACGCCCGCGCCCGCCAGGCGCGCCACTTCCTCGACCACGGCGTCGACCGGACGCGACACCTCGGCGCCGCGGGTATAAGGCACGACGCAAAACGAGCAGAATTTGTCGCAGCCTTCCTGCACGGTCACGAAGGAGGTCACCCCCCGTCTGGCGATCGTCCCGGCTGCAGGCGAGGGCAGACGCGAAAATTTCTCGTCGAGTGGAAATTCGGTATCGACGACGCCCGGCCGTTCTCGCGCCAGAAGCAAAAGCTCCGGCAGGCGATGATAGCTTTGCGGACCGACGACCACGTCGACCGCCGGCTGACGCCGCAGAACTTCGGCGCCTTCGGCCTGGGCGACGCAGCCCGCGACGACCAATGTTGTCCGTCTTCCTGCCCTCTCGCGCTCCTCTTTCAGCCGGCGCAGCTTTCCGAGTTCCGAATAGATCTTCTCGGACGCCCTTTCCCGGATGTGGCAAGTGTTGAGCACGATGAGATCGGCGTCTTCAATCCGCTCGGCCTGCGCATAGCCCTCCTGCGCCGTCATGTCGGCCATGCGCTGCGAATCGTACACATTCATTTGGCAGCCGAACGACTTGACGAACGCCCGCCGGCCCTCCCCGCGCGCCGTCGCGGCCGCGGGGCGGACGTCCTCATACGCCATGAGCTCGTTCAATTAGCGTCTCCAAAGGTCGCCCCTATTTAGGCTTTTTTCCGTTCCGGGAAAATAGGCGGAGCCGGCCGCCCGCGGGCGTTCGCGGCAAGCCGCCGCACCGCCGCCTCCGTCAAGCGCGCGGCCGTCTTTCGATCCAAGCCGGGTGAGACGAGGATGGGCGCTCCGCAATAGACATCGCACGTCACACCGCCGGCGCGCGTAAACTGGAAAAAATGGCGGAGGAACGTAACCTCGCCATACCAGGCGACGCGCGGCCGTTCGCGACGCGCGATCGGCAGCCCCGCGAGGCGCGAATAGGTGAGGTAGACAGGCTGAATGATGGCCGCGCGGCCGCCCGCGCCAAGCGCTGCCTGACGGATCGATTCAAAATGCGAGGAGCGGAAACGCAGCAGGCGATTGCCGTCCCCCGTCGTCGCTTCGGCGAACAGGACGACCGGCGGTCCGCCGCGCATCGCCTCGGCCATGCTTGCGTTTACGGCGGGGAGGCATGAGCGCCGACGCCGATCGACATAGACCACGCCCTGCAAGGCCACGAGGCTCCGCCCCAACGGATGATCGCCGACCTCTTTCTTGGCGAGGAAGCTCATGGGGCCGAGCGATCCAAGGACCGGGATGTCGAGCCAGGAGACGTGGTTGGCCACGATCAGTTGTCTAAACTCGGCTCCGAAAGCCCCATGTCGGCGCACTCGGACGCCCAGACCCGCGCACAAGAGCCGCTGAAATAAAACAGGAGCGCCATGGGCGAAACGCAAGCCGAATCTCTGCGCGATCCTTCGTGGCGGTCCGAACAAGGCGAGAAACATGGCGAGGGCGAGGATCAAACAGACGAGACGCACGGCGGTCCTAACGCCGAGCGTGGAGAAACCGGGGTCCGCGGGGGCCGCTGCGCTCAAGCGAGCGCCTTGCGCATCACGATCGCGGTCTCCCGCGCACCGTCCTTGCGGCGGTAGTAGCCGGCGCGCTCGCCGACGACGACGAAACCAAGGCGTTTGTACAAGGTCAGAGCCGGCGCGTTGCTCCGATCGACTTCGAGGAACATGGCGCGGGCGCCGGCGTTCGCCGCTTGACGGAGGCTCTCGCTGAGCAGCGCACGTCCCACGCCCCTGCCCCTCGATGCGGACTCGACAACGATCGTCAGGATTTCCGCCTCGTCCGCCGCCAATCGCGACAGGACAAAGCCCCGCAACCGGCCGTTGACCGAGTCCAACGCCGCGGCGGCGAAAGTCGATGAATCCGCGATCAACGAGGCGACGTCCGCGGCGGGCCACGGGTGGGCGAAACCCGCCGCATGGAGACGCGCGCAGTCCTCCGCCTTTTCAACCCGCAATGGGCGGATGACGGGCGGAGAGGATCTGCCGAGGCCGAAGATCATCGTGCGGGCCGTGTCGGGTCAGGCCGGCGCCCGGGCGACGGGCTCGGCCGGGTTGGGGCGGGCGTCGGGCTGTTTCACATAGAGCGGCCGGGCGGGACTGGCGGCCGGGTCGAGAGCGAGGCCCATCCGGGCGACGGCGACAATGTCGGGGACATCGGATGCGGCGCTGAGATCGTAAGGCAGACCGGCGCGGTGCGCCTCGTTCGCCACCATCGCCGCGACGTTTCCCGCGAGCAGCGCCGGTCCGGCGCCGATCCCGCGCACGCATTCGCGCAAGGCGTCGCATCGAGGGGGCCCAAGCGGCCGGCCCGACATTTCGAACAACTGGAAATATGCGGACCCGTGCCGCGCATCGATCGCCGCCGCGATGATTCCGGCCTTCGGCTCGCTGAGCAGCGGCGCCGCGAAGGCGGCGAGAGTCGAGACTCCCACCACCGGGATGCCGAGCGCGACCCCCATCGCCCGCGCCATGGAAAGGCCGACCCGGATGCCGGTGAAGGAACCCGGGCCGGTCGTGACAGCGATGCGGTCGAGCGAGGCAAAGCCGCCCGCAACGCCGCCCATCGCCTCTTCGACCATCGGCGCCAGCGTCTCGGCGTGCCCGCGCGCCATCACGCGGCTGATAGCGGCCAAAGGCTCGCTCAGTTCGCTGTCGGCGACCGCGACCGACGCCGCGCCGCAGGACGTATCGATCGCCAGGATTCGCATGTCGACTGTAAGCCTTGGCCCGCCAAGCACGATTTCGGAAAAGTGGGCGCCGGTTTTCCGACAGAAGTTCTGCGTCTTGAAAGGACGCTAGGCGGGGATTCGTCGACGAGCCAACGAATCCCCCCTAGCGGGTAATAAGCGTTCCGGCGCCGTGGTCTGTCAACAGTTCGATCAGCACCGCATGAGGAATCTTGCCATCGAGAATGACCACGCCCTCGACGCCTCTTTCGATCGCGTAGATGCAGGTCTCGACTTTGGGGATCATGCCGCCGGTGATGGTGCCGTCGGCGATCAGCCCGCGGATATCGTCGATCTTCAGCTCCTTGATCAGATTTCCGCTTTTGTCGAGGACGCCGGGCACGTCGGTCAGGAACAGGAGCCGCTTGGCGCGAAGCGCGCCGGCGATGGCGCCGGCGAAAGTGTCGGCGTTGACATTGTAAGTCTGGCCGTCCGCTCCCTGCGCGACCGGCGCCAGCACGGGGATCAGTTCGCGTCCCAGGATTTGCTCCAGCACGGTCATGTCGACTTTGTCGGGCTCGCCGACGAACCCGAGATCGACGACGTCCTCGTCTGGTCCAGCGCCATGCGCGCGATGGACCTTGCGCGCGGTCACCATATTGCCGTCCTTGCCGCACAGACCCACGGCGCGGCCGCCCTGGGCGTTGATCGAACCGACGATCTGCTTGTTGATCGAGCCGGCAAGGACCATTTCGACGATCTCGATCGTCGACTTGTCCGTCACCCTCAGTCCGCCGGAAAACTGCAACTCAATCCCGAGTTTCTTCAGCATGGAGCCAATCTGCGGCCCGCCCCCGTGGACCACAACCGGATTGATGCCGGATTGCTCGAGAAGCACCATATCCCTGGCGAAATCGCGAGCCTTGTCCTCGTCGCCCATCGCGTGGCCGCCGTATTTCACCACCACGACCGCGTCATCGTAGCGCAGCATGTGCGGCAGCGCCTGCATCAGAATTTCCGACTTCATCTGCGGGCTGGCGTTGAGAGCGTCGTTCATGAGGACTCCAGGCGGCGCGGGCGCTCGCTTCTAGCCGCTCGCCGGGGCAAGCTCAAACGATTTGCGGAGGCGGCGCAGTCGCCCAACCCTGGGCGTTTGACCGCCGCCGGTCTCTAACCGATACTGCGAATAGAACCGTCGGCGGTCGCGCCGCAAAGGCGGGCGTTACGAGGAGGAAGAGGATGAAGATTACTGCTGTTGTGGCTCTGACCGCCATTGTCGCTTTGACGGGATCGAGCGCCGCCTTCGCCGGCGATCCCGAGAGCTGCAAGACCGTCAGATTCTCCGATGTCGGGTGGACGGACATCACCTCGACGACCGCGATCGCGAGCGATATTCTCGAAGGTCTCGGCTACACACCCAAGATCACGGTCCTCTCGGTTCCGGTGACCTACGCTTCGATGAAGAACAAGGACATCGACGTATTTCTCGGCAACTGGGAGCCGTCGATGGAGAACGACCGCAAACCGTACGTCGCTGACAAGTCGGTCGTGGTCGTCGACGCCAACCTGCCGAAGGGCGCGAAATACACGCTCGCCGTTCCGCAATACACCTACGACAAAGGCCTGAAGGACTTCTCCGATATCGTGAAGTTCAAGGATTCGCTCCACGACAAAATCTACGGCATCGAACCCGGCAACGACGGCAACCGCCTCGTCCTCGGCCTCATCAAAGGCGACAAATTCGGCCTGAAGGACTTCCATCTCGTCGAATCGAGCGAGCAGGGCATGCTCTCGGAAGTGCAGCGGGCGACGAGCCACAAGGAAGACATCGTCTTCCTCGGCTGGGCGCCCCATCCGATGAACGTCAACTACAAGATTCAGTACCTGACCGGCGGCGACGACAGCTTCGGCCCGAACTTCGGCGGCGCGGTCGTCTACACCAATGAGCGCGCCGGCTTCGCGGCCGAGTGCCCGAACGCCGCCAGACTGATCAAGAATCTCGTCTTCACCGTCGATATCGAGAACGAGGTCATGAACAAGATCCTCACCGACGGCATGGAGGGTCCCGCCGCCGCCAGGGCATGGTTGAAGACCAATCCGAAGGAACTCACGGCCTGGCTCGACGGCGTGACCACCTTCGACGGGAAGCCGGGACTCGCGGCGGTGAAGAAGAGTCTCGGCCTCTAACCGACCGCCCAGCGACCGCGCGCCCCGACTCTTCCGCGTCCCGCGCGGAGGGTTGGGGCCCGCAATCGGCCCCGCATGTGATCCGTAACTGGAGTCGTGTCCTTGGAGAGCTGGTTCACAGTGCCGAAACTGCCGCTCGGCCGCGTGGTCAAGATCGGCATCACCTGGTTGCAGGACAACGCCGGCGGGTTTTTCGACGCGGTGACGGCGACGATCGATTTCATGGTCGACGGCTTCACCGCGATCCTGCAGCACATCCCCTTCCTCGTTGTCGTTTTCGTCGTCGCGGCGCTGGCGTACTGGCTGCACCGGTCATGGCGGCTGGCGGCTTTCGTCGTCGTCGCGTTCATCGTCATCGCCAACCTCGGCTATTGGCAGGCGACGCTCGAGACGATTTCTCTGGTCGGATTCGCGACCCTGACGAGCGTCCTCATCGGAGTGCCGGTCGGCGTGGCCTCGGCGCATCGGCCGTGGCTCTATTCCTTGCTGCGGCCGCTGCTTGACCTGATGCAGACGCTGCCCACCTTCGTCTATCTGATCCCGACCCTGGTGCTGTTTCACCTCGGCTCGGCGCCGGGGCTGATCTCGACCGTGATTTTCGCCATCGCGGCGCCGATCCGCCTGACCCATCTCGGCATCGCCTCGACGCCGCTGCCGCTGAAAGAAGCCGGTTCCGCATTCGGCGCGACCAAGCGGCAATTGCTGTGGAAGGTGGAATTGCCCTACGCGCTGCCGACGATCATGGCCGGCGTCACGCAATGCATCATGCTGAGCCTGTCGATGGTCGTCATCGCCGCTCTGGTCGGCGCGTCGGGGCTCGGCGTGCCGGTGGTGCGGGCGTTGGGCACGGTCAACATACCAATGGGCATCGAAGCCGGCGTCTCGATCGTGCTGCTGGCGATTGTGCTTGACCGCGTGTTCCGCAATCCTGAGCGGAAAGGAAGCGCCTGAATGTCAGCGGTGGTCTTCGACAAGGTCGACATCGTCTTCGGAGACAGGCAGGCCGAGGCGCTCGCGCTCGCCGACAAGGGCGCGAGCCGCGACGAGATCCTCAAGGCGACAGGCGTCGTTCTCGGCGCGGCGGGAATCGAGCTTTCGATCGAGCCGGGCGAAATCTGCGTGCTGATGGGCCTGTCGGGATCGGGCAAGTCGACGATCCTGCGCGCCGTCAACGGCCTCAACACCGTCGCCCGCGGCAAGCTCCTGGTCCGTCATGGCGACGGCGAGATCGACGTCGCGCGTTGCAGCGCCGCCGACCTGCGGATGCTGCGCACCAGCCGCATCGCCATGGTGTTCCAGCAATTCGCGCTGCTGCCCTGGCGAACGGTCAAGGAGAACGTCGCCCTGGGGCTCGAACTGCGCCGGATGCCGAAGGCGCAAATCGACTTTATCGTCGCCGACAAGCTCGCCATGGTCGGCCTGACTCAATGGGCGGGCAAGTTCGGGCATGAATTGTCCGGCGGCATGCAGCAGCGCGTCGGCCTGGCTCGCGCCTTCGCCACCGACGCCGACATTCTCCTTATGGACGAGCCGTTCTCGGCGCTCGATCCGCTGATCCGCGACAAGCTTCAGGATGAGCTGCTGCTGCTGCAGACGGATCTCAAGAAGACCATCATTTTCGTCAGTCACGATCTCGACGAAGCCCTCAAGATCGGCAACCACATCGCCATCCTCGAAGGCGGGCGGATCGTCCAGTGGGGCACGGCGGAAGACATTCTTTTGCGTCCCGCCGACGCCTACGTCGCCGAATTCGTCAAGCACATGAATCCGCTCAATGTGCTGCGCGGCAGCGCGCTGATGACGCCCGCGGCGTCGCTGCGCCGCAGCGACGGCGAAGTGATCCTCGATCGCGACGGCCACATCCGCCTGCGGCTCGACGGCGACGGCAAGCCGGTCGGCGTGACCCTGGACGGCGCCGCCGGGATCTTGGCCGAAGTTGACGGGGCGACCGGCGAGGCGTCCCGCGACGGCGCCGACATTATAATCGCGCCGATCGATTTGAAGATGCGCTCGGCGATTGCGCTCCGCCGCGCCTCGGGCAACCCGATCGTTCTGGTCGACCAGCTCGGCCGGATGGCGGGCCTGTGCGGCGACGACGAGATCTATCGCGCGCTGCTGCAGCAGCGAAAGGCGGCGGAGGGCGCGAGTTAGCGTTTTTGCTTTGCGGGCGCGGACGGGCCGCGAAAGACTTCCGATATCGGCCCCCCCCCCCGGAAAGGCCTGCGGCCTCCGACCGTCAGGATTTTGGGTTTACCGCCGCTTTGCCCTGACCGTCCCTATCTTTTCAAGAGGTTGGCGGTTCGTTTACCGCCGCCGCTGGCGATGGGCCGGCCAATGATAAAGAACGTTTTTATTGTGTTGTATATTTCGATGACGCTCTGACGAGGTTGCGAACCACGTCCTTGCGGGTGGGCGCCCCCTTCCGGTTATGCCCGCAACTCCGCGTTCTTCGGGTCATAGGGGCTGTCGGGGATGACCACGGCGCGGCGCCGTTCGCCCAGAATACGCACCTCGACCTCGCTTCCAAGTCGGGCGAAATCCGGCTTCACCATCGCCAGCGCCAGCGACTTGCCGGTCCGCCAGCCGAAGCCGCCGGAGGTGGTGCGGCCGATCGCGACGCCCCCTTTCATCACCGGCTCGGAGCCGCGCGCGTCGGCGTCGCTCACGCCCTCGACCTCGAGCGTGACCAGCTTGTTCTCGAACCCCTTTCCGGCCCACGCGGCCAGCGCGTCGCGGCCCAGGAACGGCCCCTTGTCGAAATCGACGAACCGGTCGAGCCCCGATTCGAGCGCGGCGTACTCGATCGACAATTCGCGCCCGACCAGCTTGTAGGATTTTTCGAGCCTCAGCGAATCCATCGCCCGGATGCCGAACGGCCTGATTCCGAACGGCGCGCCCGCCTTCATCAAGGCGTCGAAAACATAGTTCTGCGTCTCGATCGGATGGTGCAGCTCGTAGCCCAATTCGCCGACGAAATTGACGCGCATGGCGATTAGCCCCGCCGCGCCGACCGAGAGACGCCGCGCGGTCAGCCAGGGGAACGCCTCGTCGGAGACGTCGATGTCGGCGACCTTCGCCATGACCTCGCGCGAACGCGGGCCCGCGAGCACGAGCACGCCGCGCTGGGTCGTCACTTTGTCCAGCCGCACGCTGTTGTCGTCGGGAAGCAGCCTTTCCAGCCCGTCATGATCGTGCGCCTCCAGCGCCGCGGCGGAAACGAGATAGAAGCGCCGCGGGCCGAGGCGCGTCAGCGTGAACTCGGCCCGCACGCCGCCGCGCTTCGTCAGCAGGTAGGTCAGCGTGACGCGGCCGATCGCCTTCGGGACGCGGTTCGTGAGGACGGCGTTCAGCCAGGCTTCGGCGCCCGGCCCCGAGACCTCGACTTTGGCGAAGGCGGACATGTCCTGCAGGCCGACGTTCTCGTGCACATTGCGGCATTCGTCGCCGACGAAGTCGAAATAATTGGAGCGGCGGAAGCTCCATTTCTCGCGCGGCCGTTCGCCCTCGGCCGCGGGAGGATGGTTCTCGTTCAGGAGCACGTCGGGCTTGCCGAGATCGGCCTCGCTGAGACCGTAGCCTTTGGGGGCGAACCAGTTCGGACGCTCCCAGCCGTAGACCGAGCCGAACACGGCGCCCAGATCCTTCATCCGCGAATAGCACGGCGTCTGGCGCAAGGGGCGCGCGGCGGCGCGCTCCTCGTCGGGATAATGCGCCGTGAAAACCTTGGCGTAGGCCTCCTCGTTCTTCTCCACCAGATAGCCTGCCTCGGCATACGGGCCGAAGCGGCGCGGATCGACCCCGAGCATGTCGATCGTCGGCTCGCCTTCGACGATCCATTCGGCGAGCTGCCAGCCCGCGCCGCCCGCGGCGGTGACGCCGAAGGAATGGCCCTCGTTGAGCCAGAAGTTCCTCACCCCCGGCGCCGGGCCGACGATCGGCGAGCCGTCGGGCGTGTAGGCGATCGCGCCGTTGTAGATCTTCTTGACCCCGACCTCGCCAAACGCGGGCACCCGCGCGATCGCCGTCTCGATGTACGGCGCGAGACGATCGAGGTCCTCGGGAAACAGCTCGTACTCGCTGTCCGCAGAGGGGCCGTCGACATAGCAGGCCGGCGCGCCTATCTCATAGGGGCCGAGCAGCAGGCCGCCCGCCTCCTCGCGCATGTACCAGGAGGAATCGGATTCGCGCAGCACCCCCATTTCCGGCAGGCCGCGCGCCTTGCGCGCGACGATTTCCGGATGAGCCTCAGTGACGATATATTGATGCTGAACCGGGATGACGGGGACGTCGATCCCGACCATGCGGCCGGTCCGCCTGGCGAAGTTTCCCGTCGCCGACACCACGTGTTCGCACACGATGTCGCCCTTGTCGGTGACGACCTTCCATTCGCCGCTCGGAAGCCGCTCGATCGCGGCGACGGTCGTATGGCGGTTGATCTCGCCGCCGCGATTGCGCGCCGCGCGCGCCAGCGCCTGGGTGAGGTCGGCGGGCTGGATATAGCCGTCCTGCGGGTGCTGGATCGCGCCGATGATTCCGTCGATGTTGCAGAGCGGCCAGATGTCCTTGACCTCGGCCGGGGTCAGGAACCTGACCTCGACGCCGCCGATGGTCGCGGCGACGCCGGCGTAATAATTGTATTCGTCGAGCCGGTCGCTTGTGCGCGCGAGGCGGATGTTGGACACCAGCCGCAGGCCGACGTCGAGACCCGTCTCCTGTTCGAGCGTCTGGTAGAGCGCGACCGAGTATTTGTGGATCTGCCCGACCGAGTAGCTGAGATTGAACAGCGGCAGAAGGCCGGCCGCGTGCCAGGTCGAGCCCGAGGTCAGCTCCTTGCGCTCGACCAGAACGCTGTCAGCCCAGCCTTTCTTGCAAAGATGGTAGAGCGTCGACACGCCGACCACGCCCCCGCCGATCACAACCGCCCGCGCATGCGTTCTCATGAAAGCCCCTCAGTCTGCGATCCCCTCTCCCGCCAGCGGAAGAGGATGGCCCGAAGGGCCGGGTGAGGGTAAGCGCCCTGCATCGCAGCCCTCACCCGGCCGCGCCTTCGGCGCAGCCACCTTCTCCCGCAGGCGGGAGAAGGGAACTAATAAGTCGCGTCCGGCATCGAAGCCTTGCGCTGGTCGATGAAGGCGCGGATCGCCTCGTCCCTGGCGGGATCGAGCGGCGGGGCTTCGTATTCGGCGAGCATCGTCTTCCACAGCGCGTTGGCGCGGGTCGCGGCGTCCTTCGATCCCTCCTCCTGCCACTGCTCGACTGAATTGTTGTCGGCGACGTTGGATCGATAGAACGCGGTCTCGAAATTGGCCTGGGTGTGGGCGCAGCCGAGGAAATGGCCGCCCGGTTCGACCTGGTGGAACGCCTCCATCCCCTGCCCGTTGTCGCTCAGGTCGACTCCCTTGGCGAATACGTGCATGGCGCCGAGCTGGTCGAAATCGAGCACGAATTTCTCATAAGAAGCCGTCAGGCCGCCCTCGAGCCAGCCGGCGGCGTGCAGCACGAAATTCGCCCCCGCCAGCACGGTCGGAACCAGCGTCTGCGCGCTTTCGTAGGCCGCCTGTGCGTCCGGGATTTTCGAGGCGCAGAGCGAGCCCCCGGTGCGGAACGGCATGTTCATCCGCCGGGCGAGCTGGGCGGCGCCGTAGATCGCCAGCGCCGCCTCGGGCGTGCCGAAGGTCGGCGCGCCGGACTGCATCGACAGAGTCGAGACGAAGGTCCCGAACACGACCGGCGCGCCGGGACGCGTCAATTGGCAAAAGGCCGTCCCCGCCATCACCTCGGCGAGCACCTGCGTCAGCGTCCCGGCGACCGTCACCGGGCTCATGGCGCCGGAGAGAATGAACGGGGTGATGATGCAGGCCTGGCCCGCGCGCGCATAGACCTCGGCCGCGCCGAGCATGGTCGAGTCCCAGACCAACGGCGAATTGGCGTTGATGAGGCTGGTCAGCACCGTATTTTGCCGAACGAATTCCTCGCCAAACAGCAATTCGCAGATGCGCACGCTGTCCTCTGCGCGCTCGGGCTTGGTCACCGAGCCCATGAACGGCTTGTCCGAATATTTGAGGTGCGCGTACACCATCTCGAAATGGCGCTTGTTGACGGGCAGATCGACCGGCTCGCACACCGTGCCGCCCGAATGGTGGATGTAAGGGCTGAGGTAGGCGAGCTTCACGAAATTCTGGAAGTCCTGGATCGTCCCGTAGCGTCGGCCGTTGTCGAGGTCGCGGACGAAGGGCGAGCCGTAGTTGGGCGCAAACACCGTCGCCTTGCCGCCGATCAGCACGTTGCGCTCGGGGTTGCGCGCGTGCTGGACATATTGCGCCGGGGCGCTCGCGCAGAGCCGGCGCGCGAGGCCGCGCGGAAAGCGCACCCGTTCGCCCTTGATGTCGCAGCCGGCGTCGCGAAACAGATCGAGCGCCCGCGGGAAGTCGCGGAACTCGACGCCGATCTCCTGCAGCAGCGTCTCGGCGTTGTGCTCGATCGTTTCGAGCCCCTCCGCGCTGAGGATCTCGGTCAGCGGGATCGCGCGGGTGATGTAGGGAATGGAGACCGCCGAGCGCTGGGCGCGCGCGGTGCGGCGCGCCTCGCGTCCGCGTCGCGGTTCGCGGGCGGCGGGCATGGCTGGTTCGGTCCTGGCGGGCTCTGACATGGCGGCGGCGTCCCTCCGGGGTTCGATCATCGTTCCCTTCGCCCGAGGACATTGCGCCAGCGCGGCGCCGATTTGAACCCGAAAAATCCGGTTCCCGCATGCGCGGACCCCGTCAGCGCTGACGCGCCTCCCAGTCCGGCGCGACATGGAAGGGCGCGTTGGAGGCCGGAAGCGGATCGAGGCCGCGGATCATGTCGGCTGCTTTCTCAGCCAGCATGATCGTCGGCGCGTTGAGATTGCCGTTGGTGATCGATGGCATGATCGAGGAATCGACGACGCGCAAAGCCTCGACGCCGATCACCCGGGTTTCAGCGTCGACGACGGCGAGCGGATCGGCGGGCGATCCCATTTTGCAGCTGCAGGAGGGGTGGTAGGCGCTCTCCGCCCACTCGCGCACGAAGGCGTCGATCTCGCCGTCGTCGACGCAGGTCTCGCCGGGCTGGATCTCGCGGCCGCGATAGGGGTCGAAGGCGTTTTGCGCGAAGATCTCGCGCGTCAGGCGCACGCAGGCGCGCATTTCCTCCCAGTCGTCGGGATGGCTCATGTAGTTGAACTGGATCCGCGGCGGCGCGGCCGGATCGGGCGACCTGAGACGCACCCAGCCGCGGCTTTTCGAGCGCATCGGACCGACATGGGCCTGAAATCCATGCTCGTGGGCGAGCGCCGAGCCGTCGTAGGCGACCGCCATCGGCAGGAAATGGAACTGGATGTCGGGATATTGGACGCCGGCGCGCGAGCGGATGAAGCCGCCGGCCTCGAAATGGTTGGAGGCGCCGAGGCCTCTGCCCCGCAACAGCCATTGCAACCCGACCAGCCCGCGCGACATCAGGCCGGTGTGGCCGTAGAGCGTGATCGGCTGTTTCGAGGCGACCTGAAAATAGAATTCGAGATGGTCCTGCAGGTTTTCGCCGACCCCGGGCCGGTCGGCGATCACGTCGATGCCCAGCGTCCGCAGTTCCGCCGCCGGACCGACGCCGGAGAGCTTGAGCAATTGCGGCGAATTGATCGGCCCGCCGGATAAAATGACCTCGCGCCGCGCCCGCGCCAGAAGCTCGCGCCCGGCTCGCCGGTAATGAACGCCGACCGCCCGCCGGCCCTCGAAGGCGATCCCCGCCGCCAGCGCGCGGGTGACGACGGCAAGGTTGGGGCGCTTCATCGCCGGGCGCAGATAGGCGTTGGCGGTCGATGAGCGCACCCCGTTCTTGACCGTCATGTCGAGCGGGCCGAACCCTTCCTGGCGTTCGCCGTTGAGATCGGCGCTGACCGGATAGCCGGCCTGCCGCCCCGCCTCGATGAAGACGTCATAGAGGGGGTTGCGCTTGGCGCCGGGCGAGGTCGCCAGCGGCCCGCCCTCGCCGCGATAGGCGTCGGCGCCGCCGCGAAAGCTCTCCGCGCGGCGGAAGTAGGGCAGCACGTGTCGGTATCCCCAGCCCTTGGCGCCCTCCTCCTCCCAGCGGTCGAAATCGAGCGCATGCCCACGCACATAAACGAGGCCGTTGATCGAGGACGAGCCGCCGAGGACCTTGCCGCGCGGGCATTGCAGCCGCCGTCCGTTCAGGTGCGGCTCGGGCTCGCTGCGATAGCCCCAATTGTAGGTCTTGGAGTTCATCGGGATCGCCAGCGCCGCCGGCATCTGAATCAAGACAGAGCGGTCCGATCCCCCATATTCGAGCATGAGCACGCTGCTCTTGCCATCTTCGGTCAGCCGGTCGGCGAGCACGCAGCCCGCCGAGCCGGCCCCGACGATCACGTAGTCGTATTCCGCTTCGTTCATTCCCCTGGCCACGCTCCTTCACGCTCGCCCACCGGACGATGGAGGTCGGCGGGCGGTGCGGCAAGCTCGATGTTGCGAAAGCGCGATCGAAATTTTCGTCAGATCGGCTCCGGCCCGCGCGAGATCGCGGCGACGCCGGTGCGCGAGACCTCCACCAGGCCGAGCGGGAGCATCAGGGCGACGAAGTCGTCGATCTTGCTCGGCGCGCCGGTCAGTTCGAAAATGAAGCTCTCGACCGTGGCGTCGATCACCTTGGCGCGAAAGGCGTCGGCGAGGCGCATCGCCTCGACCCGGTTTTCGCCCTTGCCCCTGACCTTGATCATCGCCAGCTCGCGCTCGATCGCTCGCACGGTCAAGGTCAGGTCCTTGACCGTATGGACCGGCACCAGGCGCTCGGTCTGGTGGCGGATCTGCTCGATCGTCTCCGGCGTGCCGGAGGTGACGATGGTGATGCGCGACAGATGCGCCTCATGCGCGACCTCGGCGACGGTCAGGCTTTCGATGTTGTAGCCGCGCCCCGAAAACATGCCGACGACCCGCGCCAGCACGCCGGGCTCGTTGTCGACCAGAACCGAAAGCGTATGGCTCTCGACCGCGGACCGGGCGGTCGAAGAGGAATACGGCGACAGCGGGAAAGCGGTCGAGGTCTTGTTCATGCGGATCATGTCCTCATCTCATTTCAAGCCGCGGCGGCGCTCGGCGCCGTCGCGACCCAACGCTGGAAAAGATCGAAATCGATATTGCCCCCGCTGAGGACCAGGCCGACCTTGCGCCCCTTAAGACGCGATTTGTCCTGGATCGCCGCCGCGAGCGCCGCGGCGCCCGCCCCCTCGGCGAGATTGTGGGCATCGGTCCAATAGGCGCGGATGGCGTCGGCGATTTCCGTGTCGCTGACGAGCGCGATCCGCGCGGCCCCCTTGACGATCACGGCGAGCGCCTCCTCGTCGGGAACGCGGGTCGCCATGCCGTCGGCGAAGGTTTCGGCGCTGCTGGTCGACACGACATTGCCGGCGGCGAAGGAGAGCGCGTATGCGGGCGCCTGCGCCGACTGGACGCCGACGATTTCGGTCTTCAAGGCCAGCGCGTCGCGGGCCGCGATGCAGCCGCAAATTCCCGACCCCTGGCCGATCGGAACATAGAGAACGTCGAGATCGGGATGCGCGCTCATGAGCTCCAGCGCGTAGGTCGAGACGCCGAGCGCAAGATTGCGATGGAAGGACGGGACCGCATGCAGCCCGCGGGAATCCGCAATCCGCATCGCCTCCTCGCGCGCGGCCTGAAAGTCGCGGCCGAACTCGATCAGCTCGGCGCCGAGCGCCCGCATGGCGGCGTTCTTCTCGCGCGAATTGCCTTGCGGCACGAGGATCGTGACGGAGAGGCCGAATCGTCGCCCGGCGAAGGCGAGGCTCTGGCCGTGATTGCCGCGCGTCGCCGAGACGACGCCCCCCGTCGCCGGCTCGCGTCGCATCAGGGCGTCGACATAGGTGAGGCCGCCGCGCACCTTGAACGCGCCGGTCGGCTGATGGTTCTCGTGCTTGACGACCACCTCGGCGCCGAGCCGCTCCGCGAGCAGCGGCCAGCGGCACTCGAGCGTCGGCCGCAAGGTCCTCAGCACGACGTCGTGCGCCTGACGCATCTCCTCGAGGCTGAACACCAACCCGCTCCGCAGTTTGAGCCTCAAACCAGCATCTTGCCCTTTTCGTCGATGACATTGCCCATTTCGATGCCGGCGTCGTCGCCGAGCTCGGCCAGGATCATTTCGTTGTGGGCCTTGCCCGACGGGATCATCGGGAAGCAGTTTTCCTTCTGGTCGACGAGACAGTCGAAAATGACGGCTTTCGGCGTCTCGATCATTTCCATGATCGCGGCGTCGAGTCTTGCGGGATCGGCGCAGCGGATTCCGTGCGCGCCGTAAGCCTCGGCGAGCTTGACGAAGTCGGGCAGCGAATCGGTATAGCTCTCCGAATAGCGCCCGCCGTGCAGCAGCTCCTGCCACTGGCGCACCATGCCCATATACTGATTGTTGAGAATGAAGATCTTGACCGGCAGGCGATATTGGGCCGCCGTCGACATCTCCTGCATGTTCATCAGGATCGAGGCTTCGCCGGCGACGTCGATCACCAGCGCGTCCGGATGGGCGAGCTGGACGCCGATCGCCGCCGGCAGGCCATAGCCCATGGTGCCGAGACCGCCGGAAGTCATCCAGCGGTTCGGCTCCTCGAAGGCGAAATGCTGCGCCGCCCACATCTGGTGCTGGCCGACCTCGGTGGTGAGGTAGACATCGCGGCCTTTTGTCAGCTCGTACAGCCGCTTGACCGCGTGCTGCGGCTTGATGATCTTGTCGGAGTTGCGGAAGCCGAAGGATTTGCGCTCCCGCCAGGCGCCGATCGCGTCCCACCATTTGGCGAGCGCGGCCGGGTCGGCCCGATGCGAGCCCGATCGCCACAGACGCACCATATCCTCGAGCACATGGGCGCAATCGCCGATGATGCCGAGATCGACCTTGACGTTCTTGTTGATCGAGGACGGATCGATGTCGATGTGAATCTTCTTCGACTTCGGCGAGAACGCGTCGAGACGCCCGGTGATTCGATCGTCGAAGCGCGCGCCGACGCAGACCATCAGGTCGCAATCGTGCATCGCGTTGTTGGCCTCGAACGATCCGTGCATGCCCAGCATCCCGAGCCAATGCTTGTCGGAGGCGGGAAAGGCTCCGAGCCCCAGGAGGGTCGAGGTGATCGGAAATCCGGTGGCGCGCACGAGTTCGCGCAGCAGGGTGGAGGCGTTCGGGCCGGAATTGACGACGCCGCCGCCGGTGTAGAAAACCGGCTTCTTCGCCGCCGCCATCATTTCGACCGCGGCGTTGACGCGCGCCAGATCGCCCTTGACTTGCGGATGATAGGTCTTGTGCTGGATGTTGCGGTGGACCTCGTAGGCGCCGCTGGCGAACTGCACGTCCTTCGGGATGTCGACCACGACCGGTCCCGGCCGCCCGTGCGAGGCGATATAGAACGCCTCGTGCAGAATGCGGGGCAGATCCTCGATCCGCCGAACCAGATAATTGTGCTTGGTGCAATTGCGGGTGATGCCGGTGGTGTCGCATTCCTGGAATGCGTCCGAGCCGATGAGATGGGTCGGCACCTGGCCGGTGATGCAGACCAGCGGAATCGAATCGAGAAGCGCGTCGGTGAGGCCGGTAATCGCGTTGGTGGCGCCGGGGCCGGAGGTGACCAGCAGAACCCCGACCTTGCCGGTCGAGCGCGCATAGCCCTCGGCCGCGTGGGCCGCGCCCTGCTCATGGCGCACCAGGATGTGCCGCACCTTGTTCTGATGGAAGATCGCGTCGTAGATCGGCAGCACCGCGCCGCCGGGATAGCCGAAGATGACGTCGACGCCCTGGTCCTTCAGCCCCTCGACCACCATCTCCGCGCCGGTCATGTGCCTGGACATAATCGCTTCTCTCCACTCTCTTGCCGCCGTTCAGGAATTCAAGGCAATAAAAAAGGCCCTTAGAGGGCCTTGGGTCATGCGCCAGCGAAGGGACAGGTGCTTAAGCCCGCCCGCTCTCCAGCGCCAAAGTTACGATAAGGCTTGTCATGTCGCGTCGCCTCGATTGAATTCCCTTCCACCCGTAGTGAAGAACGGCGGCTGCGTCAAGGGCGGGCGCCGGAATACGCCAAGATCGCGGACATCAAGGAGTGCGATGACTACCAACACGATCGCCGCCGGCGTTCTCGCCGTCGCGTACGACGATTACGGCCCGGCCGACGGATGGCCGTGCGTCCTCGGCCACGGCTTCCCCTACGATCCGCACGCCTTTGCCGAGGCCGCCCCGATCCTGGCCGCGGCCGGCGCCAGGGTCATCGTCCCCTATCTCCGCGGATTCGGGCCGACCAGGTTTCTGTCGGCGGCTACGCCGCGCTCGGGCGAGCAGGCGGCGCTCGGAGCGGACCTCAAGGCGCTGATGGACGCGCTGGCGATCGAGCGCGCGGTCCTGGGCGGTTACGACTGGGGCGGGCGGGCGGCTTGCGTCGTCTCGGCGCTGTGGCCGGAACGGGTCGTCGCGCTCGTTTCCGGCAATTCCTACAATATCCAGAATATCGCGCGCGCGATGGAGCCGGCCCCGCCGCCCGAGGAGGCCGCGTTCTGGTATCAGTATTATTTCCATTGCGAGCGGGGACGGCGCGGCTTGACCAAGGACCGGCGCGCGATTGCGCGCCTGTTATGGCGAATGTGGTCGCCGGCTTGGGACTTCGACGATTCGACGTTCCTGTCGACCGCCAGCGCCTTCGACAATCCCGACTTCGTCGAGGTCGTGATCCATTCCTACCGGCATCGCTACGGGCTTGCGCCGGGCGATCCCGCCTACGCGGAAATCGAGGCGGCGCTGGCGACGCAGCCGCCGATCTCCGTTCCCGCAATCACCATCGACGGCGACAGCGACGGCGTGAACCCCGGCACGTCCGATCACGCCGGCAAGTTCGCCGCCAGGCGCGAGCATCGCGTCTTCCGCGGCGCCGGCCACAATCTGCCGCAGGAGCGCCCGGGGGATTGGGCTCGCGCCGTCCTCGACGCCCGAGCGCTCTAAAGGGGCGTCCTGCCCCCTTCCAACATTGCATCCGCCGCCGCATATATGAACGACGCTCATGTGCAACCTCTACAGCCTGACCAAGGGCCAAGCGGCCATTCGCGATCTCTTCCGTGCGCGGCATGACCGCGTCGGCAACCTGCCGCTGTTCCCTTCGATCTTTCCCGACCAGCTGGCGCCGATCGTTCGCATTGGGGCGGACGGCGAGCGCGAGCTCGCGACGGCGCGCTGGGGCATGCCGGGGCCGCCGCAGTTCGGCGGCGCGCCGATCACCAACATCCGCAACGCAAAAAGCCCGCACTGGCGGCGCTGGCTCGGGCCCAAGAGCCGCTGCGTCGTTCCGGCGACGTCGTTTTGCGAATATGCGGACACGAAGCCGCGCAAGACGCCGATGTGGTTCGCGCTCGCGGAGGACCGGCCTTTGTTCGCCTTCGCTGGTCTCTGGACGCCCTGGCGCGGGGTGCGCGGTCCGAAAAGCGCGCCGGTCGAGGGCGAGCATGAATTGTTCGGCTTTCTGACCACCGAGGCCAACGCCACCGTGGCGCCGATCCACCCCAAGGCGATGCCGGTCATCCTGACGACGGCGGCGGAAGTCGACCAATGGCTTGAAGCCGAAACGCCAGCGGCTCTGGCGCTGCAGCGGCCGTTGCCCGACGACGCGCTGCGCATCGTCGCTAGCGGCGAGAGGGCGGACGGGGCGCTAGCCGTGACCTGAAACGAACTCGCGCAGGCGGCGGACGGCCAGGCCTCCCGCGGTCGCGATCGCATTGATCCGCATAACGCGCAGGCTCGGCAAGCCGTCGCCGGCCGATGGCCCTCATTTCCTGGCGGACCGTCCGAGCGTGAGGACGACGTCTGCGACCAGTACGGCCGGCAGTCCGATCACGAGAATAAGCGCGGCGATGGACGGCAAGCGCACGAGCGCGCTCAGGGAGGCGAAACCGACAATCGCAAAAATTCCCGCGGCGAGAATTTTGTCTTCGACGAAGAGACCGAGAATTTCCTTGAGGATCGCGCCGATCATGCGGCCTCCGGCGCTATCCGGCGAGCGACGAAGACCAACGCGGCCGCAATTCCCAGGAAGAGCGCAATGAAGGCGAGAATCGACAGGTCCTCGCCCGGCCAATCGACGCCCAGCCCCTCCCCGGTCCAGAACAGGCCGAACGCCGACAGCATCACGCCGACCCCGAATTTCAGCGCGTTCTCCGGAACCTGGGAGAGAGGTTTGCGCGCGAGCGCGCCGATCGCCAGCACCAGCACAGCGGCGCAGAGCGCTCCCAGGCTCGCGGGCCACAGCATGCCGTTGCCGGAGCCGACCGCGATCACGATGAAGACGATCTCCGCCCCTTCGATCAGCACGGCCTTGAACGCGGCCATCCCGGCGATCCAGTCGAGAGCGTCCGATCTGCGATTTTCAGCGGCGGCGAGTTCGCGCGTTTCGGCCAGGAACGCCGCCTCTTCATCGTGCGGCGCGATGCGACCGATCGAACGCAGAACTGCTTTGCGCAGCCAGCGCAGGCCAAACAGGATCAGCAGCACGCCGACGACGAACCGGAGCGCGGCCAGGGGAACGAGATTGAGCAGCGGGCCGAGCGCGACAACCATGGCGGCCAACGCCGCAATGCCGGCGAACGCGCCCAGGAAAGCCGGACGCGGGCCGCGCACGACCGATACCGCCAGGACGATGGTGAACGCCTCCACCGCCTCGACAAGGGCGCCGACGAAGGCCGCGCCGACCGCAGTCAAAAAGCTCGTCGTGAACACCGCTGGCCTCTTTTCGCCGGCCGCTAGAGCTTGACCGGGATCGTTGCCTTTGTCCGGGCAATTCTCGATCCGTCAAGGGCAAGCGCCCGTCGCTTGCTCGCGGATGGCCCCGCTGGCGGTTTCATCCCTCGACGCCGAACCCCGACGCGGCGGCCCCGGCGCATGACGGCGACGCCCGCGCGCCGCACATGCCCGATCAGGCGCTTCGCCAGGATCTCGCAAGCGCAGAGCAACGACGAGCGTGAACTTCCGGCATTGACGGACGATCGCCAACAAGCGAGAACAAAAAACAAATCCAAACCCATCGCCCGGAAATCGCGCCGCGAGCGAGGCCGGCCTTGGCGGCTCAGGCGACCGGCGCCTTTCTTGTTTTCCAGAGGCCGGCGAAGGCCAGGCCCGCAAAGCCCAGCAACATCATCACCCAGGTCGAGGCTTCGGGGATCGCCGTCTGAAATGCCGCTATGACGCCGTCATTGGAGAAATCGTAGACTGCGCCCGCGGAGGCGCTTCCGGTCGATTGGATTCCCTTTTTCTGGAGCTCCGCGACAGTGAGGGGAGTCTGGGCCGAGATCACGTAACCAAAGACATTCAGTAAATCCAGACCCTCTTGCGAGTAGGTGTAATTGAGGACATCGCTGACATTGCCCCCTGGGCCGTAGAAGAAGATGGTTTGCGGAGAAGTTGTCGTCCCCTGGGCGAGCCAAGAGTACGAGAAAGAGATATTGGGGAGACCGAGGTTGGGAACGCCGTTGCTTGCTTCGGAAGCTTGTGTGGGCGAAGTTGCCGGCGAGCCGTTGACAAAGCTATCGCCGCCGGTGATTCCGCTGAAAGTGAGGGTCACGGAACCTTCGGGGCTGCCGCCGCCATTCGCGCACCCGCCCTGGGACGCCGGCACGTCGCAAATGAACAGGGATCCCGCCGCGCCGTCCGCGTGCGCCGGCGGCCCAACGAGCATAGCCAAGAGGGCGGCGACCCCAGCGGCAGAACGCATCGCGAACAAATGGGTCATCCTTATTCCACTTAAAGCATTTGCGATAACCAACGAAGCTCGCCCGGCGCAGAGACGCGCCGACCGTTGCGGCAAGGCGCAAGTTTGTCAACCTACATCGTCGTGAGCAGAGGCCGCTCAAACGCGCGCCATGTTCGCATGCCGGCGGGTTAAGCGTTCCACAGGCGCTTGGCCGCGATCTTTGACTTGATCTCCTCGGCGCGGCCCTATGCGCTGATCGCTGGTCCTGGGTCTCGGCCGGACCGACATGGCGGTCCCGCGCAGGCAGTCTCGCGCAGGCAAGTCCCGCCGCAAACGAAAAGCCCCGCGCCGGGGCGGACCGGAGCGGGGCAAATCCGCATGTGCGGGCACAGTGGGGACAACTGCCCGCCACGGGAAGAACCGCGCGCTTTTGGGACAGTCAGGGAGAGTGCCTGCGCGCTGGCGCTTGAGAGGATGACGTTGCGGGATGCAAGCGGCAACTAACATATATGTGGAGGCTGACGCCGCTCCTGGCTCGTTGCAAAGGGGGAATGACGGAACGCCGCGCCGGCCCTCGATTCCATCATCAGTCCTCGAATCCGCGTCCCAGCGCGCCGCCGCCGCAGATCGGCGCGCGGCGCATGACGACGAAGCCGGCGCGCTCCAGATGCTCGACCAGGCGCTTCGCCACGATCTCGGACATGATCTCGTCGGCGTTGTGGACGCGTTTGCGGCCCTGAAAGCGCAACGCGAAGGCGAGCGCGTCGGCAAGGTCGCGCGGGTCGGCTCGCGTCAGCTCATTCGGATCGGCCATGCGCCACGATAGTGCGGCGACAGGAACATAACAAGAACCTTCGCAGACGTTCCCCTGAGCCGAAGTTCCGAGGCCGACGCCATTTGCTCCCCTCGGCGGAACAGCCCTGGCGTTCTTAAGTCTCGGTTCGCGGGCTGCTCCGGACGCGACCCATCAGGCTGTTGCGTGGATCGGCCGAATGTTGATGAATGAGGCCGCGCTCCTCTCCTACATCGACGTTTTCGCCGCGCTGTCGCTGTTTGCGATGCTCCTTGTGCCGCTGGCCTTTCTCCTGCAACGCGTCGATCTGCGTTCTCCGCGCCGAGGCCACTGAGCCCGCGGCGACCGGTCTCGGTTAAATCGTTTCGACCCGGAGTTTGAGAAAGCCTCCCGGCGCCGAGCCCATCGAGGTCAACTTCAGCCCGCGCGGCGCCGGCAGCGCCGCCGCGGCGGGCGAGGTGAGGAAGGTCGCGACGATCCTTCCGGGCCACGGGGCGAAGCGCCAATTGCCGTCGGACCGCGGCGCGATCTCGCCGGCGCCGGCGATGTGGCGCAACAGGACATCGCGATTGGCGTCCAGCGTCTCGATCGCCACGTGAGTTCCGTCGCACCCGGGAAACCCGCCGCCTCCGCTCGCCCGGTAATTGTTGGTGACGACGAGAAACGTCTGCTTCGGATCGACCGCTGCGCCATGGAACGTCAGATCGCGAATGCGGCGAGCGCCGGGCGCGATCAACGCGCCCGATTCGTCGTAGCGGGCTGGTTCGACAATGTCGATTGCGTATTCGACGCCGTCGATGACGTCGAAATTGTAGCAGGCGAAGGCGTCGCCGAGCAGCGGCTGCTCATTGCCGGAGGCCTCGTCGAGGCGTCGAAAAATCGACGCCGAGCGTTCGAGCCATTCGCTGATCGTCGCCCCGGTCACCTTCAGGACGCGAAGGCTGTTGGGATAGGGATAGATGTCCGCGACGTCCTTGATTGCGATCGGCCCCGGCGCAACGTCGGTGTAGAAGTCCGGCCCCGCGCGTCCGCCGCATTTGAACGGAGCGCAAGCCGAGAGGATCGGCAATCCGGCGAGCTCCGCGCGCGCAGCCGCGAGCGGCGCCGCAAAGGCGCGTTGGGCTTCGTTGACGAGCTGCACCGTCGGATCGTCGGCGATGAGCGCCAGATAGGTATGAAGCGGCGCAGCAAGCTTTCCCACCGGCCCGCGCACATAGTCGAGCGTCGCCCGATGCGCCGGGCCTGCCGCTTCGAGCACCCCCGGATCGGACTCGACGAGGGCGACAGGAGCGCCCTTTTGATCGCGTCTGGCGATCGGCCGGATTTCGACTCGCGTATTGGCGACCCTCCACCCGGCCGCACCCTGTTCCAGCAAGATATCGATGACGCCGAGATGGCCGCCCGAGAAGCCGGCCATCACGGCGGGCTTGCCATGGATCGTTCCTCGCGCCGCGTCCAGACCGTCGCGGCCGGCGAAATCCTCGCCGGGAAACAGCATATGCTGGTGACCAAGGAAGAGCGCGTCGATTCCCTCGACCTTCGCGAGGTCAAGCGCCGCATTCTCTTCGCCCGGTCGCGACGGCAGCGATGAAATGCCCGAATGGCACAACGCGACGACGAGATCGACCCCCATGCCTCTCAGTGCGCCAATCTCCGCCCGCGCCGCATCGACGACGTCAAGCGTGGTCAGGACTCCGGCGACCAGCGCTTCATCCCATCGCACGATTTGCGGCGGCGCGAAGCCGATGACGCCGACCTTGAATCGGCGCGGCGCGCCCGCCTCGTCCGCGAATGTACGCTCGATCACGACCCAGGGCGGGAGCCAAGTCCCGCCGTCCTCGCGCCGGACGTTGCAACAGACCGCCGGAAAGCGCGCGGCCGCGTAGGCGCGCTCGAGAATGTCGAGTCCGTAGTTGAAGTCGTGGTTGCCGGGCGCCGCAGCCGCATAGGCGAGCGTATTCATGGCCGCGATCACCGGATGGACCGCTTGCGGGTCCTTCGCCATGGTCTGCGCCGCGAGATCGCCGAGCGGCGTCCCCTGGAGTATGTCGCCATTGTCGAACAGCAGACAATTGGGCGTTTCCCTGCGCGCCTCAGCGATCAGAGACGCCACACGCGCAAGGCCGACCGAATCGTCGGGGCGGTCGCGGTAATAATCGTAAGGGTAGAGGCTGGCGTGCAGGTCGGTCACGCCCAGCAGGCGCAGGTTGAGGCGCGGCAAGGCGCGGGGTGAACGGGGTTCCATCTCGTCCTTGCTCTCGGCGACGCCGAAGCGTTAGGACGGGAGTGGGTCGACGGCAAGGGGAGGCGCCCCGAGGAACGCGCGGCGCGGGCGAGGCCAACCGCTCAAAGCGGCGCCTGCGGGCGCGCTCCCGCGCGCGGGGACGGTCCCGACTGGCCGAACGAGGGCGACGCCGGTTTGGCGTCCCAGCCGCCGGGAGGCGCGGTGACCTCGTTGGCGATCGGCTCAGGGCTGACGACTTTGAATTTCCCCAGCGCGTCGGCGGCGGCCGCGAGTTCCGTCGGGTCCATCTTCGCGGCGACCTCGTCGCGCTTTTTGGCCGCGTCCACGTCCCCCTGCGCCGCGGCGAGCGAAAACCACAACCAGGATTGCCGCAGATCCTTCCCGACCCCGAGACCCCGGGCGTAGAGAATGGCGAGATTGAACTGGCTGTCGCGCACACCCATTTGGCCTGCCTTGCGAAACCAGTTGGCCGCTTCGACATAGTCAGGTTTTCCGTCGACCGGTTCGGCGTTCATGACGGCCAGGTTGTGCGCGGCTCGGGCGTTGCCGGCCTCCGCCGCCTTCAGATACCAGCGCTTCGCTGCGCTGGGGTCGCGCGCGACGCCGACGCCCTTCTCGTACATCGCGCCGAGTTTGTATTGCGCGGGCGCGAGACCGAGCGAGGCTGCGCGTTCGAACCAGAGCGCCGCCGCTTCTTGATCGCGGGGCAGACCGCGGCCCTCGAACAGGCGCTCCGCCAGTTCGTATTGCGCGCCCGGAGCGCCGGCGACCACGGAATCGCGAAGAGCTTCGGATATCCCTGCGGGAATCGCGGAAAGGAGATCGGGCGGCAAGGCCAGGGTGGCCCTGGAGGGCTCAGACGTTTGGGCTTGCGAGCGCTCAGGCGCCGGCGCGATCGATCCGGTCGGCATTGAATCGATCAGCCGCCGGGCCGTCTTGGCCGGGCCGCCCAATCCGATCGGCTTGAGGGACTTGGCGCCAGCGGCCGCCGCCTTGGCCGGTCGACCCTCCGGGCCGGATTTTTGCGGAAGCGGGGAGTGCAGGCCGACAAGACGGATGGCGACGGTAACCGCGATCAGCAACGCGACGCCGAGCAAAACGGGTCGCTTGTGGTTTGCATAGAAGGCCTTCGCCTGTTCGACCCCTCGGGCCGCCAATTGGGCCGGCTGACCGCTGCGAGGGGTCTTGGCCGCCGCGTCGTTGCGTTCGGCGAGCGCGAGCTGCGCCGCGCGGCGAGCGGCGGCGATGTGAACGCTGACCGTTGGATTTGTTCTCGCGCCGGTCGCATGGGCGGAGTCGCGGGCCTCTCGCGCCCACCGGGGCGCGCCGACGCCTGGTTCGAGTAAAAAGTCCTCGCCGTCCGGCGACGGCAGGGACGGGTCGTCTTCACCCGTCTTCGGCGAAGGTCTGGCTGCATCGGCTCGCGCCGCCGCCTCGACCGCACGGCGATGGGGAGAGAAATCGGCCGCGTCGTCGGCAGCCAACAATTCGACGCCGGGCAACGCCGCGGCTGAAGCCATGCGCGCGGCCTCTGCCCGAACCGGCTGCCGAGCGTCGGCCTCGAAGTCGTCCGACATGCCGCTTTCGATTCGCGCGAGCCGCTCGGCGAGCTTCTCCAAGATGTCTTGAAGGCCGCTCAGACGAGTGTGCGTGCGTCGGTCGGCTTCGGCCTGCTCCGCCCGCAGGTCGGCAAGATCGGAGAGCAGAGCCGTGGCGATCGCGGGCGATCCGTCGCGCCCAGGGGAGATCGACGCCGGGCTCGCTTCGCGCAGCCTTTCCAACAGCTCTCGAACGAGCGGCTGCGCGCTGTCGGACCGCCCGGCGGGCCCGGTCAGCGCGTCCAGACGGTCGTGGATATTGGCGATCTGCTCGGTCAGCACCTCCGCGTCGACTTGGCCGGCGCTGCGATGCTCAAGCCGCCGCGTGACCTGGTCGGCGATCTCTTCGATGGCGCTCCGGTCAAACATCGGGGCGCCGATCGCGTCGAGTTTGGCGACAATTTCGGTCAGCAGCGGTTCGATGGCGTGCGTCTCGGCGTCCTCGCGGACGGTGGAGTCGACCGCCGGCGCGATTGCGCGATCCATCCGGGCGGCGATGTGCTTCAGCAACGATTGCATTTCGCCTGTGTCTCGCTCTCCCTCGGTCTTTTCCAGTCTTGCGTTGAGCTCTTTCAGCGACGCTTCGAGCGCGTTGGCGTCGACCAGCGGCTGCACGCGCGCTTCCAGAGATTGGCGTACGCCGTCAATGCGGCTGGCCAGATCGTCGAATGGACGTGGATCGACGACGGCGCCACTGGGTCGGGAGATTTCGCGATCGAGCCGTTCCGCGATTTGTTCGAGGCGCCGCTCGATCGAGGACAGCGCCTCGAGGGGGGTCGAGCGTTCGAACTCCTTGCGCATGTCGTCGAGGGAGGCCGCCATTTGGGCGGATTCGATATGCGGCGCCGGACTTGCGGCGAGTCGGTCCACACGATCGGCCAGTTCGCCGATTTGGCGCTCCAGCCGTTCGACCGGCGCTGAGCGCATGGCCGCCGCGGCGAGGAGGTTGCGCACCTCCTCGGTCTGGCGCCGAATGCGTTCGAACTTTTCCGGGTCGATCGCCGACTCGGCGAGGCCGTCGATTTTCCCACCGATCGCGCGGATCTCGCGTTCGAGCCCGGCGGCGACCTCCCTCGGGTCATGCGCCTTCAGGCTCGCGCGCAATTCGGCCGCCACGGCGTCCAACGGCGCGAGCAACGATTCGCCGTGGCCGTTCTCGCGCAACATGGCGACCCGCTCCGTCAAATCGCGGATCGCGCCCTCGAGTGCGACGACCGCGTTGCGGGGCGCCAGGTCGGCGAGACTTCGCGTCATCGCGGCGATCTCGACGCGCATCGCGTCGACCTCCGCTGCGCTGACGCACGGACCGGCCTGTTCGCGCCGCAGCCGCAGCTCGTCGAGCCTGCCGATGAGGACCTTGAGGTCCTCGACCAGGGGCGCCGAAGCCGCGGCGGCGGGCGGCGTCTCGACGCGGTGCGGATCGTCGGGCGGAACGGCTGTGGATGAGGGATCCTCGGACGCGACTGGACCGGCCTCGCCGCGCTTGACGTTCGCCGGAAGTTCGACCCGCTCGGGTCGCGGGATCGCGGACGCGTTCCGCGCTCCGCGAGCTTCGAGCTCCTGACGACGCATGGCGATCTGGGAGACCGCATCCTTCAGATCCAGGCGCGGCTTCCCGGCGACGGATTCAAGCGCATGCGCCGGTTCGCGCGGCGAAGGCCGGTCCGCCACCGCCGGCCGCCGCGCAGCCTCCAGCCTTGCGCGCAGGTCGTCATGTCGCACCGCGTTCGATCGCTCGATCAACCGCGCAATCGATTCGAAGGCTCGCGCGGCGCGCTCCTCGCTGCGGGCGATTCGACTCTCGAAGCGCGCGATTGTCGAGCCGAGCAGGTCCTCGCCATCGCGCTCCCGCGCATCCTCTCGATCGGAATCAAAGCGCAATCCTAGGTTGTATCGATCCGGCCCGCTCGCCGCTCGATCGCGGCGCGAAATTCCATCGAGGCGTCTTTCGATATCGGGCCAATCGTCGCCGCCGGCGCGCTCTTGCGCCCGCGCGCTCGTCTCCAGCGCCTGTTCGACCGCCTGGTCGAGCCATTCCTCCAGGCGCATGCCGGCGCGGCGCGCGGCCTCCTCAGCGACGAGCCTGGTCTGGCGTCCAACGCCCGCCATATTCCGCGCTTGGCTTGTGTCCATTATTTCAACCATCGCTGGATTTGGCGATTCGTCGCTGTGCGGCGAAGACGATTCGAACGAATCATTCGACGGCCATGGTGAAGAAAGGGTTAAGGGCGCCTCATTGACGGGCGCGCCCTCGCGGCGCCTCCACAAAGTTGTAGTGGTCACGTACGGCAACTTTAAGTTGCATTTCGATTTTCGTACGGCATAGTCAGGGCGACTCGCGCAGGGGCGCGCGAATCCCCAAGGCGCGAACCCAACGGCGCCGACGAAAGGAGAGCTTATGAGCCCGATGTCGTCCCTAAATCATGCGGCCAGTGACGCTTCAACACCGCTGGAAGAGGAAATCCACGCCGCGCCCGAGCCGGGGCAGGCGGAAATGACGATCAGCCAGATGTCGCGGACTTATGGCGTCAGCCTCCGGACACTCCGATTCTATGAGGATCGCGGCCTGATCAAGCCGCGGCGCGAAGGCAACGCGCGTTACTATCGCGGCCCCGATCGAGTTCGGATGGAGATGATTCTGAGGGGCAAGAAGCTCGGCTTCACGCTGACGGAGATCAATGATCTGATTGGCGGCAAGGGCGCGAATGAGACCCCCGACCTGGAGGAGCAGTTGCAGCCCCAGCAAATCATCAGCCAGATCGGCCACCTTGAGCGCCAACGCAGCGAGATCGACACCGCAATCGAGCGGTTGCGGGCGACTCACAGCCGCCTGTCGCAGGGCGCCGCCGCCTGAGCGGCAGTCGGGGCGTAGGGATCGTCGCGAATGGCGACCCTACGCCTTGATCCGAGCCGCCTCGACAATGCGCAGCGCCTCGGCGAAGGCGGCGTCAACTCCGAGACGGGTTGTGTCGAGCTGGATCGCATCGTCAGCGGGACGCAGGGGGGCCGCCGCGCGCCCGGAGTCGCGAGCGTCTCGCCGCAGAATATCGGCCAGAATCGAACTGTAGTCAGCTTTTTCGCCGCGTTGCGCAAGTTCGAGAGCGCGCCGCTGGGCGCGAGTCGCCGCGTTTGCGGTGACGAATATTTTCACCTGCGCCTCGGGACAGACAACGGCGCCGATGTCGCGTCCGTCGAGAACCGCGCCGCCGGGGCGCCGGGCGAACGCTCGCTGGGTCTCGATCAGCGCCGAGCGAACGCCCGGCATAGCGGCGACCACTGACGCCGCCTCGCCCATCTGGCGCCCACGCAAGGCTGCATCGTCAAAATCCGTGAGGCCCAGTCCGCGCGCCGCGGCGACCGCCGCGGCCTCATCGGAGATGTCGCGATCCTCCGCCATGAGGGCGGCGGCGGTCGCGCGATAGAGGAGACCGGTGTCCAGGTGAGGCAGCCCGTAGTGGGCGGCCAGGCGCCGCGCGATCGTGCCCTTGCCCGACGCCGCGGGACCGTCGATGGCGATAATCATCAGGAGCGCCCGGATCCCTTGCGGCTGATTGCCCGCCCGGGCTCTTAGAACCGCGAGCCGGCGCTGTCGAGAACGACGCGGCAAGGCGCGCCCTGACCATGGCGGCGGGCGAGCGACGGTTCCGCCGCAGGCGCGCGGGCTGGCGTCCGGAATCCCGCAATGCGGCTATCCGGCCGGCTGCCTGGTCGCGGCCATAGCCTATGGCCGGCTCTTCGGCCATACGTTCGCCGGCTGCGTCGTCGGCTGGCGGGCGGGGAGGCGCGCCCGCGCCTCGAATCGCCGTTTCCCTCATTCTGACGCGCCGGGACGGTGAGGCGAGTCAGGCGGGTCAAAATGGAGCCCGGCCTCGCGGCCACGCCGATTTTAAACATGAAAAGAAGAAATATTCGACCTAAGTCGGCCTTGCCAAAACCTCAATTGGTTTATATCCGAACCTTGATGAATGGGGACGTCATCGAGCGTAACGAGTAACAGACTGACGGAACGATCCAGGGCCGGGGGAATTGCGGCCCTGGATCGCTTTACCTTACTTGCATTGTCGGGACCGGGATCGCCCTGACGGCGCGAATTTTCAGCCGCGCCGAACGCATTTTTTGGCGATGTTCGGGAAGCGTCTTCATCCGATGCGGGCCGATCGCTGCAAACGTCCTCTTCCCTTGTCGCTTGTCGCGCCCTATATTCGTCGTGCCGCTCGCGAGGGCGGCTATGGCGATAAATGGGCATCGTAATAAGTCTTTCGGACCCGGGGGCGGTACCCGGCGCCTCCACCCAAGCCCGCCTTCTCGATGGCGGGTTTGGGCGGGGGCGAAATAGGTTCGACGGGGGACCCAAAGGGTGATCTTTTGCCCGGCATGATACCGCCGTTATCGGGTCAAACCTATAGTTGCGAATGACAACTATGCTCCGGTGGCCCTCGCTGCGTAATGCAGCGCGAGTACTGGGATTCAAGTCCTAGGGGTTTGCACCTCTAGGCGGGGTCCGGAGGCGCCCGGCAACAGAAGCCTCCACTTCTCACTTTCCTTAAAAGCCATGGATCTGTAACGCGGCGCCGAGCCGCCCGCCGTCATTGCAATGACCCCGAGGCTCGGCTAATTCTTCGCCTTCGCAGCGCGAGCTGATTCCCAATGGCGACAGATCTGATCCGCTACGACCTCCTCGTTCAGGACGCCCTGCGTTCGGTCGTGCGCAAGGTCCTGATCGACACCGCGCGCTCGGGGCTGGTCGGCGAGCATCACTTCAACATCGCCTTCAAGACCCAGGCGCCGGGAGTCATGGTCCCGCCGGCGTTCAGGCAGCGTTTTCCGGACGAAATGTCGATCATCCTGCAGCATGAATTCTGGGACCTTGCCGTCAGCGAGGAGGCGTTCGAGGTCAGCCTCAATTTCTCGCGCAAGCCCGAGCGACTGACGGTGCCGTTCGACGCCATCACCGGCTTCACCGATCCGTCGGTGCCCTTCGGCTTCAAGCTTGAACCGAAGATGCCCGACGCGGCGCTGGAGGCCGCGCCAAGCACGACGGAGGGTCCGAATCGATCGCCTGCCGAAGCGAAACAGCCGGAAACGACGCCGGCGGCGCCGTCCCCCGCGCGGTCCGCGTCCGCCGGCAAGGCGCGCGAGCGGCCGGTCGACACGGAGGAGCCGCCGAGCGAAGCGAAGGTGGTTTCGATCGACGCGTTCCGCAAGAAATAACCGCAAGACAGCCGAAAGACCCATGGCCGACATTGTCAATCTGCGGCAGGCGCGCAAACGAAAAGAACGTCGGCGTGAAGAGGCCTTCGCCGATGAACGTCGCGTCGCTTTTGGCCGCTCGAAGTCGGATCGGCGTCTCGGCGAGGCCGAACGCGCGAAGGCCGAACGCGACCTTGAGAGCCGCAGGATCGTCCGTCCCGATGGCGAGTGAGTCCGCGAACGCCCGGGTCGTCAAACGCTCACTCGCGATCGCCGGCCACCGCACCAGCGTTTCGCTCGAGGACGCCTTCTGGCGTCGCCTGCGCCGCATCGCGGCCGAGCGCGGCGTCTCGGTCAACGCCCTGGCGGCGACAATCGACGCGTCGCGCGGCGAGGCCAATTTCTCCTCGGCTATCCGGGTCTATGTGCTCGAGGCGGCAAGCGACGGGGCGTGCGCCAATCCCGCCGCCGCTTCGCGTGGTCAGTAGAGCCCGCTTTGGGTCCGATCGACGGACGGCGTCGGCTGCTTCGGCCGGCGCGGGGAATTCGGCGCATCGGCTCCCAATGCGTCCGCTTCCGACGTCGCGGGGTTTTGGACCGTCGGGCCGGCTGGGAGGGGAAGACCGAGTATCTGCGCCGCCGCTTTCTCCGCCGCCGCCTTTTCGGCCGCCGCTTTCTCCGCCGCCGCCTTTTCGGCCGCCGCTTCTTTGGCCGCCGCCTTATCCGCCGCAGCCTTTTCCGCCGCCGCCTTCTCCACGGCGGCCTTCTCAGCCGCGGCTCTTTCGGCGGCTTCGCGTTCGGCTCGCAGACGCTCGGTCAGCCCCTTGAGCCGCGCCTGCTCGACCCGCCAATCCTGGATTTCCGCTGCGCGCCGATCCATGAATCGTTCGCCGTTGAGGCGCCGGTTGAAAAACGCGCGCTCGCGAATGTCGGCGTCCAACGCGGCGATGCGGTCGCTCTCACGCGCGATCGCCTGAGTCGCCAGTCCGGCCGACAGCGAGCTGACGTCGATCCGCCGCTTCCGTCCTTCCGGCGCGTCTTGAACCTCGATCGTCGCGCTGGGCGGCGGTCCGGACCAGAATTTGAGCCCAGCCGCCGACAATTCCATGGCGAGCCGCGTCGCAAAGGCGAGCTTGCGCAAATCCAGGCTGCCGGTAAGCGCCGCGCCGCCACCCGGCCGCGCGATCGTCAGCGGGCCGAACTTCAACACGCCCGCGCTCAGCGCGATCGGCGCCGATCCGTCGGGAATTGGCAGCGGCTCCCGGTCGAGCTCGTTGCCGAGTTCGTAGGCGAGGTCGGTCTCGTCCAGCCGGGCGTCGGGCGCCTGCGCCCTGGCGACGACCCGGTCCAGAGCGACCGGATCGCTTCGCGCCAGCGCCGCGCCGGCGAAACGTCCCGTTCCGCCGCCCGCAAGGCCTTCAATCAGCGCAGCCCGGCTGCGGCCGGTCGAGGCGAAGTCGAGCGTCCCATTCAACCGGCCCGAAAATCCAGCTCGATCGACGGCGATCGAATTTGCGGCCAGCGTTCCGGTCAGCGTCGCATTGTCGCCGTCGCGGCGCAGCGTCGCGTGGCCGCTGACCGCGCCGCCCGCCACTTTCATCCCGATCTGGTCGAGATCGAGCCGGCCTCCGTCGAGTCGCAGGCTTGTCGCGAAATCTCTGGCCGGGAGGCCTTCGGCGACCTCGAGCGCTCCGACTTTGAGCCGGACGGAGGTCGGCGGGGGGTTCATCGGCCGGGCGGCGAAGCCGGCTTGCGACCAGCGCGTTCCCGCCCTGACCGGCCGGGGCGGCCCGAGCACCAGCGCCAGGAGCGCGGCGAGGGGGAGGCGCTCGACATCGAGTTCGCCGGTGATCTCAGCGGGCGGCGCGGGCGGCGCCGCATTTGCGGCCGGCCCGTTGACCGCGCTCTCGGCCAGGGCGACGTCCGGATTCAGGATTGTCGCGGCTTCGGGAGGCGGCGTCGGCCGGTAGGTCAGGGCGCCGCTCGCCGTCACCCCAGCGACCTTCGCCACGAGGCGCGACAGGGTCCATTGATCGCCGCGCAGGGTGGCGTCACAGCCGACATCCGCCGGTCCGAGCGCGCCGCCCCCGGCCGGCGCGAGGCCGAGCGCGCGGAGCAGGGGGGCGACGTCTTCGCCGTGCAATTTGACCGAGCCGAAGAGCCGCGCCTCGTCGCCGTGGCCCGTGGGCAGGAAGCGTCCGCGCCATGTCAGATCCGCGCCCGCCAGCGCGCCGGTCGCGTCGACGTCGTAGCCGGAGGCCCACGCGCCCGAAGCATGGAGCGCGACGTGAGCGGGGCCGCTCGAGACCGTCGTTCCGCGTAGGCCGGCCTGATGCAGGAGCGCCCCGGTATCGGGCGAATCGAGACTTAGGGTCACGACCCGTTCGCCGTCCTTGGCCCCAGGGTCGAGCGCGAGCGCGACCCGAGTTCGGCCGATGGTCCCGCCCGCTTTCAGCGAATCCACGCCCCACCCGGCGTCCGAGCCGCCCGGTCCGTTAGCGTGGAAAGCCAGCGAAGTTGGCGAAAGCGCTGCGGCGCGGTCGGCGAGCGTCCGGCTCCATTCGCCCGGAGCGAGGCGCGAAACCAGCGATGCGAATTCCCGCAGCCGATCGGCGCGCAGGCGCCCCGTCGCCACGATTCCTCCAGGTCCGATCGCGCCCTCAGCGTCGACGGATGCGCCGCCGAGGCCCGTCACGCTCAACCGTTCGAGCGAGATATTGGACCCGCTCTTCGTCGCCATCAGGACCATTGAGCCGCTGTCGATCGCGGTCTCGCCGACCCGGGCGATATGCAACGAATTTGCCCGCAGCGAGAGAGACAGATCGAAGTCGCCAATGAGCGCTGCGCTGGCTTTGAGGTTCGGCAGCGCTTCGACGTCGAGCGAATCGCTCGAAAGATCCATGGAGAGGCGACCCGGATTGGCGCCGGCGGGAGCGGTGATGGCGAGCGAACCCTTGAGGGTCGAACGACCGAGCGTCAGCTCGAGATTGCGGCCTGAAAAACCCGCGGCCGACGCCTCGATATCGCCGGACAGCGATCCGCTGCGAAAGGGAAGCGTCCCGCCGAGCGCTGCGGCTTTGGCGGCCAAGTCTGGCGCGCCGAGGCTCGCCCACGCGCGCAAAAGCGGGATATCGCCGCTGTGGAAACCGATCGCGCCGCGAAACTTCGCCGCCGCGCCCGTTTCCAGATCGCCTTCGCCCCGCAGCCGGCTGCCGCCCGGAAGGCCGAGATTGAATCGCATTCGCAGAGGCGCGCCGTGACCGGAACGCAAAATCGCTGTGGCGTCGGGCAGCGTCTGCGCGCCCAGGATGATGCTCTCAGCCGAAAGATCGGCGTCGATCGCAATCGCGTCCCCTGGCCCCGCAAGCGCCGGCTGGAGCGCGCGGGAAAAAAAAGTCAGGGCGCGCACCGGCGCGACGCCGTCTTCACCCTTGCGGCGCAAAAGCGAGTCGATGTTGGCCTGTTTGGCCGCCAGCATTAGGGTGAGCCGGGCTGGCTGGCCGTATGTCAACGCCGCCGATCCGTGCGCGGCGAGCGCCCGTTCGTCCGGCCCCAGCCGAAAGTCGACCTTCTCGATCGCGGCCCGATCGAGATCGGCGGTCATGCGCCCGACCGCGCGCCAGGGCATCGACCCGCCGCCGTCCGCGACGGTTCCCGCCAGTGTGGCCGAACCCGAGAGGCTCGGACCCCTTGCGCCGGGGGACGCGGAGTTCTCAAGCGCGCCGTCGAATTGGAGCGCCGGCCAAAACTTGCCGGCGTCGACCGAGACCCGAACCGGCGTTTCCGACCGACCCGCCTTTTCCGAGGCGACGTGGAAGCCGACCGGCGCTCCGTTCGGTCCCGAGAACTGGCCCGAAACCCGATAGGGTCCGTCCAGGGACGGAGCGGCCGCGTCGAGCTGAACCCCGGCGACCTCCCGGACCGCTCCATTTGCGCGCGAGACGATCCGCGCCTCGCCGTCGCGCACGAGGAGGCGGTCGAATCCAATCGCTTCCGCCCGTCCGGAGGGCGCGGCTGGCAGGCGCAACGCGCCGTCGGCGCCGCGCACGACGGTCAAAACCGGCCTTTCGAGCCGAATGTCCGCGAACCGGATCGCCCCGCCCGCGAGCTTGACGAGCGCGAGCTCCAGGCGCGCCGAGGCGAAGGTCAGTCTGGGAGTGTCCGGGCCTGGCGCGGACACCGAGCCCTCGCCCAGCGCAAGATAGGGGGTCGGCAGCAGCCGGACCGCGATCGGTCCGGTCAAAGCCACCCTGGCGCCGGTCATGGCGCTGAGCCGCGCCTCGATCTCGGCGCGATGGGCGGTCCAATCGATCATGAAAGGCGCAACGAGCGCGGTCGACAGCGCCACAACAAGCGCGACCGCGATGATCGTCAGGACATAGCGCACGGAGGAACGACTTCGCCTCGATCGGAACCGCGGGGAACGATTCGACGACCATCGCACAGCAAAATGGCGCGAAAGTGTGGCCAAAACGCCAACGCCCCGCTGGCGCGAGGCGGCCGGCGCGCGGCGAAGGCGTCAACATCGGCTTTGACGGCCGCGGCGATCGAATTGTTCCGGAGCCCGCGCGAGGCACAGACTCTTCCAGCCCAGGGAGACCGCGAGACGCCGGCGACCTGGCGGCCGCCGCCCTCGCCGGCGAAACCTGTCACTTCTTCGGCGCTTCCTTCTGAGTCTCGCCCGCGGGCTTCTCGCCTTCGGTCGGCGTCTCGCCCGCAGGCTTTTCCGCTTCGGCCGCCGGAATCGTGGCCGCCGGCGTCGGAGCGGTCATGATGCGCGCATAGTCGCCTTCGTATTTGCCGGCTGCGAGCGCGGCCGCTAGGGACTGCTGCGAATCTTTCCGCGCGAGTTCGTTCATCAATTCTCGTTTGGCGAACCCATCGGCTTGATCGCCGGCCAAAGGGTTGTCTTCGACCGAGGTCACCTTGAAGAAACTCGCGCCTTGCCTGAGGCGAAGAAGGAAAATGTCGTCTGGCTTCCTTGCCTCCAGCGGTTTCAGCAGCTCGGCGGGGAGGGTCGCGCTATCCAGAGTCCCCGGACCGCGGCTGTAATTGACCCCCAGTTCCTTGAGCTTGGCCTCGACCTGATCGAGCGTCTTGAAGTTCTTTGTGTCTTCGGCAATCGCTTTCATGTCCGTTTGCGGCGGGAAGTTCACCTGCTCGATCTTGAACAACTGCCGCTTTGCGAACTGAGCTGGATGAGCTTGAATGTAACTACTAATTTCTGCCGTGGAGATGCCGGTCGCCTTGCCCGAGAAATCGCGCCGCATGTAGGCGCCGGCGAGAGTCGCCTCGCGCGCGCGCATGAGGTCGAGATGCACCGTCGGTTCCCGATCGAGCTTCGCGGCCATCGCCTGCTGAGCCAAATATTTGCGCTCGATCACGCGGCTTAGCGCCTCCTTCAGGACCGCATCGCTGCGCTTGTCGGCGGGGACGCGTGCGAGGCGAAGCTCGTTATCGACTTCCTGCTGCGTCACATCCTCCGGTCCGATATGCGCAATGACTTGCCCAACGACAGCCGGCGCGTCTTGTTTCCGGCCACAACCGGCAAGGGCGGCGGCCATCGCCACCGCGCATAGGGCCGCGGCCACGCGCCAACGACCGTGCGAAATTCCCAAAACGTGCGGCAATGCGGTTCTCCTGAGTTAAGCTCGACGCCATCGCCTTAGATGGCGCTCAGCGCGGGGTCTCAACGAATGTCGACGGCCTCCGGCCCGAAAAACTTCGTCCGGGCCCAGCGGGCCCCCTCGCGAAAGTTGTTTGCATTCGACCCTGCTATCACATGTTCGCGGGCATAAGCATCACCGAAAGTATCCGCAAACCGAATTCCGGCCCCAAAGAAGCCGATCCGAGCGTTTTGCCGAGCCGGCAATGGCTAAACAGCAATAGCGCGCGTTTGCAAGACCTCCGCGCGATTGAATTTCCGACGGAAGATGCTCCCGAGGCGCAAGACGGCGGCGGCGGCGCAGCGTGGAAATTGCGCCCATGGCCGCGCCGCCGGGGCTGGGGGGCTCAGCGCTGCCGAGGCTTAAGGCGCCGGCGGCGCGATTTGCCTGCTTATTGAACATTTCTTCACCGCCCGCACCCGCTTCGCAGGCGCCCGAGCACACGAAAGCGATGAAAGCGGGTGGCACGCTCGTTGCGAAGCATGCTTTGGCGCCAGTGGGGCCGAACTGCCGTTGTCCTGAATGTGGGGCGCGTTCGTGGAGGTGAATCATGTCGTTGACGAGACGTTTGTTTTTGCGCGCGACCGGCGCGCTGATGGGTGGAGCGCTCGCGCTTTCCGCCACCGCCGCACGGGCGGATGACACGATCAAGATCGGCATTCTGCACTCGCTGTCCGGCACGATGGCGATCAGCGAGACGACGCTCAAGGACGTGATGCTGATGCTGATCGCCGAGCAGAACAAGAAGGGCGGCCTGCTCGGCAAGAAGCTGGAGCCGGTCGTCGTCGACCCGGCTTCGAACTGGCCGCTGTTCGCCGAAAAGGCCAAAGAGCTGATCGAGAAGGACAAAGTCGCGGTCGTATTCGGCTGCTGGACCTCGGTCTCGCGCAAATCGGTGCTGCCGGTGTTCAAGGAACTCAATTCGATCCTGTTCTATCCGGTGCAATACGAGGGCGAGGAATCGGAACGCAACGTCTTTTATACCGGCGCGGCGCCGAATCAGCAGGCCATTCCCGCCGTCGACTATCTGATGAGCGAAGACGGCGGTTCGGTGAAGCGCTGGGTGCTCGAAGGCACCGACTACGTCTATCCGCGCACGACCAACAAGATCCTCGAGGCCTATCTGAAAGCGAAAGGCGTCAAGAGCGAAGACATCATGATCAACTATACGCCGTTCGGCTTCTCCGACTGGCAGACCGAAGTGTCCAAGATCAAGGCCTTCGGCTCGGCGGGCAAGAAGACGGCGGTGGTGTCGACGATCAACGGCGACGCCAATGTGCCCTTCTACAAGGAACTCGGCAACCAGGGCGTCAAGGCGACCGACATTCCGGTGGTCGCGTTCTCGGTCGGCGAAGAGGAACTCGCCGGTCTCGACACCAAGCCGCTTGTCGGCCATCTGGCGGCCTGGAACTATTTCGAATCGATCGACACCCCGGAGAACAAGGCGTTCATCGACAAGTGGCACAAGTTCATCGGCAAGCCGAACCGCACCACCAACGACCCGATGGAAGCCCATTACATCGGCTTCAACATGTGGGTGAAAGCGGTGGAGAAGGCGGGCACGACCGATCCCGACAAGGTGATCGACGCCATGATCGGCGTCGCGGTGCCGAACCTGACCGGCGGAATCGCGACCATGATGCCCAACCATCACATCACCAAGCCCGTCTATATCGGCGAAATCCAGGGCAATGGCCAGTTCAATGTCGTCTGGCAGACCCCCGGAACGGTGCCGGGCGACGCGTGGTCCGACTACCTGCCAGGGTCCAAGGATCTGATCTCGGATTGGCGCGAGCCTTTGTCCTGCGGCAATTTCAACGTCAAGACCGGCAAGTGCGGGGGCTGACGAAGTAAGCTGGAGATCGCTGTCTCTCGTGTGGGCGCGCCCTTCTCCCCTTGCGGGAGAAGGCAGCGCGCTCAGCGCGACGGAATGAGGGGTTCGCGCCGTCAGGCGTGCGGCGGCGAGACGCTCTTCAGCGTCGATCCCCACACCCCATAGCCCACCGAAGGACGGACGCCTTCCGACGCCCAGTCCCATGTCGTCTCCCGCGAACGGAGAGGGGGCGGGCGTGAGTTTCGAGCCTATCCGTCCAGACTGGAACACCGGATGTCGATGGTCGTCGGGATGCATCGAGGAGGCTTCATTGGCTTTCGCAAGCGCGGGTCCGCGCTCGCGCTGAGCGTGCTGGCGATTTTGGCATGCCTGCTTTCTTCCGTCGCCGCTCGCGCGGCTCCGATCGACGACACGCTGGCGCGCTTTTTCGCCGACAAGTTTTCGCAGAGCGAGAAAGCGGTCGGCGAATTGGCCGCAGAGGCGCCGCCGCAGGCGGGAGCGATTCTCGACGCGCTCAGCAACAATCGTCTGCTGTTCGACTCTGAGAATCATCGCGTCGTCTACAAGACGACGGCGGGCGAGGTCTTCGACGCCAGGACCGGCAGGCCGCTTTCCGGCCTTGACCTTTCCGCGTTCAAGAAAGTGCGCATCAACAACGGGGTGCGTCGGGCCGTCCAAGGCGCAGCCGGGTCACTGACGCTGGCAAACCCCGATCCGCAAAAGCGCATTTCAGCGGCCCATGACGTGTTCAGGACCCGCGACGCCAAGGCGTTGCCGGCGCTGGACGCGCAACTGCGCAAGGAACGCGATCCGGACGTCGTCGATGCGTTGAAGCTCGCTCGCGCGGCGATCTTCGCGATCAGCGACAGCGCTTCCGAGCAGGAGCGACTGGGGGCGATCGCCACGTTGAGGGAGCGCGGAGACGAGGACGCGCAAAGCCTGATCGACCAACTGTCGCGGAAGACGACCGACCCGGCGGTGAAGAGCGCGGCCGCGTCAGCGCTGGCGGCGATTCACACGCGCCTTGCCTTGTGGAACGTGGCCCAGGATCTCTGGTACGGCCTTTCGGCCTCGTCGGTTCTCCTTCTTGCGGCGATCGGCCTCGCCGTCACTTTCGGCGTCATGGGCGTCATCAACATGGCGCACGGCGAGATGGTGATGCTCGGGGCCTACGCGACCTATGTCGTGCAACTCATCCTCCCGGCTTCCTTGCAGGGCTGGTCGCTCGCCTTCGCAATCCCGCTGGCGTTCGTCGTCTCGGGCGTGGTCGGCATCGCCCTTGAGCGTCTCGTCATCCGCTTTCTCTACACCCGGCCTTTGGAGACGCTGCTGGCCACCTGGGGCGTCTCGCTCATTCTGCAGCAGGCGGTGCGCAGCCTGTTCGGCGCCAACAACCGCCTTGTCAGCTCGCCGCCATTCATGTCGGGCGCGTTCAAACTCGGCGGCCTGTCGATCACGACCAACCGCCTGTGGATCATCGTGCTGGCGGCCCTCGTGTTCGCCGGGCTGCAGATCGTGCTGCGTGCGACGCCGTTCGGCCTGCGGATGCGCGCGGTGACGCAAAACCGGCGCATGGCCGCCGCGATGGGCATCTCGACCGCGCGCATCGACATGCTGGCTTTCGGCCTGGGGTCGGGGGTCGCCGGAATCGCAGGGGTCGCGCTGTCGCAAATCGACAATGTCTCGCCCAATCTCGGCCAGGGCTACATCATCGACAGCTTCATGGTCGTCGTTTTCGGCGGCGTCGGCAACCTGTGGGGCACGGCGCTCGGCGCGCTGACGCTCGGGATCGCCAATAAGATTCTGGAGCCGGTGATCGGCGCCGTACAGGGCCAGATCGTGCTGCTCGTCTTCATCATCCTCTTCATCCAGAAGCGGCCGCGCGGATTGTTCGCGCTCAGGGGCCGGGCGGTGGAAGCATGAGCCCGCGGCTCGACAGGCTGGGCGTCGTCTTCGCCGCGATCCTCGTCCTGGTCGCGATCGTCGTGCCGATCCTGTCGCTGGCGGCGCCCGCGAATTCCGCTTTTTATATCCCGCCCTATATCGTGCAGCTTCTCGGCAAATATCTCTGCTATGCGATTCTGGCGGTCGCGCTCGATCTCGTCTGGGGCTATTGCGGGATTCTTTCGCTCGGGCACGGCGCATTCTTCGCTCTCGGCGGCTATGCGATGGGCATGTATCTGATGCGTCAGATCGGAACCCGCGGCGTCTACGCCAATCCGATCCTGCCCGACTTCATGGTGTTCCTGAACTGGAAGGCGCTGCCGGTCGCCTGGTGGGGATTCCAGCACTTTGCCTACGCCTTGCTGATGATCGTGCTGGTGCCCGGCCTGCTGGCGCTCGGCTTCGGCTGGTTCGCCTTCCGCTCGCGCGTGACCGGCGTCTATCTGTCGATCATCACCCAGGCGATGACCTTCGCGCTGTTCAAGGAGTTCTTCCGCAACGATTTCGGCTTCGGCGGCAACAACGGCCTGACCGATTTCAAGGACCTGCTCGGATTTTCGCTTCAGTCCGCCTCAACCAAGGCGGCGCTGTTTTCCGCCAGCGCCATCGCGCTCGTCCTTGCCTACGCCGTCGCGCGCGCGACCATCGCCTCCAAATACGGCAAGGCGCTGACGGCGGTGCGCGACGCGGAGAGCCGAATGCGCTTTCTCGGCTATCGGGTGGAGAACTACAAGCTGTTCGCCTTTGTCGTCTCGGCGGTGATGGCGGGCGTCGCCGGCGCGCTCTATGTGCCGCAGGTCGGGATCATCAATCCGAGCGAATTCGCCCCCGCCAATTCGATCGAGGCGGCGATCTGGGTCGCGGTCGGCGGTCGGGGGACCCTGGTCGGCGCGGCGATCGGCGCCATCGCCGTCAATTTCGCCAAGACCTACTTCACCGGCACGATTCCGGAATATTGGCTCTATGGCCTGGGGGCCCTGTTCGTCTTCGTGACCCTGTTCCTGCCCAAGGGCCTGCTCGGCCTCGCGCTCGGCGCCGGGCGGAAGAGGCCCGAGGCCGCCGCGTCCGTCGAGGCGGTCGAGGACGGGGCCGAGCCATGAGCGATTCGGCCAGAACCGTCAGCGAATTGGGCAATCCGAGCCTCACTCAGACTCTGCTCTATCTCGACGGGATCAGCGTCTCCTTCGACGGCTACAAGGCTCTGCGCGGCCTGTCGCTCACAGTGGCGCCCGGCGAGATGCGGGCGATCATCGGTCCCAACGGGGCCGGCAAGACGACGATGATGGACGTCATCACCGGCAAGACCCGTCCCGACGAGGGCGAGGCGCTGTTCGACGGGCGGCACGATCTGACCAAACTCGACGAAGCCGAGATCGCCACCCTCGGGGTCGGCCGCAAGTTCCAGAAGCCGACCGTTTTCGAAAACCACAGCGTCGAGGACAATCTGCTGCTGGCGACCAAGGCGCCGCGCGGCGTCTTCGCCACCCTGTTCGGCCGCGAAGAGCCAACGACGATCAGGGACCATCGACGCGGATCCTCGCCAAGACCAGACTCGGCGACCTTCGTTCGCGAATCGCAGGCTCGCTGTCGCACGGACAGAAGCAGTGGCTCGAGATCGGGATGCTGCTGGCCCAGGACCCGAAGCTCCTGCTGGTCGACGAGCCGGTCGCGGGAATGACCGACGCCGAGACCGCGGCGACCGCGGAGCTGTTGCGCGAAATCGCGCGCGATCATTCGGTCGTGGTGGTCGAGCACGACATGACCTTCGTGCGCGAGCTCGGCGTCAGGGTGACGGTGCTGCACGAAGGCTCGGTGCTGGCCGAGGGTTCGCTCGATCAGGTCAGCGCCGATCCGCGCGTCATCGAAGTCTATCTCGGGCGGTAGGGTCCCATGCTCAGCGTCGACCGCATCGATCTCTTTTACGGCGCCGCCCAGGCCCTGCGCGCGGTGTCGCTGAAGGCCGAGGCAGGACGGATCTTGTGCGTTCTGGGGCGCAACGGCGTCGGCAAGTCCTCGCTTCTACGCGCGATCGTCGGGCAGCACATGATCGCCAGCGGCTCGATCCAGTGGAACGGCGAGGAGATGCGCGCATTGCCGAGCCATCTGCGGGCGCGGCGCGGCTTCGGCTATGTGCCGCAGGGACGCGAGATCTTTCCGCTGCTCTCGGTGCGCGAGAACCTGATGACCGGCTATGCGGCCCGCCCGCGCGGCGAGCGGGTCGTCGACGAGGAGATCTTCAGCCTGTTTCCGGTTCTTTCCGAGATGCTGGGGAGGCGCGGCGGCGATCTCTCCGGCGGCCAGCAGCAGCAGCTCGCGATCGCCCGCGCCCTGGTGACGCGGCCGAAGCTGCTCATCCTCGACGAACCGACCGAGGGCATCCAGCCCTCGATCATCAAGGACATCGGCCGGGCGCTCGTCCACCTGCGGCGCAAGGGCGACATGGCGATCCTGGTGGTCGAGCAATATTTCGAATGGGCGCGCGACATCGCCGACGATTACGCGGTGATGGACCGCGGCGCGGTGGTGCTCTCCGGGACGCGGGCCGAGATGGACGAGGGCGAGGTCAGGGGCCGGATGACGGTGTGAGGGCGCGACAGCGCCGCCGCGCGCTGGTCGAAGGCGCGCATCCGTTTCCGCGCCGCGAACCCTGCCAAAGCCGGATTTCGAAAAAGTGGATGTCGGTTTCTCGTAACAATCCCGCGTTTTCAGGGACTCTGGAGCATGCGCCATTCAGCGAAGCCGCATCATCATGCTCCAGGGCTTCGCGGCGCGCTGTCGGTCGGGTGACAAAACCGACGACTTGATACAAGATCGGACAAAATGCCGCCTTCCGCCCCTTCCGGCCCGACAAAGGCAACGGGGCGCGATTGCGAGGGGGAGTGGCGCCATGCTGTTCGCGGTTTCCAGTCTCCTTGGATGCCCTGTCGAGGCGAGAGGCGGGCGCGCCGGCGCCGTCAAGGACTTCCTGTTCGATGACCGGAGCTGGAAGATCCGTTGGATGGTGGTTGACACGGGCCATTGGCTTTCGGGCCGCCGGATATTGATCCACCCGTCGGCGATCGCGCCGCTCGACCCAGGCCGGCCGGCCAGCGGGAAGCTGCCGATGATAAGCATGGGCGACACGCTCGCAGTCACCGTCCGGCTGACGAAGCAGCAAATCGAGTCGAGCCCGGAAGCGAGCGAAGACGAGCCGGTGACCGAGCAGATGCAGGCCGCATTGTTCGAACATTATGGCTGGGATCCCTTTTGGGGCGGCACGTATTTCGGCCCCGACGCCATCGACCCGATTTCCAAGCCGATCCCTGCCGAAACCGAAGCGCGTCCGAGGGCCGCAATCGGCGGCGATCCGGGCGAGGGCGATCCGGATCTGCGCAGCGTCGTCGAGGTGAAGGGCTATCACGTCCACGCGACGGACGGCGATATCGGCCATGTCGAGAACTTCTTCGCCGACGACGCCAACTGGGACATCCGCTATCTCGTCATCGCCACGCACAATTGGTGGACGGGCAAGCGTGTCGAGCTCGCGCCCTATGCGGTGCAGAACATCGACTGGGCCGAGCGCCACATCAACGTCAACGTCACGCGCGATCAAGTGAAATCAAGTCCGCCCTGGGACCCGCTGGCGCTCGCCGACCAGGTCGCGCAGCAGCAATACCATCGCCATTTCGGCTGGCCCGGCTACGGCTGGTAGCCGCCGTCCTGGCGTTGAGGCCGAGAAGCGCCCGGCCAATCCGCGCTACAGCAGGAACCGGTATGCGCCATAGAGCACAGCCGCCGCGCCGACCGTGTAAGCGGCCAGCGTCACGTACATGCCTGTGATGACGCCAGCGATCGTTTTCTTGAACTCCGCCCGATCGTTCACGTTCGGAAAGTCGCCGGCGGGCTGTGGCGCGCCAAGGAACGCGCACAACGGAGCCCAGCCCTGATCGACGCTGAAGATCAGCAATTTGTCGGCCGGAACCGCGGCTTTGACTTCTTCGACATGGGCGTTGTAGCGGGCGATCGCCTTCGCCTTGTCGGTCATGGTTCCCTGCAAAGACCTTTGCCAGACCAGTTTGTGCGACATGTCGCCGAACTTCCGCCCGAACGGCGTCAACCACTCCAGCACCTTGAACTGCCACATGCGCTCGGTGAAGTAGATCGTCTCGATCGCGCTTTCATACCAGGCCTCGGCTCCGCGCGGATGCAGGGTGAGCAGAACCTTGGCGTCCGGATAAGCGGCGAGCAGTTCGCGCCATACGCAGCACGCCGGATTGTCGATCGCGGCGGTATATTTGGCGAACACCTGATTCCAGCGGTGCTGAACGCCGGGCGGCGAATTTGCGACCTTGCGCCAAAAGTCGAGATGCGGCTTGTTGTCCTTGTTCAGAATGACTTCCGTCATATGGTAACAGGGAAATCCCAATTGGTTGAGCGCCGCTTTGGTCGACCACGTTCCGGTCCGGCCAAATCCCGCCCCGATGATTTTCAACGCCATAAATCGCCCCTTCGCCGCGCCCGCCGGCGTTAGCCCATTGTCGCCGAAGATATCGCCCAACGCGCCCGGATCGAGCGTCGCGGCCCTCTATTCCGGCAGCCCCAGCAAGCGCCAGCCCGCCGCGATCTTGTCCGTGATCTCGGCTATGGTCCCGATCTGGACGAACGCGTGCAGTGGAATACTCGGCCTTTCCTCCATTGCACGTTTCGCGATTGTCCCGGCTTCCTCCATGCGGCCGGCAAGCGCCAATGCGACGGCCTGGTAATAGAGGAAATTCGAACGCCCGGGCGCGGCGCGCGCGAAGCAAACGGCGCGTCCGGCTCCGGCTTCTCGAGAAAGCGGCAGAGCGGCCCCCATCCTTCGGCGATGTTGAAGACAAGCAGCCGGTCGGCCGCGATCGTATCGCGGACCTCCTTGTTGGTCCGGCGATAGGCCGCGATCGCGCAGGCGCGGTCGGCGACATCGTCGAATGTGTTCTTGATCAGCCAACTCGACATCGTCTCAAAGATTTCCGCGACATGCAGCGGCAAGGATATGTTCGGCCAGAGCGCGAAGAACTTGCCGATCGTCACGCTGAAGCTGTCCCACCATTCGTCTTCGGGCCGCTCCGTGTGCAGCACCTTGGCGTCGGGAAATGCGATCGAGGTTTCGCGCCAGACCGCCGCGCCCGGCCAGTCGACCTGCGAATTGTAGCCGTCGAAGACCTCGGCCCAAGCGACTTTTTCACCAGCGGCAATGGCTTTCCAATGCGCGGGCTGGGCCGGGTTTTCCATGACTTCGATCATGTGGTGACAGCGGCCGAAGCCGAGCCGCTCGAGCGCCATTTTCGTCGACATCGTTCCCGTCCGACCGAACCCTGACCCGATAACCTTTAGCGAGATTTGTCTGCCCCGATGAAGACGCTCAAGATCGCTTCCTCAAGCCGCTTTGTGCAACAGGGGCAAAACCCCGCGCGCCGCCCCGCTCGCCAGAACTTTTGTCCCTCATGCCAATTTGTGATTAGGCCGGGATGCCGGCCTTGCGGAGCCCTTCCGCCAGCCGATCGACGTCGGCCCCGTTGCGGAACGGCAGCCGCTCGACATGGTCGGCGAAGGAGTATTTCGGATTGATCTCCATCAACTCGCGCCAGACCCGTTGGGCTTCTTCCGCCTCGCCCAGATGGCCGAGCGCGACGGCGAGAAAGGCGCGCGAGAGGTCGGTCTTCGGAGCCAGTTGGATCCGCTCCCTGAATACGGACGCAGCCGTTTTGTAGTCGCCGGCAAGCAGGTAAGCCGAACCAAGAAAGTGCAGATAAAGCTGCTTGGATGCTGGATCAACCCGGAAACCACGCTCGATATAGGGAACGGCGGCTAGCGGCTGGCCGGCATAAACACTGACCAGGCCACGCGTAGAGAGCGCGGACGCATGGTTTGGATTGAGATTGAGCGCCGTGTCCGCTTCGGCGGCGGCTCGGTCGAGATCCTTTTTCCAGAAATAGAAAATCGCCGCTACATAATGCACGAAGGCGACCTGCGGGCTTTTCTGCAGGGCGACGCTGATATTTTGTTCTGCGGATTCGAGCGACTGACTCCAGTCATCCGTCCAATGGTGCTGCCAGTTATGAAGCTGATCAAACGCGAGTCCCGCGTAAGGCTCACCGTAGCTCGGGTCCTCGGCGATCGCCTTGGCGAAGAGGTCGATCGACCGATCGAACGTCTCGCGGCTTCTCGTCGGTGCAAAAAGGAACTCGCGGCCGGCGAGGAAAAAATCGTGGGCCTTGCTGTTGGTTGTTCCGGCGGCGGCGAGCTTGGCGGCTTCGCCGGGACTCAATTTGATCTTCAAGGCCTCGACGATCCGCCGGGTGACCTCATCCTGAACCGCGAAGATATCGCTCAGCTCACGATCGAAGCGGTCGGCCCAAAGATGTCCGCCGGTTTCGGCGTCGATCAACTGCGCGGTGATCCTCACCCGGTTGCCCGCACGCCTGATGCTGCCTTCGAGAATCGTGCGGACGCCGAGCTCGCGGGCGACGATGCGAATGTCGACCGCCTTGCCCTTGTAGGCGAAGCTCGAATTGCGCGCGATGACCAGAAGCCCGCTGATCTTGGACAGGTCCGTGATCACATCCTCAGTGATGCCGTCGGCGAAATATTCCTGCTCGGGGTCGCCGCTCATGTTTTGGAACGCCAGCACGGCGATCGAGGCCTTGTCGGGCGGCGTGGGCTCCGCCGCGGTCTTTTCCGGCGCAGCAGGCTTGGTTGACGTTGCCGCCCTCGGTTCTGCCGCGACGCCGACTTCGAGCGAATAGACCCGAATCGAATGCGCTATATTCTTAAGGTGGACTTCGCCTTTGTCGCTGAAAGCCAGATCGAGTCTGGCTCTGACCTGGCGAAATGCGTCCTCCGACATGCAGATCGCGCCAGGCTCGGCTATCCCCTCCAGCCGCGCGGCGATGTTGACGCCGTCGCCCATCAGGTCGCCGTCGTTCTCCTCGACCACGTCGCCCAAATGAACGCCGATGCGGAATTCGATCCGCCGGTCCTCCGGCACGCCGGCGTTGCGCTCGACCATCGCGTTCTGGATTTCGACCGCGCAGCGCACCGCATCGACGACGCTGCGGAATTCGACCAGAACGCCGTCGCCGGTCCGCTTGACCACGCGTCCGTTATGGACCGCGATGGTCGGGTCGATCAGATCGCTGCGCAACGCGCGGAGCCGCGCGAGCGTGCGGTCCTCGTCGGCGCCGGCGAGACGGCTGAATCCGACCACGTCGGCGGCGAGGATCGCCGTGAGTTTTCGCGTTTCGCTCATTGTGCTCCTGACGCGACGCTCAATAGCACAAGGATGCGGCTGTCGCCGCCCCGCTCGACAGTGTTGCGCGGCGCGGCGGCGTCGCTTTTACTGAAAATCAATTTTCATCGACAATCGCTTTGAGAAAATCAGAAGCCGTGTTATGGTCCTCCTCGTCGCTGATCAACGCGCGCCTGGCGCGCCGAGGGCAGCGACCGCTTCAAGCCCTCATGCGGGCGAGTTGACACGCTGAAAAACGGCGAAAGGCGCGAAGTCTTAAGCAGTCGGCACGGTCTGGGGCTGGCGCCTCGTTTGCTCGGATTCGAAACCGGAATCGGTTCCGAGCGGACGCCCATGCCGGGACGTCTTAAGCAAAGCCCAGTCCGGCTCCCGGTCCCCGTCCGCAGGGACGATCCGGGGGCGAAGCGCAGCTCACGGGTCTCGCGAGGGCAAGCGGTCGACGAATCGGCGCCAAATGGCGCCGCAAGCGATTGAAAAGACGCAATCCGCGACCCCAAATGGCGCCAGCCCCTTAGCGGAACTTAGAAGAACGGCTTTAGGAGCGGAGGCGCGCCTGGGAGCTGGGGCCGGCCGGAAATGGCGCCGCAAGCCTCTCAAATCGCTGGAAACGCGGCTGAAAATGTCGGCCCGGCCGCGCCTAGCCGACCGCGGTCCAGTCCAGCACGATCTTGCCGCTTTCGCCCCGGCGCATGGCCTCGAAGCCTTCGAGGAATTGGCTCGCCGGCAGGCGGTGGGTGATGACCTTGCGCACGTCAAGGCCGCTTTCCAGCATCGCGATCATCTTGTGCCAGGTCTCGAACATCTCGCGGCCGTAGACGCCCTTGATGGTGAGCTGCTTGAAGATCACCTTGTTCCAGTCGACCAGGACGGCCTTCGCCGGCAGGCCGAGCAGCGCGACCCGCCCGCCGGTGATGATCGCGTCGAACAGCTGATCGAACGCGGCCGGCGCGCCGCTCATTTCGAGCGCGACGTCGAAACCTTCGGTCATCTTGAGCTTGCCCATCGTCTGCTTGAGGTCGGACTTTGACACGTCGACCGCGACGACGTCGGCCACCTCTTCGGCGAGCTTAAGACGGCGCGGGTTGACGTCGGTCACGACGACATGCCGGGCGCCGACATGGCGCGCGACCGCCCCGGCCATGATGCCGATCGGCCCGGCCCCGGTGATCAGCACGTCCTCGCCGACGAGGTCGAACGAGAGCGCGGTATGGACCGCATTGCCGAGCGGATCGAGGATGGCGCCGAGCTCGTCGTCGACGTCGTCGGGCAGCGGCACGATGTTGAAGGCGGGCACTCGCACGTATTCGGCGAAGGCCCCGGGAATGTTGACCCCGATGCCGCGGGTCTCGGGGTCCAGATGATAGCGCCCGCCGCGCGCGGCGCGGCTGCGCATTCCGATCACATGGCCCTCGCCCGATACCCGCTGGCCGACCTTGAGGCTGCGCACGCTGGCGCCGACCTCGGCAATTTCGCCGGCGTATTCATGCCCGATCGTCATCGGCGTCGGGATCGTCTTTTGCGCCCATTCGTCCCAATTGAAGATGTGCGCGTCGGTGCCGCAGATGCCGGTCTTGTGGACCTTCACCAGCACGTCGTCGGGCCCAATCGACGGGATCGGCTCGTCGCTGAGCCACAGGCCAGGCTCCGGCTTTTGCTTGACGAGGGCCTTCATGGGCGCGCCTTTCGATTTTTAGATAATGCCGAGCGTCCGTCCCGCGTCGGCGAAGGCCGAGACGGCGAAGTCGACGTCCTGGGTCGCGAGCGCCGCCGACATCTGGGTGCGGATGCGCGCCTTTCCCTTAGGCACCACGGGAAAGAAGAACCCGGCGACGAAGACGCCCCGGTCGTCGAGCGCCTGCGCGAGCTCCTGCGCCAGCCGCGCCTCGCCCAGCATCACCGGAATGATCGGCGTTTCTCCGGGCAGGACCGAGAACCCCGCCTTCTCGACCCCGGCGCGGAACCGACGCGCATGGGCTTGCAGCAGGTCGCGCCGGTCGTCCGCGCCAGTCGCGATCTCCAAAGCCTTCAGCGCCCCGGCGGCGACCGGGGGGGCGAGCGAGTTGGAAAAGAGATAGGGCCGTGCCCGCTGGCGCAGGAGATCGACGATGCCTTGAGCCGCGGCGACGAAGCCGCCCATGCCGCCGCCGAGCGTCTTGCCGAAGGTTCCGGTGACAATATCGACGCGATTCCCCGCGCCGGTCAGCGCCGGCGTGCCGCGCCCCTTTTCGCCCAGATGCCCGGTCGCGTGACAGTCGTCGACCAGCACCAGCGCGCCGTAGCGGTCGGCGAGCGCGCAGATGTCCTTCAGCCTGGCGACGTATCCGTCCATCGAGAATACGCCGTCGGTGGCGATCAGCTTGAAACGCGCGCCCGCCGCGTCGGCCTCCTTGAGGCGGTCCTCGAGCTGGTTCATGTCCGAATTGGCGAAGCGGTAGCGGCGCGCCTTGCTGAGGCGCACGCCGTCGATGATCGAGGCGTGGTTGAGGCTGTCGGAGATGATGGCGTCGTTCTCGTCCATGCAGCGGCTCGAACACGCCGCCGTTGGCGTCGAAACAGGCGGCGAAGACGATCGCGTCGTCCTTGCCCAGATGCCGGGCGATCGCCTGTTCGAGCTCGCGATGGAGCGTCTGCGCGCCGCAGATGAAGCGCACCGAGGCCATGCCGAAGCCGAATTCGTCCATCGCCGCCTTCGCGGCGGCGATAATGTCCGGATGATCGGCGAGGCCGAGGTAGTTGTTGGCGCAAAGGTTGACCGCCTCGCGCGGGCCATTCGCCGAAGCGACGCGGATTCGCCCGCCCTGCGGTCCGGTCAGAAGGCGTTCGCGCTTCAGGAGGCCGGCCGCCTCGATCTCGTCGAGGGTGGCGCGGATGTGCCGGAGGAAAAGGTCTGACATGGCGCTTCGCCGGATTGCGGGGGCTTCGAGCATAGCAAGCGCGCGGGAGCCGCTCAAACGCCCCAGTCGATCAGCGCCGCGCCGCGATGGATCGCGTCAGCCTCGGCCGTCAGCCTCCCGTCGGGCCGGTGCAAAACGAGCGCCGGCGCGATGCGAAGCGGCGCCTTCGAACCCTTGACGCCGGAGACGATGAGGCGGTGGGCAGAAGCGCCCGCGCGCGGGTCAACCGGCAGGAGGGCGAGCGCGCCGATCCGGTTCTCCGCCGCGGCCAGAATCTGCGCCAGCGCCGCTGGCCGATGGATCATCACGAAACGCCCGCCGGGCGCAAGAAGCGCCAGACAGGCGCGGATCCAGGCGGCGAGCGGCGCGCCGCCCGACTGGCGCGATGGGAAGACGTGCGCCCGGGCGCGGGGCGCCTCGGGAGAGACGCGCACCGTTCCCGGGTCGAAAAACGGCGGGTTGGTGACGACGCAGTCCGCGGATTCGTCGGCAAGGCCCGCCTCACGCCGGGCGTCTGCGTCGACGACGTCGAGCCGCAGGACCCGCGCGCGCGCCGTCAAGCTGTTGCGCGTCGCGTTGCCGACGGCAAGCTGCGCCAGGTCGGCGTCGATCTCGACAAGATCGACGTTCGAGCGCTCGTCCCGGCTGGCGAGCGCCAGCCCGACCGCGCCGACGCCGGCGCCGACGTCGACAATCCGCCCCTCAGCGCTGCCGGCCGCGGCGACCAGAAGCGCGGCGTCCGAACCGACACGGTGGCCGCGTCTCGGCTGGACGAGACTCAGCCGTCCGCCGAACCAAGCGTCAATGGACAGCCCCTCGGGGATCAATTCGCTCTCGAGCGCCGGCGAAGGCTCAGGCATCGCGCAGTTCGTCCGCCAGTCCGGCCTCTGCGATGAGCCGGCGCGCGCGGCCCTCCTCGCGGGAGTCGACAAGAATCCGCCTCGGCAGAAAACCAAGCGAGCCTTCGACAGCGGCCATGTGCTGGTCGGCGACGAAAAAGGCGATGCCTTCCGCCGTGAGGAGCGATTCGATCACGCTGATCAGCACGAGGTCGTTGGTGCGCAGGATTTCGCTCAAAAAACCAACCTCAAAGGGCGCTCTTGCCGCGTCGTTTCGCCGTCTTTATGGTCGAGGCGTGGCGTCTGGCAAGGGAAAGCGTCGGTGGGGCTGGTCATTCCGCTCGAAGAGAAGTCCGCCGATCGCCTGATCGAGCCGTTGACGGCGCTTGTCGCCAACGCCATGGAGAGCGTGAACCAGACCATTCTGTCGCGCACGGGATCGGACGTCGCGATGATTCCGGAGGTCGCCAACTACCTGATCTCGTCCGGCGGCAAGAGGCTTAGACCTATTCTGACCCTCGCGACCGCAGGGCTGTGCGGCTATGCCGGCGCCGGTCATGTCAAGCTCGCCGCCGCGGTCGAATTCATGCACACCGCGACGCTGCTGCACGACGACGTGGTCGATGAGAGCGACCTGCGACGCGGCAACACGGCCGCGCGGGTTCTTTGGGGCAACGAAGCGAGCGTTCTGGTCGGCGACTTTCTGTTGGGTCAGGCCTTCAAGATGATGGTCGAGGTCGGGTCGCTCCCTTGCCTTGAGACGCTGTCGACGGCGGCGGCGGTGATCGCCGAGGGCGAAGTGATGCAACTGTCAGCCGCCAAGGACACCGAGACGACGGAAGACGCCTACCTTGCGGTGATTCGCGCCAAGACCGCCGCCCTCTTCGCCGCCGCTTGCGAGGTCGGTCCCATCCTGGCCGACCGCCCCAAGGCCGAGATCGCCGCCTGCCGGGGCTACGGCGCCAATCTCGGCATTGCGTTCCAACTCATCGACGACGCGCTCGATTACGGCGGCGCCTCGGCCAAGCTCGGCAAGAATATCGGCGACGATTTTCGCGAGGGGAAGATCACGCTCCCGGTGGTTCTTTCCTTCCGGCGGGGCACGACGATAGAGCGTGAGTTCTGGCGCCGCACCTTGGAGAAAGGCGAAATTGCCGACGGCGATCTCGAATTCGCGCTCGCGACGATGAAGACGCACCGCGCCCTTGAAGACTTCGATCGAACGCGCCCGCCACTACGGCGCGATGGCGCGCGACGCCCTGGAGCTCTTTCCGGCCTCGCCCTGGAAGCATGCCTTGCGCGACACGGTCGAATTCGCGATCAGCCGGGCGCACTGATGGAGCGATAGTCTCGACTGTAGCGCGGTCCGAGGCTGGTGAGGACCTGATAGCCGATCGTGCCGCTCCGGGCCGCGAATTCGTCGAGGTCGGCTGATGGGCCGATGATCTCGACCGCATCGCCTGCATGGACTGCGTCCTCGGGGAGATCGGTCACGTCGACGATGCTCAAGTCCATCGACACGCGGCCGACAAGCGGGCAGCGACGGCCGGCCACGACAGCCTCGGCGCCTGAAGCCGAATCCGTCGCCCCAGCCCCGCGCGGCAGGCCGTCGGCATAGCCGGCGAGAAGGGTCGCGAGCCGCGTGCGGCGCTTGGCGGTCCACTGGGCGTTGTAGCCGCAGCTCATGCCGGCCTCGATCCACCGCGTCTGCTGGATGGCCACCGTCAGCGTCGCCACCGGGCGCATTGGATTGGGTTCGCCCGGCGTCGGATTTCCGCCGTAGAGCGCATAACCAGGCCGCGCGAGATCGTAGATCGGACGCGGCCTGAGGAACATTCCAGACGAATTGGCGAGCGAAGCCGGCAAATGCGGGAAAGCCGCTCGCGCAAGCTCGAACCGCTCGAACTGCGCCGCGTTGATTGGATCGTCCGGAATTTCCGACGACACGAAATGGCTCATCAGGAGGTCGGCGCCCGGCGCGCCGTGCTGCTCCACAGCCTGCCGCAAGACCGCCAGCGAGGCGAAGCCCAGCCGGTTCATCCCGGTGTCGAGATGCAGCGCGCACGGCGAGGCTTGGCCGCGGGCCGCGGCGAAGGCCGACCAGCGCGCAAGTTCCTCTTCGCCGCCGATCACGGGCGCAAGGCGCCGCCCGGCGTAATCGGCCGGGTCAGCGCCACGCTCGAGGCCGTCGAGGACGTAGATCGCCGCCTCGTCCGGCAGCTGGCGACGGGCGGCGAGTTCCTCGCCGAGCCGGGCGACGAAAAACACGCGCGCGCCGGCCGCCCAAAGCGCGGTAGCGGCCTCGGCGAGGCCGATTCCGTAGGCGTTGGCCTTGATCACGGCCGCGCAACGCCCAGGCGCCGCGCGGAGGGCGAGCGCGCGCCAGTTGTCAGCGAGCGCTTCGAGGTCGATCGTCAGGCGGCCGGGCGCCTTCCGGAAGGACACAGTCTCGCTCACGCGCGGTCCCGCGCGGCGAATGCGGCTCGATTGACGTCCGCCGCCGCGTCAGCGTCCGCGTCCGCCAGGGGGCGAAAGGCGATTTCGTCCAAGTGCAAACAGGTTCTCCGGTTGAAACGGCCGCGATCTGCGGCCGGCGACGCGGCAGAGGACTTACCTTCTTTTAATGCCATGGCATTGGTTTTTAATGCGGCGATAATGCGCGAGCCATGAGAGAGTCGCAATGAGCCTCAATTGTGCGCCGCGTCCGGATGCGCGACATGCGCCGCTGGCCAAAGGCCTTGAAGGTGGGCACAATCGCCTGCCGATCCTCTATCCGAGGCTAGCGATACGATGGCGAAGAGTTTTAGCCGCAGAACGGCAGTGAAGGCGGCGGGCGGCGGCGCGCTCGCCGCGCTCTTCGTCCGGCCGCTGGCCGCGCTTGCAGACGACTCGGTCGAGACCTATGGCCTGTCGTCGTTTGGCGACCTCGCCTTGCCTCCGGATTTCCCGCATTTCGCCTATGTGAATCCGCAGGCGCCGTCTGGAGGACTGTTGTCGCTGCAGATCACCGGGACTAGCGGCAACCAAAACTTCGATACCTTCGACACACTCAACATCTACAGCTGGAAGGGCAATGGCGCGGCCGGCATGTCGGCGACCTTCGACACCCTGATGACAGCCAATGGCGACGAGCCGGATTCGGTCTATGGCCTGCTGGCGCGATCGGTGAGGGTCTCGGCCGACAGGCTCGACTATCGCTTCCGCCTGCGGCCCGAGGCCCGCTTCTTCGATGGATCCAAGGTCACGGCCGCCGATGTCGCCTTTTCACTCACGATATTGAAAAATAAGGGCCACCCGATCTACGCACAGCTCCTTAAGGAGGTTGAGTCGGCGACTCCGGATGGGGACGACGTCGTTCATGTGCGTTTCGTGCAAGGGCGGAGCCGCGACGCCCATCTCATCGTCGTTGGCATGCCTGTCTTCTCGGCGGCTTGGTGGAAAGGCCGCGATTTCACCGCCTCGACGCTCGATCCGCCTCTGGGCTCGGGCGCCTATAGGGTCAAGGCGTTCGAACAAGGGCGATTCATCGAATTTGCGCGCGATCCCGGCTATTGGGGCGCGAAGCTGCCGGTCAATCTCGGCCAGAACAACTTTGATCGACTGCGGTTCGAGTATTATCGAGAACGCCAGGTCGCCTTCGAAGCGTTCAAGGCCGGCGCGATCAACTATCATGAGGAATACACCTCGCGCTTCTGGGCCACCGCCTACGACTTTCCCGCGCTCGAAGAGGGGCGCGTCAAGAAGGAAGTTCTGCACAATGGCGCGCCTTCCTCCACGCAAGGCTGGTATCTCAACACGCGCCGCGAGCAGTTTCGCGACCCGCGCGTTCGCGAGGCGATCGGATTTGCTTTCGATTTCGAATGGACCAACAAGAATGTGATGTACTCGGCCTACAAGCGCATTGTCTCCTACTTCCCCAACACCAACATGGAGGCGAAAGGCAAGCCAGGCCCAGACGAACTCAAGCTTCTCGAGCCTTTCCGCGACAAAATTTCGCCGTCCGTCTTCAATGACCCCTACATCCCTCCGGTCAGCGACGGGTCCGGCAGCGACCGCGCGTTGCTCAGGCAGGGCTATGACCTGTTGCTCTCCGCCGGGTGCAAGCGCCAGGGCGGAACGATGCTGTTGCCGAACGGGAAGCCGCTGACCATCGAGTTCCTCGACAGCAGCAACGCGTTGCAGCCGCACACGATGCCCTTCATCCAGAACCTCCGAAAGCTTGGGATTCAGGCGAATTTCCGCATCGTCGACGCTGCGCAGCTGAAGTTTCGCACCGAGAACTTCGATTACGACGTCGTGACCGAGGCGCTTCCCGGGTCGACGACGCCTGGCGTAGGCTTGCGGGTCGTATATTCGTCCGAAGCGGCAAAACAGAAGGGCTCTCGGAATCTCGCCGGCGTAGCCGATCCGGTCGTCGACGCGCTGATCGAAACCATCGCCACGGCGAAATCGCGCGCCGAGCTCAACACGGCCTGTCGCGCGCTCGACCGCGTGCTGCGCGCGGGACACTATTGGGTGCCCATGTGGTATCGAGACAACGCCTGGATCGCCCATTGGGACTCGTTTGCGCGGCCGGAGCGGCAGCCGAAGCTCGGCGTCGGCGCGCCTGGCACCTGGTGGTGGGACGAAGGGAAGGCCAAGTCGATTGGACTCTGACTGGCGCTTGACGCCTCGCCCGCCGCAGGCGAGGTGATGGCGCATGTTCGCCTATATTCTCCGTCGCCTGCTTCTGATGATTCCGACCATCCTCGGCATCATGGCCGTGTCGTTCGCGATCGTTCAATTCGTGCCCGGCGGCCCGGTCGAGCGCGCGATCGCGCAATTGCAGGGCGCCAACCAGGGTTCAACCGCGCAATTCGGCGGCGGCGGCGGCGGTCAGATAGGCGCCGGCGCGTCGCAGGCCGGCGGCGACATCTCGTCGCGATATCGCGGCGCGGAGGGCCTTGATCCGAAATTCATCGAGGAACTTCAGAAGCAGTACGGCTTTGACAAGCCGGCGCTGGAGCGATTCTGGATTCTGGTGCGCGACTATTCGACCTTCAATTTCGGCAAGAGCTATTATCGCGACGTGCCGGTGCTGCAGCTCATCAAGGAGAAGCTGCCGGTTTCGATTTCACTCGGCATGTGGATGACGTTCATTTCTTATGGGATTTCGATCCCGCTCGGCGTCAGGAAGGCAGTCAAGGACGGCTCGCGCTTTGACACGGTCACCTCGGCGCTGGTCATCTTCGGCTACGCGATCCCGAGCTTCCTGTTCGCCGTCCTACTGGTGGTGCTATTCTGCGGCGGTTCTTTCTGGCAGATTTTCCCCTTGCGCGGCCTCACCTCCGACAATTTCGCCGACCTGACCTGGCCGCACAAGATTCTCGACTATCTCTGGCACATCACGCTGCCGGTGACGTCGCTGGTGCTCGGCTCGTTCGCCACTTCGACCCTTCTGACGAAAAACTCCTTCCTCGACGAGATCAAGAAGTCTTATGTGCAGACCGCGCGCATGAAGGGCTTGACCGAACTGCGCGTGCTCTACGGCCATGTCTTTCGCAACGCGATGCTGATTGTCATCGCCGGATTTCCCGGCGCCTTCATTGGCGCCTTCTTCACTGGTTCGCTTCTGATCGAGCAGGTGTTCTCGCTCGACGGTCTCGGCTATCTTTCTTATGATTCCCTCATCCAGCGTGATTATCCGGTGGTGCTTGCCAATCTCTACATCTATGCGCTGCTGGGCTTGGTGGTGAACCTGATTTCCGACCTCACCTACACCTGGATCGATCCGCGCATCGATTTTGAAACGCGAGAGGTGTGATGAGGGCGCGTTCGACGTTGGAGACCATGCTCGGCAATGATGCGGTATGGAGCATTTCCGCGACCGATCCAACGGGACAGCGAAGTTTCGCATGAGCGCCGCGAACTCGCGCCCATGGCTGCGCCTGTCGCCGATGAACCGGCGGCGGCTCGACAATTTCCGCCGCAACAAGCGCGGCGCGTGGTCGCTGCGGATCTTTATGGTCCTGTTCGTCGCCTCGCTCTGCGCGGAGTTCATCGCCAATGATCGGCCGCTGATCGTTTCCTACAAAGGCGAGATTCTCTTCCCGGTGTTCTTCGACTATCCGGAGGACAAGTTCGGCGGTTTCGAGGCGCATGCGGACTATCGCGGCTCCTTCGTCGCCGATGAGATCAAGGCGCACGGCTGGATGCTCTGGCCACCGATTCGCTTCGCCAACTCGACCACCATTCTCAATCCGCCGACGCCGCTTCCGACTCCCCCGACCTGGATGCTGAGCGACAAGCAGTGCCGCGCCGCTTTGGAAAAGCGGGGCGATAAGGAAGCGCCGCGCCTCGCGCATCCCTGCCGCGCGTTGGAGCCGCTGTGGCTCGGCTCCGACCAGGATGGCCACGACATCGTCGCCCGCCTCATTTACGGCTTTCGCCTCTCGGCGCTGTTCGGCCTGACGCTCGCCGGCGTTTCGTCGGTGATTGGCGTCTTCGCCGGCGCGGTTCAGGGCTATTTCGGGGGCTGGCTCGATCTGACGATGCAGAGGGTGATCGAAATCTGGTCGTCGCTGCCGCATCTCTATATCCTCATCATCCTGTCGGCGATCCTGGCGCCGAGCTTTGGCGTGCTCCTGACGATCCTCCTGCTCTTCTCCTGGGTGAGCCTCGTGCATGTGGTGCGGGCCGAGTTCCTCAGGGCGCGCAATTTCGAATACGTCAACGCCGCGCGCGCGCTCGGCCTTTCCAACGCCAAGATCATCGTCAAGCACGTTTTGCCGAACGCGATGGTGGCGACGCTGACCTTTCTGCCGTTCATCGTAAATTCCTCGATCAGCACCCTGACCTCGCTCGACTTTCTCGGTCTCGGCATGCCGCCCGGCTCGCCCTCGCTCGGCGAATTGCTGCTGCAGGGCAAGTCCAACCTCTCAGCGCCCTGGATCGGTCTTTCCGCTTTCGCCGTCACCGCGCTGATGCTGTCGCTGCTGATATTCATCGGCGAGGCGGTCCGAGACGCCTTCGATCCGAGAAAGACGTTCCTGTGAGCGAGGGCGCGCCGCTCGTCGACGTGCGCGAACTGTCGATCGCGTTCGCTCAGGGGCAGGAACGCAGGACCGTGGTCGACCGCGTGTCGTTCCGGCTGGAGAAGGGGCGCGCGCTGGCGCTGGTCGGCGAGTCCGGTTCGGGCAAGACAGTGACGGCGCAGGCGATCGTGCGCCTGTTGCCTCAGCCCGCCGCCACCTATCCGAGCGGCGAAGTCCTCTTTCGCGGCAAGGACGTGCTCAAAATGTCGGACGCCGAGCTGCGCGCCATGCGCGGCGCCAGCGTGACGATGGTGTTCCAGGAGCCGATGACGTCGCTCAACCCGCTGCATACAATTTCGCGGCAGGTCGGCGAAATCATCGCGCTGCATCACGGGCGGCGCGCGGCGACGAGCGCGCGAATCGTCGAGCTTCTGACCGAGGTCGGCATCATCGATCCGGCCGAACGGCTTGGCGCCTATCCGCATCAGCTCTCCGGCGGCCAGCGCCAACGGGTGATGATCGCCATGGCGCTCGCCAACCGCCCCGACTTGTTGATCGCCGACGAGCCGACGACCGCCCTCGACGTCACCGTGCAGGCGCAAATCCTCAAACTCCTCAAGGATCTGCAGGCCAAGCTCGGCATGGCGATGCTGTTCATCACCCACGATCTCCACGTCGTCAGGCGCATCGCCGACGATGTGATCGTGATGCAGCACGGCGTCATCGTCGAGGCGGGCAGGACCGCCGACGTGTTCGCAAATCCCCGTCACCCCTACACCCGGGCCTTGATGGCGGCCGAGCCCAAGGGCGACGCGCCGTTCGACGACCGCGCCGCGCCGACGATCGCGAGCGCCGAGGCCTTGCGCGTCTGGTTTCCGATCAAGCAGGGATTCTTTCGCCGCACGGTCGGATACGTCAAGGCGGTCGACGGTGTTTCGCTCGCCGTGCGTGAGGGCCAGACGGTTGGGGTTGTCGGCGAATCCGGCTCCGGCAAGACGACGCTCGGCCTGGCGATGCTGCGGCTCATCCGTTCGCAGGGCCGGATCGCCTATTGCGGGCGCGCGATCGACGGCCTGAATTCAAAGGCCATGCGCCCGCTCAGGCGCGAGATGCAGATCGTCTTTCAGGATCCGTTCGGCTCGCTGTCGCCGCGCATGTCGGTGGCCGAGATCGTCGAGGAAGGCTTGATCGCCCAGGGGACGAGGATGGGGGGCGCCGAACGGCGACGCGTCGCCGAACGCGCGCTCGTCGACACCGGCCTCGAGCCTTCCACCCTCGACCGCTATCCGCATGAGTTTTCCGGCGGCCAGCGCCAGCGCATCGCGATCGCCCGGGCGATGGCGCTCGACCCGAGATTTGTCGTGCTCGACGAGCCGACCTCGGCATTGGATATGTCGATCCAGGCCCAGATCGTCGACTTGCTGCGCGAGTTGCAGAAGCGCCGCAAACTCGCCTACCTTTTCATTTCGCACGATCTCAGGGTGGTGCGGGCGCTGGCGAGCGAGATCATCGTGATGCGTCGCGGCAAGGTCGTCGAGAGCGGCGACGCGAGAGAAGTGTTCGCCGCCCCGCAGGCCGACTACACCCGCGCCCTGTTCGCGGCCGCATTTTCAAATGAGGCGACGCTTTCCGCCGTCGTCAGCCAGTAAGGGGGCCAATGAGCCGCGCGATCCTGATCGTCCTCGATTCGGTCGGCTGCGGCGGCGCGGAAGACGCTTCAGCCTATGGCGACGACGGCGCCGACACGCTCGGCCATATCGCCGAGGCCTGCGCCGTCGGGCTGGGAAATCGCGAGGGATTGCGGCGCGGACCGCTGAAACTGCCGCATCTCGATGCGCTCGGGCTCGGCCATGCGATGATGGCGTCGACCGGCCGCGCTCCTCCAGGATTCACGCTTGCCGCCGCTCGCGGTCAGTGGGGCTACGGGATCGAGACTTCGCGCGGCAAGGACACGCCGTCGGGCCATTGGGAGATCGCCGGAACGCCGGTTGACTTCGACTGGGGCTATTTTCCGGAAACCGTCCCCGCCTTTCCGGAGTCCTTGAGCGCGGCGCTGATCGCCGAGGGCAAGCTCGCCGGCATCCTCGCCAATCGCCATGCTTCGGGAATCGCTGTCGTCGAAGATTATGGCGAGGAGCATCTGCGCACGCTCAAACCCATTTGCTACACCTCGGCCGATTCCGTTCTCCAGATCGCCGCCCACGAGGAAGTTTTCGGGCTCGATCGGCTCTATGACCTGTGCAGAATTGCGCGCCGTCTCTGCGATCCGCTCAACATCGGGCGCGTGATCGCGCGGCCGTTCGTCGGACGGACCGCGAAGAATTTCGTCCGCACCGCCAATCGCAAGGATTTCGCCGTTCCGCCGCCTGACGGCAATCTGTTTCAGCGGGCGGCGCGGGCGGATCGCGCGATCGTCTCGATCGGCAAGATCGGCGACATCTTCGCCCATCGCGACACCGGCCAGGAGCGCAAGGGCAAGAGCAACGACGGCAATGTCGACCTTCTCATCGAGGCGCTGGCGACGACCGCCGACGGCGGGCTCATTGTTGTCAATTTGGTCGATTTCGACACCGAATGGGGGCATCGCCGCGACGTGCCCGGCTATGCCGCCTGCCTGGAGGCGTTCGACGCGCGCTTAAGTGCGATCGAAAAGGCGATGCGGCCGGGCGATTTTTGCGTCATCACCGCCGATCATGGCAACGATCCGACGTTTCGCGGCTTCGACCATACCCGCGAGCACGTGCCGATCCTCGCCTTCGGCGCCGGCGCCTCGCCGGGGCCGATCGGCGCGCGCGCGAGCCTCGCCGACATCGGCGAGACGATCGCGCTCAAGCTCGGCCTGCCGCGCGGACCGCATGGGCAGGCCTGGGCCGCATGAGCTTTTCGCTCGACGAACGGCTTGCTCGCGACGCTTTTCTCGTCGGCGACTTGACGCTCTCACGCGCGCTGCTGATGGACGACGCGCGCTGGCCTTGGCTGATCCTCGCGCCGAGGCGTGAAGGAATCGCCGAGCTGCCCGATCTCGACGCGGCCGACCGCGCGCAATTGATCGAAGAGGCGGCCAGGGCGGCGAGCTTTCTCAAGGCGCATACGATGGCCGACAAGATCAATGTCGGCGCGCTCGGCAACGTCGTTCGGCAGTTCCACCTGCATGTCGTCGCGCGCTTCATCGGCGACCCCGCCTGGCCCGGTCCGGTCTGGGGCGCCGGCGCTCCGCGGCGATACGCGGAGGCGGAAGCGCGCGCGCTGGTGGAGGCGGCGAAGGCGGGACTGGGGGTGTAAGAGGCCACTCGATCGACGAATACCGCGCCATATGCCGATCGAGCAGATTTTCGCGCCCACCCTTCACGCCGGGCGACGCCATGTATTTCAACTCCTAGAACAGCAGCGAAATGAATGGCCGATCGCTGAGCGGCAGGCGCTGGCTCCCGGCCAGGGCCCGCCCTCTCGGCGAAGTGCGTCGTTGCTGACGGTATTGCCGGGTTTCGCGAAGTCGCGCCTTAATTATGTGACATTCTCAGGATTGACGGGGGTGGCAGCGTGCAAATCGGTTGAGGTCGTTATAGAAACTCGCGCATTGCGGACTGACGGCATTTTCCAAAGCCGCAAATTGACACTGCGACAGCGGCGCGCCAGGTTCTGCTGCGCACGGTGAGGGAGATCGACATGCCTGACGCGTTCGAAGAACGCGAGAACGCGTTCGAGAAGCGGTTCGCGGCCGACGAGACCCAGCGCTTCCGCGCGGTCGCGCGCCGCAACAAGGCGATTGCGCAATGGGCCGCCGGGCTGATCGGACTTTCGACCGAAGCGGCGGAGACCTACGTCCGCGATTTCGTCTCGAGCCAGGTCGGCCGCGACGACGACGCGGTCGAGGCGTCTCTGCGGGCCGACCTCGATCGCGCCAAGGTCGATCTCTCGGATCACCGCCTGCGACGAAAGATGGACGAGGAGCTCGGTGAGGCGATAGCGTCGATCAAGAGCGGCGCGTGACGCGGCCCCACTCCCGCTTGCGGGAGAAGGCGGCGCGAAGCGCCGGATGAGGGGCCTCGGCATTATCGGCCGGCGGGCCGGACGAGCGGCGCGAAAGCCGCCGACACCGCTGCGTAGACCTCCCGCTTGAACGGCACCACCAGGTCGGGCAACCGCTCCAGGCTTTCCCAACGCCAGGCGTCGAATTCCGCGCCATGTTCGCCGCCGGCCGGGCGCCGCACGTCGATTTCGTTCTCCTCGCCGACGAAGCGAAACAGGAACCACTTCTGTGACTGCCCGCGATATCGCCCCTTCCAGCGTCCGCGCGCCTCTTTCGGCAAATCGTAGTTCAGCCAACCCGGCAGTTCGGCGATGAATTCGATCGAGCGGATATTGGTTTCTTCCCAGAGCTCGCGCCGCGCCGCCTCGAGCGCGGTTTCGCCGTCGTCGATCCCGCCCTGGGGCATTTGCCACGAGCGGGAATCCAGCGCTTCGCCGGCGCTCTTGCGCTTGCGATGGCCTATGAACGCCTCGCCGTCGCGATTGACCAGCGCGACGCCGACGCACGGACGGTAAGGCAGATCGTTGCTCACGAACTCGTTTTAAGGTTTGGACAGCGCCGACATGCCCCGCGACTTTGACATCAATGCGGAAAGCGGCACAAGCGCGACGCCCTTCGCCTCGAGCCTACTGGTCCATCGCGCCAAATGTTCGACGCTGCTGGGCGAGGCGGAAGCGATTCCGATCGCTGTCCCGCGCTGACGAGCGAGATCGACGAGGCGATCGAGCGCCCCATCGAGGGCCGCCGGCGAGGGATTGGCGTCGATGACGATGTCGGCGCGGGCCGCGGGCATCGCCAGCGCTTGCGCGAGGTCCGGCGCCAGGCTGCGCGGCGAGGAGCCGTCATCGAGATAGCCCAGGCCTCGGGCCGCAATTTCGTTCAGGACCGGAGCGATCGCACGCCGGTCGGCGGTGAACTTCCCGCCGAGATAATTGGCGATGGCGACGTACCCGGCGAACCGGCCCATCAGCCAGTGCAGCGAATCGAGATTTTCGGCGCTCGCCGCCGTCGTCGTCAGCGTATGCGGCCCCGGCGCGCTGCCGGGATACGAGAAGCCTTCCATCGGCGCCTGCAGCACCGTCTCGTGCCCCGCGTTGCGCGCCTCCGCCGCCTGTCGATCGAGCGCCGCGCCATAGGGCGCGAAGCCGAGGGTCACGGCGCCGGGCAGTTCGGCGATCGCGGTCTCGGTGCCCTCGGCGTTGAGCCCGAGCCCGCCGACCATCAGCGCGATGCGCGGGCGGCCGGCCTTCGCCCTTTCGGAGGCGAGAATCGGCCGCGAATAGACGTCGAACGGCCGGGCGCCGTCGGCGCCGACCCGCGGCAACAGACCGTAGCGCGATTTCTCGACCAGGCGGCGATCGGGCGCGGCGTCGAGCGTGACGCCGAGCGCCTCGGGAACATCGATAATGATCCCGCCCGGCGCGTCGCCGCCGCCCGGGCGCATGACCTTAACCCCGCTTGCCGCCTCCACCTGACTGGCCGAGGCGACCGCCGGCAGGCCGGGATTCGGGGCGGCGTCAGTATCCGGAGGTTGCGCCGGCGCGACCGGCGCCGGCGCGCGCTCGACTTGCGCCGCCGCGACGACTTCGTCGTCGCGGGGCGATTCCCGGCGCGCGTTCGCGATCAGGCCGATCGCGGCTGCGAGAACCGCCGCCGCGACGGCCACGCGCCCAACCCCGCGCGAGGGCCGTCCGGCCGCGGCCGAGGTCGGGTCGGTTGCAATCCCCAGCGGTTCGTTCACCTCGTCGTGCAGCGGATCGTACACGTCGTCGCGCATGTCAGCCTGGAGTCCTTTGCCCAGGTCGGGGTAGGGATTCGCAAAGGAATTGAGTCTTTTCCCGATCTTCCCTCCGCGACCGAGACAGTTCAGACCATCGTTCGCCTGTGCGAGGCTGTCCTCACCGCCTTTCCGCGATCCGCGGCGGCGCGGCCGGGCCGGTTCGGCCCCGGGCGGATTGACTGCGCGCGCGACGCTCCCGATAGTTCTCTAAATAACCTGCGCGGCGACGCATGAGGCGCCGCGGCGGACCAAGGATATCCGATGACGGCCAATCTCATCACCGACGTTGCAGGCGTGCGCGTCGGGTCGGCCGACGACCCCAAACTCGCCTCCGGCGTCACCGCCGTCATTTTCGACCAGCCGGCGGTCGCCTCGATCGCGATTAACGGCGGCTCGCCGGCGCTGCGCGACACGGCGCTGCTGGAGCCGGAAATGACGGTCGAGCGCGTCGACGGCTTTGTGCTGTCGGGCGGCTCGGCGTTCGGCCTCGACGCCGCGGGCGGAGCGATGGCCTGGCTCGCCGGAATCGGACGCGGTTTCGCCATCGACGGGGCGCGGGTGCCGATCGTGCCCGGCGCGAGCCTGTTCGACCTTCTCAACGGCGGCGACAAGGCTTGGGGCCGGCGGCCGCCCTATTGGGATCTGGGCTTCCGCGCGGCGGAAACGGCCGCCGAAGGCTTCGCGCTCGGGACGGCGGGCGCGGGCTATGGCGCGACGACCTACGATCTCAAAGGCGGGCTCGGCTCCGCGAGCGCCATGACCTCGCGCGGCTTTCGGGTCGGCGCGCTGGTCGCCGTCAATTCCGTCGGGCGGGCGACGCGCGGCATGAGCCGATATTTCTGGGCGGCGCCTTACGAGCAAGGCCGCGAGTTCGGCGGCTGCGGGTTCGGGCCGATGGAGGTCCAGGACGCGCTGGCCCTGCGCATGAAGCGCGAGGAGCCGGCGAGCACCGACCTCGGCGTCGTCGCGACCGACGCCGCCCTGACCGTGGCCCAGCTCAAGCGCGTCGCCATCATGGCCCAGGGCGGTTTCGCGCTCGCGCTTCGACCTGCTTTGTCGCCGGTCGACGGCGACGTCGTGTTCGCCGCCGCGACCGCGCGGGCGAGCCGCGCGCCCGACATTCGGGATCTGACCGAGATCGGCATGCTCGCCGCCGACTGCATCGCCCGCGCCGTCGCCCGCGGCGTCTACGAAGCCGCGCCGCTCGAGGTTCCGGGCGCCCAGAAGGCGTGGAAGGGACGGTTCGGGGGATGAGGGCGGGCCGGCGCCGCCCCAAAAAGCGAATTAATTTCGTACTATCCTGGCGCGGCCAAATTTTCCAAGGAAAACCAAGGAAAAAAATTCGCGCCCTTTAATACAGAGATATAACGATATAATTGCCTGCGCGCCTCAGCGGACGGGCGTCGGTCCGGGGGCGGACCGCCGTTCTCATTCTTGATGACGACAAGGCACCCTACCACGATTTGTGATTTTCAGCAAAGAAAATGTTGCGCGCATCCTCCATAAGGCGATCGCCGCCCGGATCGCTTCAAGTTGCCGCGCCGCTCCTATCCCGACGGAAGCAAACGTCCAGGGCCCAACCGCCTTGCTTGCCCCCAATTCGATCACCGGCCGTCGCCCTTCGAGCGAACGATTTTCGTGAGAGGTCGGCTCGTCCGGCCGCGGGGGCTTGGCGCCGCCAATCCACCGCGTCGGCGCAAACCGGTCCGCGGTTCAGCGCGGTCCGCTCGCCGCCCTTTGCGACTCACCGTTGGCTGTCGAAAAGATTGGCGCTCATCCTCCGCTTGATTTTTGTCGCGCCTGACGCGATTCTCATGCTTGAAGGCGCGGCTCGAGCCATAATGCTGGCCTTGGACCCCCCTCGCGCCTAGCCAAAGCGGAACGTCCGAAAGCCGGATGAAAAAGCCCGTCTCAAATCCTACGCAACCCTATCGCGGGCTGATCGCCGGATATACGGAAGCGATCCGGGCGAGCGATTTGAAGGCCAACATCGCGTTTCTGTTCCTTGCGTTCATGATGAACTCGGTCCTCTATAACTACATGGATTTTCCGAGCTATCTGCCGATCTCGATCGTCCTGGTGCCGTTCCTGGTCGTCTACTTCTGTTTGTTCATAGTGCTCCTTCCGCGCTATCCCAAGCGCGGCGCCAAGAACTTTCTCGTTTCAATCAACCTAACGGCGGCGGATTTCGACAACGTCGGCGAGACAGAGGGCAGCATCGAACAGTTGAAGCTGCGCTGCGCAGTGCTGTCGGACATTCTTTGGTGGAAGACGAATTTTCTCCGCGCCAGCATTCTCGTGTCGATTGTCTGCGTTTTCATCACCCTCTTTCTGTTGTATTACATCTGGCTTAGCTAGTTCTCGGGCGCGCGCCTCGGGCGAGTCGGAGCGATTGATGTCCACAGAAGAAATCGCACGGTTGCGCAATCTCATCACCGGCTACAGCGACTCAATCCGCCTTAGCGACATCAAGGCGCTCATCGCGGTGCTGTTCGTGGCGATCATGGCGGGAACGGTTCTCCAGTTCCGCGCGCACTATCCGCCGTATCTGAGCGCGCCGGTCATCATGACGCCGTTCATGATCATCTTTATCAACCTGCTGATTTGCATTTATCCGCGATTTCCGCGCACCGGGCGACGACGCTTCCCGATCAGGCGCAACCCGAAACCGGAGGATTTCGACTTCGTCTCCGACGTTCAGGCCGACCTCGATGCGCTGCCGGAGCGCTGCGCGGTTCTGTCGCGTATCCTCTGGTGGAAGAACATCACGTTGCTGACGGCCAATATCCTGTCGATGGCCTGCCTCGTGGCGGCCGCGGTCCTGCTGTTCGTCGGACGGCTCTGAGCGCGCCGCCGACCCGCATGACGCCGGTTCACGCATCCTGAATTGGATGTCCGGAATCCGTTCTGGGCGGGCATCGATCAAGGCGTCGGCAGAACATCGCGAAGGGCGGATTGTGATCATCCGAAGCCGGCGCCATGGACGCCCGCAATGCGCCAGGGCACGAAGTCGCTGCGCTCCGGCCCGCTTCGCGGGGGCGTGAGCCGAGGGGCGGGTAGCAGGCCGATAGGATAGCGATGGCGCGACGGGGAGCCCCGTCCTGAGAATCGAGGGTCGTTCAACCTCACTCAGGAAGGAGCGCCCGATGACCGAGACCAACCCTGTCAGTCCGCTGCGTCAGCGTATGATCGAAGACATGGCTGCGCGCATGCTCAACCCGCACACGCAGCGAAGCCGCATCTCTAGCTGCAAGCGGTTCGCCGTCTGGCTCAAACGTTCGCCCGATGCCGCGACGGCCGACGAGGTCCGCCGCTTCCAGCTGCACCTCGTCGAGGGCGGCGCGAGCATCTGCAACCGCAATCGGATCATGACCGGGGTGCGCTTCTTGTTCCGCGTCACGCTGCGTCGCCACGATCTGGCGGCCGAGATCTGGCACATCAAGGAGCCACAGAAGCTTCCGCCAGTATTGAGCCCTGAGGAGGTCAAGCGTGTTCTGACCATGGCGACGAGCCTCAAGGCGCGCGCAATGCTGACGCTCGCGTATGGCTGCGGTTTACGGGCCAGCGAAGTGGTTCGGCTGCGAGCTTGCGACATCGACAGCGAGCAGATGATCATTCGCGTCGTGCAATCGAAAGGCCGCAAGGACCGACATGTGATGCTTCCGGCCGAGATCCTCGACCTGTTGCGGCAATGGTGGAAGGCGCGGTCGACCCGGCGTGACGCCGGAATCGCGCCGGAACAACGCTGGTTGTTTCCCGGTCGCATTGATTGTCAACCGATGACGACGCGCCAGTTCGGCCGGCTGTTCAAGTAGGCTGTGAAAGCCGCGGGGCTGCGCAAGGCGGGCTCTCTCGCCGCAACCACGCCAATCAACGAGCCAATCGCCCGTTGATACGCTCCACGCCACCACCGATATCTCTATTGCGCGCTTCCAGGCCTCGCTCCGCACCCTATCCCGGTCGCCTCGCGCCAGCTTCGCGCCCACAACCACAACCAGCGCGAAAATCAAATCCCCATAGCGCCGCCCGCCGCCCGCCGCCCAAACCTCCCCGCGACTTCGTGCCTTGGCGCTTTTTGGACGCCGGCCCCCGGAGCAAGACGCGCCTCTCGTGACGCCGGCGTCCAAAAACCTGCACAGGGAACGGACGTCCAGCGCTTACGCTGCGATGCCCCTGGAAGATCGGCAAAGTGAAATTCGGGCGTTCGGCTGAGAAGCGGGGCAGGTTAAGATCGAGGCGGAGGGCGCGCAGGGGGCGCCAGAAGATAAAGGGTCCTTTCCGGCTGTGCACCCCAAATGTCTTTTGATCTCTTGAACGACAGTGGCGCGGCCATTTGCAGGATCAGAGCCGTCTTTCGGCTTGCAGCCTCGGCTGATTTCCCCCCCCTTCTCGTCTTGAACCGATCGCGCGCGCGCCGCAGACTGGCGCAGCTCTCAACAAGCGCCGGGAGGACACACGCAATGGCCGACGCGCCGCATTTCGAGCCGATCCCTCGTCCGCCGGGCCACATGCTGGTCGGCAACCTGTTCGACATCGACACCGCCCATCCCATCGAAGGGCTGATGGAGCTCGCGCGCAAATACGGCCCGATCTACGAGCTCGACGTCCCCGGCCTCGGCTCGCGCATCATCGCCTCGAGCCTCGAACTCGTCGATCCGCTCTGCGACGAATCCCGCTTCGACAAGAAGATCGGCGGCGGCCTCAAAACGCTGGCCTCGGGCCCGACCGGCCGCGGCCTGTTCACGTCAGAGACGCAGGACCCGAATTGGCGCAAGGCGCACAACGTGCTCTTGCCCGCGTTCAGCATGGACGCGATGCGCGGCTACCACCCGCGCATGCTCGATATCGCGACCCAGCTCATGCTGAAATGGGAGCGGCTGAACCCGGACGACACGGTCGACCTCCCCGCCGACATGACGCGACTCACGCTCGATACGATCGCGCTCTGCGGCTTCGATTATCGGTTCAACTCCTTCTATCGCGACACGCCGCATCCGTTCGTCGTCGCCATGCTGAACACGCTGGAAACGGCGCAGGCGAGGGCGCGGGAGCTGCCGATCGAAACCAAGCTCAAGCGTGGCCGCGCCAAAAAGGCGCGCGCGGACCAGGAATTCATGGTCGCGATCGTGCGCCACATCATCGAGGAGCGGGTGAAGTCGGGCGCGCTCGGCAAGGTCAACGACCTTCTCGACCGGATGCTGACCGGCGTCGACCGGCAGTCGGGCGAGAAGCTCGACGAGACCAACATCATCGCCCAATGCATCACCTTCCTCGTCGCCGGCCACGAGACGACAAGCGGGCTTCTCTCCTTCGCGCTCTATGCGCTCCTCAAAAACCCAAAGGTCCTCGAACGGGGCTATCAGGAGGTGGACCGGGTTCTGGGCGCCGACGTGAGCGCGCTGCCGACCTACGCCCAGACCCATCAGCTGCCTTATGTCTCGCAGATCCTCGAGGAAACGCTGCGGCTTTGGCCGACTGCGCCCGCGTTCACCCGCCGCCCGTACGAGGACATCGTGCTCGGCGGCAAATATCGGATCGAGGCGGATTCGTCCGTCGTGGTGCTGATCGGCATGCTGCACCGCGACCCGAAGATCTGGGGCGACAATCCCGAGGCGTTCGACCCGGACCGCTTCAGCCCCGAGAATCGCGCGAAGATTCCGCCCAACGCCTACAAGCCGTTTGGCACCGGGCAGCGCGCCTGCATCGGCCGCCAGTTTGCGTTGCAGGAGGCGACGCTGGTCCTGGCCATGCTCTTGCAGCGGTTCGAGTTCGTCAACTTCGCCAATTATCAGCTCGAGACGAAGCAGACCCTGACGATCAAGCCGGCGAACTTCATCATTCGCGTGAAGCCCCGGCCTGGGCGCGCGACCACCGGCTTCTTTGCCGCGCCTCAGCTCGCGGCTGCGCCCGCCGCGGCGCCTCAACCCGCCCCGGCGGCGCCGAGCCCGGCCGCGACCGCGGACGCACATGCGACGCCGCTGCTGGTTTTGTTCGGCTCCAATCTCGGCACGGCGGAAGGCATCGCCCACCGCATCGCGGACGACGCGCGGAGCCGCGGCTTCGCCGCGACCGTAGGCGCGCTCGATGAACATGTCGACGCGCTGCCCAGACAAGGCGCCGTCATCATCGTCACCGCCTCCTACAACGGCCAGCCGCCCGACAACGCCGCGAAATTCTGCGCGAAGCTGCGCGATCCGACACTGCCGTCGGACGCCTTCGCGGGCGTCGAGTACAGCGTCTTCGGCTGCGGCAACCGCGACTGGTCGGCGACCTATCAGGCGATCCCGAGCCTCATCGATGCTGAACTTGAGAAGCACGGCGCGAAGCGCGCTTACGAACGCGGCGAGGGCGACGCGCGCGGCGATTTCGACCGCGACTATCGCGCCTGGTACGGCGACCTCTTTCCTTCGCTCGCCAAGGCGCTCGATCTGCCGGAGAGCGCGGCGGAAGCGAAGACGGCGGTGGGCCCGCGCATCTCGGTCAGCTTCGTGAACAGGTTGGCGGCGAGCCCGATCATGCGCTCCTATAGCGCCGTCGGCATGACGGTGCGCATGAACCGCGAATTGCAGCGGCGCGACTGCGAGCGCCCGTCAGAGCGCTCGACGCGACACATCGAGATCGCGCTGCCCGCCGGCGCCTCCTACGGCGCCGGCGACCATCTCGGAATCGTGCCGCGCAACGGGCTCGAGTCGATCCGGCGCGTGCTGATGCGGTTCAAGCTCGACCCAAGCCTCTATGTGACGATTACGCCGCACCCCAACGCCGGCACACCCCTGCCGGTCAACGAGCCGGTTCCGCTGCTCGGCGTCCTTGCCAATCGCATCGAATTGCAGGACGTCGCGACGCGCGAGCAGATCGCGACGCTCGCCCAGCACGCCAAGGACGAAAAGGAGCGGCAAACGCTAGAGGCGCTCGCAGGCGACGACGCGTCTTACGCCAGCGAGGTGTTCGCGCAGCGCAAGTCGGTGCTCGACCTCCTCGACGAGCATTCGTCGTGCGCGCCGCCGTTCGAGGTCTTTCTCGACCTCATGCCGCCGTTGCGGCCGCGCTATTACTCAATCTCCTCATCGCCTCTCATGAGCGCCGACGCGTGCAGCATCACGGTCGGCGTGCTGGAGGGTCCGGCGCTGAGCGGCCACGGCAAGTTCCGTGGCGTCTCCTCGAACTATCTCGCCGCCCAGCCGGCCGACGCCACGGTATATGGCTTCGTCCGCAAGCCGACGATCCCGTTCCATCCGCCCGAGAACCCGCACGTGCCGATGATCATGGTCGGCCCCGGCGCCGGGGTCGCGCCGTTCCGCGGCTTCTTGCAGGAGCGCGCGGCCCTGAAGACCCAAGGCGCGCCGATCGGCGCCTCGCTCCTCTTCTTCGGCTGCCGCGATCCCATGCAGGATTTCCTTTACGAGGACGAGATGCGCGCGTTCGAGGCGGCGGGCGTGACGAAGCTCGTCTGCGCCTTCTCGCGCGAGCCCGGCAAGCCGAAGGCCTATGTGCAGCAGGCGATCGCGGCTAACGGCGACGCGGTGTGGGAGCTCTTGCAGAAGGAGGCGTCGGTGTTCGTGTGCGGCGAGGCCTCGCGCATGGCGCCGGACGTGCGGCAGGCGTACGTCGACCTCTTCTGCAAGCGCACCGGCGCCTCCGCCGCCGACGGCAAGGCGTGGCTCGCGGGCCTTGTCACGAGCCACCGGTATCTGGAGGACATCTGGGCGTCTTCGGCGCCGGCTAGCGCGCCCTCTTGAGCGTAGACTTTCACGACGGCAGGACCCATGGCTTCGCCAGCACGCGGCGTTTCCCTCGGCTCGAAGGTCGCAAGCGGCCGTTCTTATAAGCCGGGTCGAACGAAATCTCGTCATATCCCGCGCAACTCGAGAGGCCGCCAGCGACCGAGTGAACGTGGATCTTCCGCATTTCGTCGGAGGCGGCCCATGATTTGAAAAGGTTTTGGAACGCCCTCTCCGGGCGGGAGGCGCGTTCCCCAGCGCCGCCTGTAGCCCGCTTCCCGCCCAAAGCGGCTCAAAAAATGGAGCCGCGCGTTCAGTCCTGGCGCGCGAGCGCGCGCTGCCTCCGGTTTGCGGGCCGACGGCCCGCACCTGAGTCTAGGTGCCCAGGCATGGCCATCGAAGAGGAAGTCTGCCGGTTTCCCGGGCGGCAGAAGGCAGGAAGCGCCGTTTTCGAAAATCAACTTTCTTCGACAATCGCTTTGAGATAATCAGAAGCCGTGTTATGGTCTTCCTCGTCGCTGATCAACCCGCGCCCGGCGCGCCGAGGGTAGCGGCCGCCCTAAGCCTTGTGGGCGAGTTGACACGCTCAAAAACGGCGACGGGCATAGGTTCTTAAGCAGTCGGCATGGTTTGGGGCTGGCGCCATCTCCACTCGGATTCGAAACCGGAATCGGTTCCGAGCCGACGCCCATGCCGGGACGTCTTAAGCAAAGCCCAGTCCGGCTCCCGGTCCTCAGTCCCTGTCTTTGAGGGATGATCCGGGGGCTAAGCGCAGCTCACGGGTCTCGTGAGGGCAAGCGGTCGACGAATTGGCCCTGAATGGCGCCGCAAGCGATTGAAAAGACGCAATCCGCGACCCCAAATGGCGCCAGCCCCTTAGCGGAACTTGAAGAACGGATCAGGGTCGAGAAAAGGACGTAACGCCCAAGCCGTTCGATCGTTGTCATGACCCGAAAGCGAGGTGAAGTGGTTGATAGCTTAACCCGTCGCCCGGATTCACCCGAGCCTGGGAGTTACAAAGTTGCAGTTTTCGGCGGCCAAGCCATTGAAATCGTTCGCGCGTTGACCAAACCGCACCGAGCCGACGCCATGGCGGACCGGCTTCCCTGCGGGGCGCGTGGCAGGTTGACGGGGTCACGATTCCGCTGGACCGGGCGACCGTGCGTGGACCTTTCGTGTCCAGATGCGGACCGGGCCGGCCCGGCCCCGTAAGGGATGCTCGCCCTGATCCTGCAATTGGCCCGCCAGCTCCGCGGCGGTGTCGGACGATCCCAAGTTGATCGCGCTGATGAGCGGGTCGCCGACGACCAGCGACGTTTCGAGGGTGCGGGTCAGCGTCTGCAATCGGGCCGCGGTGTTGACAGTGTCGCCGATCACGGTGAACGACATGCTGTGTTCGCTGCCGACGTCGCCGAGCACGGCCAGTCCGTAATTGAGGCCGATTCCGATCGCGAGCGGCGCTTCCCCCTTCAGCTTGCGCTCCTCATTCCAGCGCTCGAGCGCATCGAGCATCATGTCGGCGCAGAGGAGCGCGTTGGCGGCGTCATTGGCGCTCGCCGTCGGCACGCCGAACACTGCGACGATGGCGTCGCCGATGTATTTGTCGACGGTGCCGCCGCAGGCGAAGACCCGGCCCGTCATTCGCGCGTGGAACTCGCGCAGCATCTCCAGCACCGCCTCGGGCGCCATCGCCTCCGCCATGCGGGTGAAGCCGACGATATCGGCGAACATCACAGCGACCGTCTCCCGGCGGACCGTCCCGAGCGGCTCGTCCTGCGCGGCCAGCATGTCGACGATGTTGGGCGAAAAATAGCGGGACAGATTGTTGCGCGCGCGCTCGGCCGCGGCGCGCAGCCGCTCCATCTCGCGCAGCTTGGCGATATGGGCCAGCGCCTTGCGGACGGTGATCTCGAGATCGTTGAGGTCCACCGGCTTGGTGACAAAATCGAAGGCGCCGCGATTCATCGCCGTGCGCAGATTGGTCATGTCGCCATAGGCCGAGACGATGATCGCCCGCACCCCAGCCTGCCGTTCGCGCAATTCGTTGAGCAGGGTGAGCCCATCCATCACCGGCATGTTGATGTCGAGCAGCATCAGGTCGATGTCGGGCTCGGCGGCCAGCGCGGTCAAAGCCTCCTCGCCATGACGGGCGAAGCGGAAGTCAAATTCGTCCTCGCGGATCTGGCGGCGAAAGCGCTGCCGGATGAGCTGCTCGAAATCGGGCTCGTCGTCGACGGCGAGGATTTTGGCTGAGCTGGTCAATGGAAAGCCCTTCAGGCCGATGGCGCGTGCAGCTGGCGCAGCCGTTCCTTCAGGAAATCGAAGTCGACCGGCTTGGTGACGAAATCGGCGGCGCCATATTCGGCCGCGCGACGGCGCCGTTCCTCGTCGCCGTAGGCGGTCACCAGCATGACCGGCAGGTCGGGCTGCCGCATCTTGATCTCGCGCAACAGCGCCAGTCCATCCATCCCCGGCATGTTGATGTCCGACAGAATCACGATCAGCTCCGGTTCGATTTCGTGAGCGAGACAGTCGAGCGCTTCCGTGGCCGAACGCGCGAAGTGAAGGACATAGAGGCCCTGTCGCGCCTCGCGGCGAAACCGCTGGCGAAACAGATCGGCGACATCGGGTTCGTCGTCGACAATCAGGATGCTGACGGTCACGAGGCCACACTGGCTCCTGCTGAATCCGCTGCGCCGCTGGCGGTGAAGCGCCGCGGCAGCCGGATGGTGAATTCGGTGAACGCGTCGATTTCGCTGGCGACCCTGATCGTGCCGCCATGTCCGTGGGTGACAATGTCGTAGCTGATCGACAACCCGAGACCGGTGCCTTCGCCGGTCGGCTTGGTGGTGAAAAACGGCTGGAACAGCTTGTCCTTGACCTCCGAGGGAATGCCGACGCCATTGTCGCGCACCTGGACCTCGACCGCCTCGCCGAGATCGCGGGTGGCCACGCTCAGCACGGGCCTGAACGGGCTGTCGCCCGCCTCGCGTTTGCGCTCGTTCGCGGCGTAAAATCCATTGCCGAACAGGTTGAGGAACACGCGCGTGATGTCTTGCGGCGTCAGCTCGATCGGCGCGATGTCCTTGTCGTAGTTCCGCTCCAACGTGATGTTAAAGCTCTGATCCTGAGCCCGAGCGCCGTGATAGGCCAGATTGAGCGCTTCGTCGACGAGCGCGTTGATATCGACGGTCTGCCGCTCGCCGCCGCCCCCGCGCGAATGCGCCAGCATGCTCTTGACTATATTGTCGGCGCGCTTGCCGTGCTCTACGATCCGTTCGAGATTATTCGTCAGCGTGTCGAGGATCTCGTCGACTTCGCCGCGCTTATCCTCATCGAGGGCCTCGAGCGTCGATGCGGCCGTCTGCTTCAGTTCGTCGAGCAACTCGACCGAAAGACTGGCGAAATTGTTGACGAAGTTGAGCGGATTCTTGATCTCGTGCGCAATCCCGGCGGTCAGCTGACCGAGCGACGCCATCTTTTCCGCCTGGATCAGATTCGCCTGGACCGCCTTAAGGTCATGCAGCGCCGCCTCGGCCGCGTCGCGCGCGGCGCGAATCTCGGTTTCGGCGCGACGCCGTTCGCGTTCAAGATGGCTTCGCTCGATCAGGCTGTCGCGCAACATGCCAAGCGTTCTCGTCATCGCCTCGATCTCGGGCACATCTGACCGGGGAACCGGGACGTCGAGTTCGCCGTGCGTAATTGCAGACATGCTTCGTTCCAGCAGCTTGAGCGGCACTGTGATCGAGCGTACGGTGAGCGCGGTGAAACCCAGCGCGATCGCCAGCGCGACGATCCCGCCGACGATCGAGAGGTTGACCGCGAGCTGCGCTCGACGCGTCGACGCGTCGCGCCGCGCCACAGCCTGCCGCTCCACCCGGCCGACGATCTTGTTGATCTCGCCGTCGATATTGAGAATATGGGTCTTCGTTTGCGCGACCAGGGCGTTGCCGGCGGCGCTTTCGTCGCTGGAGAAGGCCACGCCGGCCTGACGCGCCAATTCAGTCATTGTGTCGACTTCGCTTTTGATTGCGGCCACGAGCCCAGGGTCGACCGCCGAGATCGCCTTCAGATCGGAGTCGAGTTGCGCCTTGGCGGCCGCGGCCTTCTCTTGCGAGCTAGCGAGCAGCGTCTGCGCCGAGTTCGATCTCCCAATACTTCAAATCGCCGAAGTGCCTGCTGGCCGAGTTGGCGTTCTTGACCACGGAAACCAGCAACGCCTCCTCCGCAAGGCTCTGGGAATCGCGCGCCAGTTCTCGTATCAACAGCAGGGAGGAGACAGCGAGGATCGCAAGCAACAGGGCTGAAAGAAAGATCAACCGTGCGCGGATCGACACATGCGGCATTACGCTGTTCCCACGTGTCTATCGTCCACTATGGGCCCGCGCCTGGGCACGTTGAAGCCCGCGAAATCGGCCGGCCGCTCACGAACCCGCCTCGTATTGCCCGCGTCCGCCCTTTCCGGCCCCATAAGGATGATCCCACACTTGGAGAACCGAAAAAAGGGCGACTAAACTGGAATCAAAAAGCGCGATGACGGAATCTCCCGAAGTTTGTATGATCTGCGGCGATCCGTTGCGGTCGGCAGGGTAGGAGGCGAACATGGATAGCATGAACTTTCAGCGAGCCCTCGTTCTTTTTGCTTTCGTTATTGGCGTCGCCTGGGCGGGGACAGCCCAGGCGGAATCCATTTCCTTTAAGGTTCCGCTGAGCGGGGCGCAATCGGTGCCGCCGGTGCAGACAAGCGGCAAGGGAACGGCGGACCTTACGTACGACCCGACGACTCGGGTCGTCACCTGGAACATTGCCTATAGCGATCTGTCGAGCCCGGCGACGATGGCGCATTTCCACGGCCCGGCGAAGAAGGGCGCGAATGCGCCGGTGATCGTATGGCTCACGACCAAGGGCGCCCCGCCCACAAGCCCGATAACGGGCAAGGCCACGCTAACCCCGGAGCAGGCGAAACAATTCATGGATGGACTTTGGTATATCAACCTCCACACGAAGGACCACCCCCCCGGCGAGATTCGCGCACAGGTCGTTCCGCCCAAAGGCTGAGTAGGGCTTACATCAGGTTGGCGATTACGGCGGCGGCGGCGGCGCTGCCGGCGAGCAGAAGGGCTGCCCGCGCGCGACTCGCGATGCGCGGCGCGGGCACGCTTTCCGGAAGAACCTTTGTGCCTGTGATCATCGGACGCACCAGATTTTGACCCTTTGCCACCGCGTAGAAGAGGATGGCCAGCAGGTGCAGCGCGATCGCCGCCAGCAGGGCGTCCCAGAGGATCGTGTGCAGGGCGTCGATCGCGTCCGCGACCGCCGCCGGCGTCATCTCGGTCAACGGTCCCACGTCGGCGATATCGTTGGCGACGTAAAGTCCGGTCAACGTCTCTCCAAGAAGGAGGAATAGCAAAATCAGCACCATCCAGCCGCCGATCGGGTTATGCCCGACCTGGTGGTCGTGTTCGCGTCGAAGCGCGCCCGCCAAATATTGCGCCCCCCTCCCCGGCGAAACAAGAAAGCGGGAAAATCGCGCTGTCTCACTGCCAAAGAATCCCCACAGCAGCCGGAATATCAGCAAGGCGAGCAACGCTTCACCGATCCGTGCGTGCCAAATCATCCAGTTCAGCCTCCAGGTCGCATAGGCCGCCGCCACAAGCGCCACGACAAGCCAGTGGAAGAGCCGCGTGGGAGCGTCCCAGACGCGAATGATACGGGAGGCGTTGCTCATGCGCTCTGACGGACACCCGACAAGTTTGCCTTTGAACCCTGTCTCAACGTCGTCCCGCGCCGCTTACGCTCGCGACGGCGCGAACCGTTGCGCGATGCTTGTTCGCGGTAAGGGCGCTTTCCCATAGGCTCGACTCGCCGCCACGGACCACAAGGGCAGGTCAACCTATTCTACCCGAAGTTTCTCCCGATTGCAGAGCTTGATGCGTTTCATCGCAGTGTCGTCACGCACATTGACCCGACCGGCAAATCGCGCCTCCGCTTGGGCGGACCGGCCTCTGTCCGGACTCGAATTCAACTCGGTCCGCCCAAAGAGGTCCATCTGCTCCGGAGCCTCAACTTCGGCGTGCAGGATTTCTCCACGTCCGGCCGCAGGCGAGGGGCCATGGGTCCGGAGCGTCGCCCGAACTCTACAGACTGTGCACCCGCCTCTTCAGGACGTTGTCGAGGTACACGACGCCGGCGATCAGCAGCCCTTCGATCCCCATCTGCCAGAATGAGCCCATCCCCATGAGGTTGTCGCCGTCGCCGATGGCGGTGAACAGGACAGCAGCCGCCGATGGCGCCGCGTCCGCCGAACAGGCTCGCGCCGCCGCCAGCCCATAGGCCGCCAGCGTCACGCGGGTGACGTTGATGCCGACCCCGCCTCCCCCACCTCAAGCGAGAGATTGGCCCCTCGCAGCGCGCTGACGGGTCCGAAGCGCTTGTGCAGATTCGCGACTTCGAACAAAGGCGGCACGGTCTCCCTTCCTTGCGGGGCTACGCGGGAAAGTGGGTGACGGAGTGAATCAAGCGGCGGATTTCATATTGGCGGGGTCTTCGATTCCGTCTTTGAATTTTACACCGTCGATGACTTTCGGCAACTGGTTCTGACCGCGCAATCGCCGCCAGGTCTTCGACGCCGCCATCCGCTCAAGCAGCCTGACCATGCACGTCAACAAGGTCTCCCGCGTCAAGACGATCAGCCGCGTCGCCAAGGACCTCGGCGAGAACGAGAACTGGCTCCTCGACGTCGCCAACGAAATGGAGCCCGAGGACGGCGTGATTTGGGCCTACGGCGTCGGCGATAACGGCGTCATGGCGTTCACCGACTTCCGAATAGAGAACCTGGTCGATCTCGTCAAAATGCACAAAGACGATCCCACCCTGCTCACGCGCCCGCACCGCGACAAATAGGCGCCCCCGCCGCCTACGCCGAATGCTTTCGAAAAGGATACCCGGCCGGCCGAAGGTTGCGGCCGGCTGGGCGCGTCGCGTGTTAAGCGCCGACCGGAACGGCCCGAACCGCATCCTTGCTTTGACCGGCGGCCTTCTCACTTTTCGTGTCGGTGAAGTCGAGCACGACCCGTGAAGGAACGTCGCCGTGTTCCAGCCGCTCGAAGATCTTGTTGATCGAGGAGAGCGACTGCAGCTCGATGTCGGCCTTGACCTTGCCTTTGGCCGCGAAGTCCAGGCACTGGGCCATGTCTTCGCGCGTGCCCACGAACGAGCCGCGGACCGTCACGCAGTTGGCCACCAGGTCGAAAATATCCAGCGGAAAGGCGCCGGGCGGCAGGCCATTGAGGACGCAGATGCCGTGCTTGCGCGTCATCGCCACGCCCTGCTTGAACGCCGGCAGCGACGGCGCCGTGATCAGCACCCCGTGCGCGCCGCCGCCAGTTTCCTTTTTCAGGATTTCCGCCGGATCGCTGGTCTTGGCGTTAATGACCAGATCGGCGCCCAGGCGCTTGGCGTGCTCGAGCTTGCCGTCCTCGATGTCGACGCCGCAGACCAGCAGGCCCATGGCCTTGGCGTACTGGATCGCCAGATGGCCTAGGCCGCCACAGCCCGAGATGGCGATCCACTCGCCTGGCCGCGCCTCGGTCTCCTTGATCCCCTTGTAAGTGGTGATGCCCGCGCAGATCAGCGGCGCGGCCTCCTTGGGGCCGAGCCCCTTGGGAATGTGGGCCACATAGTTGGGGTCGGCCAGGACGTACTCGGCGAACCCGCCGTTCTTGGTGTAGCCGCCAAACTCGGCCTCCGGACACACCGTCTCCCACGCCGAGAGACAATATTCGCAGTGACCGCAAGCCGAATAGAGCCACGGCACCCCAACCCGGTCGCCCTCCTTGACGAGGGTGACGCCGGCGCCCAGCGCGACAACGATGCCGATCGCTTCGTGACCCGGAATGAAGGGCGGCGTGGGTTTCAGCGGCCAATCGCCGTTGGCCGCGTGCAGATCGGTGTGGCAGACGCCGCAGGCCTCGGTCTTGACCAGGATCTGGCCCGGGCCAGGGGCAGGTATATCCCACTCTTGTAGCACCAAAGGCTTCTTGAACGCCGTGACGACCGCGGCTTGCATCTTGGTGGGCATTTTTTGATCCCCCTCCGGGGTTCGGGTTCAGGCGAAATCGCCTCGTCGTCGATCAGGCGGCCGCGGCGCCAAGTCCCCTCACGGCCTCGATCATCTTGACCAAGACCGCCTGGGCGTCGCCGAAGACCATGTTGCAGTTGGGCGAGTAGAAAAGGGCGTTGACGATGCCCGAGTAGCCCTTACCTTGGCCGCGCTTGATCACATAGACCTGCTTGGCCTTGTCGGCGTTGAGAATGGGCATGCCGAAGATGGGCGAGGATTTGTCGGCGCGCGCCGCGGGATTGACGACGTCGTTGGCGCCGATGACCAGGGCCACGTCGGTTGTGGCGAAGTCGTCGTTGATGTCGTCGAGCTGGAAGATCATGTCGTAGGGCACGCCGGCCTCGGCCAGCAGCACGTCCATCTGCCCCGGCATGCGGCCCGCCACTGGATGGATGGCGAACTTGACGGAGACCTTCGCCGCCAGCAGCAGCTTGACGAATTCATAGAGCTTCTGCTGGGCGTGGGCCGCCGCGAGGCCATAGCCCGGCACGATGATGACGCTGCTCGCGTAGCGCATCTTGATGGCGGCGTCGGACGCTTCCGTCGGCCGTTCGCTGCCCTTGATGGCTCCGGGCTTGGCCTTGGCCACCGTCCCGAAGTTGGTGAACAGCACATTGGCGATGGAGCGGTTCATCGCCTTGGCCATGATCACCGTCAAAAGCAGACCTGCGGCGCCGACCACCATGCCGGCGATCATCAGCGCCGGGTTTTGAAGCACGAAACCCTCCAGCCCCACGGCCAAGCCGGTGAAGGCGTTGTAGATGGAGATTACAACCGGCATGTCCGCGCCGCCGATCGGCAAGGTTATGAGGACGCCGGACACCAGGGCGCAGGCGAAGAAGATCCAGATCCAAGTGGGCGTGGTCAGCATAAGGCCGCTGACGCCGAGGACGGACGCCACGATCACGCCGGCGACCATGAGGGTCGCCATCATAACCGTCGCATTGGCGAACTGCTGGCCCTTCACCCGCAGAGGTTTTTTGAGGACGCCATCGAGCTTGGCCCAGGCGATCACCGAACCGGACAGCGAGACCGCCCCGATCAGGCCGCCCAACAGGGTGACGACGAGCTGGGTGATCCCATGGGTGCGGCTGCCTAAGAGCTCGACCGCGGCGATTGAGCCGGCGGCGCCGCCGCCCATGCCGTTGTAGATCGCGACCATCTGCGGCATCGTCGTCATGGCGACCTTGCGCCCGATGAACCAGGCCCCGACGCCGCCGATCAGCAGCGCGGTGACGGCGAGGCCGACATTGACCATCATGTGCGGTCGCGCCGCGGCGTCGACGGTGAACAGATAGAGGAAGCTGACCAGCACCGCGGCGAACATGCCCAGTCCCGCAACGCGGATGCCGGACGGCGCCGTTGCCGGGGAAGACATGCGCTTAAGGCCGAACATGAACAGGAAGGCCGCGCACAGATCAACGCCACCGATGACGATTTGAGAGACCAGGGTGAACATGGCGGGGTCTCAGCTTTTCTTCAGGTGGTGGACCCGGCCGTGACCGTGGGCCGGCTTGGGCTTGGCGTCGCTGCTCTTGAACATGGCGAGCATCCGGTCGGTGACGGCGTAGCCGCCCGCAGCGTTGCCGGCGCCGAGCAGCACCGCGAAAAACCCGATCGCCTGCTCCAGCACGGTGCTGGCGTTAAATAGGGTGAAGAGGCCGCCGACCACGACGATGCCGTGGACGAAGTTCGAGCCCGACATCAGCGGGGTGTGCAGGATCGCCGGCACGTTGCCGATGATCACCCAGCCGGCGAAGGCCGCGAGCATGAAGATGTACAGGGCGACAAACCCGGTCATGGCTATGTCGAAACTCATCGCGGGGGTCCGATCGTTCTCAAGCCGCTTTCGCGGGTGTTTTGGAGGATTTGGTCTTCGCGCCGTCGTCCGGCTTGGCCTCGGCATCGCAGAGCTTGCCGTCGTGGGTCAGGGCCGTCTTGGCGATGACCTCATCGGTCCAGTCGATGGTGATAATGTTGTCTTTCATCATCAGGGCCAGGAGCGCGTACTGGTTCTTGGCGTAGAGTTCGCTGGCGTCCTTGCCGAGCAGCGAAGGCACGTTCAGCGGCGCGACGATCGCGACTCCACCGACCTGACTGGTCTGGCCTGGGGTCGTGTCCTCGCAGTTGCCGCCGCCTTCGGCGGAAAGGTCGACGATCACCGCGCCCGCCTTCATCCCGGCGACCTGCGCCTTACTGATCAGCTTGGGCGACGCCTTGCCAGGGATCGCGGCGGTGGTGATGATCAGATCCGAGGCCTGGATGTGCTCGGTCAGGGCCGCATCGACCTTGGTCTTTTCCTCGGCCGTCAGCGCACGGGCGTAGCCGCCCTTGCCGGTGGCGTCGACGCCGGTATCGACGAAGGTGGCGCCCAGGGACAGCGCCTGTTCCTTCGTGGCCGGGCGGATGTCGTAGCCCTCGACGACCGCGCCAAGCCGTTGGGCGGTGGCGATAGCTTCAAGGCCGGCCACGCCCAGCCCCATCACCAGAACCTTGGCCGGGCCGATCACGCCCGCAGCCGAGGTGATCTTGGGCAGCACGCCGGCCATGTGGGTCATACCCAGCGCGACCGCATAGTAGCCCGCCAGCGCCGATTGGCTCGACAGGGCGTCCATGGATTGCGCCCGCGAGATGCGCGGTATGCGCTCCATGGCGAAGCAGGTGATTTTCCTCGCCAGGAGCCGCTTCACCAGCTCCGGTTCGTTCGCCGCATAGATGAAGCAGACCAGGATCGCCCCCGGTTTCATGGCGTCGATCACGTCCAGCGCCGGCGGCTGGACCGCCAGAACCACGTCGGCGTCCGCGACCATCAAGGATCGATCATCTAGGATGGCGACATCCTTGTAGGCGGCGTCGGCGAGCTTGATGGCTTCGCCCGCGCCCGCCTGCATGTGCAGCTTGGCGCCCAACTTGATGAGCTTGGGGGTGACCGAGGGCGTCAGGGCGACGCGCCGTTCGTTTGGCCGGGTCTCCTTCAGGACAGCGACATTCACGTACATGGTGGATCCAGTTCTCAGAAGCGGAGCACGGAGGCGAGGGCGCCGGAACGACGCCCTCGCGTGGCCCGATCTAGGTCGGGGCGTGCTCGTTCGCGGTGCGCACCAGCTTCTTGTTGACGAACTCCTGGATGCCCATGTCGCCGAGCTCGCGGCCGTAGCCGGAGTTCTTGATGCCGCCAAAAGGCAACTCGGCGTCGGACCAGTCGATGTTGTTGATGAACATCATGCCGGTCTCGACCTTGGAGGCGACCCGCTTGCCGCGGGCGACGTCCTTGGTCCAGACCGAGCCGCCCAGTCCAAAATCAGAGTCATTGGCGAGCGCGATGGCTGCATCCTCGTCCTTGACCCGAAAGAACATCGCAACAGGGCCGAAGAACTCATCTCGGAAGGCAGGATTGTCCGGCTTGACGTCCGTCAGGATCGAGGGCTCCATGTAGGAGCCGGCGCGATCGATACGCTTGCCGCCCATCAGCAGCTTGGCGCCCTTGGCGACGGCGGCGTCCACCTGCTTGAGCAGTTGCACCAGGGCCGCTTCACTGGACAAGGGGCCGAGCGTCGTCTTCTCGTCCATCGGGTCACCGGCCTTGAGCGCGGTGAGCGCGGCCTGGAACCGTTCGATGAACTTGTCGGCGACGGCGTCGACCACGATGAAGCGCTTGGCCGCGCAGCAGGTCTGGCCGGTGTTGTACATGCGGCCCCACACAGCCCAGGGGATGGTCAGATCGAGGTCGGCGTCCTCGAGCACGATGAAGGCGTCGCTGCCGCCGAGCTCCATGGACGAGACTTTGAGGTTCTTGCCGGCGCGCGCGGCGATGCTCTGGCCCGCCGCCACGCTGCCGGTCAGGCAGACCCCCTTGATGCGGGGGTCGTCGACGACCTGGTCGCACTGCTCATGGGAGATGAAGAGGTTGGTGTAGAGGCCGACCGGCGCGCCGGCGTCGAGCAGGAGCTTTTCGAACGCCAGGGCGCATTGCGGCACGATGCCGGCATGCTTCACCACCAGCGTATTGCCGGCCATCAGGTGCGGCCCGGCGATCCGCGCCAGCTGGTAGTAGGGGAAGTTCCAGGGCTCGACGCCGAAGATCACCCCGATCGGGCTGCTCTCCATATGGGCTTCGCCGACCGTCGGATTGAGTTTCACCGGAGCCAGGAAGCGCTCGGCGTTCTTGGCGTAGTAGGCGAGAATCCGGGAGCTGAACTCGACCTCGCCGCGGGCCTCGCTGATGCGCTTGCCCATCTCGAGCGTCATGGTGTGGGCGAACGCGTCTGCCTGCTCATGCAGCAGCTTGGCCGCCTTGGCGATGATCACGGCCCGCTCGGCATAGGTCTTGTGCCGCCACGTCTCGAAACATTTTTGGGCCGCCGCCAACTTGGTTTCGTATTCCGTGGCGTTGATGTCGTCGAAGCCCTTGATGAGCTTGCCGTCGAAAGGGCTTAGGCTCTGGTAGGTCATTGGATTTCCTTTTGCATGTCATTCGGCCCCCCGAAGACGTGGTCGGGTCGGCGTCAGGCTTCGAGGATCACCTTCAGCGCCTTGGTCTTGGCGGCGTTGCCGAAGGTCTCGTAGGCCTCGATGATGTCGACGAGTTTGAAGCGGTGGGTGATCAGCCGCTTGGGGTCGATCTTCTTGGCCTTGAGGACCTTGAGCAGCATCGGTGTGCTGACGGTGTCGACCAGCCGGGTCGTGATGGAGATGTTGCGATCCCAGAGCTTTTCGAGATGCAGATCGACCTTGACCCCGTGCACTCCGATGTTGGCGATCACGCCGCCGGGCGCGATGATCTGCTCGCAGAGTTCGAAGGTGGCAGGTATGCCCACCGCCTCGATGGCGGTGTCGACGCCCTTGTTCTGGGTCATCTTCATCAAGACCTCGACAGCCTTGCCATCGGTGCTGTTGATGGTCTGGGTCGCGCCAAAGCGCTTGGCGATCTCCAGGCGGTTGTCGTCGAGGTCGATCATGATGATCTCGCCCGGCGAATAGAACTGAGAGGTGAGCAGAGCTGCAAGCCCGATCGGGCCCGCGCCGACGATGGCGAGGGTGGCGCCGGGCTGTACCTTGCCGTTCAGGACGCCGCATTCGAAGCCGGTCGGCAGGATGTCGCTCAGCATCACCAGGGCTTCTTCGTCGGCGCCCTCCGGAATGGGATAGAGGCTGGTGTCGGCATGCGGCGTGCGGACGAACTCCGCCTGGGTGCCGTCGATCGTGTTGCCGAGGATCCAGCCGCCCGTTGTGCAATGGGAGAACATCCCCTTGCGGCAGTATTCGCACTTGCCGCAGGCGCTGACGCAGGAGATCAGCACTCTGTCTCCGACCTTGAACGCGGTGACCGCCGCACCGAGGCTGTCGATCACGCCGACGCCCTCATGGCCCAGGATGCGGCCGGGCTCGCAGCTCGGCAGGTCGCCCTTGAGGATGTGCAGATCGGTGCCGCAGATGGTCGTCTTGGTGATCTTGACGATCGCATCGGTGGGCGCGGTGATGGTCGGCTTGGCGTGGGCTTCAAAAGCCTTCTTGCCTGGCCCATGATAAACAAGGGCCATCATTGTCGACAGCTTTGTCATCGCATTCATTGTCGATACCTCGGGGTGGTCGCGAACTGGGCGCGAGGCAAAGTCCCCGGTCCAACTATGGCTCTCACAGTGGGTCCGACGGTGGCCGCTGTATAGGCTCGGAAACTACTCAATCGAGCCGAGAGGCGCCGGCAGGGGCCTTGCGAGCTACCGGGCCTAGGGTGTTTTCAAAGCCTGCGCACCTCAGGATCCCCTGGCTAAGTTCGGGTCAGGTGCGCTGGCATCGCGGCGCTCTACCTTTGCCGCTCAGGCGCGAGCGCATCCGACCGTCTGGGCCGCCGTCACGAACTGCTGGTCGGGCAAGATGCAGGGCGCGGGCGAGTTTCGCATGGTGACCGAGCTACGGAAAACCGTGGCGAGACCATCCAAAGCGCAGAACAGATAGACGTCCTGACCGATGAACGCGGGGTCGGCGGTGGCGTAGAGCCGGCGCTCTTCCACTGAGGCGTCGGCCATGCGCTCGCCGCGGGCCACGAAGATCAGGTTGACGGGCGGCGGTCGCGACGAAATCCTGAAGACCGGCGTCCGCTCGGATGTCGGCTTCCAGGTGGGGCAACAGCGCATGTGTCTTCGGCTCATAGAGCCGCACGCCATCCTCCGTCGCGATATAGATGTCCATCACCATGACGTGCCGCCAATAAGGCGCGGTGCGGTCGCCGTTGGGACGATTGACGCCGAACGCAGCCCACAGCAGGTCGGAGAGGATCCGCGCGGGAAGCGCGATTGGGTCGAAAACTCACGTGTCGACTGTCTGAGCTTCAGGGCCGCATCAACGGCAACCCGCCCTCCATCCGAGGCGGCGGCAGATCGAGCGGCCGGATTGCTGGCATGCTCGAGATGCGACGCTCCCCGTCTCCCGGTCTCCCTCACCCCCGATATTGCCCGCGATCATGGGCGCATGCGCAAACGCCATGCCGTGCGTGGCGCAAAGCTGCCTCCTGTCTGCGGCTGATTACTGTCCCGGCTCCTCGCCATCCGGCCGGTTGTCGATGATCGCTCAAAACCCTTCCAGCACGGCCTGAGCGACATCGGCCTCATCGAGCCGGGGTGAGACCGACAAGGACGGTGTGAGAGATCTGAAGGGCATGGTGATAGTCGTCCTTGAATGGCGATGTCAGGGAAAGAGAGGGCTCAGTGGGCCTTGGGCCGCGTCGAGAGGCCAAACGGCATGTAGGCGGGACAGGTCGATGTCAGGCTTGTGAGCAGGAGAACGAGCGCGACGACGCCCAGCACGAGGGCCAGCGTCCCGCCGATCAGACCCAAGGCATAGGCCGCTGCGATGGCAATGACGACGGCGGCCCGGATAAACCGATCGAGCGTACCCATGTTTTTCATGGACATATCCTTCAGGTGAGAGGGGGCGCCCGACGCGTGCGCGAAATACGCGCCGGGCAATCAGGTCAGGCTGCGAGCGTGCGGGTCGAGAAATACCAATCGGTATATTTGAAGCCCTCACCTTCGCGGTCTGCGGCGGTCGCGAGCGTCTTGGGTGGCGGTACGATGGCGTCGTCGCCCGGTTGCCACCCTGCCGGCGTAGCGACGTCGTTTGCGTCGCTCGTCTGCATAGCGGTGACCAGTCGGACGATCTCGGGGATCGAGCGGCCATTGCTCATCGGATAGTAGAGCATGGCTCGCAGTACGCCTTTAGGATCGATCACGAACGTCGCACGCACCGCCGAAGTGTCGCTCGCGCCCTCATGGATCATGCCATAGGCTCGGGCGACTTCCATTTTTAGATCTTCGATGATCGGAAACGGGATCTCGACTCCAAACTTCTCGGCGATGTTCCGCGTCCAGGCGATATGCGAAAAGATGCTATCGATCGACAGGCCCAGCAGCTCGCAATTCTTCGCCTTCAATTCATCGTGGACCTTTGCGAAGCCAATGAACTCGGTGGTGCAGACCGGCGTGAAATCGGACGGATGCGAGAATAGAACGAGCCACTTGCCGCGATAGTCGGCAAGGGAACGCTCGCCATGGGTTGTCTTGGCGGAGAAGTTCGGCGCCGGAGCGTTGAGGCGCGGCAAGCCGATAGCTGTTGCGGTGTCAGACATGGGAGGGCTCCAGGTTGGCTGGCCCGCCGGAATGGCGGGGAGCAGGCGTTTAGCGATCGTTCCGACCGGCTTTGCGACGACGAACCGGCCGGTCATCGCAGCACGTTCAGAGGGATTTTCAGGTAGCGCGTACCGTTGGATTCCGGGTCGGGCAGACGCCCGCCGTGCATGTTCACCTGGATCGAGGGCAGGATGAGCTTGGGCAACGATTGCATCGGCAGATGCGAAGGACGTCCGGCCCGCCGCAGCATCGTAATCCAGGACGCTGTCGATGATTGCTGCTTCACGCGTGGCCGGGTCATAGACGACATAGCTCGCGGTGTTGGTCGGTTCGTCAAAGAAGCATTTCACCGGGGGCGCGGGCCCAAAGCCGCTGCTGACGGCGCTGATAATCGCCACTGCCTGGTCGAGGTGAGCATCGGCTGTCATGGCTTCGGACTCACCTCGTCGCGCCTCAAAGATCACATCGCCGCGCTGCGATCCAGGGGGCTGCGATATCGAAGTTCTATTCATGCCGCGCGCGTATTAGTTCGCCGGCGGCATATCAATCGTTCAAGATGGCGGTTGCGTCCCCGCAGCCCCGTCTCATTGAAGATGAAGATAGTGTTTGCGACCAAGATGATAAGATTCGGAATCTACTCAGATTCAAACTGCATCGATCGTCGGCATTGACCACTGGATGGGTATTTTCCGATCCTATAGCGGGCACGCATGGTCGCTCATCCTGTGCCATCAGAGAACTCGATGAGAGCGTGGAGGCGCTGCTGGAAATCGGAGCTGCAGCCTTGCCGCGGGTGTGTCCGGAGCAGCCGGATTCCTTCGGTCTGGGCACAAGGCCCGACCAGACAGAAAATGGAGTATGAGCGCCATGGATTTACAGATCATCCTGGTCGAAGCTCTCGACGACGAGCGAAAGGCCGAGGCAACCTATGCGGCCATCATCGAACGGTTCGGCGAAGTGCGGCCCTTCAGCAATATCGTTCATGCCGAGGCACGGCATTCCCGGGCGATCGAGCGGCAGATGGAGCGGCTTGGCATGGCAGTTCCCGAAAACGGCTGGATCGGCAAAGGTGCGGCCCCCGCGACTCTCGCCGCCGCGTGTGAAAGCGCAATCGCCGGCGAGATAGAGAATATCGCGCTCTACGATCGATTGCTTCCCCAGATCCCCGATGTGACCACGCGCTCCGTGTTGGAGAAACTGCGGGATGCGTCGCGCGACAACCACTTACCTGCCTTCCGAAGATGCCTGGCACGCGAAAGTGGGACGAACGATGGTGGTTCCGCCGCACGAGGGCCTCGGGGCGGTCGGGCATATGGACGGCACGGGAATGGGGGCCGGGGCGACGGGAGGTGACGCGGCCAGGTACACGGGACCAAGCGGAAGGGTTGCTGGGGCGTCAGGCTGGCTTGCACGCAACCTGATCAATCAGGGCTGAGATTCCCCCTCCCAACCCCAAAATTCGGCGCCTGCCAGCCCCAGTTGAGCGAAGGAAAGCATCCCTCCGGAAATGTCGCGGGCCTTGAATCCGTTTTGCAACAGGATGCGCGTCGCGGCATAGGCGCGCTGCCCGGAACGACAAAGAACATGGACCTCGCGGTCGCGCGGCAGCTCTTTGAGGCGCGCCCGCAATTGGCCAAGCGGTATGTTCACCGCTCCCGTGCAGCTCTCTACAGCGAGTTCGAATGGTTCGCGAACATCCAGAATGAATGCGTCTTTGGCCGAATCCCAGTGGCTGATCGGCATGTCACCCCGCAGCACGTCGGCGGCCACCATCCCGGCGAAATTGACCGGATCCTTGGCGCTTCCGAACTGTGGCGCGTAGCAGAGCTCCGCTTCCTCCAGGTCGTAGACCGTTGCGCCCATCTGGAGCGCCATCGCCAGCGCGCTGATCCGCTTGTCGATGTTGTCTTCGCCGAGCGCCTGGGCGCCCAAAAGCCGGCCGTCCGACTTGCGAAAAATTACCTTCATCGCGATTGGCCTCGCACCCGGGTAATAGCCCGCGTGCGAGTTCGGATAGAGGTAGGCCTTCTCGTAGTCCGTGTCGCCGATCCGGTTCAGCGTCTTCTCGCTGGCGCCGGTCCAGGCGGCCGCGGCGTTGAATAGCCCGATGATCGAGGTGCCCTGGCTGCCGCGGAAGTGGGAGTCGCGACCGGCGATCACGTCGGCGGCGATGCGGCCCTGCCGGTTCGCCGGGCCGGCGAGCGCAATGAGCGCCCATTCGCGAGTGACGAAATCCTTGACCTCGACCGCGTCGCCGACGGCGAGGATATCGGGATTGCTCGTGCGCATCTGGTCGTCGACGCGGATGCCGCCGAGCTCGCCGATGGTCAGGCCCGCAATCTTTGCCAGCGTCGTATCCGGACAAACGCCAAGAGCGAGGATCACGATGTCGGCCGCATAGGTCTTGCCCAAATTGGTTTCGACCTCGATGGCGCCGTTCGCGGCAGGCCTGAACGCCGCAACGCCGTCATTGAGCGCGAGCCGGATTCCATGCCGCTCCACATGGCCTTCGACTATGCGGGCCATTTCCCGGTCGAGCGGCGCCAGAACCTGATCGAGCATTTCGACGATCGTGACGTCGAATCCGCGATGAACGAGATTTTCCGCGGTCTCGAGGCCGATGAACCCGCCGCCGACAACCACCGCCCGGGTCTTCGGCCTCACGGTCTGGAAGCCCGAGTATCGGTGCATGCCCGAGAGGAACAACGAGCCCTTATCGATCCACTCGCGGATCGCCCGCGCATCGGGCACGGTCCTCACCTGGAAAATGCCGGGGAGGTCGATGCCCGGCAGAGGAGGACGCACCGACGGCGCTCCGGGGGACAGCACGAGCTTATCGTAGCGCTCGGTCGTCACCTTCCCGGTCAAGACGTCACGCAGATCGACGGTCATCGTCTCCGGCGAGACGGCGACCGCCTCGCAACTCGTTCTCGCGTCTACGGCGAACTGGGTGCGGAAGGTGTCGACGTCCGCCACCAGCAGGCTCAACTCCTTCTCGATGACGCCCCCGACATGGTATGGCAGCCCGCAGTTCGCGTACGAGACGTACGGCCCCCGCTCGACCATCAGAATTTCGGCCTTTTCGTCTAATCGACGCAGACGTGCCGCGCATGATGCGCCGCCAGCCACACCGCCAACGATGATCACCTTCATGAGGCGGCTCCGCTCTCTCGCGCGCTTTGCGACATAGTGGGAGGGGGCGGCTGCACCGACCAAATCTCCATCCCGAACGTTAGCCGATGGGTGCGCGCTAAGGGGAGATTCGGAATCTACTTACGAGTCGTCCAGGATTAATCGATCGATGGATCATGGCAGAAGTCGAGCCCGTGACTCGTTTCGGCAATCCAACCCAATTCTATAAAACCCGTACAACTCCTTGGCCAAGCCGCCAAACTATACGAAGAACCGGCGCCACCTCAGAGCAGCCTATCCGGCGTCAGGTTGTCAATTCGCGTCCAATGCTGGATCTGACTCACTTTTGATAAAGTTGAGGGCCGATTTGGGCCGGTTTCGCGAGGGAATCAGCGCCATGCACTCTCTTCACGCCTCAGAATTGATCCCGCCAGGGTTTTCGGCGGATAGCGCGTTGAGCAACGGCGACGGCGCCATCATGACGACATATGCGACGAGCGCAAACAGCCCGTGCCCGTCGTGTCGCGTGGATTCCGGCCGGGTCCATAGTCGATACCATCGTCGCCTAGCGGACTTGCCGATCGCGGGGCGGCGCGTTGAGCTGGTGCTTCAGGCTCGGCGCTTCCACTGTGGCGCGGGTCTGTGCGGGCGCCGCATCTTCACGGAGCGCTTCGATGACAACATTCTCAAGCCCTGGGCGCGGCGCACGGCCCAACTCGATCAGATCGTCCATTGTTTTGCGCTCGCCCTGGGAGGCCGACCGGCGGCGGGTTTCGCGCGCCGCTTGAGCATGCCGGTCAGCAACGACACCTTGTTGCGCGCGGTTCGGAAGCGCGGCAGCTTCGCGCCTCCGGCGATTATCGGGATCGACGACTGGGCTTGGCGCAGCAACCATCGCTACGGAACGCTGATCTGTGACCTCGAACGCCGAAAGACGATCGCGTTGCTATCGAATCAAGGACCGGCGACCGCTGAAGCGTGGCTGACAGACCAGCCGCAGATCGCGATCGCGGCTCGGGATCGAGGCGGCGGCTATGCGCTGGCGACGCAGAAGGCGCTCCCCACGGCGGTCCAGGTCGCCGACCGCTCCGAGGCTCGCCGAAGGGCAGGACTTGATAGTGAAGTCGGCATAGGCGGAACGGAGTAACTGCGCCAGAAGCGGCCGCACCGGCACACGAATACGCCGGGAGATCGAGGCCCGCCCGCGCCAAGTTTGGCGGCTGGAGAACGTCAACTCGCAGAGCGTCGGCCTCTACGACTGCGGTCGTCCCGGTCATTATCTCGAGCGGCAGATTGCACGCTGGAGCAAGCAGTATCTCGCTTCGCAAACCGCCCCGATCGAGCCGGGCGTCGCCTTCGCGCGGAGGAGGGGACCGCTCCCTCCGCCGACGCGGCGCGGACCGAAGCAAATGCGCGGCCGATCGCCGAGCTTGCGTGGCGCCTTGCCTGCGGCCGTCTCGGCGCGGAATGAAAGGCCCGCGCTAGAAAGAATCTCCCGCGGCGGCGCCTTTCCGGTGGCTGACGACGAGCGCGGCGAGGGTCGCGAGGTAGGGCGCGATGTCGGTCAGCTGGTTCGGCAGGCCGAGGCTCTGCAGATGGATGCTGATCGCGTCGGCGAAGCCGAAGAGGACGCAGGCCGCGGCGGCGTAGAGGGGGTTGTTGCGCCCGAGCATCACCGCGACGACGGCGATCCAGCCGCGCCCGGCGCTCATGTCCTCGGCGAAGACGCTGACCACGCCAAGCGACAGCTGGGCGCCGGCGAGACCGGTTAGCGCGCCGGCGAGGAGCACGGTCGCGATGCGATAGCGGGCGACATCGACGCCAAGCGTCTCGGCCGCACCCGGCTCTTCGCCGACCCCCCGCAATCTGAGGCCGAGCGGCGTCCGGAAAAGCACGACGGCGATCAGCGCGGTCAGCGCCCAGGCGACCCACGTCAGCGCGGACTGGCGGGCGAACGCCCAGCCGAGAACCGGCACGCCGATCAGGGGCGCAATCGTGACGCGGCCGAGACCGACAATTTCGGTACCGCTGAACGTGCCGCTGACCCCGAAGACGACGCGCAGGAGATAGGCGGTGAGCCCTGAGGCCAGGAGGTTCATCCCGATGCCGATGACGACCGGATCGCCGCGGAAGACGGTCGCGCCATAGGCGAGCACGAGTGAAAAGACAGTCGCCCCCGCCATCGCCGCGATGACGCCTGCGAGCGCGCTGTGGGTGAAATAGCTGCCGGCGACGGCCGCGAAGGCGCCGACCAGCATCTGACCCTCGAGCGCGAGATTGAAGACGCCGACCCGGCCGCACAAGGTCCCGGCCAGCGATGCGAGCAGGATCGGCGTGATCGCCTGCACCGCCGCCTGGAACAGGAAGGGCGTGAAGAGTCCGCTCATCGGACGCGCCGTCCGACGCCCTGTCGCATCGCGAGGAAGAGGATCACGATCGCCTGCAGGACGAGGGTCAGCACGCGCGGCACCGAGGTCTCGCGCTGCATGGCGAAGCCGCCGGTCTGCAGCGCGGCGAAGAAGAGGCCGGCGGCGATGGCGCCTAAGGGCTCGCCGCCGACCAGCAGCGCCGCCATCAGCCCGGACCAGGTGTAGGCCGGCGTCAGAAGGGCGCCGTCGATGAAGCGGAACTGCGAGCCGAGCACCACGATCGCGCCGACAAGGCCAGCGACGGCGCCGCTGACGAACATGGTCAAGACCGCCTGCCGGGCGAGCCTCACGCCGCCGTATCCGGCGAAGCGCGGGTTCTGGCCCCGCATGCGCAATTCGTAGCCGGCAACCGTCCGCCGGTCGACGATAACGAAGGCGACCGCGACGGCGGCGATGAGGAGGCTGCCGACGGCGAGCGGGCCGGTGAGCACGGCGAGTTGCGCCGCCGCCGGGACCATCGGCGTCTGCGGCAGGCCGGTGGTCACGTCGCGAAGCGGAAAGCGTGCGAGATAGGAGGTCACGCCGACCGCGGGGTAGCTCAAGAGCAGGCTCGAGATCAGCATCGGAATGCCGTGCCGCGTTTCGCCCCAGGCGGCGAGCGAGGCGTAGAGGCCGGCCCCGACGGCTGCCGCCGCGAGGGCCGCGGCGGCGACGAGCGCGCCGGGTCCGGGCAGAGCAAGCGGCACGACCGCGCCGATCAGGCCGCCGATGACGAGTTGCCCGTCGCCGCCGAGGTTCACCATGCCGCCGCGGAGCGGGATCGCGGCGACGAGGGTCATGCCGACGAGCGGCGTCGCCCAGTTCAGCGTGTCGGGCAGGCTCGAGAGCGACAGCGAGCCGGCGACGATCTCGGCATAGGCGGTGAGCGGGTTGTGGCCGGAGACGAGCACCAGCGCCCCGCCGGCCAGGGCCGAGAACAGGACGGCGAGGACGACCGGCGGCGGTCGCAGGCGCGCAGGCAACGCGATCCGTCGCGAGCGGCCGTTCATGCCGCCTCCGGCGTCCGCCCCGCCATCAGGAGTCCGACAGTCTCTTCGTCGGCCTCGTGCTGCAAAAGCTCCGCCAGAATGCGCCCCTCGAACATGACGAGCACCCGATCCGAGAGCGCGAGGATCTCGCTGAGCTCTGCCGAGACGACCAGCACCGCCCGGCCCTTGTCGCGCTCGGCGACGAGTTGCTGATGGACGAACTCGGTCGCGCCGACGTCGAGGCCGCGGGTCGGCTGCTCGGCGATCAGCACCGGGGCCTCGTGTGACAGCTCGCGCGCGACGACGACCTTTTGCAGGTTGCCGCCCGACAGGGTTCCGACATTGACCCGCTCGTTCGGGATGCGGATAGCGAAGCGCCGGATGAGCGCGAGCGCCCGCTCGGCGAAGGCGCCGGGGACGACAAAGGGACCGCGCGCCAGCGGCGGCCTGCGATGGAAGCCCATCGCCAGATTGTCGGCGGCGCTGGCGGCGAGCGCCGAGCCGACCGCGGCGCGGTCTTCCGGAACATAGGCGACGCCGGCGGCCCTTCGCTCATCGACCTCGGCGCCGGTCACGTCGGCGCCGCAGACCTCGACGCGCCCTCTTGCCGCGCGCCTCAATCCCACCAGCGCCTCGATGAGCTCGCTCTGCCCGTTGCCTGCGACGCCGGCGATCCCGACGATCTCGCCGCCGCGCACGGAGAGGTTCGCTCCTTCGACCACGGGCCGGGCCGCCGGACCGGCGACCGTGAGATCGATGGCGACAAGATGTGGTGCGCCGGGCCGCGGCGGACCCTTGTCGACCTTGAGGGCAACGTTGCGCCCGGTCATCGCGCGGACGATCTCCCGGGGATTGGTGTCCGCCGTGCTGAGGCTCGCGACGGTGCGGCCGTCACGCAGGATCGTCACCCGGTCGGTGATGGCGGCGATCTCATTGAGCTTGTGGGTGACGAAGAGCACGGTGCGGCCGTCCGCGGCGAGCCGCCGGAGTACGCCAAAGAGCGCGTCGCGCTCCGGGGGCGTCAGGACCGCGGTCGGCTCGTCGAGGATGAGGACGCGCGCGTCGCGATAGAGCGCCTTCAGGATCTCGACCCGCTGGCGCACCCCGACCGACAACGCGCCGACCACGGCGGCGGGGTCGACGGCGAGATGATGGCGTCCGGCGAGTTCGGCGACCCTCGAGCGTGCTGCGTCCCGGTCGATGAACGGCCCGCGCCTGGGCTCGACGCCATAGACGATGTTCTCCCAGACGGATAGCGAAGGGAAGAGCCGGAACGCCTGATGCACCATGCCAATGCCGGCTCTCATGGCGTCGATCGGCGAACGGAACCAGACCGGCGAACCGCGGAGCCGGATTTCGCCGGCGTCCGGCGTCTGCAAGCCGAACAGGATGCTCATCAGGGTCGTCTTGCCGGCCCCGTTCTCGCCCATCACCCCGTGGATTTCGCCGCGCTCGACCGAGAGATCGACGTGATCGTTCGCCACCACTCCGCCGAAGCGCTTGACGATCCCGACGGCTTCGATCTCAGGCACGGAGGCTTTTTATTTCGCCTTCATTGGGTCAGCGATCTTGAGCGAACCATCGACGATCTGATTGCGCAACGCCTTCACCTTGGCGATGACATCGGGATAGTCGGCGATCGCGCACTTCGAATCCTTGACGTCGGGGTCGAGGCCGGTCAGCGACATGCCGCCCTCCTTGAGGCCGAGCGTGACGATCGGCGGCTGAGAGCCCGCCACGATGCCCTTGACCGCTTGCTCGATCGCGACGTCGGTCTTCTTCTCGACATTGTCCATAATGTAGCTGGGGGCCTGCGGGCACTGGTTGACGTCGACGCCGAAGGCGTAGACGCCCTGCTCCTGCTCGACCGCCTTGAAGATACCGCCGTTCGACCCTGCGCCCGCCGCGAGAATGCGGTCCGCGCCGTCCGCCACCATCGCCGCGCCGCGCTCCTCGCCGCGGGCGGGATCGGAGAACGGATCATTGCCGCCGACCCAGAGGGTCGGCGAAATCTTGACATCGGGCTTGACGTGCTTCGCCCCCTCGATGAAGCCGTCAGTGTAGCGGTGCAGGAAGGGGATATCGAGGGCGCTGATCGCGCCGACCTCGCCCGTCTTGGTCGTCCAGCCGGCCTCGGCGCCGGCCAAAAAGCTCGCCTCGTATTCGCGGAACACCGAGCAGTGGATGTTCGGCTTCATCTTGTCGAAGGGACAGCTGTCAACCTGCAGAAACTGCACCTTCGGATAGGCGGCCGCCACTTCCGGCAGCATGTCGTTGAACTCGAAGCCGACCGTGATCACGACCTTGGCGCCCGCCTTGGCCGCCGCCTCGAGGTTCTGGCGACGCGTCGTCGGGTCGGAGCTTTCATAGGTTTTCGCTTCGCCGCTGAGCTCCTGGGCCGCCCGGTTGGCGCCGACCTGGCCGAGCTTGAGGAAGTCGTTGACCCCAAGGGGGTTGGGCGAAACGTAGATGAAGAGCGGCTGGTTGGCGGCGAAGCTTTGGCCGGCGAAGAAGGCGACGAGGGGGACGGCGAAGGCGGCGGCGCGTTTCATGGGCTTTCGTCCTTTTTGGCTGAAGTCTGGCCGGATCGGCGGCCGGCGTCCCTTCTATCGATTCACGGAGGACCTTCGCTCGGCGGCGAAAGGAGGCCTCCCCTGCGGCCTAATACGGTGTGTCGCCGCCGTCCGCGCTGATTGCCTGGCCGCGAATGATAAGCGCCTCGTCGCTCAAAAGGAAGGAGATGGTCCGTGCGACCTCGACGGGCTCGATGTGACGCAGGAGCTGCGAGCTGACGAGCTGGGGAAAGACCTCTGCGGGCGGCGAGCCGGCCAGCCTGCCGTAGGCGACCGCGACGTCGCGCAGCATGTCGGTTGCGACGCCGCCCGGGCAGACGCAGTTGACGTTGATGTCGTGCGGCGCGAGCGCGGCGGCGAGAACCCGCGTCATGTTGATCAGCGCGGCCTTGCTGGCGCTGTAGGCGAGCGACTCCATGTGCCCCTTCTTGCCGGCCTCCGAAGCGACGCTGACGATCGCGCCGCGCACGCCGGAGTCGATCATCGACGTGGCCACCAGGCGCGAGGCCTCATAGGCGCCGAACAGGTTGACCCGGAAAATCCTTTCCCAATCGGCCCAGGCGGTCGCGAGCGGGTCGGCGTGGATTACGATCGCGCCGCAATTGACGAGGCCGTCGAGCCGGCCGAGCCGCTCGCCGGCGGCGGCGACCGCCGCGGCGATCGAGCCCGGATCGGCGAGATCGAAGCGGACAGCGAATGCGTCCGCGCTGCCCGTCGCCGCGACTGCGGCCTCGAGCGGCCCCGGTCGGATGTCGGCGAGCGCGACCCGTGCGCCTTCGGCCGCCAGCAGTTCAGCGGTCGCGCGGCCGACGCCGCCCGCGGCGCCGGTGACGAGAATAGCTTTGCCAGCGTGCCGCTTCGAGACGGCCGGGTAGCGGACGGGCAAGGGAGCGTGCGGCGGGCGAGTGGAGAATTGAGCGATGGTCGGGACTCCTCACGCGGATATATCCAGCCTGGCGAGCCAGGTCGCGTCCGGCCAGATATACGGCCAATCGCCCTCGATCGGACGGCCGAGGAAGGGTTGGACCTTCTCGTCGATCTCCTCGCACAGCCGGCTGACCTGGCGCTTGGAAATCCCGTCCATGCCCATGGCCCGAACCAGATCGTCGACCGAGCGGGTCGAGACGACTTGGACGTAGGCTTCCTGCACGACCGCCGCGATCGCCTTCTCCGCCAGGCGGCGCGGCTCGAGAAAGTTGGGAAAACAGCTGCCCTTGCGCAGCTTGGGGATGCGCAACTCCACCGTTCCGGCGCGCGTTTCCCAGTCGCGGTAGCCGTTGCGCTGCGCCAGTCGGTCGGCCGAGCGCTCGCCATGGGCGGCGCCGGTGCGGCTTTCCATGTCCAGCTCCATCAGGCCCTGGGCGGCAAAGCCGATCATCTCGCGCAGATAATCCGCGTCGGGGTCTTTGCCAAAAGGGCTTGAAGGGCCATTCTGTCGTTGGTCATCGTCGGTTCCACGGTTGAGAAAGTGACAGAACTTCCAAGCGGGGGCGAGTCCGGGCGACGGGTAGAGCCATCAACCCTTTTTACCCCCGCGAAAGCGGGGTCCAGACCGCCGCAGGGCGTTCAGCAACCATCGCTTTCGACCCCATCCTGGGCGACGGCGGCGGCGCCTTGGATGCCCGCTTTCGCCGGCATGACGACGATCGAACGGCTCGGGCTTTGCAATGTTGCAGATTTTGGCGCCCAAGCGATTGAAAATATTGGGTCGTTTACAGAACTGACGCTCCATCGAGCCAGTTCAGAAGCGCTTCGAGCCATTGCGCCTCGACGTGCAGCCGGAAGCCGTCGCCGGTCCGCGCCAATCGGCAGGCGAACCCGGTGAACAGGACGGCCGAGGTTCATTGCGCCAGCGCCGACCCGGCGACTCAACGCGCTCGCTCCCAGCCGCTCTCCCCGCCCTCGCGCCAATAGCTGACCGCACGCCCCTCGTCCTTCAGGCGTTTCCAGCGGGCGCGGGCCTCGGCGATCGCCTCGTCGTCACGGCCGTCGAACAGCACGACGACCTCGTCGAACGCCCCGTCCTCCTCGACCGCCTCGGCGCCCGGCAAAAGGACCAACATCCTGGCGCCGTTGGGGTTTTCCACCTGCGCCGTCAGGAAGACCGGATGCGACGAGGGATCGCCGTCGCCGGCGGCGCCGTGGGGGAGAAAACTTGCGTCGTCGTAGGTCCAAAGCCGGTCGTTGAGGGCTGCGACCATCTCGTTGGACGATGCGCGAACGACGACGCGCCTTCGCCCCGCGAGCGCGCGCTCAAGCAGATCCGGCAGCGCCTGATCGATCGGTCGGCGTTCGAGATGATGGAAGCGAAACTCGCTCACTCGCCGGCCGGTCCGACGATGACGAAGGTCCGGTCCGAATCGGTCGCCATCAGTCCCAGGCTGACGCCGCCTGGCTCGTGCTCCTCGATCTTGCCGGCGATATAGACGTCGCCGCGCTGGCGCGAGGCGTTCAGATATTCGCGCGCATCGACGCTCATTCCGCGCAACACGGCGTTGCTCTTGGCCGCGTCCCAGCCCAGCGCCGCGTGCAGCGCGGCGGCCTGAAATCGCTCGAAATTGGTGGTCGTGCGAGCTCTTGCCGGTTCGCTGATGCGCGCCTCGAAGCGCACGAATTCGTCGCCGTGGCAAGTCAGGGTCGCATCGACGTCGACTCTGGTCGTCACGTCGAACACGTTCGCGTTTGACCTGGCCCTTGACACCACGATGGCGTGCGAGAACTCGACCTGCATGTCGCTGGCGGCCAGGCGCAGGGCAGCGGAAAAGGCGTCGCAGCCCGCCAGCGCCCACGCCGATTCCGGATTTGAGCAGAACGCCGCCAGCGCGAGCGCGAAGACCGTGGATCGAAGCCCCATTGTGATGTCCCCGCCCATGTCATCGAGCCAGTTCCGAGTCTCCGCAATCCTCGACGTCGCGATCCTAGTCCTCATACGAGTTGGCGATCATACGGTTCAGCAGGCGAACGCCCCATCCCGAACCCCAGGACTGATTGATCTCCGACGCCGGCGAACCCATGGCCGTGCCGGCGACGTCGAGATGCGCCCAAGGCGTCTCCTTGATGAAGCGCAGCAGGAACTGCGCGGCGGTGATCGAGCCGCCATGGCGTCCGCCAGTGTTCTTCATGTCGGCGAACTTGGAATCGATCATCTTGTCGTAGGCCGCGCCGAGCGGCATTCGCCAGACCTTCTCGCCCGTCGCCACGCCCGCCGCGATCAGCCGCTGCGCCAATTCGTCGTTGTTCGAGAACAGGCCCGCGTATTCCTGCCCGAGCGCCACCATGATGGCGCCGGTCAGCGTCGCCAGATCGATGATCGCCCGCGGGGAGAAGGTCTCCTGCGCGTACCACAGCGCGTCGGCCAGCACGAGCCGCCCTTCGGCGTCGGTATTGACGATTTCGATCGTCTGTCCCGACATCGAGGTGATGATGTCGCTTGGCCGGATCGCGTCCCCGTCTGGCATGTTCTCGACCAGGCCGATTATGCCGACCACGTTGACCTTCGCCTTGCGCGCCGCCAGCGCATGGAGGAGCCCGAAGACGCAGGCCGCGCCGCCCATGTCGCCTTTCATGTCCTCCATGCCGGCGGAGGGCTTGATCGAGATGCCGCCCGAATCAAAGGAGACGCCTTTGCCGACGATCACGAGCGGCTTTGCCCGCCTCGCACGGCCGCCGCTCCAGCGCATGGTGACCAAACGGCTTTCGCGCGCGGACCCGCGCCCCACGCCGAGCAGGGCGTTCATGCCGAGCTTGCCCATCGCCTTTTCGTCGAGCATTCGCGTCTCGACCCCGAGCTTCTCCAGAGTCTTGGCGCGATCGGCGAATTCGGCGGGAAAGAGGACGTTTGGCGGTTCGTTGACGAGGTCGCGCGCAAACTCAACGCCTTCAGCCACCGCAAAACGCTCGTGCGAGATCGCGCGCGCCGCCGCGGCATGGCTTAGGCCGATGTAAAAATCAGGCGTCTCAGCGCTCTCCTCGTCCGAATCCTTCTTACGCGTCTTATACTTCTGAAAGCGATAGCCGCGTAGGCGCAATCCCAGGGCAAAGTCGGCGGCCGCGGCGCTGTCCCAAGTCCCCGCGGGGGGCTCGAATGCGACTTCGACTTTGTGCGCGCCCGTCAATTTGCCGAAAACGAAGCCTCCGAGCGTCACAAAGTCAATCGCGCCGTCGTCCTTCCCCGGGGCGACGCCGACGACCATCAGCCTCGAAGCCTCGATGCCGGCCGGAGCGAGAATGTCGAGCGCGGTCCGCTGAGCGCCGTGGAAATTTGACGCCTTGGCGGCGGCCCGGATCAACGGCTCAAGGTCGCCAACCCGCGCGGATAGCGCCGGAGCGGGCTTCATATCCGCGCCGACAAAGACGACGAGCGCGTTTCCCTTGAGCGCGGACGGCGAACCAAAGGCGATCTTGACGACTTCGCTCATGACCATCCCATTTCAACGTTGGCGCGCGCCATCCGATTCGACCAATGCGGTCGCGTTGGCCGCCCGGGGTCGAGATATCGAGGGTTTGCCTCGCTCGTCAATAAGCCGCCGCGATTGGGCATCACAATTCTCCGGTAAACGGCGCAGAGGGTCCCGACTTGCAAGATCAACGGGTACGCGATAGCGCCGACGACGAGCGGCGGATTTGGGGGCCGCGCCTTACGATGCGGCGGCGATGATCCGAGTTGAACGCTATTTGTTCAGGACGGCGGGGACGGCCTTTCTCTCGGGCCTCGTCGTTCTAACGGGCATCATTTGGATTACCCAGGCCCTGCGACAGATCGATCTGTTGACGAGCAAGGGTCAGACCATTCTCATTTTTCTGATGATGACTGGTCTCGTGGTGCCCTCGCTGGTGGCGATCATCGCCCCCGTCGCGCTGTTCGGAGGGGTTCTGTACACGCTCAACAAGCTCAACGGCGACAGCGAATTGGTGGTGATGTCGGCCTCCGGCGTTTCGCCGGCGCGCCTATTGCGCCCGCTGGCGCTGCTGTCCGGCTTGGTGTTCGCCGTCGTGGCCGGCTTATATATTCAGGTTCTGCCCTGGAGCTTTGGCGCGATTCAAAGGCTGACGACCTTCGTTCATGCCGATTTTATCGCCAACTTCGCCCGTCCCGGCGCCTTTACCCAGCTCGAATCGGGTTTCGTCTTTCATTTCCGCGAACGTACGCCCGACGGCGCGCTGCGTGGAGTTTTCATGCAGGACTGGCGCGACCCCGCTCATATCACAACCTACATCGCGGAGGCCGGCAAGACCGTCGATCGCAACGGCTCGAGCTATCTTCAGCTTTCGAAAGGCGTCCTTTTGCGGCCGCAGTCGTCGGGCGATTCAGCGATCGTGACCTTCGACGACTATACGATCAATCTTTCCCAGTTCATGCACGCCGTCAGCTCGATCAAGAAGCCGCAGGAACGAAGCACCGCCCAATTGCTGAGGCCTGACGCCCGGGATCGCGCCGATCCGACGCTGGACGGCCACATCCGCAGCGAGTTGCTCAATCGTCTGGCGAGCCCGCTCTATGCTCTCGTCGCCGGCCTGATCGCCTTCGCCGCGCTCGGAGAGGCGCGCACGACCCGGCAGGGGCGCGGCGTCGCGATCGGCGGGGCGATTTTCGCCTTTCTTTTCCTGCGCATGCTTGGCATCGCGGCGACGACGCTCGTCGTCGGCGACCCATCGGCCGCCGTTTTTGTCTGGGCGATTCCGATTGGCGCATGCCTCGGGGCGCTGGCGGTTATCTTCCGTCGACCACTTTTGGCGCTGCTGGGGCGGCGTGTCATGGCGAGGCCGGCATGATCGGCCGGACGTTATCGCTCTATTTGGCGACCCGCTTCGCGCGGACGGTCGTCGCGGCGTTCGCGTTCGTTTTCGCCCTCATCTACTCAGTGGACCTGGTAGAGCTGCTGCGCCGTTCGGGCGATGCGCGGCGGGCGACCGGGATCGCCATGGCCGGCCTGTCGTTTCTTCGAACGCCGACGTTCGCCGAACAGGCCCTGCCGTTCGCGGTGCTGCTCGGCTCAATGATCGCCTTTCTCAACCTGTCGCGCAAAATGGAGCTGGTGGTGGCGCGGGCCGCGGGCGTATCGGTTTGGCAGTTTCTGACTCCGCCGCTGATCGTGAGCACCCTGATCGGGGTGTTGTCGGTGGTCGCATATAATCCAGCGTCGACATGGATGAAGCAGAGGTCCGACGTGATCGAGGCCCGGTTGTTCAGCGGCCTGGCGCCTGGATCGGGGGGGATGTGGATCCGGCAGAAAAGCATCGACGGCCAGGCGGTCATCCACGCCAACGGCAGAGACTCCACCGGGACGCAGCTCACCGGCGTAGAGGTCTTCAATTTCGACGACAAGGGCAATTTCGTCGAGCGGGTGGATGCGGCCTCGGGCGATCTGAAGGACGGCTACTGGTTGTTGCGTGACGCAAAGGTGGTCACGCCCGGCTTCGAGACGCTTCCGACCTCGACCTACCTGCTCGCGACCAGCCTCAGTCGTCGGGAGGTCGCTCAGGCCTTCGTGGCGCCGGAGACGGTGTCGTTCTGGAGACTGCCGGGGCTGGTCGCCCAGACCGAGCGGGCCGGACTGGATTCGACCGCTTATCGACTGAGATATCAGGAACTTTTGGCCCGCCCGCTAATGCTGGCGGCGATGGTGTTGGTCGCCGCATGCTTTTCGTTAAGATTCTTCCGAATGGGCGGCATCGAATATATGGTTTCTGGTGGCGTCGCAGCCGGGTTCGTGCTTTATGTCATCACGAAAGTGATCAACGACCTCGGCGGGGCCGGATTTGTCAGCGCGCCGGTGGCGGGCTGGTCGCCTGGGCTGGTTGGGTGTTTGTTTGGCGTATATGTGTTGCTGCAGCAAGAGGATGGTTGATGGGATGCGCCGTCAGCTCTTCCCTTGAGCCGAAGACGCACCGCACCCGAGCCTCTCGGTTCGGTCTGCCGATACTTGGTCTGGCGGTGCTCGCGTCTCTGACTGTTTGGCTCCATTGCCCCGCGTCGGCGCGAAATTCGGCCGCAGGCGCGCCGCCGGCGCAGGCTGCCAAGGCTCCCGGGAAGAAAGCGCCAGAAAAGCTTGTCATCGACGCAGACCAACTCGTCTACGACAAGGACAAGAACACCGTTTCGGCGATCGGTTCGGTCCAGCTGTTCTACCAGGGGCGCGTCCTTCAGGCCGACCGCGTGATCTACAACCGGGCCACCAAGCGGGTCTACGCCGAAGGCCACGCCAAGATGACGGACGAGCACGGCGACGTCGTCTATGGCAGCCGGTTCGAGCTCAGCGACAATTTTCGCGACGGCTTCATCGACAGCGTCCAGTTGCTCACTTCCGACAAGACGCGTTTCACCTCCCCCAGGGTGGAACGCACCAACGGCGACATCACGGTGCTGAGCAAGGCCGCCTACACCGCCTGCGAGCCCTGCAAGAATCACCCGGAACGGCCGCCGTTCTGGCAAGTGCGCGCGACGCGCATCATCGAGAACCAGGTGACGCACACGGTCTACTACGAGGACGCGCAAATTCAGCTCTGGGGCGTTCCGATCTTTTGGACGCCGTATTTCTCGTCGCCGGACTCGACCGTGAACAAGCAGACCGGACTCCTGGCGCCGCAGTTCGTCCAGGGCGCCAATCTGGGCTACGGCATCGGCCTGCCCTATTTCATCAATCTGGCGCCGAATTATGATCTGACGCTGACCCCGACCTACCTGTCGAAGCAAGGGCTTCTGGGCGAGGCCAACTGGCGTCAGCGGATGTCGAACGGCATCTATAACATTCGCGTGACTGGCATCACCGAACAGGAGCCCGGCCTGTTTCCCGCCTATCCCTACGGCGCGGGCACCAGCCGTTTGCGCGGCTCGATCGAAAGCAAGGGCAACTTTCTTCTCAACGACATGTGGCAGTTCGGTTGGAACGGCACCTGGATGACCGACAAGTTTTTCCTCAACGATTACAAACTGCAAGGCATCGACTTCAGCAATTACTACTTTCAGGACGTCGTATCTTCGGTCTACCTGCGCGGAAAGGCCGCGCACAGCTATTTCGACCTGAGCGCCTACCATTTCGTCGGCATGACCGCAAACGACGACAATCGCACCCTGCCGATCGCCGCGCCGGTGTTGGATTACAATCGCGTCTTCGATCTTCCCGCCGACCGCACCAATGGGATTGGAGGGCAGCTGACGGTCGACTCCAACGTGGTCAACATCGACCGCGCCAACGCGGCGTTTCAGTCGACCGGCCTGCAGACCTTTGACAACGCCTACCACCTCTACAATGTCTGTGAGACGCAGGTTGCGGGCGTCCTCGTGCCGACCTACATCCCGGGCAAGTGCCTGTTGCGCGGCATCGCGGGTGATTATACGCGCGCCAGCGGCCAGGTCTCATGGCGGCGCAGCTATATCGATTCGATCGGCGAGGTCTGGAAGCCGTTCCTGTTCGCGCGTCTAGACGGCGAAGCGGCCGAGCTCGATGAGACCGGATCGATAACTTATGCCAGCGCCATAGGCTCGAGCACGGTCGCCAACTCGAGCCAGGCCGCTTTTTTTTCCGGCCCGCGACAGGGCTCGTTCGCTCGCGGGATGGCGGGAATCGGGGTCGAGTACCAGTTCCCGCTCACTTACAGTTCGTCCTGGGGCACACAGACAATCACGCCGATCGGACAGCTGATCGCGCGGCCAAACGAGATCGTGCCTCGCATCCAGCCCAACGAGGACGCGCAAAGCCTCGTTTTCGACGAAACCAATTTGTTCGCCTGGAACAAGTTCTCCGGCTATGATCGGATCGAAGGCGGCACCCGGCTCAACTATGGGCTGCAATACGTCGCCAACTTCGCCAATGGCGGGCACGCCAATGTGGTGGCCGGACAGTCGATCCAGGTCGCAGGCCAGAATTCTTACACCCTTTTCGACGTCGCCAACACCGGTCTCGATTCCGGCCTCGACAGGACGGTGTCCAATTTCGTCGCCGGCGAGACGCTGCAGCCGTTCTCGGCCCCGATCTCCCTGATCAGCAAGCAGCAATTCGACAGCGCGACGTTGCAGCTCAAACGTTTCGACGGAATTGCGAAAGCTAGTTTCGCCGGTTTGACCGGCAGCGTCGACTACGCGCTGTATGCGGCTCAACCGCAGCTCGGGTGGGAATATCCGCGCGAGGGCCTGACCGGAAAACTCGGATACATGTTCCAGGATCATTGGTCGCTTCAGGGATCGCTGCTCCTCGACATGTCGCGCCACTATTACGACACTGCGGGGCAGACGACGCCGATATTCTACCCCGTCGGCTATTCCCTCGGCTTCGGCTACAAGGACGAATGCACGACGTTGACCGTCCGCTACTCGTCCAACCTCAGCGCCCCCGCCGCCTACCCCGTGTATGCCGGCGGCCCGGTCGTTTACAATCCGGCTGTGCGCAATCAGACGCTGATGATCCAGCTGGTTCTGCGCACGCTCGGCGACGTCAAGGCGAACGTCGGCCTCTGACGGAAAGATCGTCCGAGCCGACGGAGCTCTTTCGATGACGGGCGACAGGCTGCCCTTGGCGATGACGATGGGCGACCCGGCCGGCGTTGGCCCGGAGCTGGCGCTCGCTGCCTGGCGCAATCGGACGCCCGGCGACGCTCCGTTCTTCGTCCTTGCCGCGCCGGCGCATTTCGCCTCCCTCGCCGGGCGCACCGGATCGAAGACGCCCATCATCGAGACGGACGCGGCTCGCGCCGCTAGCGTTTTCGACAAGGCTCTGCCGGTGGTCCCCCTCGAGAGCGCCTTTGAAGTCGAGACGGGCCGACCCGAGGCCGGCGCCGCGGCGGCGACGATCGAATCGATCGGGCGCGCGGTCGAAGCCGTCCGCGTCGGCGAGGCGCGCGCCGTGGTGACCAATCCGATCGCCAAGGCGCTGCTCTACGAGGCCGGTTTTCGCTTTCCCGGACATACCGAATATCTGGGCGAGCTGGCGAAGGCCTGGGGCGCGTCGGCGTTTCCGGTGATGATGATTTGGTCGGAAGCGCTCGCCGTTGTCCCGGTGACGATCCATATTCCGCTCGCCGAGGCGCCGAAGGCGTTGAGCGCGGAACTCATTGTCAGGACCGCGCGGGTGGTCGACCGCGACCTGCGCGCGCGCTTCGGCCTCGCACGGCCCCGCCTCGCGTTCGCCGGTCTCAACCCGCATGCTGGCGAGGGCGGCGCGATGGGGCGCGAGGAGATCACGATCATCGCTCCGGCGATCGAGACCCTGCGCGCGGAAGGGATCGACGCGACCGGACCGCTTTCCGCCGATACGATGTTTCACGCCAGGGCGCGTGCGAGCTACGATGTCGCGCTGACCATGTATCACGATCAGGGCCTGATCCCGGCCAAGACGCTCGCCTTCGACGAAGGCGTCAATGTCACCCTCGGCCTGCCGTTCGTCCGCACCTCGCCCGACCACGGCACGGCTTTCGACATCGCCGGAAAGGGCCTCGCCAATCCGTCGAGCCTGATCGCGGCGCTCAAGCTCGCAGACCGGCTGACGCGATGAGCCTTGCCGCCGACGGGCTGCCGCCGCTGCGCGACGTCGTCGCGGCGCACGGCCTCAGCGCCCGCAAGGCGCTTGGCCAGAACTTCCTGTTCGACCTAAACCTGACGCGAAAGATCGCCCGCGCCGCCGGACCGCTCGATGGCGTCGTACTGGTCGAGGTCGGCCCCGGCCCCGGCGCGCTCACCCGCGCGCTACTGTCGGAGGGCGCGAAAAGGGTGATCGCGATCGAGCGCGACGAGCGGGCGCTGCCGGCGCTCGCCGAAATCGGCGCGCGCTGGCCCGGCCGGCTCGATGTAATGGTCGGCGACGCGCTCGACGTCTCTGCTCAGGCTCTGATCGCCAAGGCCGACGGCGCGGCCTTGAGAATTTGCGCCAATCTTCCTTACAACATCGCGACCGCGCTGTTGATCCGGTGGCTGGAGGCCGAGCCCTGGCCGCCGTTCTTCGACCGTCTGACGCTCATGTTCCAGCGCGAGGTGGCGCTGCGGATCGTCGCAACCCCCGCCGAGCGGGCCGATTACGGCCGTCTCGGCGTCCTCGCCGGGTGGCGCACGCGGGCGCGGATTCTGTTCGACGTTCCGGCCGCCGCCTTCATTCCGCCGCCGAAGGTGACTTCCAGCGTGGTCGAACTGATCCCCCGCGCGACGCCCTACCCCTGCGATCCGCGCGTCCTTAGCGCCGCGACGCGGGCGGCCTTCGGCCAGCGCCGCAAGATGTTGCGACAGTCGCTGAAGGGTTTCGCCGCCGAGCGCGGCCTCGACATGGCCTCCCTTCTCGCGGAAGCCAGGCTCCAACCGACGATGCGAGCCGAGGAACTCGATGTCGCGGACTACGCGGCGCTGGCGCGCGCGGCGGCGAAAGGCGGCGAAGCATAGACGAACCGAGTTTGACGGCCCAGGCTTGGCGGCGTGGGGGCAGTGATATTTGCAGCATGACCGCGTAGATGGCCGGGTCAAGTCCGATACTATGACGAGATCCGCTTGACCTCACGCCAGCGCACTTGCCGAAAGCGAAGGATATAGAAGGACG
>CAWASR010000014.1:0-40791 GCA_963784805.1 uncultured Alphaproteobacteria bacterium
TCGACCCTGTGTTTCCCGGCGGCCGCCAAAGAACCCCTCCCTCGCCGCCGGCAGGAGGCGGCGAGGGAGGTCCTTGCCCATCCGATCGTCAAGGCCTACCGGCAGGCGTCCCAGAAACCCTGACGACGGCTGGGATCGGTGTAGTACCAGCACAGTCCCGGCGCCGGCGGGGGGCCGGCCCATGCGGAGGCGGCGGCTGCGCCAATGACGCCGATCGCCGCGCCGGCCGCGATGGCGCCGCCGGGACCCCACCCATACCAGCCCGGCCGGGCCCAGCCGCCGTAACGATAGCCTGGATGAACGCCATAAACCCCGCCTCGATAGACGCCGCCACGATAGACGCCGCCACGGTAGGCGCCGCCTCGATAGACGCCGCCGCGATAGGCTCCGCCGCGGTGGGCCCCGCCATGGTAGACTGTGCCGCCGCGCGGCCCATGATAGACGCCGCCGTGGACGCCGCCGACGCGCGCGGCCCCGCGGACCAAGACCAGATTGTCGTTCAGATGAACGGTTGGATTGTGTCCCCCTACAATCTCGATGGCCTTTGCTTGCGGCAGGCCGAAGAAACCAAGTGTCAAAGTAATGCAAGCGCCCTTCAACAGATTCGACCAATTCATGGCTTTTCTCCCGGATCATGGCGGGCAAATGAGCCGCCGTTCTCTATAAAACCGTCCCATCTCTCATAAAACCGCATTGCGCCGGCGGCGCACGTCCGGTCTCGGCGCCTAACGCCATCCGCGTTCGGCTCTCGACCGCGGAGCGGTCACTTATCGCACGAAACCGGGCTAGGGTTGAAGTCCGGAGCGCCAGGCACATTCGGGCGTCGGCTCCGTGTCGCTCCTCTCCTGTGCAACCGCGCGCCTCTTCTCGCGTCGATTTGACAGTCGCCCGCATTCGCTGACAACGATCCGGCCCCGCAAAGGTTCCGGCCCACGAGCCTGACGCCGTCGGATCTTGAATGTCGTTCTCCGGCGCCGGCCGTGTTGGCGGCGCCGGAGAACGATGTCGCCGCTCAACCGATGGAAATCCGCCGCGGCTGCGCCTGTTTCGCCTTTGGCAGCGTCAGCGTGAGCACCCCGTCTTCAAGTTGGGCGCTGATTTTCTCCTGATCGATTTTGTTCGACAACGTGAACGACCGCGCATAATGGCCAACGTTGTATTCCGTGTAGACCGGCTCCATGTCTTCGTAATTGGCGAAATCGATCTGCCCGTCTACACGGAGCACGTCATTTTCCAGCGCCACGTTGAGGCGCTTTTTCTCGACCCCGGGCATCTCCATCACGACGCAGAGCGCGCCTTCGGTCTCGTAGATGTCGGCATAGGGCAAATAGTAGCGCCCTGGCACGGTCTTCTCGTCCTTGCTGACCAATTCCTTTTTTTCGCGGACGGCCATTTCTTTTTTCTCCGCCATCGTCTTCCCCTTCTCTCGTTCCGAATTTCGCCTCATGTCACGCAACCTTGATCGACTTCGGCTTGTCCGCCTCGGCGCGCGGAAGGAACAGAGCGAGAATTCCATTGCGATATTCGGCCTTCACGCCGTCGGGATCGATCTCCACCGGCAGGGTGATGGCCCGATCGAACCGGCCTGAGAGCCGCTCGCGGCGATGCACGCTCGCCTTCTCCGGAAAGCTTACCGACTTGACGCCGGCGAGCCGGATGGTCCGGCCCTTCGCCTGGATGTCGAGGTCCGACTTCTTCACGCCCGGCGCCTCGGCGATGACGACGAAGTCGTCGCCCTTGCGAAACACGTTCATCGGCGGATAGCCGCCGCCGCCGCTGGGACCCGCCTCGAGCCATGAGCTCGCGCGGAACGTGTCCAGAGCCTGCTGAAAATTAGAAAGCGCGTCGAATGGATCCGAAAACACAGCCATCGATTCCTCCTTTGCGTCCGTCTCCGGCGCGCTGACGTCCATGGAGGGCCGACGCCGCACGCCCTCTCCCGACCCCCCCATAAGCACTCGCCGGTAACGACTGATAATAAACTTGGGAAGCCGAATTCGGGCGTCAAGGGGCGCCGCTTCCCGCCGGGACGCGAGGGATCTTCGCATTCGGCCTAAGACGTGTGCCTGCCGCTTGGCTGCGTCATGAATTCTGCGCGATGACGCGCTAATGACGCGCAGACGGCCCCGGGAAGGGGTCCGGTCAGCGTGGTCCTCAGTCGCCGGCCCGTAATCAGGCGGCGGGACCCTCCGGAGATTTCGGACCAATTTTTCCCGGTCGCCAATCGTCAGAGAGTTGCGTTGGATCAATGCGTTTCGCACGCGATCGTCTAGCGTGAAAGCTTGATCGGTTGATAAGCACAGAGGGATGGAGAAGATAAATGGCGAAAGTTGAGGCCAATGCCGAGAGCAAGGTCCCTGTCTCGACTGAGGGAAAGCCCCTCGCGATGCCGAGCTTCATGCAGCCGTGGCGGCCTTTCGAGAGCCTGCGTCGCGAGGTCGACCGGCTGTTTGAGGACTTTACAGTCAACCCGTTCCGGCTGCCGCTGCGCCGGCCGGCGTTCGACATCGAACCATTCTGGCAACCGGAATCCTGGGTCGCCGCGCCGCCGGTCGACCTTGTTGAGCACGACAATTCGTTTGAAGTCTCGGCCGAACTGCCAGGACTCGATGAGAAGAACATCGAGGTGAAGTTGGTCAATGGCGTCCTCACGATCAAGGGTCAGAAGGAAGAGGAAAAGGTCGAGAAAAAAGAGGACTTCCATCTCCGGGAGCGAAGGTTCGGTTCCTTCGCGCGTTCGCTTCGCGTTCCCGACAGCGTGGACCCGGAAAAAATCGAGGCCCATTTCAAGAAAGGCGTGCTGACTGTGACGCTGCCGAAGACTCCGGAGGCGCGAAAGGCGGTCAAGAGCATCGAGGTGAAAGGCGGCTGATTGGTCAGCCCGAATGCGCGACAAATCCAGTCGCGCATTCGCCTCCCGGCGATGGGGCGGCGTCCACGTCTGAATATCAAGTCGCCCGGGCAAAAGAGCCTGGGCGGAGTTTGGACGGCGCGCCCGTCGCCTCCACGAGCGCCGCCGGTTTAGGGGCAGGCGTCCCAGAAGCCCTGTCGCCGGGTGGGGTCGGTGTAGAACCAGCAAAGCCCGGGTTGCGGCGCGGCGCCTGTCCACGAGGCGGCCGCCGCCGCGCTGACGAAGCCGAGCGCGGCGCCCGCCGCGACAGCGCCGCCGGGATTCCACCGATACCAGTTCGGCCGGGCCCATGCGCCATGGACGTGCACCGGTCGTCGGACCGGACGGTGAACGTGCCGATGGACCGGACGGTGAACGTGCCGATGATGGCCATGACGGCGGACGGGCCGATGGGCGCCGCCGGGGCGATGGACAGGTCGATGAGCAGGACGATGGACGGGCCGATGCGCGGCGCCACGGTGGGCGCCTCCGCGACGCGCTGCGACCTGCGAAACCATGCCGCCGCTCATCTGGACGACCGGACTCGATCGTCCGACGATCTCGATCGCTTCCGCCTGCGGCAAACCATAACAGCAAAGTGCGAGGCAGGCGATCGCGCTTCTGGCCAGGCCCGTCCAATTCATGGCCATTCCCTCCGTCAAGGCGGACCGAACCCGTCGCCTTTGATACCCGCAAGCGCCGAATTAGAGACCGGTTCGCGCCTGCGGCGCAAGCGCGCATTTGCCGCGCGCCCGCCTACGGTGGCTGCGAAACCGCTCGAAGCGTGGGCTTGGCTCCATAATGATGCTGAGCGCGACGCGGCGGCGAAACTTTCAGTTGCCAGAGTCAGACGCCAACGTCATCTTCAGCGCTTCGCCGCCAAAAGGCGCCAAAGTGGAACAATGGCAGTATGACAACGATTTTGTCTTTTGTGGTTTGGGCAATTCTGGCGCAAAATGAAATGACGACCCTCGTTTTGACTGAAGCGGATGCGGGTTCCGCCCACGACGTGACGCGTGGCGACAGGGTGGAACTGCGTCTTAAGGAAAACCCGTCTACCGGCTACCGCTGGTCGGTCGATATCGAACCGAGCGAGGCGGCGTCGATTGTCGGGTCGCGTTTTGTTTCAGGCGGGCCGGGCGTCGGCGGGGGCGGAAGCGTCGCATTCGAGATCGCGGCCAATCAAGCCGGCGCGGTGGAACTGCGCGCCAAACTGTGGCGCCAGTGGGAAGGCGAAAGCTCGGTGACGAAGAGATTATCTTTCGCCTTGCGGGTTCGCTGAGTGCGATGGCCCTTAGGGCGAAGCGAATCGCGCCGGAGGGGCCGAGCGCACTGGGCTGACGGGGAGACAACGCACTTGCGTCCGTCAAGCCGCGACCGCAGATTATCGACAGCCGGCGCCTGAAAGTCATGGATCCGCATCGGCGTCCCAGCGGTAAAACAATCGACGGCGCCAATTGAGGAGGCAAAAAATGAAAAGCCGCAGGTCGTTTCTGGCCATGATGAGTTTGGCGCCCGTCGTGTTGGCCGTTCCGGCGAAGGCGTTCGTCATTCAGCCCTACGACCCCGCTGTTGTTGGAAAGGCGATCGCGTCGGGCGAGCCGGTAATCGTCCATGTCTATGCGACCTGGTGTCTGCAATGCCACGCGCAGGCCGAGATCCTCAATTCCCTGAAGAAGGACCCCGCCTATGATGGCCTGACTTTCTTTCGGGTCGACTACGATAAACAGAAGGACGTCGTCGCCAAGCTCAAATGCCCGCGCTCGACCTTGATCGCCTATAAAGGCGGCAAGGAAGTCGCGCGCATGTCCTGGGGAACGACCAAGGATTCGGTGGTGAAGGTGCTGAAGGCCGCGATGTGAATCCGCTCGTCGCATTGCCGCTCGCCTTCGCGGCGGGGATGTTGACGATCTTCAGCCCCTGCGTCCTGCCGCTGGCGCCGATCGTGGTTGCGAGCGCGCGCGCCAACGACCCGCGCGGCCCGGTCGCTCTGGGCCTCGGCATGGCGCTGACGTTTGGCGTGGTCGGCGGCGTTCTCGCCTCGTTCGGCGTCGAATTTGGCGACTCGGGCTTCGTGCGCGCGGCCTCCGGCGCGGTCATGGTCGTGATCGGGGCGGCTCTTGTGTTTCCGGCGATCGGGGATGCGGTCGAACGGCGGCTTGGGCTCGCGGGCCGGGCGAGCGATTTTTTGCGCGAGCGGCTGCCGAGGGCCGGACTCGTCGGCCAGGCGGCGATGGGCGTCGTCGTCGCCCTGGCCTGGGCGCCCTGCGCCGGTCCGGTTCTCGGCGCGGCCCTGCTCATCGCCGCCAGGGGCGGATCGCCGGCGGCGGCGATTTTGACCATGACGACATACGCGCTCGGCGCCGCCTTCGCGCTGCTTGCGGTCGGCTTCGCGGTCGGCCGGGTCGTATCAAAGGCCCGCCTGGCCGCCGCGGGAAACGTGGGCCGGATGGCGCTCGGCGCCGCGTTCGCGCTGGTCGGCGCCGCAGTTCTCACCGGCCTCGATCACCAGGTCGAAGCGGTGCTGGTCGCGGCGATGCCAAATTGGCTGACGGCTTTCGCCACCTCGCTGTGACGCTTGGCATTGTTGCGTGACGCCGATCAAGGTCCCGGCCGGCAATGTATGGCGTCAATCGATCCAGGGACCAAAGCGGCCGTCTTGATCCCTGTATCGCCATGGTCGCACCGCGATTCGCGCGCCGCGCGAGATCCACTAGACGATAGTTTCGTGAAGTTTCGACGCGCCGGCTTCCATGTCGCCGCCGGCTCTTTTCAGCCTTGTCCCGAGAGCCTATGCCTGACGCCCAGGGGGCAGGGATGTTGCGGCATTTTTCTTCGCACGGCGTCGATATCGCGTTCATCGACGTCGCGGCCGAGAGCCATGACCGCGGCGAGCCGATCCTGCTGATCCATGGCTTCGCCTCGAACCACCGCATCAACTGGGTGAACCCCCGCTGGGTCGAGACGCTGACGCATGCGGGACGCCGCGTCGTAGCCTTGGACAACCGCGGTCACGGCCGGAGCGAGAAACTCTACGCCCCCGCCGACTATCGCTCCGACCTGATGGCGCGCGACGCGGCGAACCTGCTCGCCCATTTGGGCGTCGAGCGCGCCGACGTGATGGGCTATTCCATGGGCGCGCGGATCGCGAGCTTTCTCGCGCTCGCCCGGCCGGGGCTGGTGCGCGCGCTGATCCTGGGCGGCCTCGGCGACCGGCTGGTGCATGGCGCTGGTCTGCCGCCCGGCATCGCGGAGGCGATGGAGGCGCCCTCGCTCGACCGCCTCTCGGACCCGACGCAGCGGATGTTCCGCGCCTTCGCCGATCAGACACATAGCGACCGCGCGGCGCTCGCCGCCTGCATCCGCGGCTCCCGCCAGAGTCTGACCCCGGCGGGCGTGGCGCGGATCGCGGCGCCCACGCTGATCGCGATCGGGACGCTCGACGAGGTCGCCGGCGACGCGCGCCGCCTTGCCGCGATGATGGCGCAAGCCGAGACGCTCGACATTCCCGGCCGCGATCACAACCGCGCTGTCGGCGACCAGGTCTTTAAGGCCGGCGTGCTCGCATTTCTGGCGCGGCGAGCGTGACCTGTCCCTCCGACCGCCGGCGGTCGATGGGGCGGACTCCGGTATCGCTCTCGCAGGAGGACAGGGCCTGCGCTTCAGCGCTCTTGCGGCGCGGGCCTTTCATTCGTCCCATTCCCGACAAAAACGGGTGACAAGGCGGGAAGAAACGTTGACACTGGGCTTTGGCCGGTTCCGATCGGCCCAACCATATCGGGGACGGAAAGTTCATGGAGCTGGCCGAGGCGAAAGCCCCCGGCGTCGACGACAGCGTAAATCATCACGCGTCAGCGCTGTTGACGGTCGACGGAGTAAGCGTCCGGTTTGGCGGCGTGACCGCGCTCGAGAACGTGAGCTTCGAGGTTTCCGCCGGCGCCATCTGCGGCCTGATCGGTCCCAACGGCGCCGGCAAAACGACGCTCTTCAACTGCATTTCGCGGCTCTACGACCCCAACGCCGGCTCGATTCACTTCGACAATAAACCGCTCGCGGGCTTCGCTACCCATGAGATCGCCTCCCTCGGCATCGCCCGCACATTTCAGAATGTCGCCCTGTTTTCGACCATGACGACCCGCGACAACGTGCGCGTCGGCGCCCACGCGCTGGCCCGCGGCGGATTTCTCGCCAATGCGCTTGCTTTCCCGCTGTCCCGGCGCGAGGAGCGGCGGGTCGCCGAGCGGGCGGACGCGCTGATAGAAGAGTTCGGCCTGCAGGCGGTCGCTGACCGGCCGGTCGGCGAACTGCCCTTCGGCGTTCGCAAGCGCGTCGAGCTCGCGCGCGCGCTTGCGATCCGGCCGAAGCTGCTGCTGCTCGACGAACCGGCGTCCGGACTCAACCACGATGAAGTCGACGGTCTGAGCGAGGAGATCCGCGCCATTCGCGACCGGCGCGGCGTTGCGGTTTTGCTGGTCGAGCATCACATGAATTTGGTGATGCGCGTGTCGGACCAGGTCGTCGCGCTCGACTTCGGGCGCGTGATCGCCAACGGCCGGCCCGACGAGGTGAGAGCCAATCGCGAGGTCGTACGCGCCTATCTCGGGAGCGCCGCGTGAGCGCGCCGATCCTGGAGGTGAGGCGGCTCCAGGCGTATTACGGCCCGATCCAGGCGCTTTTCGGCATTGACTTCACGGTCGAGGAGGGGGGCGTCACGGCGTTGCTGGGCGCCAACGGCGCTGGCAAGACGACGACTCTGCGCGCCCTCAGCGGCCTCATTCGCCGCGGCGGCGACATCCGTTTTCGCGGGAAATCGATCGCCGCGCTGGCGACCGAGGACATCGCCCGTCTGGGCGTCGCCCACGTGCCCGACGGGCGCGGCACCTTCGTCGATCTGACGGTCGAGGAAAATCTTCGTCTCGGCGCCTACGTCCGTTCCGACAAGGCTGGAGTGAGAAAGGATTTCGATCGCGTCTTCGCCCTGTTTCCCCGCCTTGCCGAGCGCCGAGGCCAACAAGCGGGCACGCTCTCCGGCGGCGAGCAGCAGATGCTGGCGATCGCACGCGCGCTTCTATTGCGTCCGAGCCTGCTGATGCTCGACGAGCCCTCGTTCGGCCTCGCGCCGCTGGTGGTCGAGGATATTTTCCGCACCCTCGGCGCGATCAACCGCGACGAGGGCGTGAGTCTGCTGATCGTCGAGCAGAACGCCTCGCTGGCGCTTGATCTCGCCGACAATGCGGTCCTGATCGAGACGGGCCGCGTGGCGCTGAGCGGTCCGTCGCAGACGATCCGGGCCGACGACGCGGTGCGCCGCGCCTATCTCGGCTATTGAGCGAGGGCCAGAGGCTTGGTCGAGTTCCTGCACCAACTGGCCTCAGGTCTGGCGCTCGGCGGCGTTTATGCGATCCTGGCCCTTGCGTTGGTGATGATCTACCAGGCGACCCAGCTCGTGAACTTCGCGCAAGGGGAGATGGCGATGTTCTCGACCTATTTCGCCTGGAACCTGATGAATTCGGGCTGGCCCTATTGGCGCGCCTTCGCAGTGACGGTCCTCGTCTCGTTCGTCGGGGGCATTGTTATCGAGCGGGTCGTCGTGCGGCCGTTCGCCAAGGCGCCGGTGCTCGCCTCGGTGATCGTTTTCATTGGGCTCGCCTTTATTTTCAATGCGCTCGCCGGGTGGCTCTACGGTTATTCGATCCAGTCGTTCGATACGCCATTCACCGGCCGGCCGTGGTTCGGCGCCGGCTATATGTCCGCCCATGAATCAGGGGCGATCCTCGTGACCCTGGCGGTGCTGGCGCTCGTCTATGCCTTCTTCCGGTTCACGCCGCTTGGGCTGGCCATGCGCGCGGCGGCGCAGAATCCGGTGTCGAGCCGGCTGGTCGGCGTTCGCGTCGGCTGGATGCTGGCGATCGGCTGGGGCCTCGCGGCGGCGATCGGCTCAATCGCGGGCATGATGGCGGCGCCGATCGTCTATCTCGATCCCAACATGATGGGCGGGATCCTTCTCTACGCCTTCGCCGGCGCGCTGCTGGGCGGCATCGACAACCCGTTTGGCGCCGCATTCGGCGGCTTCGCGGTCGGCGTGCTCGTGAATCTCGTCGGCGCCTATGTCGTGGGCGCCGAGGTGAAGCTCTCGGTCGCGCTCGCGATCATCGTCGCGGTGCTGGTCTGGCGTCCGTCCGGCCTGTTCGGCCGCCGGCTGGTGGCGAGGGTTTGACGATGGCGGAGACCAACGGAACCTTCCGCTCGTTCGTTACGCTCGCTGTCGGCGCCTGCGCGCTCGCCTTTCCGTTTTTCGCCACCGGCTATCACATCTATCAGGGCACGCAGGTGCTCATATTTGCGATTGCGCTGCTGGGCCTCAACCTGCTGACCGGCTTCAATGGCCAGATTTCCCTCGGCCACGGCGCATTTTTTGCGATCGGCGGCTACGGGACCGCGATCCTGATGGTCAAGTTCGGAGCGCCTTATTGGGCGGCGATCGCGATCGCGGGCGCGGTCTGCTTTGGCGCCGGCTTTCTGTTCGGCTTTCCCGCCCTGCGGTTCGGCGGCCTCTATCTGGCGCTGGCGACCTTCGCGCTCGCGGTCGCCGCGCCGCAAATTCTCAGCTACAAGGGAATCGACGCCTTCACCGGCGGCTCGCAGGGCCTCCTGGTCGCCAAGCCGCACGCGCCTTTCGGCTTCCCCTTGAGCGTCGACCAATGGCTCTACCTCCTTTGCCTCCTGTGCGCCGCGGCGCTCTACTGGGCGGCGAGAAATCTCGTCCGCGGGCCGGTCGGTAGGGCGCTGATCGCCATCCGCGACCAGCCGATCGCGGCCGAGACGATGGGCGTCAATGCGGCGCTTTACAAGACGACCTGTTTCGGCGTCAGCGCTCTTTATGCCGGGGTGGCGGGCGGCTTGAGCGCGATCGTCGTCGGCTTCGTTTCCCCCGATAGTTTCGGGCTCTCGCTGTCGCTCGGGTTCCTGGTTGGCATCGTCGTCGGCGGGCTGGCTTCGCTCGGCGGCGTGCTGTTCGGGGCCCTTTTCATCGAATTCGTGCCCAATATCGCCGACCAGCTCACAGTCAATTTCGGCGAGAGCGCCAAGGCGCTGCCGGGAGCCGTCTACGGGGTGCTGCTGATCCTGATCATGGCGTTGATGCCGGCCGGCGTCGCCGGCGCCGCGCGGGCCTCGGCGAGTTTGGCCGCGCGCCTCTTTGCTCCGTCGAGCCGGAGCGCGACGTAAGTAGGAACGCGGCGGCGCCGGTTGCGCCGCTGCGAAGGTAGCAAGAAAGGGAGAAGAGAGCATGTTTACCCGACGAACATTCCTGCAATCGAGCGCAGCCGCCGCGGCCATCGCCGCAAGCGCGGGTTCCGCCCGCGCCGCCGACGCGCCCGGCGTCACCGCCACCGAGATCAAGATCGGTCAGACCATGCCTTACAGCGGGCCGGCTTCCGCATATGGCGTGATCGGCCGCACCGAGTCCGCGTATTTCAAGATGATCAACGAGCAGGGCGGCGTGAACGGCCGCAAGATCAATCTGATCAGTCTCGACGACGGCTACAGCCCGCCCAAGACGGTCGAGCAGGTGCGCCGGCTGGTTGAGGAGGAGCATGTAGCGTTCCTGTTCAACACCCTTGGCACGCCGCCTAACACCGCGATCCGGCCATATTGCAACGACAAGAAGATCCCGCAGCTGTTCGTCGCCACCGGCGCGGCCAAGTGGAACGATCCGAAGCATTTTCCGTGGACGATGGGCTACCAACCGAGTTACCAGACGGAGTCCCACATCTACGCCAAGCACATCCTAGCGACCAAGCCGGGCGCCAAGATCGCGGTGCTTTATCAGAACGATGATTTCGGCAAGGACTATCTGATCGGTCTGAAAGGTGGGCTTGGCGCGGATCACGCCGGCATGATCGTTAAGGAGACCTCCTACGAAACCAACGAGCCGACCGTCGATTTGCAGGTGGTCACGCTGCAGGGGTCGGGCGCCGACGTGTTCCTCATCGCCGCAACGCCGAAATTCGCCGCCCAGGCGATCCGCAAATCCTACGACCTGGGCTGGAACGCGGTCCGCTATATCACCAACGTGTCGGTGTCGATCGCAAGCATCCTCAAGCCCGCCGGGCTCGAGAAATCCAAAGGCCTAATCACTGGCTACTATGGCAAGGACCCAACCGACAAACGCTGGGCGGACGATGCGGGCCTCAAGCAATGGAAGGCGTTCACCGACAAGTATATGTCGCCCACCGAATTCATCGACGCCAACGCGGTCTATGGCTTCGGCGCGGCGCAGACGATGATTCAGGTGCTCAAGCAATGCGGCAACGACCTGTCGCGCGACAACATCATGAAGCAGGCGGCGAGCCTGAAGGACCTCGAACTGCCGATGCTGTTGCCGGGGATGAAGATCAACACCTCGCCGACCAACTACAGCCCAATCCGGCAGATGCAGCTCGCGACATTCAATGGCCAGAATTGGGAGCTGTTCGGCGAATTGCTGACCGGCTGAGCGATTGGAGGCCGCGCGCCGTGGCGCGCGGCCTTTCGACGAACGTTTTGTCCAAACGCCCGCTTACGCCCATTCCTTAAGCAGGCCGAAGCGGGCGAATTTCTTGGCGCGGTGGCGGTCCATCCGGGAAAGCACGTCGCGAAGAAAAGCGACGCCCTCGGCCAGATAGGGGCCCTTGTTGAGCATGACGCAGTCCGCGCCCTGCGCCATCGCCGCGTCGGACATTTCGCCGCGGCTCGCGACGCCGTCGCGCACGTAACTGTCGAGCACCTCGGTCGCCCAGACGACGGGCGTATGCGCCGCCTCGCATAGCCACAGAATTTCCTCCTGCATTTCCGTCAGCCGCGCGAAGCCGAGTTCGACCGCCAGATCGCCGCGTGCGATCATCACCGCGGTCGGATTGTGCGCCGCCGATTGCATGATGAGCCGCGGCAGGTTGCTCACCGCGAGCGGCGTCTCGATCTTCAGCACGATTCCATGCGGTTCGCGCCCGGGGGCGCGCGCTACCAGATGGTCCTGCAGAAGTTCGACGTCGTCGACCCGCTGCACGAAGGAGAAGCCGACGAGATCGGCGTGCTCGGCGATGAAATCGAGATCGCGGAAATCCTTCGAGGTCAGCGGCGGCAGGTCCAGTTCGGTTGAGGGGAAGTTCACGCCCTTGCCCGGCTTGAGCCGGACGCCTTTGCCGCGCGCCGCGTAGACCTCGATCTCGGCCCGCCCGGCGCTCTTGGCCACGACCCGCGCCGCCGCCTTACCATCGTCGACGAACACCTCGGCGCCAATCGCCAACTGGTCGACGAGTTCCGGGAAATTGAGCGAGAAGGCGATCGGCTCTTTCGTCTTTTCGCTCAATTCGTCGATGAGAAAGATCCGGTCGCCGGCCTGAAGGCGCGTTTTCGGCGGCGCCTTCACGCGCTGGATCCGACATTTCGGGCCGGCGATGTCCATCAGCACCCGGCAGCGGCGCTCCAGCCGGGCCCCTGCGTCGCGCACGTTCGTGACCATCCGCGCCCAGGTCTCCGGGTCGTCATGCGCGCAGTTGATGCGGGCGCAATCCATGCCCGCGACGATGAGACTGTTGACGAGCTCGGGGTGTGTCGCCGCTTCCGGCGGCAGGGTCGCCATGATCCGCGCGTGAGGGGCGCCGCTCGGGCGCTTCCCGAACAGGCTGTCGGCCTCGGCCTCGAGCTCCGCCCCGCCGTCGCGAAAGCGCGCCGGCGCGGGATAGGCGGCGTCCGTCTCGCCGGTAAGGCGGCGCAGCGTCGCGATCAGCGTGTCGAGCGCCGGCGTCACCCTGGCCTCGCTGCGGCCAAGCGAGGAAAGGCCGCGGGCGGCGAGCCGATACTGCAGATCGGTGAGGTCGTGGCCGCGCAGCGCAATGTAGTGGGAAAGGTTGAGGGCGCGGGACGCGGTCTTGTCCGTCGTGACGCCCCACTCGCGCCTCAGCTCTTCGCCTCTTTGCTCGATGTCGCCGCGCAGCGCTCGCACTTCGGCCAGGAGGGTGCGCAGATCGTCGATATCCTTGCCGGTCTTTGGTGGCATGGCGGCCTTGTGGCGTAGCCGATCATTGGGCCGAAGCCGGACTTCGGTTCGCCCGAGCGGTGTTTGACGTGCAAATGTGACGCCTGCGCGACAGTGGCGCTGGTCGAGATAGACCTCTCGGGGAAGGCGGGTCTCAACTCTTCATGCGCCCGCCGCCTTCTTCCTCCGCTTCGCCAGCGTCCGCAACCGCAGCGCGTTGAGCTTGATGAAGCCGGCCGCGTCATTGTGGTCGTAGGCGACGGCGCCTTCCTCGAAGGTGACGAGGTCCTGATCGTAGAGCGAATGCGGGCTGTCGCGGCCGATCGTATAGACTCCGCCCTTGTAGAGCTTGAGGCGCACGCGGCCCGAGACCATCTCCTGGCTCTTGTCGATGAGCCCCTGCAGCAGCTCGCGCTCGGGCGCGAACCAGAAGCCGTTGTAGATGAGCTCGGCGTATTTCGGCATCAGTTCGTCTTTCAGATGCGCCGCGCCGCGGTCGAGGGTGATCGATTCGATCGCGCGATGGGCGGCGATCAGGATCGTGCCGCCGGGCGTTTCGTACATGCCGCGCGACTTCATGCCGACGAACCGGTTCTCGACCAGATCGAGCCGGCCGATCCCATTGTCGTGGCCGTAGGCGTTGAGCGCGGCGAGCAGCGTCGCCGGGCTCATCGCCTTGCCGTCGACGGCCACCGGATCGCCCTTCTCGAACGCGACTTCGATCACGGTCGGCCGATCCGGCGCGGATTCGGGATCGACGGTGCGCGAATACACGTAATGCGGCGTCTCCAACGCGGGGTCTTCGAGCACTTTGCCCTCGGAGGAGACATGCAGCAGGTTGGCGTCGGTCGAGAACGGCGCGTCGCCGCGCTTGTCCTTGGCGATCGGGATCTGATTCTGTTCGGCGAAGGCGATGAGCGCGTTGCGCGACGCGAAATTCCATTCGCGCCAGGGCGCGATGATCCTGATGTCCGGCTCCAGCGCATAGGCCGCGAGCTCGAAGCGCACCTGGTCGTTGCCCTTGCCGGTCGCGCCGTGGGCGATCGCGTCGGCGCCGACCTTGCGCGCGATCTCGACCAGCCGTTTGGCGATCAGGGGGCGCGCGATCGAGGTCCCGAGCAGATACTGGCCCTCATAGAGCGCATTGGCCCGAAACATCGGAAACACGAAGTCGCGCACGAATTCCTCGCGCAGGTCCTCGATGAAAATGTGCTCCGGCCTGACCCCGAGCAGCTCCGCCTTTTTGCGCGCGGGCGCCAGCTCCTCGCCTTGCCCGAGATCGGCAGTGAAGGTGACGACTTCCGCGCCATAGGTCGTCTGCAGCCATTTGAGGATGATGGAAGTGTCGAGCCCGCCGGAATAGGAGAGGACGACGCGCTTGATCTTTGTCTTGGAGCTGGAATTCGGCATGGACCAGGGGCTCGCTTCAGGGCAACGGCGCTATCAAGACGCCGTCTGCCGCCCTAGGCGTCAAACCCGTCCATGACGCAACGTGGTCATTCTTCGCCTGTTTGCGTCGGCCGGACTTATAGTTCCGCCGGCGCCGGGCGCAACCCCTTCAGGCTTACCCGCTCGGTTCGATGAGCCGTCGGGCGATTTGGGCCAACGGTGCGAGAGCGAGGTCAGCGACTCGCTTTTCATTCCGGACGCGTGGCCGAGAATCCGAGGGCGTCGATGATCTTCCGCACTTCGAGCTCCGGCGCGTCGGCCGCGTCGACGGTGATCACAGGTTCGCCTGGCAGCGGCTCTTCGAGGGCTTCGAACTGGCTGTGAAGCAGGGAGGCGGGCATGTACTCGTGCCGCCGCGCGTTCACCCGGCGCCCGATCACGTCCTCAGAACCTTTCAAATAGACGAAGCGAACATCGGGGCGCGCGGCGAGGATGCTGGCCCGATAGGCGCGCTTCAGAGCCGAGCAGGTCAGCACGCCGGAGCGTCCCCCGGCCGCCCAAGCCCTCAGCTTTTCCCCGATTCTGTCCAGCCAGGGCGCACGGTCTGCGTCGTCGAGCGGAATCCCCTGCCGCATCTTCTCGACGTTCGCCGGCGGATGCAGGCTGTCCCCCTCCGCCATCTCCCAGCCGAGGCGCTGGGCGAGCAGTTCGGCGACGGTGGATTTCCCGCTGCCCGACACGCCCATGATCACCACCGCCTGTCCCGGCCTTTCAACTTGCTCCTGCGGCGGCCGCTCGGCTTCGCTCATGGTCTCAGCGCCTCGTTACGCCGGGGGCGGCGCCTGCGACGTCCGACGTTCAGCGCCTCCTCAGGCACAGCGCGCCTCCCAACTTCCGTTGACGGCCCTTACCGCTCCAGGCGGGTTTTGCATTTGCGGGCCGCCCTGTCTTATGAGCGCGGCACTATACCTCGCGCCGTAGTCGATCGAAAATCAATTAAGGCGGCGCGCACGCAGGCGGCGCCGCGCATCTCACGCCGGCGAGCGCCGCGATCGCGTCGTCTACGGCGATCGCCGCGCGTTGCGGGAGCCGGGCCGAGGGTCGGAGCCGTCAGCCCGCCAGGCGCCGCCGCGCCGCCAGATGAGCCGCCTCGCGACCTCGATGACGATCAGCGTGACCAGCCCGCCGAGCAGCACGTCGGAAAGATAGTGTCCGCCGAAGGCGAGCCGCAGCAGGCTGGCGCCGATCCCAAAGGCGAAGGCGGCGACGATCGCCGGCCCCCGCCAGGGCGAGGGCAGGACGCTTGCCGGCGCAACCATCCAGAAGCCGGTCGACGCCTCGCCCGACACGAACGAACAGTTGATCTTGCAACCGCCGTCAGTCTCGTACCAGGGCCGGAAAGGGCTCGGCCCGTCGAAGTTTTGGGTCTGATACGGCCGGGGGCGATGCCAGTGGTCTTTCAGGCCGAGATTGACGATGAGGCCTGGCCCGATCGCCATCGTGGCGATGAGGAAGATCACCGCCCGCCCGCTCGGCGCCCACGGCAAGGCGTAGCCGCGCCGTTTGGCGAGCCAGAGCGCGGCGTAAAGCGCCAGCACGACGAAAGGGGTGACGCGGAAAAAGTCGCGGCCCGAGCGCGCGAGCGCCCCGCGACCGATGAAGCCGCCGCCGTCATAAAAATGATGCGCGACGGCGAGATCGAGGCCGGGCCAAAGCGCGAAAACCGCGAGCGTCAGCGCGGTCAACCCGACATAAACAGCCAGCGTCCGGGTCATCGACTTTTCAGACCACCCGGTAGGTCTGGCCGGTCTGCAAGCCTTCGATGCTGCGGCTGAAGGCGCGGGCGGCGCGGGCGACTGGCACGGGATCGAATCCGCGGAAGAACGGGGCGTAGCCTTCCATCGCTTCCTCGAACACGGTCGGGCTGACCGCATTGATGCGGATCCCGCGCGGCATTTCGACCGCCGCCGCCATCACGAAGCTCTCCAGCGCCCCGTTGACCATGCTCGCCGACGAGCCTGCGGCGATCGGAACATCGGCCAGCACGCCGGCGATCAGCGTGATCGAGCCGCCGTCGCGCAGATGGTCGCGGGCCGAGAGCGCGAGATTGACCTGACCCATCAGTTTGTTGGCGAGGCCGAGCCCGTAGGACGAATCCAACAGCGGCGCCGGCTTGATCGCCGAAAGCGGATGGAAATTGATGGCGCCGGCCGCGCAGGCGACCGCGTCCAGCGGCCCCGCCGCCTTGAGCCCCGCCTCGATGCTCGCGGGATCGGCGATGTCAATGCGGATGTCTCCGGATTTCGATCCGGCCGAGACGATGTCGCAGCGCGGCGAAAGCTCTGCGACCACCGCCCGGCCGAGCAGGCCGCTGGCGCCGACGACGAGAATGCGAAGGCGGGAACTCTGCGGCATGAATGAACCTCGAATCTTGACTGGGAATTGAGCGCGGCCCCGCCGGGGCGCGGCAAACTAGCGACTCGGGGAGGATTGCGCCAGCGCATACCCCCGCCGCCGCCCGCTCCCCCCCGTGTTGCCTCACCGCCGGGCGCGTCTATAGTTCGCCGACGCCGCTTGAAGGCGCGGAGGGTTCGAATTGTCCCGGCTCGACGACAAACTCGCGCGGATTCGCGCCGGCGGCTATCGGCGCTCGGACTTCATCATCGCCGACGCCAAGGATCCCGACATGGGCCCCGGCCTCCATGCCCATGGGCCGGCGCCGGAGGCGCAAGGGAGGGCGCCACGCTTCCGCACCCGGACCGAATTCCTCGATTCGATCGCGGCGATCGTCCGCCAGGACGTCGTCGACATCATGCTGACCTCGGTGTCGAACCTGGAGAAGCTCGTCAAGCGCGGAGTCTTCAATGGCTCGGACGTCAAGCCCGCCATCCGCGCCAACGATACGACCGACATCTGGCGCCATCGCGGAGCGACCTATCATACCGAGCCGTCGCGGCCGTTTCGCACCGCCTCGCTCGCGCACGTGCGGCGGCTGACCGACCTGGGCCTGTATTCGATCACCTTCACCAACGATCTCGACGCCGACGTCGCCTCGCTGGAGGCGTTCCGGGACTTTCGCGCCGACGCCGAGGCGCACGGCTTCTCCTACTTCCTCGAAGTCTTCAATCCGAACGTTGACCGCGATCTCGACGCCGAGGCGATGCCGCAATTCGTCAACGACGCGATCATCCGCTGCCTCGCCGGCCTCACCGAGGCCGAGCGGCCGAAGTTCCTCAAGATCGTCTATAACGGGCCGAGGGCGCTCGAGGAACTCGCCGCGTTCGATCCCGATCTCGTGGTCGGCGTGCTCGGCGGCGGGGCGGGCACGACGCGCGACTGTTTCGAGCTCATCCATCAGGCGCAAAAGCACGGCGCCCGCGTCGCTTTGTTCGGACGCAAGATCAATCTCGCCGAGTCGCCGCTCGAGATCGTGCGCCTGATGCGCGCCGTCGCCGACGGCGCCCTGACCTCGCTCGAGGCGGTCGAGGATTATCACGAAGCGCTGCGGCGAGAGGGCGTGAAGCCGATCCGCGCCTTCGCCGCCGACAGCAAAATCACCGAACCCGTCCTCAAGCGGGCCTGAGAGCTGATGAGCGCGCGGCGCAGCGTGTTGTCGGCGGGGACCTGGCGCCTCGATTTCAACATGCCGGCAAGCCGAGGTGGGCGCGAATGAGCGCGCGGCGCGGAGTGTTGTCGGCGGGGACCTGGTGCGTCGATTTCAACAAGTCGATCGCGCGCTGGCCGAGCGAGGACACGTCCAACGAGATTCTCGAGATCGATCGCCAGGGCGGCGGGTCCGGCTTCAACATGGCGCTCGATCTCAAACGCCTCGACCCGCGCCTTCCGGTCGAGGCGATGGGCGTCGTCGGCGACGACGATCTCGGGCGGTTCCTCATTGGCGAATGCGACGCGCGCGGGATCGAGCGCGGCGCGCTTTTGGCGATCGCGGGGGGCGCGACGTTGAGCGTCGACGCCTTCGCGGTCAGCGACAGCGGACGACGCACCCATTTCTACCATCAGGGCGTTGGCGCCCAGTTGTCGCCCGACCATTTCGATTTTTCGTCGACGCGGGCGAAAATTCTGCATCTCGGCCTGCCGGGCGCGCACAGAACGATGGACCGGCCGTGGCGCGAGGACGCCAACGGCTGGGCCGCGGTTCTGCGCAGGGCGCGCGCGTCGGGACTCGCCGCCAATCTCGAACTGATGACGATCCCCGCCGCGCGCATCGCCGAGCTCGCGCGGCCCTGTCTTCCGCATCTCGATACGCTGATCGTCAACGATTATGAGATCGGCGCCCTGGCCGGGCGCTCGACCCGCCGGGCCGACGGGACGACGGACGCGGGCCTGGTCGCGCGCGCCATCGACGACGCGCTGGCGCTCGGCTCCATGCGCTGGGCGGTCGCGCATTTTCCTGAAGGCGCGCTTGCCGGCGGCCGCGACGGGACCCGGCTGGCGCTCGGATCGGTGGCCCTGCCGGGAAACGCGATCGTCGGCGCCAATGGCGCGGGCGACGCCTTCGCCGCCGGCATGCTCTACGCCCTGCACGAGGGCTGGCCGATCGGCGACGCCATGCGGCTCGCGCACGCCTCGGCCGCCGCGTCGATGAGCGCGGTCTCGACGACGCAAGGGGTCAAAACGGTCGCCGAGTGCCTGGCGCTCGCCGAAAAATGGGGCCTGCGCCCCCTTGCCGTCTGACTCCCGGGGCCGGCGGGGCGGAGCTTCAGCAAACATGGAACAAACAAGGACCCCTCTGGGTTGATCGTGCAACCCGAGAGGTTTCTCATGGTCGACCCGCCACAATTCGACGGACGCGAGAATGCGGCGAGGCGCCCCGCAGCCCAATTGTTCGGCGTCCCGGCCTTGGGAGAACCAATAGACGTCAACTTGCGAAGCTGACGCGCCTGGCCATGCGATTCTCACAAAAATTTTGGCCGCTTGTCGCCTATGCGGCGCTCGGCGCCATCGTGCTCGTCGGGCAAACCGTCGGCGCGGGGCGGCGGGCGGCTTCGACCGGAGGGAGGACGTCCGCGGAGGCGCTGACGCAGCCGTGCAGCGGGCGGGACGGTCCGCACGCAGCAGGCCGTGGCCTTCACGCCGCCGCCCCGTGGGAGATCCCATGGCGCGGCTGGAAGGACATCCTCTGGCGGGTCTACCGGAAGATCGACGACAATCGCCTGCTGTCGGTCGCGGCCGGCGCGGTGTTTTACGCATTGCTGGCGCTTTTCCCCGCCGTGGCGGCGTTTGTTTCTCTGTTTGGGCTTTTCGCCGACCCTTCGGCGATCGCCGCCCACCTTTCGATGGCCTCGGGAGTTCTGCCCGGCGGCGCCATCGGCATCCTGCATGACGAGCTGACCCGACTTGCGGCCGACAGGGGCCCAGGTCTCAGCTTCGGATTCGTGCTTGGGCTCGCATTTGCGCTGTGGAGCGCCAACTCCGGAATGAAGGCGATCATCGACGCTCTCAACGTCGCCTATGACGAGAAGGAGAGGCGCAGCTTCATTAGACTGAATCTGGTCTCTCTTGTCTTCACGTTGATCGCGATCGTTTTGATGATCCTTGCGATCGGCGCCGTGGTCGTGGCGCCGATCGCGCTCGCCGATCTCGGTCTCGGTGGGGTTTCTCACGCGCTCCTAACCATCGTGCGATGGCCGGCGCTGCTGGCGCTGGTCATCCTGGCTCTGGCGGCGGCGTACCGCTATGCGCCGGACCGCCATGAGCCGCGTTGGCAGTGGCTATCCGTCGGCAGCGTGGCGGCGGCGGCGGCGTGGCTGGTCATATCGGTGCTGTTTTCCTGGTATATCGCCAACTTCGGTCATTACAACGTGACCTACGGTTCGCTCGGCGCGGCGCTCGGCCTGATGATGTGGATGTGGATCTCCATGATCGTCATTTTGATCGGCGCCCAGCTCAATGCCGAAATCGAACGTCAAGCCGCGCGCGGTCCGGCGGCTGGCGGCGGCGAAAGCCGTTCGGCCGGGGCCGCATATTGACGGCCGGCGCCGGGCGCTCAAAGCCGGCGCGGCTGACCATCCGTGCTTGCGCGCGACGCGCGCGGGCGCGACAATCGCCGCCAACAAACGCTTCCGAAGGAGAACCTCGATGACCAGCAAGCTCGAACAATTGCGCGCCATGACCACGGTCGTCGCCGACACCGGCGACATGGATTCGATCCGCGACTTCAAGCCGACCAACTCGACCACCAACCCGTCGCTGATCCTCAAGGCCTCGCAGATGCCGGCGTACGCGCGGCTGGTGGACGAGGCGATCCGGTGGGGAAACCAGAAGGGGGCTTCGCTGGCGGACGTCACCGACCGGGTCGCGGTCAACTTCGGCGCCGAACTGACGACCATCGTCCCCGGCCGGGTGTCGACCGAAGTGGACGCGGATCTCTCGTTCGATACCGAGGGCAGCATCGCCAAGGCCAAGAAATTCATCGCCGCCTACAAGGAGCGGGGGATCGGTCACGACCGGATCCTGATCAAGCTCGCCTCGACCTGGGAGGGGGTCGAAGCCGCGCGGCGGCTGCAGCGCGAGGGCATCGACTGCAACATGACGCTGATATTCTCGCTCGCCCAGGCGATCGCCGCCGCCGACGCCGGCGCCTTCCTGGTCTCGCCCTTCGTCGGACGCATTTTCGACTGGCATGTGAAGGCGGGCGGAGGCCCCTACGATGGGGAGACGGACCCAGGGGTCAAGTCGGTGCGCGAGATCTACGCCTATTACAAGATGAACGGGATCAAGACCGTGGTGATGGGCGCTTCGTTCCGCAACGCCGGCGAAATCGAGGCGCTGGCCGGCTGCGACCGCCTGACCATTGCGCCGGAATGGCTCGCCCACCTCGCCAAGGACCAAGGCAATCTCCCCCGCCGCCTCGACCCCGCCAAGCCCGGCCCGGCCCCGGCGCGCATGACCCTGGACGAGAAGGGCTTCCGCTGGATGCTGAACGAGGACCAGATGGCGACCGAGAAACTCTCCGACGGCATCCGCCTCTTCGCGGCCGACCTGGGCAAGCTGCGCTCGATGGTGCAGCAGAGGCTGAAGGAGGCGGCTTGAGGGGGGAGGCCAGCCGTAATTTGCAGGTTCGTCGCGACCGCTTCTCCGCTTGGAGAGGGTGGCTGGAATCGCCGGATGAGGCGCTTGCATTGCGGCGCCCTCGAGAGCAGTCGGCTCCTTCCGCCTGGCCCGCAGGGTTTCGTCTGCGCGCGCCGAAGGCGCAATGACGGGGTTGCTCGCCGCCCTCAGGGCAGCCGCCACGGATTGGCGAGCGCGCGCGGCGATCGCCGCTCACGCGGGCTTTGTCTCGCTCCCGCATTTGGCGGGCGATAGGCCATCCGGCAATGGCCGGCGCAATAGGAGTGGCCCTCGGCCGGCTTGAGCCCGCAATAGGCGAAATCCCCGCTCCTCGGATCGCCGAGCGGCCATCGGCAGGCGAATTTGCGAATGTCCTCGAAACTCACGCGCCGCATCTCGCCAACTTCGGCTTCGGCAAGAATCCATGCCCGTTTTTTCTCCAGTTCATAAGACGCGGCGGCGCCGGAGTTCCGCTTTCTGGAAACCGGCGTTTGGCGGGGAATAGCCCCCAATGGCGCCGGATACGGGCCAGCCGGCGTCCCGCCGGGCGCATAGGCGCGCCCGTCGCCGTTAAGCTTGATCCCGATGCGATTCGCCTTGCCGATCACGGCGTTGCGGGACGCCGCGCCCAGCGCTGCAGCGATGACGCTCGCGCTCCGTCCTTCGAGAGCCAGCCTTTTGAGATTCTCGATCGCCTCGGCTGTCCACAGCATTTGCGCGCCCCCTTGGCTAAAGCTGCGGCGTCCGCAGCCGCAAGATGGAATGGTCCGGTCATTCGCCTCGTAGGCAAACTCGCGGACGCCGCAACCGGCGCGACCCGTCTGTCCAGCATAAATATCAAATTAACTTCAATGTGTTACGTAGTAGGCAAGATAGGGCAATCGCACATTTCGAACTGTCCGACGCAAGTCGCGAATACGGTATGTTTGCGACGCGGCTCGAATGCGTGTAGTGGGCGTTCCGTATCGATGGGAGACCGTCATGCCGGGCGGCAGTTCGGAACAGGCGAAGTCCGTGAGAACGCCGCCGTACACGTCGTATCGGACGTTCAGGACTTTCATCCAGGATCTTCGCGAGCACGGCGTTCCCTCGCGCATCGACCGCAGCGTCTTGACGCGCTTTTCGGGCGTGGTCGGCACTCAGCTGATGCACGCGCTTCGGTTTCTCGGTCTGATTGAAGACCATGGACATCCGACGCAGCGTCTCGAGGAACTTGTGAACGCGCATGGCGCAGGACATTGGCCCGAGAAGCTTCTGGAACTCCTTCGGCGGGAATACGCCCCGATGTTCGCGATCGACCTTGAAACGGCGACGCCTTCCCATTTCAACGAGGCGTTCAGGAAGGCTTTCCCGGCTGCGGACGCGGTCGTCCAGAAGTGCGTGACATTCTTTCTTTACGCCGCGAATGACGCGGGCGTGAAAATAAGCGGCCGCGTCCTGAAGGGTCGGAAGCCTCGGGCTCTGACGCCGCGCAGGAAACATGCGCCCGCGCTGGCGCCGACAAGGGAATTCGAAGCAGGAACGTCACAACCTCAACCGGACGCCTCTCGCGTCGAAGGCAAGAAACCGTCCGAAATCCTTCTTACGCACCTCGACCCGAATGAGATGGACGATGAACAGCAAGCCGCTGTCTGGACCATGCTGAAGTACTTCAAGTCGCGGGGATTATGAGATTTGGGGTCAATCCAAGGTTTCCGGATGGCGAGGGCAGGAGGCAGGAGGCAGTATGCGCCGTTTTCGAAAATCACTTTTCCGCGACAATCGTTTTGAGAAAACCAGAAGCCGTGTTATCGTCCTCCTCGTCGCTAGATCGAAGCGCGCCTGGCGCGCCGAGGGCAGCGGCCGCTTTTGAGCCTTCACGCGGGCGAGTTGACGCGCTGGAAATCGGCGAGGGGGAAGGACGGGAGGAGGGACGTCAAGGGGCGCCAAGCGGCGGAGAAAAAATTCTAATTTGGATTCTCGCATAAGCCCTTGAAAAGTCTCGATTCCCGGAAACAAGAAGCTTTCCTTTTCTTCCCCTTTCCTTTCGCTGGCTTCCCTCTGATTTTCTTTAGCTTCCGCTTTTGCTTTCGCTGGCTTCCCCCTGATTTGCAAAGCGTTCGCTTGCGGCGCACGCTGGGCGCTTTCCTGCATGCCCCACTGATCGGCGGGGCGCCTGGGAGTTCCGAAGTTGCAGAAAATGGCGCCTAACGCTCTGAAAAGTCGCGGCCGGCGACAAAAGCGCGCGGTCGAAACCCGCTTGGCCTTGGCGGCGGCGTGAGCGCGGCCCGAGGTTCGCCGCTCGAAGTCCTGCGCGTCTTCCTAAAGCTCGGCCTGACCAGCTTCGGCGGGCCGCTGGCGCATCTGGGCTATTTCCGCGACGCATTCGTCGTCCGGCGCAAGTGGCTGGACGAACACGCCTTTGCCGATCTTGTCGCGCTTTGCCAGTTCCTGCCCGGTCCCGCGAGCAGCCAGACCGGTTTCGCCATCGGCCTGACGCGGGCGGGCTATCTCGGCGGGCTTGCGGCCTTTCTCGGCTTCACCCTGCCGTCGGCGGTCGCGATGACGCTCATCGCCTATGGCGCGGGCGCGATTTCCGGTCGGGCGGGCGCCGGCCTCCTCCACGGACTCAAACTCGTCGCCGTCGCCATTGTCGCCCAGGCGGTGCTGGGGATGGCGCGAAACCTGGCGCCGGACAGGCCGCGGGCGGGAATCGCGATCCTCGCCCTGATCCTGACCGCGCTCGCGCCCGGAAGTCTCAGCCAGATCGGCGTAATCGCGCTCGGCGCCCTCGCCGGGCTCGTCTTCTGCCGGCAAGGCGCCGAGGCGCCTGGAGGGGACGGCGCAGCTCCGATCTCGCGGCGGATGGGGGCCCTGTTCCTCTGCATCGCCTTCGCCGGCCTGACGCTCTCCTTCCTGCCGGCCCGCGAGGGTGCGCTGGCCTTCTTGGCCGCCATTTATCGTTCCGGCGCGCTCGTCTTCGGCGGCGGCCATGTGGTGCTGCCGTTGCTGCGCGCCGCCGTCGTCGCCCCGGGCTGGGTTTCCGACAGCGCGTTTCTGGCGGGCTACGGCGCCGCGCAAGCCGTGCCGGGGCCTCTGTTCACCTTCTCCGCCTATCTCGGCGCGGTCGCCAGCGCGCCGCCGGGCGGCGTCGCCGGGGCGGGGCTCGCCCTCGTTGCGATCTTCGCGCCGGGACTTCTGGTCCTGATGGGCGCGCTGCCCTTCTGGCATGCGCTCCGCGCCCGGCCGGGCGCGCGCGCGGCGATGGCGGGCGTCAACGCCGCCGTCGTCGGCCTGCTCGCTTCCGCGCTCTATGATCCGGTGTGGACGGGCGCGGTGCGCTCCCCGGCGGATTTCGCCGTCGCCGCCGCCGGATTCATCCTGTTGATCGTCTGGCGCGCGCCGCCGCTGGTCGTCGTCGTCGCCGCCACCGCGGCGGGCGTTGCGTTGAGCTTCGCCGCGTGAACGCGAGCGGCGAAGCTCGATCTTCTATGCGCCGCCGACGAACTCGAGCTGCTTCGATGGGGCGCGGCTGGTTTTGGGCTGGCTGCCCTCGATGTTTTCCAGAAACTGCCGCGCGCTTTCCTTCCAGGTGAAGCGCAAGGAATGTTCGCGCGCGGCCTCGCGCGGAATGGCGAGCGCCTCCATGCAGGCGGCGCGCAAGTCCTCGTTCAGCACGCCCGCGCCGCCCCGCCCGATGACGTCGATCGGCCCCGGCACGGGAAAAGCGGCCACCGGCAGACCGCTCGCCAGCGCCTCGATCAGCACGATGCCGAACGTGTCGGTGCGCGACGGGAAGACGAAGACGTCGCCGCTCGCGTACACGGCCGCGAGCGCTTCGTCATGCATCGCGCCGAGAAAATGCGCACGCGGATAGCGGCGCTGGAGCTCGGCGCGCGCCGGGCCGTCGCCCACGATGACGGTCGAGCCGGGAAGCTCGAGGTCGAGCAGCGCCTCGAGGTTTTTCTCCACCGCCACCCTCCCGACCGACAGAAATATGGGCCGCGGCAGCGTGAGCGCGCGCCTGGAGCGCGGCCGGAACAGCCCGTGATTGACGCCGCGCGTCCAAAGCCGTACGCGCGCAAAGCCGCGCCGGGTGAGGTCGGCGCCGATCGTCGGCGTGGGCGCCATCACCGCGGCCGAGGGCGCATGAAAATGGCGGAGCCCCGCGTAGGTCAGGCGCTCGGGAATGCCGAAGCGGGCGGACAGGTATTCGGGAAACCGGGTGTGGAAGCTGGTGGTGAAGGTCAGCTTGCGCCTGAGGCAATAGCGTCGCGTCAGCCAGCCGATCGGGCCTTCGGTCGCGATATGGACGTGGTCGGGCTCCGCCTCGTCGATGCGCCGGCCGATCTGTCGCGGCGATGTGATCGCAAGGCGAATGTCCGGATAGGTCGGCGTCGGCGCGGTCCACATTCCCTGCGGAGTAAGGAATTCAAACTTCGCGCCGAATTCGTTCGCCGCCTGGGTCATGCATTCGAGCGTCGACACGACGCCGTTGACTTGCGGCCGCCACGCGTCGGTCGCGATGAGAATGCGCATTACGCAGCTTCCGCCTGCGCCTTCTCCTGTTCGTCGTCGAGGGGCGCGCCGTCTTCGATGCGCGCCATGAGCGCCAGCGGGCTCTTCCAGCGCAGCACTTCGAAATGGCCGTCGAAATGCTCGACGACCAGCGAACAGGATTCGACGAAATCGCCAGTGTTGACGTAGGTGACGCCCTCCAGGTCCCGGATTGCCGGATGATGGATGTGTCCGCAAACGACGCCGTCGACTCCGCGCCGCCGGGCTTCGCAGGCCAGTTCGCGCTCGAACGAGCCGATGAAGCTGACCGCATTTTTGACCTTGAGCTTCGCCCAGGCCGAAAACGACCAGTAAGGCAGGCCGACGGCGCGGCGCGCGGCGTTGAAATGCGTGTTGACGAAAAGCGCGAGGACATAGGCCCAGTCGCCGAAATAGGCGAGCCACTTTTGGTGGCGGACGACGACGTCGAACTCGTCGCCGTGAATGACAAGGTAACGCCTGCCGTCGGCGGCCGTATGGATCGCCCGGCGTTTGATCTCGATCCCGCCGAAGGTCAGGCCGAAGAACTGACGCGCGAACTCATCGTGGTTGCCCGGCACGAACACCATCCGCGCGCCCCGCCTGACCTTGCGCAGAAGCTTCTGCATCACGTCATTGTGCGTCTGCGGCCAGTACCAGCCGGAGCGAAGGCGCCAACCGTCGATAATGTCGCCCACCAGGTAGATCGTGTCGGCTTCGACATGCCGAAGCATATCGAGGATGAGATGAGCCTGGCAGCCGCGGGTTCCCAGATGCAGATCGGACAGGAAGAGCGTTCTGTAACGATGGGCTTCGTGGATCCTGGGCACGTCGGCCTCTTGGCGAGGGGGAACTAGCTAGGAAGCTCTGCGCAGATTCACGTGTCGCTTCGATGACGCAACTATGTTGCACCGCTTATAATTCTCATTTTCCGACGTGTCGAGTGCAAGGAGAACGCAATGGATTTGGGGATCGCCGGCCGCAAGGCGATTGTCTGCGCCTCGAGCCGGGGCCTCGGCCGGGCCTGCGCGCTGGCGCTGGCCGAGGCCGGCTGCGAGATCGTCGTCAACGGCCGCGACGCGGAAGCCTTGGCTAGGACCGCGCTCGAATTGCGCGGGATCGCGGGCGCCGCAGTTCACGAAGTCGCGGGCGACCTCGACGATCCGGCGACGCGCGCGGCGCTCCTCGCCGCCTGCCCGGAGGCAGACATTCTCGTCAACAACAATGGCGGCCCGCCCTCCAAGCCATTCGCCGCCATTGCGCGCGAGGACATCCTCGCCGGCCTCGAATCGAACATGCTGACCCCGATCGCGCTGATTCAGGCGCTGGCGCCGGGCATGGCGCAACGGAAATTCGGCCGGATCGTCAACATCACTTCGAGCTCGGTCCGTGCGCCGATCGCGGGCCTCGACGTTTCATCCGGCGCACGCGCCGGCCTGACCGCGTTTATCGCCTCGGCCGCGCGCTCGTTCGCGCGAGACAATGTGACGATCAACTCGATCCAGCCCGGATCGTTCGACACCGACCGGCTGCGGCCGGGCCATCAACGTCTCGCAGCGCAGCGCGGCGTCGCGCTGCAGGCGGTGCGAGCCGAAGCGCAGGCGAGAATCCCGGCGGGCCGTTTCGGCGAGCCGGCCGAACTCGGCGCGCTGTGCGCTTTTCTCGCGAGCGCCCACGCGGGATTCATCACCGGGCGAAACATTCTTATCGACGGCGGCGCCTTTCCCGGCGTCTTTTAAGATGAGAAGGACCGGCTTTCGTCTCCGCGCTCCGAGCGCCGTTGTGATTCGCCGGGCCGGTCGGTAAGCCGCGTCGATGTTCAAGGGAATCGGCTTGAAAGTCGGCGCGACCCTCGTCTTCACCGTGATGTGGGCGCTGATCAAGGCGGCTGCGCCGGTTTTCCCGGTCTCCGAAGTGGTCTTCTTCCGATCGATCTTCGCGCTGGTCGCATTGTCGGCTTGGCTCGCCTGGCGCGGCGAATTTCCCGCGGCTTTGCGCACCAGCCGCCTCCTCGGCCATGTCGGGCGTTCGCTGGCGGGTTCGGGCGGCATGTTCGCGAGCTTTGTCGCGCTGTCGCTGCTGCCGCTCGCCGACGCCACCGCCTTCACCTTCGCGACCCCCCTGATGGTCGTGCCGTTGGCTTGGATCGTGCTGGGCGAAGAGGTCCGCTTGGTTCGAGCGGCGGCGGTCGCGGCCGGATTCATCGGGGTCCTCGTGATGTTATCGGGTCATTTGGGGGAGGGCGCCGGCCGGCCAGGGGGGCCCGTGGGCGCGGTCGTCGCGCTTTGCGGCGCCGGCTTTGCGGCCGTGGCCATGATCCAGACCCGCCGGCTCACCCGATCGGAGGCGACTGGGGCGATCGTGTTCTATTTTTCGACCGTGACGGCGATCGTCGGCCTCAGTGTCCTCGTCGTCGCGGCGGTTTGGCCGCCCCAGGGGGCTTTCGCGGGCGTCGCGGCGGGCCAGCGCTTCGTCACGCCGACCGCGCTCGAGTTCGTGAGCCTGGCCGCGATCGGCCTCCTCGGCGGATGCGGGCAGATCATGATGACGCATAGCTACCGCTACGCCGACGCCTCGATCATCGCCTGCTTCGACTATGTGGCGATGCTTTGGGCGGCGGCGCTCGGGTACTGGGTCTTCGCCGAGACGCCTTCTTCGCGGGTCGCGCTCGGCGCCGGCGTCGTCATCGCCGCGGGCGTGGCCATGTTGTGGCGCGAGCGCGAGGCGCGCAGGATCAGTTTGGCCTCCGCGCCGCCCTGAGAAGGGTCCCTGGAAGAAGCCGGATGTCGTAACCGGGGGGCCATTTCTCCGATATCTTGCTCAGGCCTGAGCTAACGAACGGTCTCGTTCGATATTCCGGACGATTTGCACTATGTCTAGTCCGAGTTCAACCCGGGATGGGCTCGATGGGCGTCGAAGGCAAAGACAGGGCCAAAGTCCTAGAGGCGGGGGCGGCGTCTCTGTCGAACCAGCTCGGGCGCGCCGTGCAGCGGTTGCGCAGGAGCTATGGACTGTCGCTGGGCGACCTTTCGGACCATTCCGGCGTCGCCAAGTCGATCATTTCGCAGATTGAGCGCAACGAGACCAACCCGACGCTGACGACGATCTGGCGGCTCGCTCATGCGCTCGACGTTTCGATTGGTTCGATGCTGCAGGGAACGGAAGAGGGGCCGTTTATCGAACACCTTCGTCGCGGAACGACGCCGATATTCGTCTCCGACGACGGACTGTGCCGTCTGGCGGTGATCGGCTGGCTGAAGACCGTGGACTGGCTGCAATGGTACGATTTTCAGGCCGAATCTGGCGGAATCCTGGAATCGACCGCCCATGCCCGCGGCTCGGTCGAATGCCTATCGGTGCTCGATGGGGAACTCGATGTCGACGTCGGCGGAGCGGCGGAGACCGTCAGCGCGGGCGAGACGCTGCGCTACCGCTGCGACATGCCGCACCGAATCCGCAACCTCGGCGACAGGTCCGCTCACGCGACCATGGTCTGCATTCTCAAGGCGGCGATGATGGACTGACGTTCGCATGCGTTCGCGCCAGAAGCTGCTTTTGGCCGCCAATCCGGCGCTAGCGCTTTGTCAACCAAGAATCGATCCGGGCGTTTCGTCGCGTCGGATGGCGGTTGCCTTTTCCGAGCCCGGCGTCGTGATTCGAATCGTCTGCGATTCTGGCCCCGTTTGTCCTCTGTCTCTTCGTCCCTGCGCCAGTCTAGAACAATAGGTCGACCAGCGGCGAAACGCTTCGCCAACCATGAGCGCGAAACCTCGCGCGCAGACGTTTTTTGAGCTTGCCTGTCGGCTATTTGTCTCGGGGGCCGGTTCGTCGCCGATTCCGGCCCGTTTTGTCCGACCTCCATTCGCGCGCGTTCCGGTTAGGGCCAGCCGCGACCATTCGCGAATAAGGGCTCGTCGAGGACTGACATCAGATTGGTCATTTCACTAGGCAAGCATTGTTATAAGATTGAGCCATCGCCGAAGGCGACGGCGCCGGCAAGTCGCTGATACTCGGGCGTTTTGTCCGCCGGCTCGTCCGGCTGTCCCGCACTGTGGCAATCAGGGAGAAGAGCGAGCCGAGGCGTTATCGAAAGATTCACGGCCTAGGCTCCGGATTTGAACCTAAATTCGACTCGCTTTTACCGTGATTCTGAGTCCGCACGCTCGGGTCTCTGATTCGTACCTGCTTTGTTTTTGTCTTGATCGCCTGGGCGCGTGGTGCCCCGGTCAGGGACGGGCGGGTCGGGGCCGCGTCTCGACAGCCGCCGACCCGCACGCTAAGAGCGCGCTGGTCGCGTTCGTCGGAGCCCCGGTGTCTATCGCGCTTGCCGTAACCAGTCAGGACCGTGAGGCGCCCGTCTCGCCCTCCGTCACGCGTCAAGACGGCGCCGACGGACCGGTCTTGTCATTGGCCGGCGCGTGGATCGTCGGGGCCGGCAAGGTCCTTGAGTCGAGTTCCGCTTCCTTAACTTCAGCCATCGGCGACGCGAAGACTGCGATCTTTGATCTCGCCGCCGTCGAGCGCATGGACACGGCCGGCGCCTGGGTGATCGACCGCGCCAGGGCCCAGCTGGCCGAGGCTGGGATAACGGCGACATATCGCGGGGCGCGCCCGGAATATGCGCTGCTTATCCAGGAGGCCGGCTACCGACCGCTGGACGCGCAAAGGCACCTGCATCCGCCCCTGGGGATCGCGTTGCTGAGCGCGATTGGCGAGACCATATACACGGCCGGCTTCGATCTGATCGACATCGTCGAGTATTTGGGCGAGATCGTCGCGATGGGGGGGCGGCTGGCCCTGCATCCGATGCGCTGGCGGTGGACCTCGATGGTGTATCACCTCGAGATGTATTCGCTCCACAGCGTGCCCATCATCGCGTTGATCAACTTTCTTGTCGGGGCGATCGTCACGCAGCAAGGCATTTTCCAGTTGGCGCGCTTCGGCGCCTCGCCCTACGCGGTCAATCTGGTCGGGGTTCTGGGCCTCAGGGAACTGGGCGTTCTGATGACCTCGATCATGATCGCCGGCCGGACTGGTTCGGCGATCACCGCTGAGATCGGATCGATGAAAATGCGCGAGGAGATCGACGCCCTGAAGGTGATGGCGCTCGATCCGCTGGAGGTGCTGGTGATACCCCGCTTGATCGCGCTGACGATCGCGTTGCCGATTCTGACGTTCATCGCCGACATGGCCTCGCTCGCGGGAGGCCTCATCGTCAGCTGGCTCTATGCTGGCATGACGCCTTCAGTGTTCATCGCGAGGCTGCAGAACGCCGTCGCGATCCAGACTTTCTCGGTCGGACTGATCAAGGCGCCGTTCATGGCGGTCATGATTGCGCTCATCGCCTCCACCGAGGGCATGGAGGTGCGCGGGTCGGCCGAGTCTCTCGGACGCTGCGTCACCTCTTCGGTGGTCAAATCGATCTTCATGGTCATCGTCATGGACGGTCTGTTTGCGATGTTCTTCGCCGCGGTGGACTTTTGAACCCCGGCTCTCCACCCCGCGACGCGGCCGGCCGCGAGGTGGTCATTCGCGTGCGGGGCCTCAAGGTGGGCTTTGGCGACCATCTCGTGATGGACGGTCTCGATCTCGACCTCTATCGAGGCGAGGTGCTCGGCTTCGTCGGCGCCTCCGGGGCTGGCAAGTCGGTGCTGACCAGGACGATCCTCGGACTCCTGCCAAAGCGCGCGGGCAAGATTGAAGTCTTCGGCTACGATATCGACACGCTGACTCCGCGCGAGCGGATCGTCATCGGCGAACGCTGGGGCGTTCTGTTTCAGGAGGGGGCGCTGTTTTCCAGCTTGACGGTGCGCCAGAACATCCAGGCGCCGATGCGCGAGCGTTTGGAGCTCTCTCCGGCCACGCTCGACGGGCTGGCGGCGCAAAAGCTGATGCTTGTCGGCCTGCCGCAGGACACGCTCGACAAGTTCCCCTCCGAGCTTTCGGGCGGCATGACCAAGCGAGTGTCGCTCGCCAGGGCGCTCGCGCTCGATCCCGAGATCGTCTTTCTCGACGAGCCGACATCCGGGCTCGATCCGATCTCGGCGGGCGATTTCGACGATCTCATCGGCACGCTGCAAAAGACGCTGGGACTGACCGTCTTCATGGTCACGCACGATCTCGATAGCCTGTTCGCCATTTGCGACCGGGTCGCGGCGCTCGGCCACGGCAAGGTGTCGGCGGTCGGTCCGATTAGCGAGCTCTTGCAATCTGACGATCCTTGGCTCAAATCCTATTTTCACGGCAAGAGGGGCGTGATCCGGTCCGGGGCCGCCGGGGCCGTCCCTGCGGGACCCGCCGGCGGCGACCGGGCGCGGGACGCGAGGGGCTGATTAGGCATGGAGACCCGGGCCAATTTCATCCTGATCGGCGTCTTTACATTGGCCGCGGTCATGGGCGCGTTCGTGTTCGTGATGTGGGTCGCGGGCTCCAGCCTGACGGGCACGCACAGACATTATCAGATCGTGTTCAACGGCTCGGTCTCCGGGCTTTCCAACGGGGCGCTGGTTCTCTTCAACGGCCTCAAGGTCGGAGAGGTGACGAAGCTCAGTTTCGTAGAGGGCAATCCGAGCCAGGTCGTCGCTGATGTCGACGTGACCAATCCCAGCGCGCCGATCAACGCAGACACCAAGGCGCGACTCGAGACCCAGGGTTTGACGGGCTCGGCCACGGTTGCGCTCATCGGCGGGGTAAAGGGCAAGGGGGAGCTCCCCGGGAACCCGCCCGTCATCCCCTCATTGCCTACGGCGACGCTCGCGGATCTGCAGACTAAGGCCGGATATGTGCTCGATCTCGCCAACAAGCTGCTCGTCGACAACGCCGAGCCGATCCATCGGACGATCGAGAACGCGCAAACCTTCTCGATGGCGCTCGCCAACAATTCCACCGGCGTCGACGCCGCGCTGAAGGGCCTCGCCGATCTCGGCACGACGATTCAGCCGCTCGCCGACCACCTGCAGGCCCTGTCCGACGACGCCGATCGTCTGGTCAAGGCGATCGACACTGACAAGGTCCGCGCCATCGTCGACAATGTGCAGGGTCTGTCGTCGAAGGCCAATTCCGTTCTGGATCGGGCCGACAGGCTCATCGCCGACAATTCCGACACGGTCCATTCGACGCTGTCGAATCTCGACGCCTTCTCCCAGGCGTTGGGCGACAATGCATCCAGCGTCGACGCGGCGCTAAAAAGTCTGGGCGATCTCGGCAAGACGATCCAGCCGGTCGCCGCGCGCGTTCAGACCCTGTCCGAGGACGCCGATCGTCTTGTCAAGGCGATCGACCCCGACAAGATTCGCGACGTCGTCGGCAACGCACAGGTCTTCACCCAGTCGCTGGCGCAGAGCTCGGACAATTTCAAGATTCTGGTGCGCGATGGCGCGTCCCTCGCCACCCGGCTCAACGACACCTCGAAGCGTCTCGATACGGCGCTGATCGACGTCGACGAGCTCCTCAAAGCGGTTAACGCGAACAAGGTCGCCGGCATCGTAGATTCGGCGAGCGACGTCGCCCAGACCGTACGCCAGAATCGCGGCAACATCGATCAAACGCTGAAGAACTTCTCGCAGCTGTCGGCCAAGCTCAATAAATCGGCGGACAAGGTCGACGGCGTGTTGACCAGCGCACAGAGTTTCCTCGGCTCGCCCGGAACCAAGAGCGCGCTCGATCGGGTGAGCGAGGCGGCGCAGTCGGTCAAGAAGCTCGCAGACGACGTCGACGCGCGGGTCAAAGACATCGCCGTCGGCCTCAGCCGCTTCAGCAACTCGGGCTTGCGTGAATATGAGGCGCTCGCGATCGAAGGGCGGCGCGTGCTCGACGACGTCGACCGGGTCGTTCGCTCGCTGGGGCGCAATCCGAGCCAGGTTATCTTCGGCGGCAAGCCCGCGCTGCCTGAATATCGCGGCGGTCAGTGATGCGGGGAGCTGGCGGAGTGTTCCCGCGTCGCTCGAAGTTTGTTGCCGTCGCCGCGCTGGCGCTGGCGCTCTCTGGCTGCGGGGGCGGCGCGCCTTCGAACATCGTCGATCTGACCGCGGCGAAGCCGCCGGCGACGCGACCGCTCAGAGCCCAGGTCCGCATCGCTCAGCCGGTCGCGACGGCCGATCTCGACAGCGACCGCGTTTTGGTGCGCACTGCCCCCCTGACCCTCGCCAACCTCTCGGGCGTGCGCTGGCCCGACACGCTTCCCTCATTGCTCAAAGCGCGCCTCACCCAGAGCTTCCAGAACGCGGGTCTCACGCGCTTCCTTGCCGGCGGCGGCGCGACCGCCGACTACGAACTCGATCTCGACATCCGCGCCTTCGAGCTGGAAGCCCAGACGTCGACCGTCCATATCGACATCGCCGCCAGGCTCGTCGCGCTGGGGAGCGGGCGCATCGCCGCCGTGGATATCTTCAGCTTGCGGGCGCCGGTCGCGTCGACCGACCCGGCGACCGTCATCGCGGCGCTCGACCAGGCGGCCTCGACCGTCATGACCAGGATCGTCGCATTCACCGCCAAGGCGCTTTGATCTGACCGCATTCCACGGCGGCGCTTCGTCGGCGGGCCTGGCGCTCGTGACGGCTCATCCCTTGGGCAGGGTCTGAGGAGATCCGGGAGCGAACGATTGCGAGGCCTCCATGTCGTAGAACGTCCTGGCGCGCGTGACGTCGGCCTGCGTGAGGCCGTGGCCCGCGAGAACGGTCTCGTGCTCGACCCGCGCGCCGGCCGCAGCAAGCGAAGAGACCAGCCGTTCTGCGCTGGAGGCCGGAACGATCGGGTCTTGCGCGCCCGAGACGATTAGCGCCGGAACGCCAGACAGATCAGGCCTCGGAGGATCGGCCAGCGGCGCCATGGCTCTCAAAAGCGTCGCGCCGGCCAACGCGCCCGGATGCAGCAACAGGACCGCCGCAGCGATGTTGGCGCCATTGGAATAGCCCAACGCCACCGGCGCCGCGATCCCGTAAGTTCGGCGCGCCTCGGCGACGAAGTCGGCAAGTTCCTTCGCCCGGCGGCGCACGTCGGTCTCATCGAATTGGCCCTCGCGAACGCGTCGAAAGAAGCGCGGCATATTTCCTTCGAGCACATTGCCCCGGGGAGAGAGAAGCGCGGCCCCGGGCGCGACTGCTCCCCCAAGCGGAAGCAGATCGTCCTCGTCGCCACCGGTTCCGTGAAGGAGGAGGATGGGCGGGCGAGTCGGATCGGCGCCCGGCTCGAAGCGATGGATGTAAGACAGCTTGGCCGTCATCATGGCCTTCCGCGCGGCGAGCGGGCTGGGGCGTTCAACTGAAACTAGCCCAGCTTCGGCAGGGCGGCTTCGATTGCGGCGCGATGACTTTCGAGGAACGGCGGCAGTTTGAGCGCCCTCCCGAGCGACTCGAGGGGCTCGTCAACCGCAAAGCCGGGGGGATCGGTGGCGATCTCGAACAACACCCGGCCGGGCTCGCGGAAATAGACCGAGCGGAAGTAATTGCGATCCTTCTGCTCGGTGGTGCGCACCAGGTGATCCTGGACGAGCTTATTCGCCATCGCCGCCTGCGCGGCGTCGTCGGGCGCCCGAAACGCGATGTGATGGACCGATCCAGCGCCTTGTCGCGCCGCCAGAAACTCGCCCGCCGTCCTCAGATCGACAATTCCTCCGCGCTCAACCCCTGGCGCGCGATAGCGCTCGGTGGCGCCTTCGCGGCCCTCGGCGACGAAGCCGAAAATGTCGGTCAGGATTGCCGCGGTCGGGCCGGCTTCGGCCAACAGCAGGCTGACGCTATGGAAGCCGCGGATCGCATGTTCCGGTGGCGCGTCGCCCGTGCTTCCCGCCGGGTCGGCTTCGCCCCCTTTCGCTCCGACAAGCGCAAGCCGGGCCCCGTCGCGGTCCTTGAACGCGAGCGTCGTTTCCCCGAAGCGCTTGATTGGAGGATCGTGGTCGACGCCTTTCTCGACGAACCGCTGGGTCCAGTAGCCGATCGAGCTTTCCGGAACGCTGAAGACGGTCTCCTGCGCCTCGCCGATTCCAAGCCGGCCCGGCGCTGCGCCCTCCCAGGGGAAGAAGGTGAGGATCGTGCCCGGCCGGCCCGCCCAGTCGCCGTAATACAAATGATAGGTGGTGGGATCGTCGAAGTTGACCGTCTTCTTCACCAGGCGCAGGCCCAGCGTTCCGGCGTAGAAATCCAGATTGCGACGCGCCGAACTCGCGATGGAGGTTATGTGATGGATGCCGCTTGGCATGGGTTACTCCCCTGGGGCCAGCATAGCGGTAAATCGTATAAAGCTCTTCGGCAGGCGGGTCGAGGCCGCCAAACAACGGGAGCTAACGCTCGCGCCGCCCGCTCGACTGCAGCGTCTCATGGCTTGGACCCGCCGCGCGAAACGTGATAGCTCGCCGCGCACGTTCGGCCCGCCGCGCCGCGGATAAATTCGCGGCGGCGCAGCCAGGCAGGAGGGGCTGTGGTTTCGGAAGCTTTGTTTCAGTCGATCGTCAGCCACGGCAGGGAATCCATTCTCGCGGGGGCCTGTTTCGACAAGCCTTATCCGCATCTGACGTTCGACAAGTTCTTTCCGGACGATATTTACCAGCGTCTGATCGGGCATTGGCCCGACATCGACAAATACGTCGATCTCAACGGCGCCCGCACCCGCAAGCAGTTCACGCTCCACGACCGCAAGGCCGACGCAGGCGATGCCGAGCGCACCGCTCTGTGGCGCGCGGTTTCAGACGCCGTCTCGGCGCCGGAAATCGAGGCGGCGATGCGCGAGCGGCTGCGCCGGGGCCTGGAAATCCGCGCCAAGGGCAGCGGGGAAGAGTGGCCGGTGCCGATGTATCCGCAGCCGGTTCTGTACGCCGACTTCGAGGGCTACGCGATCAAGCCCCATCCCGACACCCGCCGGAAAGTGCTGACGATGATGATCTACATGCCGGACGACGAGAGCCAGCGGGAGCTCGGAACCACGGTCTACAAGATTTCGCCGATGGGGGTTTTCGCCTGGAAGACCTACGGCCTGGTCAAGGACAAGACCTTTCCGTTTCTGCCCAACAGCGGCGCGGCTTTCGTCGTCATCCATCCGGCGCACAACCTGCTGCATGCAAGCTGGCACGGCCGCGAGACCATATCGCTGAAGAGCGACAAGCCGCGGATGACGCTGCTCAACACGTATTACGCCAAGCCGCCGAAGGAAGGAGTCGCGGCGAACGACTATCGGTGAAATGCAAAGGGGACGGCGCCTTCCCCCGGCGTTACGCCGCCCTGCTGCGCTGCGCCTCAATGAACCGGGCCGCCATCGCCTCGGGCATCGCCCTGGCGAACAGAAAGCCCTGGCCGCCCTCGCAACCGGCGCGCTTCAGTTCCTCGAGCTGGTCCTGACGTTCGATCCCTTCGGCGACGCAGGGCAGGTCGAGGCGGCGGCACATGTCGACGATCGCGTGGGTCAGGCTCGCGATCTTCGCGTCCCGGCAAATTCTGTCGACGAAGCTCTTGTCGATCTTGACCTTGTCGAGCGCCAGATCGCGCAGCTGGCTCAGGCTCGAATGACCGGCCCCGAAGTCGTCGAGCGTGACCCTGACCCCGGCCGTCCGCAACGTTCTGATGGTCGCGCGAGCGGCGTCGAGATTTTTCATGATCGCGGTTTCCGTCACCTCGATCTCGAAACGGGTCGCAGGCAGGCCGGCCGCCTCCAGCGCCGCGACGAGTTCGGGGCCCGCGTTCGGCCTCGATAATTGTTCCGCCGACAGGTTGAAGGCCAGCGAAATATCGCTCGGCCATCGCGCCGCCGCCATCGCCGCCTTGCGCAGAAGTTCACGCGACAGCGCCTCTATGAGACCGATCTGTTCCGCGATCGGGACGAAGACCGACGGCGCGACCGGACCCAGTCGCGGGTCGTTCCAGCGCGCGAGCGCTTCAAAACAAAGAATCTCGCCGGTCGCGAGGTCGACGATCGGCTGGAAGAAGACATCGACGCTTAAATCCGCGACCGCCATGTGCAGCGCCTGTTCGAGCTTCATCCGCGCGATCGCCGCGTTCTCATCGCTGTTGTCGAAAACGCCGATGTCGCCGCGCCGCTTCGCCTTCGCCCGATAGAGCGCGATGTCCGCCATACGGATTAGCCGATCCGGCTGATCGGCCGAGGCGGGAAAGAGCGCGAAGCCGGAGGTGCAGTTGACGTGAACCGCGAGTTGGTCGACGACGAATGGCGCGGCGAAGATCTTTCGGATCTGGCGTCCGAACGCGATCGCCTCAGCTTGCGCGCCCACCTGTTCGCAGATGACCGCGAATTCGTCGCCTCCCATTCGGGCGGCATGGCCGCGTCCCTTCATCGCGCCGGCGAGCCGGTCGCCGACCTGCTTCAAAATCGCGTCGCCGACCTGATGCCCGTGAATGTCATTGATCGGCTTGAAGCCGTCGAGGTCGAGCAGGCCGACCGCGAACGGATTCGCGCCAGCCAGTCCCGCCTCGACGCGACTTGCGAGCAACGCCTGAAGGCTGCGCCGATTGGGGAGGCCGGTCAGATAGTCGGTGTAGGCGATGGCGTTGGCGACCTTCGCGGCGTCCTGCGCGCCGCGATGCATTTCGGCGATCACGAACTGAGAGCGGACGATCTCGGCGAACGCCTGGGAGTTGTCGAACAGCACGTGGCAAATAAGAGCGGAGACGGCGACAAGCAGGCCGGCCACCCAGTAGGTCAGATCGTTGCCGTTGGCGACGAGCGTCACGACGAGCGGGACGGTCGAGCCCGCGATGATGAAAACCGCGGTCCGCACCAGGCGCATCAGGCAGAACGCCGTCGCGACCGCGGTCGTCCAGACGGCGACCAGCAGCAGGGATTTCTCGACGACGCTGTCAGGCTGCACGAAAACGGCCGCGACAACCGAAAACCCGAGCATCAGCACCGGCCCTACGAGGCCGGCTTGGCGAATGTCGCGCCGCATGACGTCCAGGCTCTGGCGGTCGACGAAGCCCCGCATCCTCAGCCAGTAGGCCAGCCGATACACCACGACCGCGAGCAGCGAACCGGCGAGGCCGAACGCGATGATGGGCGAGGTCCTGGCGCGGGTGGCGTAGAACAAGCTCGTCGTCGCGAGAACCGCGACGCCATAAAAGAGGGGCGCCATACGGGCCAGCGTCCGATATTGCTCGCGCAATTGGAAAGCTTCGAAGTCGGCGTCGATTGCTCCACACGCACGCGTCGCATCGAGTCGCTCGAGGGCGCCGGCTGATGAACTCGATCAAAGCCATGGTCTTCGACCTCGCTGTCCGCGAAAGCGCCCGAAGGCGGATTTGATCGCTGCGGAACGAGCGTGTCCGCGCGAACCGCCGCTACGTCAGGTGCAACCCAACATAACGTAAGGCGGGTAAAGCGGGTCTTTACGGCAAAGGTAAAATTTGACCATTTAGGGCAAGATTTTTGGCCGGTCGGTCGGCGGCCGCGTGACGAAGCCAAACGCGAGTCGTCGAGACCCGCGGCGCGCCGCCGGATGGATCGGATCGCGGTCATCGGGGCCGGGCGCGCCTGCGCCTACGCCAGGCGAGGGGGGCCCGCCTCGCGTCTTTGGCGCCGAGAGTCGAAGCGGTTATACGGGAGGACGCTGGGGAAGCACGGCTTCAGACCGGAGGACGTCTATGAGTTCTTATGTCGATCCGACCAGGGAGACGTTCGCTGCCTTTCGCGCCGACGAACGGACCGGCCCGATCCACATGCTCAATCTGGTCCGACTGCGCGATCGCGCGACCTATCCTGACGGGCGCGCGGCGACCGGGGCCGAGGCCTATGCGGCCTACGGCCGCGAGAGCGCGCCGGTATTTGCGCGGCTCGGCGGCTCGATCGTCTGGCGCGGCCGGTTCGAACTGACGCTGATCGGGCCGCCGGAGGAGCGCTGGGACCTCTGCTTCATCGCCGAATATCAGAGCGGGGCGGCGTTCGTTGAAATGATCCGCGACCCCATCTATCGCGAGGCGGTCAAGCATCGGCAGGCCGCGGTCGAGGATTCCCGCCTGATCCGGCTTGCGCCGGGGGCGGCGGGTGTGGGCTTCGGGTGACATTGAGCCAATAATTCGCTGCGGAATCAGATGGGGTTTCGCCGTGGTCGCGGTATCGGGCCGGCTTCGGACTTGGCGCGTCCGCTTCGCCGGCCAGGGACCATCGCGGGCCGAGGATTCGTTTTTCCGACGTTAGATTTCGGCAAATGAGAATATATGCTATTCTGTCTTCCGGACGTCAGAATACGGGGAAGCGATGAGCGAGGCGGGAGCGCGGGGCAGGCGAGGCGCCGCGGGACACGCGACGTGGTTGCGAGGCGCGCGGATTATCGAGCGGCTCGCCGCCGGTTTCACCCTTCCCGAGATTGCGGCGAGCGAAGGGTTGTCGGCGCGGCGGGCGCGCGAACTCGTGGCGGAATTCGTCGCCCGGCGCGGGCTGGGACCGTAGAGGACATGAAGGTTGCGCCACCGACCCCATCCCCATCGCCACGCTCATGACGGGCTTTGGAGACGATCGCGCTTCGTGCGGGAGCCTCGAGGCGAGGAGTCGTCCAGTATTGCGGCGACACTTGCAGTTTTCCCATCTTTCGCTGATTTGGACCGCGCCCCTCGGGTGAGATGCGCCAATTCAGCGACGGGGCGGCGCGAGCGGCTTGCCGGGTTTCCCGGATGGCGAGGGCTGGAGGCAGGAGACGGCGTTTTTTCGAGAAATCAATTTTCTGCAACAATCGATTTTAGATAATCAGAAGGCGTGTTATGGCCTTCCTTGTCGCTGATCAGCGCGGGCCTGGCGCGCCGACGGCAGCGGCGCGCGTTGGGCGCTTTCCTGCTTTCCCTGGTGAGCGGAGGGATTCCTGGGAGTTGCCGATGTTGCAGATTTTGGCGCCCAGGCGATCGTAAAGATTGAGTCGTTGATGAAAGTGACGCCGACGCTCGGTGGGGCCTGGCCTCACCAGGGCCGGCCGGCCGCC
>CAWASR010000015.1:0-54240 GCA_963784805.1 uncultured Alphaproteobacteria bacterium
TGGCTTTGTCACGGAAGCGATAGCGCGGTTCGGTTTGATGGGTAAGATGGCGCATGAGAATCTCGTTTGCCCGCCGCCAGTTTCCACCTGCGATTATCCGGCACGCCGTTTGGCTCTATGTGCGTTTCACGCTCAGCTATCGCGACGTCGAAGATCTGCTCGCAGAGCGTGGTCTGGATGTCTCCTACGAAACGGTGCGGCGATGGGTGTTGAAGTTCGGGCCGCTGTTCGCCCGAGAACTTCGCCGTCAACGCCCGCGGCCAACGTCGCTGTGGCCTCTCGACGAGATGGCCGTGATGATTGCGGGTAGGCAGTTCTGGCTGTGGCGCGCGGTTGACGACGAAGGCGAGGTTCTCGACCTGCTCGTGCAACGACGGCGAGATAAGGCTGCAGCCGTGAAACTGATGCGCAAGCTGCTCAAGAAACAAGGCTTCGCGCCCGAGGTGCTGGTGACGGACAAGCTGCGCTCTTACGGCGCGGCAAAGGTCGAAATCGGCTTGTTGGCTCGACATGAACAGGGCTTACGCATGAACAATCGGGCCGAGAATTCGCATCAACCGGTTCGACGGCGCGAGCGCAAGATGCAGCGGTTCAAATCGCCCGGATCCGCACAGCGCTTCCTGTCCACTCACGCCGCCGTCTATAACGCCTTCAACGTCCAGCGCCATCTCACATCTCGCCCCACGCTCCGCGCCCTCAGAGACGAAGCCTTCCGGACCTGGCGAGCGGCGACCGCTGCCTGAGACCGAACCCCCGCTTCAGGATTTCCTCCGGCCAAAATCAAGTTCCCGTGACAAAGCCAGCCATATTGCTTGGTGAATGATCTCGGGCGGGAACCGGTATCCGGCGTAGCTGATTTTCTTCATCCGCTCGGTTATTCGGCCACGGGCCGGACCGCAAGCCCGACGCGGCGTGACAACGCCAGGCCAAGGGGTCCCACAGCAGGTTGACGCCGAAGGGCACGGCGATCTCGCGTCTCAGGCGGCCGATCACAGCGGCCATGGCAGCGGTCGAAGCGGCGTCGACCTTCGTCTCGTAGGGGCGGTCGTTTTCGTTGCCGAACATCACCGCGTCGAAGCCCGCCTCGGACAGCGCGCGCAGGTCCTTGCGCGCCGCCTCGATGAGACCGTCCATCCCGGCCTCAGCGTCGTAGAGCGGCGCGCCGGGAAGGGCGCCGAGATGGACCATCGCAATGACCGTCTTGCGCTCGCCAAACACGCGGCGGTAGTTCGTCGACATGGCTTCGCGCTCCCGTTCGCCGGCGGATGCTACTTGCCCGAACCCGCCGTCAGCCCCATCACGATGTAGCGCTCCAGGAAGATGCCGACGAGCAGCAGCGGCGTAATCGCCGCCGTGGACAGCGCGGCCATCGTCCACCAGTTGATCCCTTGCGACCCGGTCTGGCTCGCCACCATCACCGGCAGGGTCTGCGCGTTGAAGCCGGTGAGGAGCGAGGCGAAGAAGTACTCGTTCCAGCACAGCACCGTCGAAAGGAGGAAAGAGGCCACCATGCCGGGAAGCGCCATCGGCACAACGATGCGAAGGAACGCGCCCCAGATCGTGCAGCCGTCGACGAGCGCCGCCTGCTCCATTTCGTTGGGGATCGAATTGAACTGGTCGTGCATCACCCAGATGACGATCGGCAGCACCATCAGCGCGTAGACGAGGATCAGGCCGATGTGCGTATCGAGCAGCGCCAGTTCCTTGTAAAGCACGAGGAACGGCATCGCCAGCACGACCGGGGGCAGGATGAGCTGCGAAACGAAGAAGAACGAAATGTCCTGATTGCCGAAGCGCCCGAGCTTGTAGTCGAACCGGCTGAGCCCGTAGGCGGCCAGCGAGCCGATGACGACGGCGAGCGTCGAAGCGCCGAGCGTGGCGATGACGCTGTTGAAGAACTTGTCGAGGAACTGTTCGCGCACGTTCGAGGACGCAAAGATCGTGTCCGGCGACAGGCCGAGCGACTGCATGCCCTTCCATTTCGGCACGAAGTCGACCCAGGGAATGAGGTGGCCCTGGGTCACGTCCCGGCCGAGCTTGAAGGTCGTCGTCACCGTCCAGTAGATTGGGAAGAGGGCGATGAAGGTCCATACCGCCAGCGTCACATAGATCCCGGCGCGTCCCAGGATGCGCAGCGCTCGTTGGCCGCTCGCGACCGCGACGACGTCGCCAGGAGACTGGCCGGACGAGGCGGCTTCGGTGGTCACGGTTCCGGCTCCTTCACTGGTTTCACGACGGGCTCCGGCGCGGCGTCTAGGTCATCTTGCGCATGTACGGCCGCACGGCCTTCATAAGCAGCGTGAGGAAAACGATGATGATGATGAGATAGACCTCGGCGATCATCGTGCCGTAGCCGACATTCGACCGGTCGCGGTACTCGCGATAGACGAAACTCGAAATCGTGTCGGTGGCGCCGCCCGGGTCGCCAGCCGTCACGTTGATCACGATGTCGGCAAGCTTCAGTTCGAAGATCATCCGCAGGAGGATCGTCGTGACGCTGACAGGCAGCATCAGCGGAAAGGTGATCTCCCGGAACATCTGCCAGGAATTGGCGCCATCGACCTTCGCCGCCTCCTTGACGTCATGCGGCAGCGCCTGGAGGCCGGCGAGCAGCAGGATAATCATGAACGGGATCCACTCCCAGGCGTCCATCGATATGACGCTGAGCCGCGCGATCCAAGGCGAAGAGAAGAAGGCGGGATTCTCCCAGCCGAGGAAGCGCAGGAAGTTCGCGAGCGGGCCGAACCGGTTCTCCATGATCGATTTGCCGATCATCCAGCTCACCGCCACCGGACTCAGCATGAACGGCAGCAGGAACGCGACACGGAAGAACCGCCGCGCCCGAATGTCGGCATTGAGCAGTAGAGCGAGCCCGAACGCGATCGCGTACTGAACGAACACGGTCATGAGGTAATAGACCATATTGCCGAGCGCGTTCCAGAAATAGGGATCCCCGATCAGGGTGCGCAGGTTGTCGAGGCCGTTCAGATGGTGGCCGCCTTCGGCGTTCAAATTCCAGTTGGTGAAAGCGATGTAGAGCCCGAAGATGGTCGGGAAGACCACCATCGCCGCGGTGAACAGAAGCGCGGGCAGCAGGAACAGCCGCCGCTGCCCGGCCTCGCCGTTTTCGATCGCTTGACGCGTCCCGAGCGCCAAACTCCAAAACAGGAAAGCGTACATCACGGGGCGAAAATTGGCGAAGCCGAACGAATTGAGACGAAGATCGTAGGCGGTCTGAATCGCCGCCAAACCGACGAGCAGCGCCGTCGCGAGCCAATAGACGCCCCGCGCGAGCCCGACCCGTCCGTGCCGCGCGCCATTGCCAGTGTCGAAAGTTTCTTCGGTCACCGTTCTGCGCTTTCCAGCAGAGCGGCCGTGGGCGCGGCCGGCAAGTCAAGACCCTTCGACAACGCCGTCCGCGCCGGACAGGAACCGGCGCGGACGGTATTTCTCAGCCTCGGCCAATGCCCATTCATTCGGACGCGACTAGATGCCCATTGCGATCCGATAATACTTGACCTGGTTCTCGCGTCCGAGCTTGTCGGTGAGCTTGTCCCACGCCGCGGCGATGTTGTCGGCGCCTTGCTGCGCCGTCTGCTTGCCGGCGAAGGTGCGCTGCAACTCGTCCTCGGCGATGCTGTAGTACTGGAAGATGCCCGGAATGCGCGGCTCGATCGCCGAGTTCGGATGGTTGTAGGACGTCGACTGTGAGTTCATGTACGAGCCGATGTATTTGCGATCGTAGCCCGCGAGCACCCACAGGTCGAGGTTGGTGTGGCTCTTGCGGTAGGGCTGGAAGCCCGAGGGATAGGCCGCCGTCCACATCGACAGGTCCTTGCCGCCGAGATGGGCCGCCGCGCTCCAGGCCGCCTTGTGGCGCCGAGGATCGGAGTCGACCGTCTTCATCACATAGATGCCCCAGCCGAGATAGGCCATGTTCGGCGCATGGTTTGGCCCGGATGGCAGCTTCTCCCATTGCTTCTTGCGGAAGTTGTAGACGTCGGGCGATGCCGGCAGGATGTCGAAGTCGAGCACGTCGCCGATCGTCGCCGTGTCGCTCGTCTTGGCGACCGTGCCGACGTCGCCCCACCACTCGAGCAGCGAACCGGTCCCGGTGAGGAACTGCTGGAACGCGGTCGTCCCCGGATCGGCGTTGATCTGGTCGGCTGGCTCCGAGGGCAGCGCGTCGATGACGTCCTGCATCGCCCGCACCCAGGCCGGGTTGTTGACGAGCGGCTTCATGTTCTCGTCGAACAGCCAGTTCTTCTCGCCCGGATACTTGGCGTAGGCCGTGGCCCGGCTGCCCATGAAATAGAAGCAGAATCCGCCCCACGGCTTCGGCTGGTCGAGGAAGCCGTAGACCGGCTTGCCCTTGAGCTTCTTGCCCTTGAGGAACTTGGTGATCGCCTGCACCTGCTGCCAGGTCTTCGGCGGGCCCCATTCCGCAAGGTCGGCCTTGTCCTTCCACTCCTTCCAGTCCTTGGCGAGATCGGCGTCGGAGAAGACGTCGGTGCGCCGGTTCATCGTATGGCAATCGCTGTCGATGGTGACGCGATGGATTTTGCCGTTCCAGGTGCCGACCGGCGGCTTGAGGTAGTTGACGTAGTCGTCGAAATCGACCTGCTTCTTCACCCATTCCGGCATTTCCGACAGCAAGTCCTTGACGCCCATGTCGCCTTCGAACGGCGCGCCCATCTCGATGATGTGGTAGTCGACGGTGCTGGTGGCGATCGATTGCTGCAGGCGGGCGTTGTAGTCGGCCTGGGCGAGGTCGATCCATTTGATTGAGGCGCCGGTGTAGGCTTCCCACGGCTTTAGGAAGCCGCGGAACAGGAAGTTGTGCAGGTTCTGGTTGTTGAGCCCCATGAAGGAGAATTCGATGTCCTTGAACTCGCCAGGCTTGACGTTCTCCTTGGTCGGGCCGAGGCAGAGCGCGCCGACCTTCTGCCAGTCGGCGTCGGTCGGCGATCCGTTGCCGGCGCCTGGAATCTTCATGATCTGGGCGACAACGCTGTCGGCGGCGTGAGCCGGCCGCGTCGCGAGGCCGAAGGGGCCGCTTGCAGCAAGCGCGGCCGCCGCGCCTTTCATCACTTGGCGCCGATTGGCTTGCATCGCCATCAGTTGTTCGTAGACGTGAACCCGCATTTTCGACCCTCCCGGTCATCCAACTTTTATTTTTGGTAGCGCGCTTCCTCCAAACCGGCCATGTCTATTCGTTTTCGAATTGGCGCGGACTTTTGGCCTTCGCCTGCGCGCCCGCCGGATGTCTGTCGGGCGCAAGATCTAGGCGGCAGCTGCCGCGAAGAGTAAGCGGCCGTTCATTGTCGAGTCAATCGTCGCCGCGCTCGTTTCGGGAGCGAATACGGGCGGGCGGAGCCTCGCGCTCTCCCGTCGCGGCGCACAATTGTTGCGGCCTGCCGATCCGCCGGGCCAGCGACCGCAAGCGCCGATTTCGGCTCGTTCTTGCATGCTAAAGTTGCAACCGCCGCTTTGCGCAGGCCGAACTCGACGCCCTACGCCGCTAAGCAGGATTTCAGAAAAACCGACACCGATTTTCCGATAAAACCCCTGCTTGGCCGCCCAGGACGTGGCGCAGGCGGGCGAGAATATTCTCGCGTCTCATTGTCCCCGGTTCGACGGTCGCATCCTTGGCGGAGCGCGCTTACCACTTGCTGTCCGAAACTTTCAAAAGGTCGACGCCTTCCGGAAACAGCGCCATCAACAGCGATGTCTCGCCCCGCCCGGCATGCTCGAGCGGGTATCCCGCCATCGCGCGCGGCGACAGCAGGGGTTGGGCTTTGATCCAGTTAAGCGGGTCGTCGCCGACAGACCGCCGCGCGTAATAGTCCGCCATCTTCTCGTCGGGTAAAATGACAAGGTTCATCTCTTTTTCCAGGATGTCGAGAATCCCGACGACGGCGAGCGTGTCCATACTCACCGCCATATGCTCGCCGTGATATTCGAGCCCCCCAGCGGCAGCACCGTGGGCCATCGCCCATCGATCGCCGGCGCAGACCTGACGAGGCAGCATCATCTCGTAACGCAACCATCGCTCCCAACCCGGCGTGGGATGCCGAACGTACGGTTTCCCACGCCGCACAAATCCAACCAACGCAACGACGTCCATCCCCGGCCGTCCGACTAGTCAAGCCGCGTGCCGTTTTGCGCGTCGAACAAGTGGACCGAGGCGAGGTTGGGAGACAGCGAGAGAATCTCCCCCGGTCTGGCTGACACCCGCTCGCGAAAGACCCCGACGATCTTTTGGCCGCCGAGCATCGCGACCACCTGGGTTTCCGAGCCCGTCGGCTCCACGACTGAAACCTCGACCTTCACTTCGCCGCCCCCGAGCGCCAGGTGCTCCGGTCGGATTCCATAGACGCAAAGCCGTCCGTCCATCCCGCTTGGCGCTGATTTTAGGGGCAATTCCACCCCTGCTTCGGTCACGAAGGACGGCTTGCCATTGATTCGGATCGCGCCCTTCAGGAGATTCATCGCCGGCGAACCGATAAAGCCGGCGACGAACAGGGTGTTCGGCCGGTCGTACAGGTCAAGCGGCATTCCGACCTGTTCAACGACGCCATCGCGCATGACGACAATGCGATCGGCCATCGTCATCGCCTCGATCTGGTCGTGGGTCACATAGATGGTCGTGGTTCCCAACCGCTGGTGCAATTCTTTGATTTCGGCGCGCATCTGCACGCGTAACTTCGCGTCGAGATTGGAGAGCGGTTCGTCGAAAAGGAAGACCTGAGGATCGCGAACGATCGCCCGCCCCATCGCAACGCGCTGTCGCTGACCGCCGGAGAGCTGACGCGGATAGCGCGAGAGATAGGGCGATATATCGAGGATTTCGGCCGCGCGCTGCACCCGAGCCGCGATCTCCGCCTTAGGCGTGTGCCGGAGCTTCAGACCGAAACTCATGTTCTCGGCGACAGTCTTATGCGGATAGAGCGCGTAATTCTGGAACACCATCGCGATGTCACGGTCCTTCGGCGGGAGATTGTTGACGACGCGCGCGCCGATCTTGATCCGACCGTCCGAGATCGATTCGAGCCCCGCGATCATCCGAAGAAGCGTCGATTTTCCGCAGCCGGAGGGACCGACCAAAGTGACGAATTCGCCGTCGGCGATCGAGATGGAGACGCCGTGAATCACTTCGACGCTGCCGTAGGACTTGTGGGCGTTGACAACGTCGACCGAAGCCATTCTCCACCCTCCCGCAAGATAGCGCCGGACTCCGCTGCCCGCTAAGCCCAACGTAATGTATCGCCGCTTTGGCGTCGAGGCGGCTTGCGGGTTTCGAAGGCGCGAACCGGGAGGGCGCGAACGAAAGAAGCCTGAAGCTTCGTCTGCGGGACCGGCTCCCGATCGGGGTTCCGGGAAGAGACCAAGACTGGGGCGCCGCGCCGCGGAGCGTTGCGAGGCGAGCCGCGTTGACCGATGGCGGACGAGCTTCCTGCAGCGACCCCGACAGGATTTCACAGTCGGCGAGATGCGTGCGCAGCCGCATTTTCGTTGGCGAAACGTGCGGCGGCGAGCAGGGGCGCGCCTTTCGCGATCCCCGCTGCGAGCGCGCCGACAAAGCAGTCCCCCGGCCCCATGAGTCGACGTCACGGGGACGGGTATGGGCGCGATCGCGCTCGCTTCGAGGCCCCGCGGCCGGACGACGAGGCCTTCGCCGCCGAGCGTGACGATCACATCGCGATCGTCGGACCCCAGCGACGACAACGCCGACAGCGCGCTAGTTGGATCGCGCACGTCCCGCCCGGTCAGCATGGTCGCCTCGATGCGGTTGACAATGAGAATTTCGACGAGGTCGAGGAGTTCACGAGACATGGTGCGCGCGGGCGCAGCGTTCATGACGACGTGCGCAGCCGCGATGTTGGCGGCCTCCGTTATTTCGTTTTGAAGGACCAGAATGGACGCGCCTCCCAGGGCGCCCCAGTCGTCGCGGATCGCGGCCAAATCGATCCTCAGATTGGCGCCGGAGACGATGACCGCGCCATACCCGCCGTCGTCGCGAACGATAGCGGCGCTCATGCCGGACGCGGCGGCTTCGTCGACATGGACAGCGCTCGCGTCGACCCCGGCGGCGGTCAGACTACCGCGCAGCCGAACGCCGAAGTCATCCGCGCCGACGCACCCGATCATGGCGGCGCGCGCGCCGGCCCGCACCGCCATGACAGCCTGGTTGCCGCCCTTGCCGCCGCACTCGAGGCTCCATCGCGAACCGGCGACGGTCTCGTCCGGACGCGGCAGGGTCGGGGCGTAGACCATGGCGTCGAGATGTAGGCTGCCACAGACGATGACGTCGAAGGGGGAGGGCATGCGATGGTTAACTCGACCTTGGCGAGTGGTCCGACGCCGCTTGGCGATTCGGCAGATTGATATGAATGGCGCGCTTGAGGTAAAGTGGCGGCAACCAGCTCGAGGACGCGGTCTCCCCGGTCGCCGCGCCGTCCCAAATCGTCGATGCGGTCAGGAACGCGCAAGCGCTGATCGGCCGCGGGTCACGCCCAAGCTTCGCGTCGCCAAGTCGCCGGCCTTCCGAATCCCTGCCCGTAAGCCTCCAGCATTGGACGCTCAAATCGCGCCGAAGGGACTTGCCGCGCGCCGCGCTGCGTTGCCTCGTCGCGGACGACCGCCGTATGGTCGAACTGCAGCTTGATTTCAAGAACGGTCGCTTCTAGGAAAAGGGAGTCAGCACCGGCGGCGGCGCAAACTTATGCGCGACGATGAGCAGAAAGTGTCCCGCCGCACCGAAGAGCCCGAGCCCCGCCAATACGAGCCAGACATGCAGCGAAACGGGCCGGGGTCCAGATCCACGGCAGGACGGGGGTGAGCGCGACGATCCCCGCGACCTGCGTCCAGGCGAACGTCGTCTGCGGCGGGTCTACGGCGGCGAGCGGCTCCGGCTGAGCCTTCGCCCAATTTAATGCCCAGCCGGGCGCCGGCTGAGCTCCTCGAGCAGCGGACCCAGCGCGTCGAGCTCCTTGCCGAAGCCGGCCCAGTCGCCAGCCTTCAGCCGCTCGAGCGCCCGATCGTAGGCGGCGAGCGCCTGCTTCGCCTGTCCCCCGGCCGGCCCCACAGGCGCAGGCCCGGCGACGGCCGGCGGGCCCGCGACCGGGGCTGTTTGCCGGAACAGAGCGGCGAGCGCCGCCGGCAGCGTCTGCTCCATCACCACCCGGTCGCCATAGGCCGCGATCACCCGCTTGAGCTCGGGCAGCTGGCCGGACCGCGCGCGCAGATAGAGCGGCGAGACATAGAGGATCGAGTTCCCGATCGGCACGACGAGGAGATTGCCGCGAATGACCCGCGAGCCCATCTGGTTCCACAGCGAGATCTGCTGCGAGATCTCGGTGTTCTGGTTGATCAGCGCGTCGATCTGGAACGGCCCGTAGATGAGCTTCTCCTTCGGGAACTCGTAGACGATCAGCTTGCCGTATTCGGGCGGGTCGCACCGCGCCGCGAGCCAGGCGATCATGTTTTCCCGGTGGCTCGGCGTCATCGGCAGCATGAGGAAGAATTCCGTCGCGGCCTCGCCGGGCAGGCGCATCATGATGTAGTACGGCGCCATCCTCGCGGTCTCGGCGCCCGCCTCGACCTCGTCGGGAACGGCCGCCTCTCGCGGAAACTGCCAGAGGTCCTCCCGGTTGTAGAAGACCTCGGGCACGGTCATGTGGAACGCGCGGTACTGAAGCGCCTGAATGGTGAAGAGGTCCTCCGGGTAGCGGATGTGCAGCCTCAGATCCGGCGGCATCGCGTCGAGGGGCTTGAACAGCGTGGGGAAGATTCTGCGATAGGTCTCCACGATCGGATCGGCCGGATCGGCGACATAGAAGGCGACCGACCCGTTGTAAGCGTCGATGACGATCTTCACGGAATTGCGGATGTAGTTGATGTCGCCGGCCTCCGGCTCGGGCGTGGCGTAGGGGAACCAGTCGCTGACCGTATAGGCGTCCTGGAACCAGTAGAGCCGCCCGCCGCTGACCACGAGATAGGGATCGTGGTCGAGCCTCAGGAAAGGCGCGATCGTCCGCACGCGGTCGCGGATGTTGCGATGAAGGAGGATTCTGCTCTCAGAGGTGAGGTACCCGCTGAGCAGAATGTTCATGTCGCCGAGATTCCAGGCGAACAGGGTTCGCCACAAAGTCCCGCCGATCGGGACGCCGGCTGAGCCGTCGTAGGTCGTGTAGGCGTTCTCCTGCCCTTTCGGATAGTCGAACTCCTTGGCGCCCGTCTTGACGATCACATAGCCGGCGGGGCCTTCGCCGAAATAGATGCGCGGCTCGGTGATCGGGGGGCCGCCCGTGGCGACCGGCGGAATGTCCTGCAGATAGAAGATCGGCAGGCCCTCGGCGGACTTCTGGGTGACCGGAGACATGACCGCCCCGTCGCCGTGGGTGAACAGGAGATGCCGGTTGACCCAGGTCTGGGCGTTGGCCGGCAGGAGCGATGGGATGAGCTCGCGCCCCGAGATCATCACCTGCTGATAGTTCGGTCCGAGATGATAGCGGTCGACGTCGACGTCGAGAAACCGGTAGTAGGTGCGGATCTCCTGAAGTTGCGCATAGGCTGAGAGCAGCGGGCGCCAGTCCCACAGCCGGATGTTGTCGGCGGTCCCGCTGTCCCTCTCGAGCGACTGAAAAGTGAGATCCTGCTTCGCGGGGAACGGCTTCACCGTGATCGCGCCGAGGTTGTAGGCCTCTCGGGTGAGATCGATGTTTCGCAGAATGTAAGGCCGTTCCTCCTGCAGCTCGCTCGGCTTGACAAAGAAGCGCTCAATGAGCGCGGGCGCCGCGTCGCCGAGGACGAAGGCGACGCCGAACACCATGAGCGCCGCCGCGATGACGAGGGGGGCGGAGCGCAGCCGCATGTTGGCGAACGCGGCGGCGGCCGCAATAATCGCAAGTGCGATGAGCAGCCCGAGCGCGGCCAGCTCGACATGAACGTCGGTGTAGCCGGCGCCGGTCACTACGCCGTTGTCGTCGTAGAGCAGGAGGTAGCGGTCGAGGGCGTAAGACCACGCCTTCACCAGGAAGAAGAGGCCGATGAGCGCCGAGCCGTGGGCGACCGCCGCAGGCGCGAAGGTCCAGCGCGGGGGATCGAGGCTGATATGGCCGTGCACAAAATAAATCGCCCCGGCCATGAGGGCTGAGAGCGCCAGGATCCAGAAGAGCCAGTTCTTGAACGCCACACAAGCCGGCAGCGAGAACAGGTAGAAGCCGATGTCCTTATGAAACAGCGGGTCGACCCGGCCGTAGGGCGTTTGGTGGAGGAACCGGAGGACGAGCTCCCACTGGTTGCTCTCGCCCAAGCCGATCAGCAGTCCGAGGATGATCGCGGAGGCCAGGACGAAGAGTCGCAACGCCAGCGCCGAAGGCTGAAGCCGGCGCGGCTGCGCCCAGGGCCCCCGTGCGGACTGAAAGGTCACGAAGCTCGGCGAGAACGCCGCCGGCAGGCGGAGCGGCGACCCTGACGAGAACCGGAGCGCGAGCGTCGCGTTCGTCCAGAGAAGCCCGGCAGTTAGGGCGAAAACGATCGCGAAGAGTGCAATTCTAGCGCCGAACGCCGTCCAGAAGACGTCCGCATAACCGATCGACGAGAACCACGCCCAGTCGACGACGAGACCCGAGACGCTCGCGAGCGCGAAGAGGAAGACGATGATGGCGATCAGCGCGCCGATGCGTCTCAGGGGTATGCTTCCTTCCAGGTCGCGCCGTTCACGTCAGAGGGCGGCAACTGCGGTCGGTCTAGCGCCCGCCAGCGATTAGCGTCCGGCGCAAGTCAACGCCCGACGGCCGCCGCGGGGCGGCATTTCGAGATGGCTGCAGAACCCACGACAATTTCGCCCGTTCTGACTTTACGAGCAAGTGGGGCGGATTGACAGCTCTCCTATCCGCTTCATCCGCCCGGCAAGCCGGAAGAGATGCGAACTGCTCATTTCCCGAAACTTCGCGCGCGAACCCTGTTCGCCCACGGCTCCAAGGACCCGTTCGGGACGATCGAGGAGATGGAAGCTGCGCTGAGGGAAATCTCCGCGCCCCACAAACTGGCCATTATTGAAGGCGTCGGGCACGACTTGAGGCGCGGGCGGTTTGATCTCAACATCCTGGTCGGCGGCCTCGTCCAGGGTTTGCAAAATTGACGCACGGAAAGAGGCATGGACTGCGCACTGTCCACCGCAGACCGACGTTCCCTGCCCCAGTTCCTCCAGTTCGATAAGGCCAGGCGCGAATGTGATCTAAAGGACCGACCCGTTCGGGCGTCGGGTCAACGGTGCGCAAACGCGCTCGGATGGTCGCCACCAAAGATTTCGTCGTTTACGCGGCATCGACGAAGGTCGTCAGTCACGGGCGCTATGTCGCGTTCCCGTTGGCCGAGGTCGCCATAGCGAGAAACCTCTTCGCCGACGTCCTGCAACTCATCGCGGAGTTGAGGCCGCCGCCGCTCGCATCGACTGCGTGAAGCGTTCGGAGTCACGCGTTCGCCAAAACCCACGGGAGACGTGTGTCTCAACAAAAAAACGTTCGGCTCATAGGCCCGCGAAGAGGAACCGACAACCTACGAGGCCATCGGCAACGGACCGCAACGCCTCCGAATTGAAAAACGCCGCCAACTGCTGCAATCTTAGCCGGACCGAGACCTCGATCCGAATGATCTCGGGGGAATCGCGCACTTCTACAAGCGAACGCCAAAGAGGGAGGGAGGCTTTGACTGCAGCACAGACGATCGACCTCGGGCCATCCCTGGCGATCGAAGGCGGCGAGGGATTTGCGTATATAGAGCAACGGCTGCGCGAGGCCTTCCCACAACTCCACATCCGCAAATCGGGCGGCGGGGCAGAGCTCTCGCTCGTTCCGGACTCGGCGCTCGCCGAAGGCGCGTTCCGCTATCGCTGCGAAGTCGCGGACGGCGCGCCGCGGCTCACAATCAACGCGAGCGGCGCCTCGGGGATGATCTACGCGATCGAGGACGTCATCGCGAGATCTCCGGCCGGGCGCCCGCGAGCCGCGCGCGACGTCAGCCAGAAGCCGGGCCTCGCCTATCGCACCTTTTGGACTTGGGACCATTCGACCAACTGGGAGCTCTCGCAGATCGGCCAGCAGGAGATCGGCGTCTTCAACCCGTTCCAGAAGCCGCCACGCGGTTTTCTCGACGACTACAAGCGGCTCGTTGGCTGGTGCAGCCGCCATCGCATCGCGGCGGTGACGATCTACGGCTTCTTGCGCAACAGTCATGGCGGGATCGCCGCCGCGCAAGAGCTGGCGCGCTACGCCAAGGAGCGCGGCGTGCGGATCTTGCCGGGCATCGCGATCGGCGCCTACGGCGGGGTCTACTGGGAGGGCGACCATCCCTTCAATCTCGCGACTTGGTTGAAGAAATATCCGCAGTTTTCCGCGCAGCTCGAAAAGGGCGTCGGCTTTCAGTTGCAGGACCTCGCCTTCCCCCTCAACTTCCCGGCTTCCGACTACACGATGACCGCCTGCCCCTCAGCGCCGGAAACGATGGACTGGATGACGGAGGCTGTGTCCTGGCTTGCCGAGACCTTCGACATCGGCGGCGTCAACATCGAGAGCGGCGACTACGGCGTTTGCGGCTGCGCGCGCTGCCGCGCCCGCCGCGCCAACAACGCTGAAGCGGCGCGCCGGGGCGACACGTACGGCGATTCTTGGTCCCACACCGACATGGCGTCGAATTTTCCCCGCCTCTACGCCGCCGCAAAGGCGAAGAAGCCGGATCTGTGGATGTATTGCGAGATGCAGTGGGACAATCTGCTCGATCCGGTGGCGAGCGAGGCGCAGAAGCGGTTGCCGCGCGGCGGGATCTATCAGCACACGGCCAACAAGAGTTTCTGGGCGAAGCTGCGTACGCGGCTGAAGCGCGAGTATGTCGAGGCGCTGCCGACCCAGCCCAACGTTCTGCGCTGCCAGTTCGCCTCTCAGTGGAACGGCGACGAGCGCACCGAGCGCTATGCCCTCAACGCCCGCACGTTCGCCGATATGGCCTCGATCGGCTATCGCGAAGGCATGCAAGGCCTCACCGTGTGGGGCGAGCCCTCGCCTTATTTCGCGACGGTCGAGGCGAGCTATCTCGCCTTCGCCCGCTTCTGCTGGGAGCCGACGCTGACCTGGGAGCGTTTCGTCGGCGAAGACCTCGCGCCCCTGTTCGGCGGGCGCGAAGCCGCCGACCGTTTCATCGCCATCGGCGAGGAGATCGACGCGCACCAGCGCTTGCCGGTGGAGCGCTTGGAGGCGCTCGCCAAGGAAACGCGCAGGGCTGCCGCGGACGCAAGTGGCCAAACCGCGCATCGTTGGACCTCGCTCGCCGATCACATTTCCCGCCGCGCCTATATGGGGACGTAGGACGCCGCTTCGCGTCGCGCCGTCACGCAGGCGGTGTCAGAGCAAATTCTCGGGCTGTCCCGGGCTGTGTTAGCCTCGGCGCATGAGCAACCCGTTCCGATATTTCAACAGCTCGCCAGAGGTCATCCGTCTCGTCGTGATGATGTACGTCAGATACCCGCTGTCGCTGCGCAACGTCGAGGATCTTTTGGCCGAGCGTGGGATTGAGATCAGCCACGAAACAGTCCGGTTTTGGTGGAACCGGTTTGGGCCGATATTCGCCGCCGAGATCCGAAAGAGGCGCGTCGCGCACATGCGCAGCTATCCTCAATGGCGCTGGCATTTGGACGAGGTCTTTGTGAAGGTCAATGGCAAGCTCTTTTATCTCTGGCGCGCCGTCGACCATGAAGGAGAGGTGTTGGACGCGGTCCTCACCTCAAAACGGGACAAGGCTGCGGCGCTGAAACTTCTCAAGCGCATCATGAAGAAATATGGCCGGCCGCGGAAGATCGTCACTGACGGGCTTTGCTCTTATTCCGCGGCGATGAAAGAGGTCGGCGCCGCAGATCGGCACGAGGTTGGTGGCCGTCTCAACAATCGGACGGAGAATTCGCACCAACCTTTTCGACGACGGGAGCGGGCGATGCAGCGGTTTCGAAGCCTGAAGACGCTGCAGAAGTTCAGCTCAGTTCACGCCCAGGTCCACAACCAATTCAATCAAGAGCGTCATCTCGTCACCCGGCAGATTTACAAACAGAGACGCTCGGCCGCATTGGCGGAGTGGCGCGCCCTTGCGGCGTAGATCGTCATTTGAAAGAGGGCATGTGCGCTACGAGTCGACGAACCACCGTTACTTTGACAACGCCCTCCAGAGATCGAATTGTCCCGACTGGCCCAAGGGGATCGGCAACGATGCCGACCTTGCGGATCGGCACTTCGTATGTATTTGACTCGTGCCGGCGCGGGTCCAAACGCCGGCGGGTCTGTTCGGGTCTTGCGTCGGCGTCGATCAGTTTCTCGGACGTCCGATGGGAGCCGCTGTGAGGGGGGCGCGAGGTCGATGCCTGAGCGGGCGATAAAGCAGCTAATTCTCTTATTGGACGGTACCTGGAACGATGCGGACGTCGGCCCGACGGACACCAATATCGTCCGACTGCGGGAACTGATCAACAGGAGCTTGACGGGTGTCCCCGCGCCGTCGACCTCACAGTCTTTCGCAGTTGATCGGAAGTTCCAACCGGACGGGAAGCACCGTCTGATCTTCTATGAGCGCGGGGTCGGAACCGGAGCACTTCTGGATCAGGTCTACGGCGGCGCGTTCGGGCGGGGCCTCGGCGAGAACGTCCGTCGCGCCTACAAATTCCTTTCGTGGTACTACGAGCCCGGCGACGAAATTTTCGTGTTCGGTTTTTCTCGGGGCGCGTACACGGCCAGGTCCCTCGTAGGATTGCTCGGGTCCGCCGGACTCCTGAGGCGCGAGCGCTGCACCGCCGAACTCGAGCAGAAGGCATGGGAGTTCTATCGCACCCCGGTCAACGATCGTCTCCCGTCGAGCTTCGACGAATTGACCCCGAACGTGCACGATCGGGATTCCTTCAAGGTCGCGTGTGTGGGCGTCTTCGACACCGTCGGTTCGCTCGGCGTGCCCCTTCCCGTGTACTTCCGAAAAAATCGCGAGATCTACGGCTTCCACGACGTTGAACTTGGATCCATCACGTCGTGCAACCTGCACGCGATCGCCATCGACGAGCACCGCGAGCCGTTCCAGGCGACCGTCTGGCGCAAACCGAAGTTCAAGACCTTCAAGCCCGAAATGGTCGTCGAGCAGGTTTGGTTCGCGGGCGCCCACGGCGATATAGGAGGCGGGTACACGGCCGAACGGGACCGAACGACAAAGTCGGATGGTCGATGGCGCCGACAGCGGTCGCTCGACGATATCACCCTCGATTGGATGCTGAAACGCGTCGTGGCGCACTTTCCCGATTTCCCGGTTCGGTTGGAAGAACGCGCGATGGACGGCGGCCTCTACGAGCGGGTTTGGGATCCGATAGACGACAGTTGGGTCGAGTCCCCCGGCCACGAGTTGCGCGAACGAATGTACCTGGCACGCCCCTTCGTTCTCAGGGCGATAAACAACTACGCCGGGCGTAGCCCGGCTTGGCCGCGGCGCTTGCCTTTCATTTTGCCCGACGAGTTGGTCGGATACGATCGGCACGCCGAAGCGCTCGGCGAGATGATCCATGTTTCCGGCGTGCTGAGGTATGGAAAGAAGGTCGTCTTAGAAGGCGTGACGAGAGTTCTACGTCCCGGACAACCTGCGGCGCGTCCTGCCGTACATCGCCGGAACCTACGGGCTCGCACCGGCCGTGCAACTGAAGCGTCCCATCTTGCTGGTCGGTTGGGACGGCATGCCGCTCGACCCCGCCAAGGAGGAAGCCCGTTCGCTCGCAGATCAACTCTTTGCGGGCGAGAAAATCCGGCGCGATCTCGACGACAGAATCAAAGAGGTGATTTCCCATACGCCCGGGGCCGAGGAGCCTAGATGACCCGGCTGTCGGAAGGCGCCAGACCGCGAGCATTCGAGAGTAGCGTTGCCGGGGACGGTCGAGCGAATATGCCCAAGTCTCACTGAGGGATGGCGCTGACTTTGTCACGTTGCCGTGCAGCGAGCGCGAAGCGTCGGCGCCTCAAGAATTGTCAGGCCGCTGCGACCGCGGTGCGCCAGGTGTCCATCGCCGCGGCGCGAAGCGTGCGGTGCGTTTGGGCCGAGGTGAGATGGCGTTGGACGTTAAAGGTGTTGTAGACGGCGGCGTGCGTAGAGAGAAATTTCTGTGCCGAGCCAGGACTCTTGAACCGCTGCATCTTGCGCTCCCGCCGTCGCGTCGGCTGATGCGAATTCTCCGCGCGATTGTTCTTCCATCGCCCGCGCTCATGCAGGCGTTCGATTCCAAGGTCTCGGACCGCGGCGCTGTATGACCGCAAGTCGTCGGTGACCAACCGCTCAGGAACGAAGGCATATTTCCTCAAAAGCTTGCGCATCAGTTTCAGCGCGGCGTGCTTGTTTCGCTTGGATTGGACCAGCACATCGAGAACCTCGCCCTCAGCGTCGACGGCCCGCCACAGGCAGACCATTCGGCCGTCGATTTTCAGATAAGCCTCGTCGAGATGCCACGTCCTGTGAGGCTTCTGGCGCCGCTTTCGCAAGTCGGCCGCGATCATCGGTCCGAAATGGTTCACCCAACGCCGAACCGTCTCGTAGGACACCGCCAATCCGCGTTCCGCCAACAAATCCTCGACGTCGCGCAGGCTGAGGGTGAACCGGAGATAGAGCCATATTGCCTGACGAATGATCTCGGGCGGGAACCGGTATCCGGCGTAGCTGATTTTCTTCATCCGCTCGGTTATTCGGCCACGGGCCGGACCGCAACCCCAACGCGGCGTGACAACGCCCTAGCCTAAACACATTCCCAGTTCTCGCCCCCGAATTCCCTGATCCGTGGGGGAACAATTCCCTGTTATTCGCACCGCGATTCAAACACGCGATCGGACGACTCGCCAGCAATTTCAGTGCACGCAGAGCGTTAGAGGCGCCCACGGGCGCCCGCTTTTCCTAATTTTTCCTTGATAAACAGGGAATTCGGGCGCCATGAGACCGGTTTCGCGGGACTGCGTGCACCGCCACGGATTTGGGCGTCCGGCGCGGCCCACGATATCAAAGCGAGTCGACATAGGCGCGCCAGCCGCCGTAGCGCGAAATGTCCTGCGCCGCCTTGACCGCCTGCGCCTCGACCAGAAAGCCCTTGACTTCGCCGCCGTCCGACAGCCGCAGGGCGCCGATGCCGAGCGGGGCTGGGATTTTGGCGACAAAGGCGCCGAAGGCCGCCGGATCGAGCGTCCAGACTTCCGCCTTGATCGCGGCGCCGGCGCCGTCGGCGACTCTCAGGAGACCCGGTTTTGGCGGCGCCGCGCCGGGGAGCGCGAACAGGCGATAGTCCTTCGTGGTCTCGACTTCCCTGAGGAATGAAGCCCCGAGCGCGATCAGCTCGCGATTGAGCGGCAATCCGGCAAGATGCGCGCCGACGACCGCGATGGCGATGCGGCCGCTCGGCGCCTGGACGGGAGCCGAGGGAGGCTCGGGCGCTGCGAGCCCGGTCGCGCCCATCGGCGCGCCGGAATGCGCCTGGATCGCGGAAGCGATTCCGGCGATGAGGCCGTCGGCGCCGGCGGGGCCGATCAGGGTCACGCTCGACGGCAGCCCGTCGCCCCGCATTCCCGACGGCGCCGCGATCGCGCTAAGATCGAGCAGGTTGACGAAATTGGTGTAGGTCCCGAGCCGGGAATTGAGGCGGACGGGGTCGGCCTCGACCTCGGCGACCGTGTAGACGCAAGGAATCGTCGGAACCAGCATCAGGTCGAAATCCGACCAGGCCCGGCTCGTCTTCCGTCTCAGATCGGCGAGCGCGTAGAACGCCTCGAAGGCCGCGACGGCGTCGAACTTCAGCGCGCCTTCGATGATGGCGCGGGTGACGGGATGAAAAGCGCCCGGGTCGGCGGCGATCAGCGGCTTGGTGGCGGCGTAGCGCTCGGCGACCCATGGACCTTCGTAAAGGAGCCGGGCGACCGCGGCGAAGGGCTCGAAATCGAATTCGACGATGCGGGCGCCGAGCGCCTCCGCAGCCTTGAGGTCGCGGGCGAAAGCCGCTTGCGCCGCCGCATCGCTGAAGAAAAGCCGCTGACCGGCACGGGGAACGCCAAGCCGGAGGCCTCTGGGGACGCCGGAGATCGCCGGCGGCGGAAATTTGCGCGAATAGGCGTCCTCACCGTCGTAGCCCTGCGCGGCTTGAAAGACAGCGAAGGCGTCGGCGGCGTGAAGCGCGAAAATCGAGACCGTGTCGAGCGTGCGGCAAGCCGGGACGACGCCGGTGGCGGAGAGCGCGCCGAGCGAGGGCTTGAGGCCGACGATACCGTTGAGCGCCGCCGGCACGCGCCCAGATCCGGCGGTGTCGGTGCCGAGCGAAAACGGAACCAGACCGGCGCCGACCGCCGCCGCCGAGCCGGAGCTCGACCCGCCGGGAATGAGATCAGGGCGCAGCGCATTGCGTGGGACGCCGTAGGGCGAGCGCACGCCGACGAGGCCGGTCGCGAACTGATCGAGGTTCGACTTGCCGACGACAATCGCGCCGGCGCGCTCGAGCCTGTCGACCACGAACGCCGATCGCTCCGGCCGATAGGCGAAAGCCGGACAGGCCGCCGTCGTCGGCAGGCCGGCGACGTCGATATTGTCCTTCACGACGAACGGAACGCCGTAAAGCGGCTTCATTTCGGGGCCGGCCGCCTGCTGGCGCTCCGCGATCGCCAGCGCTTCGGCCTTTGGGCGAATGGATATGAACAGCGCGGAATCGCCGTGCCGTTCGATGCGATCGTAGGTCTCCGCGATCGTCGCCGTCAGCGGACTTCCCGCAGCGTGGGCGGCGAGCAGCGTGGCGATGGTGTCGGTCATTGGGGTCGAACTCCCTCGCGCAAACGCGGCGCCCTGGCCGTCGGCGTTTCTCCCAGCGCTGCGCCGGATGCAAGAGCCGGGCTATTCGGCGCTCGCGATAAAATGCCCGAGCAGGGATCAGTTCCGGCGAAAAAGCGACGGGCGAGCGCTCAACAATCGAGCGGACTGCCGAAAGTTGAGGCGGAAAATCCGCCGGATCGCGCCAGATCGCGCAGCGCCGGCGCGGCACGCTCTTTGCAAAAAAGTCAGCTCGCGGTTCGGCGTGGGTCGCGCCTGGACCTGTCAATCATGAGGGCGTTTACAATGTCAGAAACGGAATTTTCCCGCCGCGCCCTGCTGAGGACGGCCGCCTTCGGCGTCGCGGGCGCAACGCTGAACATCGGCGCGGCGAGCCGCGCCTTCGCCGCAAAGGAGATGATCGTCGGCATCGTCTATGTCGGCGCGCGCGACGATTTCGGCTGGAATCAGGCGCACGCGGTTGCGGCCGAAGCCCTGAAGAAGGTGCCTGGCGTCAAGGTCGTCGAAGAGGAGAATGTTCCCGAGACCGACGCCTGCGCCAAGACGATGGAATCGATGATCAACCTCGACGGCGCCGGACTGCTCCTGGCGACGTCATTCGGCTATTACACGCCGTTCGTCGTCGACATGGCGAAGAAATATCCAGACGTCCAGTTCCGCCACGCGGCGCCGCTCTGGAACAAGGACAAGGATCCCAAGAACGCGGGCAGCTATTTCGGCTATCTCAACCAGGCCCATTACGTAGATGGCGTCGCGGCAGGGCTTTCGACAAAGTCCAACAAGCTCGGCTTCGTCGCCGCCAAGCCGATCGCCAGCGTGCTAAGCAACATCAACTCGTTCATGCTCGGCGCCCGAAAGACCAACCCGAAGGCGGTCGTCCAGGTGATCTTCACCGGCGACTGGTCGTTGCCGGTGCGCGAGGCCGAATCCACGAACGCGCTGGTCGACGCCGGATGCGACGTCATCACCTGCCACGTCGATTCTCCCAAGGTGGTGATCGAGACGGCGGAAAAGCGCGGCGTTCGGAGCTGCGGCCACAACGCCAGCCAGGCGCCGCTCGCGCCCAAAGGCTTCATCACCGGCGCCGAATACAAATGGGCGACGATATACAAGGGCTACGCGGCCGACATCGCCGCCGGCAAACCGCTGCCGAATTTCCTGATCGGAGGCTATGAGAGCGACTTCGTCCAGAATACCCCATTTGGCGCGGGCGCGGACGAGGCCGCCAGAACAGCGGCCCAGGCGGCGATCGCCGACATGAAGAACAAGGTTCCGATCTATGTCGGGCCGCTGAAGGACAACAAGACCGGAAAGGTCGTGATCGACAAGACTTACAGCAATCTCGATCCGTATCTCGACAAAATGAACTATCTGCTCGAAGGCGTCGTCGGTTCGATCACCTGAAGCGGGGGCGCAGATGAGTTCCGAAGCCTCGACGGCAAACGGACTGGCGGCGGCAGGAGAACCGCCGGTCGCGCCGGTCGCGCGCTACGATCTCGGCGTGCGGTTGCGCGCCAATTCGGAATATGTCGTCATCCCCGTCTTTGCGCTGTTGATGGCCGGCGCGCTGTTTGCGGTCTTCCTGCTGGCGATCGGGAAATCGCCAGTTGATTTCGTGGACTACGTCTGGCGCGGCGGTTTCGGAACCGCGTTCTCGATTCAAAACACGCTGCAACGCTCTTCGCCGCTGATCCTGACGGCGCTCGCGGTCGCGATCCCCGCGCGCATCGGCCTCATCATGATCGGCGGGGAGGGCGCGCTGGTGCTCGGCGGCTTCGCCGCCGCGGCGATCGCCGTGCCGATGGTCGGCCGCATCCCGCCGATTGTGACAATGCCGGTGATGGTGGCGGCCGGGGTCCTGGCCGGCGCGATCTGGGTCGGCATTCCGGGCTATCTCAGATACGCGCGCGGCGTCAACGAGACCATTTCATCACTCTTGCTGACCTATATCGGAATCGCGATCATGAACTTCTTCGTCGAAGGAGCGATGCGCGACGCGAGCAATCCCAACAAGCCCTCGACCAAACCGATCGGCGACGCCTACATGGTCGGCTACATCCCGGGCACCGAGGTGCACTGGGGCTTTCCGGTCGGCGTGGTGCTGGCGATCGCGCTTTATATCTTGATGACCCGCACGACGTTCGGATTCGCGGCGCGTGTCACCGGGGGTAATTTCCGCGCCGCGCTCGCGCAGGGCCTGCCGGTCGGCCGCCTCATCGTCGGCTGCGCGATGATCGCGGGCGGGTGCGCCGGGCTTGCGGGCTATTTCGAGGTGGCCGCCGTCCAGGGACGCGCCAACGCCTCGCTGGCCGCCGGCTACGGCTTCACCGGCATCCTGGTGTCGTTCCTCGCGCGCCACAATCCGGTGGTCATAGTTCCGGTCGCGATCATGTTCGGCGGACTGGTCGCCTCCGGCGGTCTGATCCAGCGCCGCATGGACTTGCCTGACGCCACCGTGCTGGTGCTTCAGGGCCTCATTTTCGTCGTGCTGCTGACTTCGGAGACGCTCTATGGGCGATTCGCGATCTTTCGCGCCGGCGACGCCAAGGAGCGCACATGACCTCCGGATTCATCACGGTTCTGATCGCCATGCTGGGCGGCGCCGTCCGCGTTTCGACGCCGTTCATGTTCGTCGCCGTCGGGGAATGCCTGACCGAGAAGTCGGGTCGCATCAATCTCGGCCTCGAAGGCACGCTGGTGCTGGGCGCGATGGTCGCTTATGCGATCTCCTATCACACCGGGTCGCCCTGGGCGGGCGTGCTCGCGGCGGGGATCGCGGGTTCGGCGTTGGGCGCGATGCACGGCTCGATCTGCAGCCTGCCGCGCGTCAATGACGTTGCGGTCGGCATCGCGATGATGCTGTTCGGCACCGGCGTCGCCTTCTTCTTCGGCAAGCCGTACATCCAGCCGACAGCGCCGCTGCTGAAGTCGATCCCGTTCGGCGGTTTCACCGACGACCTCAACCTGCGCAGCGCCCTCGACATCAACCCGCTGTTCTTCGTCGGCATCGCCGTCGCCGTGGTCATGGCGTGGGCGTTCGCCAACACGCGCTGGGGCCTGATCGTTCGCACCGTCGGCGACAGCGCCGCAGCGGCCAGAGCGATGGGCATCTCGGTTGATCTCGTGCGCTTCCTGTCGACCACAGTCGGCGGCTTTCTGGCAGGCGTCGGCGGCGCGTTCCTGTCGCTGTCCTATCCCGGGTCGTGGAATCAGGGGCTGTCCTCGGGACAGGGCCTGATGGCGGTGGCGTTGGTGATCTTCGCCCGCTGGAGCCCGTTGCGCTGCGTGCTGGCGGCGCTGCTGTTCGGGGCGGCGGGCGCGCTGGGGCCGGCGCTGCAATCGGTCGGCGTCACTCAGGGCTATTACTTCTTCAACGCGGCGCCCTACATCCTGACGCTCGCGCTGATGATCGCCACCTCCAGCGCGAAGCGCTCGGCGCGCGACATGCCCGGCGAACTCTCGATGGCTAAGTGAGAGATGCCGACCGTCGTCGCCAACCCCTATCCCTGGCCTTATAATGGCGATTGGCGTCCCGCCAACACCGCGCTGGTCGTCATCGACATGCAGACCGACTTTTGCGGCGACGGCGGCTATGTCGACGCGATGGGCTACGACCTCGCGCTGACCCAGGCCCCGATCGGCCCGATAAAGGCGCTGATGGGCGCGATGCGCGCCAAGAGCTACCATGTCATCCATACCCGCGAGGGCCACCGCCCGGATCTTGCCGACCTTCCCGACAACAAGCGCTGGCGCTCGCGCCGGATCGGGGCCGGCATCGGCGATCCCGGCCCCTGCGGCAAGATTCTGGTGCGCGGCGAGCCGGGCTGGAACATCATCGAGGAGTTGGCGCCGCTTCCGGGCGAGCCGGTCATCGACAAGCCGGGCAAAGGCTCGTTCTGCGCTACCGATCTCGAGCTGATCCTGCGTTCGCGCGCGATCGAGAACCTGATCCTGACCGGAATCACCACTGACGTCTGCGTGCATACGACCATGCGCGAGGCCAACGACCGCGGCTTCGAATGCCTGCTGGTCACCGACGCTTGCGGCGCCACCGATCCGGCCAATCATGAGGCCGCGATCAAAATGGTCACGATGCAGGGCGGAGTGTTCGGCGCTGTCTGCGACTCGAAGACCGTGATTGCGAGCCTGCCGTGATCCGCCGCCCGCTCGTAAGTCAAGCGAAGGCTGAGAAGGCTCTTTCATCAGGAGACCCGCGCCCATGACCGACGCCCTCCCGCTCGCCCGAGCCGCCACCCCGCCGACGCGCGGCCCTTCGCTCGAAACCGTGGGGATGACAAAGACCTTTGGGCGCTTCACTGCGCTTGACAATGTCTCGATCAGCGTGTTGGCGGGCACATTTCACGCGCTTCTGGGCGAGAATGGCGCGGGCAAGTCGACACTGGTCAAATGCGTGATGGGCTTCTATACGCCCGACAAGGGAACCCTGCTGCTGGACGGAACGGAAGTCGCGGTTAAAAATCCACGCGACGCCCAGGCGCTAGGCATCGGCATGGTCTACCAGCATTTCACGCTCGTACCCTCGCTGACGGCGGCGGAGAATCTCGTCGCCAGCCGCGCCGACGCGCCGGCGGTGATCAACTGGCGCAAGGAGCGTGACCGGCTCGAGTCCTTCCTCGCGCGCATGCCGTTTCGGGTGCCGCTCGACCGGCCGGTGTCGTCGCTCGCGGCGGGCGAGAAGCAGAAGCTGGAAATCCTCAAGCTGCTCTATCTCGATCAGCGGTTTCTCATCTTGGACGAACCGACTTCCGTTTTGACGCCCGGCGAAGCCGACGAAATCCTCGGCTTGCTCAAGGACATGGCTCATCGCGGCGAGATCACCGCGCTGATGATCACGCACAAATTTCGCGAGGTCGAGGCGTTTTGTGACGACGTCAGCGTGCTCAGACGCGGCGCCAAGGTCGGCGGCGGCAAAGTCGGCCAGCTCTCGACGCGTGAAATGGCCGCAATGATGATCGGCGACGCTGTGGTTCGGCCCTCCACCGCACGTGCGCAGTCCGCCAGGAGGGACAAAGTTCTCGATATCGCGGGCCTCTTTGTCGAGAACGACGAAGGCCGTGACGCGGTCGCCGGATTCAATCTGCAGGTCCGCGCAGGTGAGATCGTCGGCATCGCCGGGGTCTCCGGCAACGGACAGAGCCAGCTCGTCGAGGCGCTCTCCGGCCAGCGGCCGATCAAGCTCGGACAGGTCCTGGTCCATGACCAGAATTTCGAGCCCAAACGCGACCATTTCGATAAATTCAAGGTGTTCGGACTCCCGGAGGAGCCGCTGAAGAATGCGACCGCGCCTGTGATGTCGGTCGCCGAGAACATGGCTTTTCGCGCCTTCGACAAGCCGCCAATCGCCTCGTTCAAATGGTGGCTTTCGCCGGGACCGATGCGGGCGAGGGCGCGAGAACTGATCGTCAAGTACAATGTCAAGACAGTGTCGCCCGACGCGCCGATCCGCGATCTCTCCGGCGGCAACGTGCAACGCGCGGTGCTGGCGCGCGAACTCTCGGAAGACGTCGAGGTCCTGATCGTCGCCAATCCCTGCTTCGGTCTCGATTTCGCCTCAGTCGCCGACATTCGCGCCCAGATCATGGAGCAGCGCAATCGCGGAGCGGCGGTGCTTCTCGTGTCGGAAGACCTCGACGAAGTTCTCGAACTCGCCGATCGCATCGCCGTCATGTCGGGCGGCAAGGTCGCTTATCTGACCGAAGGCGCGGGCGCCGACCGCACGACGATTGGCCGCTATATGGCGGGGCACTGAACGGTGATCGAGGTCGCGGCGAGTCCTTTCCCGTTTTGGCTCGATCCAGCGCGCGCGGCGCTCGTCGTTATCGACATGCAGCGCGATTTTCTGGAGCCCGGCGGATTTGGCGAGACGCTCGGAAATGACCTCACCCCCGTCGTCGAGATCATTCCCACGGTGGCGGAGCTGATCAAATGCTTTCGCGCCAAGGGCTGGCCTATCTTGCATACGCGGGAAAGCCATCTGCCCGATCTCTCGGACTGCCCGCCGGCAAAGCGCTTGCGCGGCACTCCTTCGCTGCGCATCGGCGATAACGGACCGATGGGCCGTGTCCTGGTGCGTGGCGAGCCGGGCAGCGCGATTGTCGCCGCATGCGAGCCGGCCCCGGGGGAATTCGTGATCGACAAGCCGGGCAAGGGAATGTTCTTCGCGACCGAGGTCGATTCCATCCTCAGCGCGCACGGAATCACACAATTGGTGTTCGCCGGGGTCACAACCGAAGTCTGCGTTCAGACCTCAATGCGCGAGGCGAACGACCGCGGCTATGAGTGCATGCTCATCGAGGACGCCACGGCAAGCTACTTTCCCGCATTCAAGGCGACGACGCTCGACATGATTCGCGCTCAGGGAGCGATCGTCGGCTGGACTGCGCCTCTGGCCGCGTTCAAACAGGCGATCGAATGAATTTGGATTCTTTCGATCCTGAGGCCCTGATCGACGCCCTGGCCCCGCTCATCGGGTTCGCCCTGCCGCCGGAGTCCCGCGCCCAGACGGTCCTGCATTTGCGGATCGCGGCGCAGCAGGCGGAGCTGTTGCTGTCCGCGGCTCTCGACGATGACGAGGACCCCGCGCCGGTGTTCACGCCATGAGCAACGCGTTGCTCGACGACTCGGCGCAAGCGATCGCGAAGGCGATCAGGACCGGCGCGGCAAGCGCGCGCGAGATCGCCATGGCGGCGCTGGCGCGCATCGAGGCGCGAAACGCCGCGCTCGGCGCCTTTACCGACGTGACTGCGGCGCGGGCGCTCGAAAAGGCGGAGAGGATCGACGCCGCCCGCGCGCGAGGAGAAACCCTGGGGCCGCTTGCCGGGGCGCCGTTCGCGGTCAAGAATCTGTTCGACGTCAAGGGATTGCCTACGCGGGCGGGCTCCAAGATCAACCGGGAACGCGCCCCGGCCGAGGCCGACGCGACCCTCATATCACGCCTGGAAAGCGCGGACGCCGTTCTCATCGGCGCGCTCAATATGGGCGAATACGCTTACGACTTCACTGGCCAGAACGCGCACGACGGCCCCTCCCGCAACCCGCACGATCTCGAGCATATGAGCGGAGGATCGTCCGGCGGGTCGGGCGCCGCGGTCGCTGGCGGCCTGGTTCCGATCGCGCTCGGATCGGACACCAACGGCTCCATACGCGTGCCGAGCTCATTCTGCGGGCTGTTCGGCCTCAAGCCAACCTATGGGCGGCTGTCGCGCGCCGGCGCATTCCCGTTCGTCGCCAGTCTCGACCATCTGGGCCCGCTTGCCCGGACCGTCGCCGATCTTGCCCTCTCCTACGATGCGATGCTTGGTCGGGATGACGCCGATCCTGGGCAGGCGAACGTTCCCCCCACGCCCGCGGCCCCGACGCTGGAAGCTGGCGTCGCCGGACTTCGCGTCGCCAGGCTAGGCGGATATTTCGCCCGCTCCGCGGAGCCGAGCGCTCTTGCGGCTGTCGACGCGGTCGCCAGCGCGCTGAAGGCCGACCTCGTCGTCGAACTCGCCGACGCCCAGCGCGCGCGCGCGGCCGCCTATCTCATCACGATGGTCGAGGGCGCGGCCCTTCACATCGAGCGCCTGCGCGCGCGCGCCGACGATTTCGATCCCGACGTTCGCGATCGACTCATTGCCGGCGCGATGCTGCCCGGCGCCTGGGTCGTCCAGGCGCAGAAATTCCGTCGCCGGTTCCGCGCTCAGACGCTCTCGGTATTCCGCGACGTCGATATCCTGCTTGCTCCGGCGACGCCATGCCGCGCGCCCCGGCTCGGCCAGAGAACGATGACGCTCGACGGCACGGAAATGCTGGTGAGGCCCAACATCGGTCTCTTCACCCAGCCCATTTCGTTCATCGGCCTGCCGGTGGTCTCGACGCCCGTCTGGACCGATGGCGAGAGGCTTCCGATTGGCGTGCAGATCATCGCAGCGCCGTGGCGCGAGGACCTCGTGTTACGCGTCGCTCGCGCGCTCGAACGGGACGGCGTCGTCCGCGCCCCGGTCGCAGCGCCGTCTGCGTGAGGCAAACATGGCCGAGCACGGCGACTCACGGTGGGCCGGACGCAACGGCGCCAAATCCGTCGTCCGCCGACGGGTCTGGAGAAGCCTGGTCGAAGCTCGAATCAATATCGGTCCGGCGTTCGACCGCATCCCGAACTTCGTCGGCGCGGATCTCGCGGCCAAGCGGTTGAGCGAGCTCGACGAATGGAAGCGCGCCCGGACCATCAAGTGCAACCCCGATCCGCCGCAAATCCCGGTTCGCCTCAGGGCGCTTTATGACGGCAAACTGTTGTTCTCGCCGGTGCCCTATCTTGCCAAGGGCTTTCCCTATCTGCGCATCGACCCGGAGAAGCTTGCCGCGAGGAACGTCGATTTCGAAACCGCCGCCACCTCGCAAGGCTTCCTGCAGCACGGCGAGCCGATCGGCTTCGAGGACATGCCGAAGCTCGACTTCTGCGTCGTCGGCTGCGTCGCGGTCACTCGGCGCGGCGGACGGACGGGCAAGGGCGCCGGATTCGCCGATCTCGAACAAGGCGTCTTTCGCGAACTCGCTCTCGTCGACGCATCGACGCCGATCGCGACGACGGTTCATTCCTCGCAGGTTGTCGGCGATTCCGACGTGGTCATGGAGAGCCACGATTCGGCGCTGAACTACATCGCCACCGAGCTGGAGCTGATCGCCACCGAGACGCCCCACCCGCAACCGCGCGGAGTCGCCTGGGGCGAGGTTCGCGCCGATCAGTTCGCGGACATCCCGTTCCTGAGCGAGCTACGTGAATCGATCGAGCGCCGGAAGCGGACGCCATGACGGTCGACGATCCGGAAACAAGAGCCGAGGTCGAGGCCGCTTTCGCCGCCTACGAGCGCGCGCTCATCGAAAATGACGTCGCGGCGCTCGATCGGTTCTTTCTTCAAAGCCAACATGCAATCCGGTACGGCGTGGCTGAAAATCTCTATGGCCACGAGGCGATCAAAGCCTTTCGCGCCTCGCGCTCGCCATCGGGCCTCGCGCGCCGGTTGGAGCGCACCCATATCGTGACCTACGGCCGGGACTGCGCGATCGCGGCGACGTTGTTTCGGCGCGAGACCGCGCCCGGCAAGATCGGCCGGCAGATGCAGACCTGGGTTCGCTTCCCCGCGGGCTGGCGCATCGCCGCCGCCCATGTCAGCGTCATTGACGAACCCCCGACATGAGCGAGCGGCTGGCCGGCGTCATTATGCTGCCGACCGATGGCGCTTGCGCGGGCGCGCCGGTTGACATCGCGATCGAAGCCGGCCGCATCGCGGCGATCACGCCCGCCGTCGGCGCGCCGGCGCGCCGCCTGCTGGCCGCGCCCGCTCTCGTCAACGCGCATGATCACGCCCGCCCTCTGTCGCCCACATCGTTCGGCGCGGCTGGCAAGCCGCTTGAGACCTGGATTCTGCGGCTCGCGGCGATGCCCGCAATCGATCCCTATCTCGGCGCCCTTGCCGCCTTCGGGCGGGCGGCGCGGGCCGGCGCAGCCTCGGTGATGGCGCACTACACCCGGTTTCATGGCCCCACGCCGCCCCTCGACGAAGCGCGCGCGATCGCCCGCGCCGCAGAGGATGTGGGCGTGCGCGTGACGCTCGCGGTTTTCATGAGAGACCGAAACCCTTTGGTCTACGGCGACGATAGAAGCGTTTGGTCGAAACTGCCCGAAGGCGCGCGCGCCATTATCGAAGCGCAGTTCCTCGGCGCCATGCCCGGCGTCGAAGACCAGATCGCCCGAGTCGAAGCGATCGCGGCGGCGGTCGAGAGTCCCGCGTTTTCCGTGCAGTTCGGGCCCAATGGGCCGCAATGGTGTTCCGACGCGCTCCTTGCCGCGATTGCGGAGAGATCGACGCGGACCGGCCGGCGCGTCCACATGCATCTGTTGGAGACGCGCTATCAGCGCGCTTTCGCCGATCGCGTCTATTCCGAGGGAATCGTCACGCGGTTGAGCGCCCTCGGTCTGCTGTCGCCGCGGTTGACGCTGGCCCATTGCGTCTATTGCCGGCCGGAAGAGCTCGACGCCATCGCGGCCTCGGGCGCGGTCATCGCGACCAATCCGAGCTCAAATCTTCACCTGCGAAGCGGCGTCGCGCCGATTTCGGAGGCGATCCGACGCGGCTGCCGCGTCGCGCTCGGCGTCGACGCGTCCGCCTTCGACGAGGACGACGACATCGTGCGCGAAATGCGGCTCGGCCATTTCCTGCACGGCGGTTGGGGGTTCGACGGAGTCATCGAGCGCGGCGCCTGGCTGTCGCGCATCGTCGGCGACGGTCGTTTCGCCAACGGCGCGCCGGGCGACGGAAGCCTGAGCGTCGGCGCGCCGGCTGACATTCTCGTGTTCGACCTCGACACGCTCGATCGCGATGCGGTCATGCCGGTCGAGCCGATCGATCTCGTGTTCGCGCGCGCGACCGCGGCGCATGTCGCGCGGCTGATCGTCGGCGGGAAGGAGATTGTCCGCGACGGACGACTGACCCGCGTCGATCTCGATGCCGCGGAAGCGGCGCTGCGTCGCGAATACCGCGGCAAGATGGCGTCGCGCGCGCCGTTTCTCGAAGCCTGGGGCCTGCTGGAGCCCGCAGTCGCAGAGCACTATCGCAATGGCTTCGGCTGTTGCTGACGCCTTCTAAAGCCGGGACTGGATCATGCCGCGAACCCTGCCGATCATCGATCTTTCATCGTGGCGCGAGGGCGACGAGACGTCGCTTGCCAGGATCGCGGCCGAGATCGGCGCGGCCTGCCGCGACGTCGGCTTTTTCTACGTGCTCGGCCACGGCGTTGAGCATGGCCTGAGGGAGGAAACATTCGCACAATCGCGGCGGTTCTTCGCGCTTCCGCTAGCGGACAAGCAGAGGCTGGCGATCGAATCTATCGGCGGCAACCGCGGTTATTCCGGCCTCATGCACGAGGCGCTCGATCCGACTCGCGGCCCCGACAGCAAGGAAGCCTTCAACGTCGGTCTCGACCTCGCGCAGGACGATCCCGAGATCCTCGCCGGCAAGCCTTTCCGCTCGCTCAACGCATGGCCCGATCTGCCAGGATTCCGCGAAACGCTGCTCGCCTATTTCGCCGCCTGCGCCGCGTTGGGCGGCCGGCTGCATCGCGCCTTCGCCCATGACCTCGGCGTCAGCCCCGACTTCTTCGCCGAGAAGTTCGATCGTCCGATGTCGACGCTCCGGCTGCTGCGCTACCCGGCGGCGCCGGCCGCGGGCGGCGCTCAGATCGGCGCCGGGACGCACACGGACTATGGCAACCTGACATTGCTGGCGATCGACGACGTCGGCGGCCTCGAGGTTCGCACGCGCGCCGGGGATTGGATCGCGGCGCCGGTCGTCTCCGGAGCCTTCATCGTTAACATCGGCGACTGTCTGATGCGCTGGACCAACGACGTCTACGTCTCGACCCCGCACCGCGTCGTTAACCGGAGCGGCAGAGAGCGCTACTCGATCGCCTTCTTCTTCGATCCCAATCCGGAGGCCGAGGTAGCCGTGATTCCCTCCTGCATGAGCCCCGGCGAAGAGCCGCGCTACGCGCCTATTCCCGCCGCCGACTACCTGAGGTTTCGCCTCGACGCGAGCAAGCCGGCCAGCACGTGAGGCTGGCACGCGTCGCCGCCGCGGCGCTTCATTTGATAGCTCCGGCAAATGTTCGAGTGGAGGCGCGGTGACCCGTCGACGAGCAGACCCATGGGCTCTGTCGGACCAGACCCTTGCGGCGTCTCTGGCCGTGGCAGGCCTCAGGCTCGCCTCATCGGCGCGGATTTGAAACGGCTGTCATCAAATCTGCGTCGGATCCGGCACTGCATGCGTCTTCACAATTCAGCGCGAAAAAGCCTCTTGACAGCCATAAAGTTTAGTATTTAGCTCACTACTAAACAACGGTACTAAACTCCGACGCGGCCCGTTGAGGGTGGGGTCGTGGGCGTCGGACGATCGTCCTGCATGACCCATCATGACCGGCTTTAGCCGGCAATCGGGCGGTTCCTTGCGCTGATGCCTGCGCGGAACTCTAAAAGGGAGGTAACGATAATGACTACGCAAAAGAAGTCGTTGGCGGCCGCACTGGCTATGGGCGCCGCGAGTTGGCTCGTTGCGGCGCCGGCGAGCGCGGATCAGAAATCGCTGACGCTCTGTTGGGCGGCGTGGGACCCGGCGAATGCGCTTGTCGAGTTGAGCAAAGACTTCACGAAAGAGACCGGCATCGCCATGAAGTTCGAGTTCGTCCCCTGGACGAGCTATGCCGATCACTTCATCAATCTGCTCAATTCGCACAGCGCCGAGTGCGATGTGATCATCGGCGACAGCCAGTGGATCGGCGGCGCGGCCGAGAATCACTGGTATGTCAAGCTGAACGATTTCTTCGACAAGAATCACATTTCGATGGACACCTTCGTGCCGGCCACTGTGGTGGGCTATTCCGAATGGCCAAAGAACACCCCTAACTACTGGGCGCTGCCGGCGATGGCCGACGCGGTCGGCTGGACCTACCGCAAGGACTGGTTCGCTCGGCCGGAACTGCGGGCCGAATTCAAGAAGCAATACAATCGCGATTTGGAGCCGCCAAAGACCTGGGACGAACTGCTGCAGGTCTCCAAGTTCTTCACCGGAAAGGAGATCGACGGAAAGAAGGTCTACGGTTCGTATATCTTCACCGAGCGCGGCTCGGAAGGCATCACGATGGGCGCCACAAACGCGATGTATAACTACGGCTTCCAATATGATGATCCGAAGAAACCGTACCACCTGGACGGCTTCGTCAACTCCCCAGGCGCGGTCAAGGGGCTTGAAGTCTACAAGGAACTCTTCAAGTGCTGCCAGCCGCCGGGCCTGACCAACGCCTATATGTCCGAAGGTCTCGACGCCTTCAAGTCAGGCGAAGTGGCGATGCAGATGAACTGGTACGCGTTCTTCCCCGGCCTTTACAAGGATCCCAATGTCGGGGGCGACAAGATCGGGTTCTTCGAGAATCCGGCGGGACCGGCCGGCCAATTCAGCCAGCTCGGTGGCCAAGGCCTCTCGGTCGTCGCGTTCTCTCACGATATTCCTGATGCGCTCGAATACCTGAAGTGGTTCGCGCAGCCCGCGGTGCAGCAGAAGTGGACCGCGCTCGGCGGCGCGTCGGCCGCGAAGGCGGTGCTTCTGTCGGAAGACTTCAAGAAGAGCGCGCCCTACGCTCCGTCGTTCGTGGCGACGATGGGCATCGTCAAGGACTTCTGGGCGGAGCCTCTCTACGTGCCCCTGCTGCTCGACATGCAGAAGCGCCTTCATGACTTCGTGGTCGCCGATAAGGGCACGGCGAAGCAGGCGCTTGACCTTTTGGTCAAGGATTGGATCAAGGTCTTTCAACAGGAAGGCAAGAACGCATCCTGATCGCAATACGCGACCACGAAGCAGCGCTCTGGGCGATAGCCCCCGGTGGCGAACGCCTCCGGGGGAACTCGCCAACCCCGAGAGAGACGAACAATGAGCGCAAGCGACGATCCGGGGGCGCTGGTCGACCGCATCGCCATGCGAACCCCGATCCATGTCGCCACGCGGGTGCGGGGCCTGTCCGACCGGAGCATCGCCTGGCTGTTCATCGCGCCCACCATCGCCCTTCTGCTCGCGATCAACATCTTTCCGTTGATCTGGGCGATCAGGCTCTCCTTCACCAGCTTCATGTCAAACATGCCGTTTCCGATGCAATTCAACGGCATCGGCAACTATGTCGACATTCTCACCGACGAAGACGTCTGGCAGCACTTCCAGGTAACGGCGCGTTTCGTCGTCTCGACGATCGCGCTTCAGGTCGTCATCGGGCTGGGCCTGGCGCTGCTCATCAACCGACAATTTCGCGGCCACAGCTTCTGGACCACGATCATCCTGTTGCCGATGATGCTGTCGCCGGCGGTGGTCGGCAATTTCTGGACGCTTTTATTCCAGCCGCAAATCGGACCGTTCAATTATCTGATCAGTTTGTTCACCGGCGTGCCTCCAAGCGCGTTCTCGATGATTGGCGACATTAACTTGGCCCCCTGGACCATCGTGCTGGTCAATACGTGGATGTGGACGCCTTACGTCATGCTGATTTGCCTCGCTGGGCTACGCTCGATTCCCGACTACATCTACGAGGCGGCCGAGGTCGACCGCGCGTCGTCCTGGCGCTGCTTCTGGTCGATCACCCTGCCGATGGTGTTGCCTTTCCTGATGCTCGCCGTGCTGTTCCAGGCGATCCAAGCCTTTGAAATGTTCGACATGGTGAACCTCTTGACTTCAGGCGGGCCCGGCTCCGCGACGGAGGTGGTCTCGATCACCCTGAAACGCGCCGCGTTTGAGAAGTGGGAGACTGGCTATTCCTCGGCACTCGCGGTGATCCTGTTCGTGACGGTCTTCGGCGCCGCGAACATCTACGTGAAAGCGCTGAACAAGGTGAAGCAGCAATGAGCGCCGCCACTACGGCCCGTTCCGTGGCCGAAGCCTCGCCGCGCGCCAAGGCGATCGGCGGCGCCGTCGTCATTCTCTACGCCGTAATCACAATCCTGCCGTTGCTGTGGATCGGCGCCACCGCCTTCAAGTCCCAGTCGGACGCCATCGCCTATCCGCCGAAGGTGCTGTTCTCCCCAACTCTGGAGGGCTTTGTCGACCTGTTCACGGTGCAGACGCGCCAGCCGCCGGCGTTCATCGCCAAGCTGCCGCCGCCCAAGACCTGGTACGAAAGGCTGGTGCGCAAGCGCGGCATGGTGATCGCCGGGCCTTCGCCGGTCGTGGGGCGCTTTGTCAATTCGCTGATCATCGGCTTCGGTTCAACCGTTCTTGCGACCTTCCTCGGCACGCTCACGGCCTATGCCTTCTCACGGTTCCGCGTGCCGCTCGCAGACGACCTCCTGTTCTTCATCCTGGCGACCCGGATGATGCCGCCGATCGCGGTGGCGGTGCCGATCTATCTCATGTATCGCTCGCTCAACCTTTACGACACTAAAATCGGAGTGATCCTGCTCTACACTGCGGTGAACGTGTCGCTCGCAGTCTGGCTGCTCAAGGGCTTCATCGACGAAATACCGCGGGAATACGAGGAGGCGGCCCTCATCGACGGCTACACGCGGCTGCAAGCCTTCCGCAAGGTGGTGCTGCCGCAGGCGGCGACCGGCATCGCCGCCACCGCAATTTTCTGCCTCATTTTTTCATGGAACGAATACGCCTTCGCCCTGCTGCTGACGAGCAGCAACGCGCAGACGATGCCGCCCTTCATCCCGTTCATTATCGGCGAAGGCGGCCAGAACTGGCCGGCGGTGGCGGCGGCGACCACGCTGTTTGTCATCCCGATTGTCTTTTTCACAGTCGTGCTGCGCAAGCACCTCCTGCGCGGCATCACCTTCGGAGCGGTGCGCAAATGAGCGATCAACTCGCCATCGAGAGAAGCGGCTGGAAAGGATGGTTCCGGCGCGGGCCTTGGGAAAATGGGGCGACCGTGGTGATCGGGACCGGCATTTTCATGCTCACGCAACCGTTTTCGATCGACTTCTACAGTTATTCGTTCGTTACGATTTTGGCCGGCACGATCGCCTTTGTCGCGGTCAGCCACTTTCCGGATTAGAGCGAGGCCATGGCGGAGATCCGCGTAGAGAATTTGCGCAAGGCCTTCCTCGACTTCGTGGCTGTGGACGGATCGAATCTAACGATCGAGAACGGGGCGTTCTTTGCGATGCTGGGACCGTCGGGTTGCGGCAAGACAACGACGCTTCGCATGATCGCCGGGCTCGAGCTGCCGAGCGAAGGGCGCATCCTGCTCGATGGCGAGGATGTCACCTTTCGCCGCGCGGCGGAGCGAGACATCGCCTTCGTCTTCCAGCTCTTCGCGCTCTATCCCCACATGAGCGTCAGCGACAATATCGGCTTTCCGCTACGCTGCCAGGGAGTGGCGCGCGGCGAGATTCGCAGGCAGGTGCGCGAAACTGCCCGGCTGCTGCGGATCGAGCATCTGCTTTCCAGCAAGATCTCGGGCCTATCCGCGGGTGATAGGCAGCGCGTCGCCCTCGGCCGCGCCATTGTCCGCCGCCCCAAGGCGTTCCTGATGGATGAGCCGCTGGGCGCGCTCGATTCCGAATTCCGCCGTCTCATGTGCGACGAATTGCGCGAGCTGCATGACCGGATCGGCGCGACGACCGTCTATGTAACGCATGACCAGCTCGAGGCGATGTCGATGGCGGACCGGATCGCCGTGATGAACCGTGGAATCGTCGAGCAGATCGGCACGCCTCAGGAAGTCTACGACCTGCCGGCGACCATGTTTGTCGCCAACTTCATCGGCTCGCCGCCGATGAACTTCATTCCTTTCGAGGGCAGGCTTCGGCGCGGCGAACGCGCGGTGCGAATTCGCGACGCGAGCGTCGCCATTCCGGAAGCGCATGAAGACGGCGCGACCGAGTCGCTCGTGCTCGGAGTGCGGCCGGAACACGTTGCGTTCTCCGACGCGGCGCCGCTTCGCGGCCGTGTGTTCGGGGCCGAATATCTCGGCACGACGCAGATCGTGACCGTCGACACCGGGCGAGGGCAGATCAAGGCGCGCCTGCCCTCGGAGACGCCGGTTCGGCTGGGCGAGACCGTCGGCCTCGCCTTCAAGTCGCAGTCTCTCATCGTATTCGACGGATCGACGGGGCGGGCGATGCGAAGCGCTCTTTATGGAGGCGTTGGCCATGGCTGAGATCGCATTGCGGCAAGTCGGGAAGCGCTTTGGGGACATCGAGGCCGTGAGCGACCTGTCGCTGAATGTCGCCGATGGCGAATTCGTGGTCCTGCTCGGTCCGACTGGCGCCGGCAAGACCACGACTTTGCGCCTCATTGCCGGGCTCGAGCGTCCCGATCAGGGGACGATTTTGATTGACGGCCTCGACGTCACCCGGGATTCGCCAGCGGCGCGCGACGTCGCCTTCGTCTTCCAGCAATATTCGCTCTACCCGCATCTAACCGTTTACGACAATCTCGCCTTCCCGCTTCGGGCGCCGGCGCGGCGCTTGCCGGAATCGGAGATTCGCAAGCGCGTTCGCCAGATCGCCGAACTGCTGCATATCGAAGACAAGCTCGCGAATCGTTCAACGCGTCTATCCGGCGGCGAAATGCAGCGGGTCGCGATCGGGCGCGCCCTCGTGCGTCAGCCGTCCATATACCTGATGGACGAGCCTCTCTCCTCGCTCGACGCCAAGTTGCGCGCCGAGCTTCGCCTTGAGCTGAAGCGTATCCAGACCGAGCTTGGAGCGACGGTGCTCTACGTCACGCATGATCAGACCGAGGCTTTGACAATGGCGGCCCGCATCGGCGTCATGCGTGAAGGACAATTGCTTCAGCTCGGAACGCCGCGCGAAATTTACGAGACCCCTAACGACATCTATGTCGCGACGCGCCTCGGCACGCCCGAGATCAATCTCATCCCTCACGAATTGTTGCCGGACGCCGACGCGCCGCGTCAGGTCAAGACGGTCGGCGTGCGAACGGAACATCTGGAAGTCGTCAAACCGACCGCCGACAGTCTCATCGGGCGCGTGCGCCGGGTCGAGCACCTCGGCGATCAGAACCACGTGCATCTCGAATATCGGGGCCACGCCCTCATCACGCTGGCCGATCCTCACAAACCGCTCGCGGCCGGCGAGGACGTGGGTTTGAGCCTGCGGAACCCCCTCTATTTCGATGCGGCCGGCCGGCGCATCGGCGTCGCGGCCGAGTGAAGCTCCCGTCATGGCTCTCGATCCCTTGCTCATGAAATCGATGATCGCCGCGGCGGCTGAAGACGTTATCGCCGCGGCGGACGAACTCACCGCGCTCGACCAAGCGATCGGCGACGGCGACCACGGGATCAACATGAAGCGCGGCTGCGACGCGGTGTTGACCCAACTCGACGCGATCGCAGCGAAGCCGGCCGGCGAAGCGCTGAAGGCGGTCGGCATGGCGCTGGTGATGTCCGTCGGCGGCGCCTCGGGCCCACTCTACGGCAGTCTATTCATCGCCATGGGCAAGCAACTGGGCGACCGCCCGGCGAGTCTCGGCTTGCTGGCGGAAGTGGTCGCAGCCGGAACTGCGGCGGTGTCGGCGCGCGGCAAATCGACCGTGGGCGAAAAGACCATGCTCGATGTCCTTGTCCCGGTGCTCGAGACGATTCGCGCCAACCCGCCGGCTCTTGCCGGTCAAGTTCGCGAAACGGCGACGCGGGGCGCCGCGGCCACCGTGCCCTTGCGCGCGACTAAGGGGCGTGCGTCCTTTCTTGGCGACAGAAGCATCGGTCACATGGACCCCGGCGCCCGATCCAGCGAGATCATTGTCCATTCCCTGTCGCGTTTTCTGGATGGCGAAGCATGAGCGAGAACGTCTCCCTGGTCATCGTTTCGCATTCGCCCGACATCGCGCGCGGGACGGCGGATATGGTGCGTCAAATGGTCGGCGACGAGGTCAATGTCGCACATTGCGGCGGCGATCCCGCAGGCGGACTCGGCACTGACGTGCAGCGCATCCTGCGGGCGATCGAGGAGGTCTGGTCGCCGCGCGGAGTCGCCGTGCTGGTCGATCTCGGCGGCGCGGAAACCAACAGCGAGATGGCGATCGAAATGCTTCCCGAAGACCGGCGCGGCAGCGTGGCGCTCTGCAACGCCCCGATCGTCGAGGGCGCGATCATGGCGGCGACAGAGGCTTCGGGCGGCAGCAGCCTCGCCGAGGTGCGCGCGACCGCCGAAGAACTGGCGCCGGGGTGACATGACCGTGTTTTCCGATCCATTGCCCGATCCGGCGCAGCCGGAAGTCGTCACGGCCTCTGTACTTTTGCGCCACAAGACGGGCTTGCACGCCCGCCCATCCGTCAAGCTCACCAAGCTGGCGAAAAGGTTTTCCGCGAAGATTTTCTTCGCGGCGCTGCCCGACGGTCCGTGGGTGAACGCCAAGAGCATCATCAAGGTCATGGCGACGAAGACTCCATGCGACACAATGTTGCATTTTCGCGCCGAGGGCTTGGATGCGGCGGAAGCGGTCTCCGCGCTCATTGACCTGGTTGAGCGAGACTTTCCCGATGACGGCTGAGGCGCTTCGCCTGCGTGGCCGCGTTGCGGCGCCGGGTCTGGCGATCGGGCCGCTCGCCCGTCTCGCGGACGCGCCCGCGGCGGCGCGGCGCGTCGGACCGCCGCGGGCCGAACTGGCGGCGCTCGAGGGCGCGATCGCCTGCGCCAGTTCCGACCTTGCCGCGCTGGCCGCGAAGCAGGCAGGCGAGGCCGCGGCGATCCTTGAATTCCAGATCGCATTGCTCGAGGACGGCGAGTTGAGCGCGACCGCCTTTGCGGAGATCGAGGCCGGGACGCCGGCGGATCTTGCCTGGCGACAGGCCCTCGACGCGGAAATGGCCGGATTTTCCAGCTCGGATGATCTCTATTTTCGCGCGCGCGCAAGCGATCTGGCCGATCTGCGCGACCGCGTGTCACGCGCGCTAAACGACGGGGACGAAACGGCGTCGGCGATGCCGCAAGGCGCGATCCTGGTCGCCGACGACCTCGCGCCATCGCGCTTTCTCGAGATCGACTGGACCCGCGTCGCTGGGGTCGCTCTGACTTGCGGCAGCGCCTCGAGTCACGTCGCAATGCTGGCGCGCGCCCGCGACGTGCCGATGGTCGTGGCGTTGGGAGCGATCTCCGCCGCCGACGGGACATTGGCCGTGCTCGACGCCGAACAGGGAGAAATCGAACTCGCGCCGGCGAGAACGCGTCTCGACGAATGGCGCCGGCGCGCCGCAACGACAGCACGAGGGCGCGCGGATGAGGCCCGGCAAATCGCGGAACCGGCCACAACCCGCTCGGGACGCCGCATCCGCACGATGATCAACATTCAGGGCCTCGTCGATCTTAAGTCCGCTGCCGCGGCGTATGCCGACGGCATTGGCCTCGTGCGCACCGAATTCCTGTTCGAGCCGCGCCGGGCGCCGCCGGACGAAACAACGCAATATCACAACTATCGCGACATCCTGGATTGGGCGGGCGAGCGCCCGGTCACGATCCGCACCCTCGACGCCGGCGGCGACAAGCCCATTCCGGGCGTGACTTTTGATGGCGAAGCGAACCCGTTTCTTGGCGTGCGCGGCCTGCGCCTGTCGCTGCGCCGGCAGGGCCTGTTCAGGACGCAGCTGCGCGCGCTCGCTCGCGCCGGCGCGAGCGGCGAGCTCAAAGTGATGTTGCCGATGGTGACGACGCCGGCCGAACTCTCCGAGGCCCGCCGCATTCTCGATGCGATCCTTGCGGAACTCGCGTCCGAAGGGCTGGCTGCGCGGCGGCCCGCGCTCGGGATCATGGTCGAGGTGCCGGCGGCGGCGTTGGCGATCGACCGCTTCGACGCCGATTTCTATTCCATCGGTAGCAACGACCTGGTGCAGTACGTCATGGCCTGCGATCGCGGCAACGGCGAGCTTGCCGAGCTCGCCGACCCTCTCAACCCCGCAGTTCTGGAACTCGTCCGGCGAACGGTCGCGCATGGCCGACGAACCGGCGCTCCGGTGAGCCTTTGCGGCGATATGGCCGCCGACCCGCGCTGCCTGACCGCGCTCATTGAGTGCGGTCTCGAGGAGCTTTCGGTCGCGCCGCCGGCGCTCGGGCGGGTCAAGGCAGCGATCGCCCGACATGACTGAGATGCGCCGCCCGCGCGATGCCTCCACTGGGACCGTCGCCGAATACAAAAAGGTTCTCAAGGCGGCCCTCGACGGCCGTCCGTCCGGGATGCGCCAGCGCCTCGCCGAAGCGATCGGCAAGAACCGCAGTTTCGTCTCCCAGATATCGAACCCGGCCTACCAGGTTCCGATTCCGGCGCGCTATGTCGGTCTGATCTTCGATCTTTGCCACTTCTCGGCCCAGGAACGCGCCAAATTTCTCGCCGCCTATTCGCGCGCCCATCCGGGGCGGCTGGCCATCGCGACCGAGGCGCGGCACGAGCGCAGGCTGACGCTCGCGCTGCCGGATCTGGGCGACGCCGACAAGAACAGACAGCTCGAAACGCTCCTACACGACCTGGTGCACCGGCTCGCGCTGTTGTTGAGCGCGGAAAAGCAAACAGACATGGGTGACGTCCGATGAAAAAGCTGATGAATGGCGTCGAGACGATCCTCGCCGAGAGCCTGTCCGGCTTCGCAGCCGCGCATGCCGGGATCGTCGCGCTCGGGCCGGAAAGCAAATTCGTCCGCCGCGCGCGGCTGACGCCCGGCAAGGTCGCACTCATTTCGGGCGGCGGCAGCGGCCACGAACCCTTGCACGCCGGTTTTGTCGGATACGGCATGCTGGACGCCGCCTGCCCGGGTCAAGTCTTCACCTCGCCGACCCCGGATCAGATGGCCGAGGCCACCCAGGCGGTCGACGGCGGGGCGGGCGTGCTGTTCATCGTCAAAAACTACGCCGGCGACCGGATGAATTTCGAGATGGCGGCGGAGCTGGTCGAGGGCCCCGTCTCGGCCGTGGTCACCGACGACGACGTCTCGGTCGAGAATTCGACCTGGACCGCCGGCAGGCGCGGCGTCGCAGGCACGCTCGTGGTCGAGAAGATCGTCGGCGCCGGCGCCGAGTTGGGACGCGACCTGGCCTCGCTCACTGCGCTGGGCGCGCGGGTCAACGCGCTCACGCGCTCAATGGGCGTCGCATTGACGAGTTGCACCGTGCCAGCCGCGGGTCGTCCCACGTTCGACATAGGCGAGACCGAGATGGAAATGGGCGTCGGCATTCACGGCGAACCCGGCCGGCGCCGGGTTCCGCTGGTTTGCGCGGACGACATCGCGGACGAGATGGTGAGCGCAATCGCAACCGATCTCGGGGCGGAAATACGCGGCGACGCGCTGCTGTTCGTGAACGGCTTCGGCGGCACGCCCGCGATGGAGCTCTATCTGATGTACAACTCCGCGCGTCGCTTTGTCGAGAAGCACGGCGCGAGGGTTATTCGATCGCTGGTCGGCGACTATGTCACCTCGCTCGAAATGGCCGGCTGCTCAATCACAGTTTCGATGCTCGAGGATGACCACATGGCCCTCTGGGACGCGCCGGTGGAGACCGCCGCGCTCAGATGGGGTCGATAAGGCCGTATCGTAATCTCGGCGTCAAAAGGCGACCCGATCGGCGCCCTTGAGTTCGAGGAGTTCGCGTGCATCGTCGGGGCTTGCGACTGAGAGTCCGAGCCCCTCGATGATTTGGCGCGCCGCCCTCACCTGCTCGGCGTTGCTGCTTGCGAGCCGTCCCGGTCCCGACCAGAGCGAATCCTCGAGCCCGACGCGCACGTTCCCACCCATCGCGGCAGCCTGCGCGGCGATGGCCAGCTGATTTCGACCGGCGCCGAGGACCGACCATTTGTAATGCGTTGCGAACAGGCGGTCGGCTGTGCGCTTCATGTGCAGGACGTCTTCGGGATGCGGGCCGATGCCTCCAAGGATGCCGAACACCGTCTGCACGAACAGCGGCGGTTTGACGAGCCCGCGCTCCAGGAAATGCGCTAGGTTGTAAAGATGAGCGGTGTCGTAACACTCGAACTCGAAGCGCGTTCCGGCGTCGCCGAGGGTGCGCAGCACGAACTCGATGTCCTTGTAGGTATTGCGGAATACAAGATCGCGTGAATTCTCAAGCGCCTGGCGTTCCCACTCATGCTTGAAGGTCTTGAAGCGGTTGAGCATCGGGAACAGGCCGAAATTCATCGAACCCATGTTGAGCGAGGCGACCTCGGGCTTGAAAACTTCGGCCGGCTTTACCCGTTCCTGCACGGTCATGTAGGGCGCGCCGCCGGTGGTCAGATTGATCACCGCCTTGGTCGCCTGCTTGATCCGCGGCAGGAAGCGCGCAAAAGCCTCCGGACTTTGATCCGGACGGCCGGTACGCTCGTCGCGCGCGTGCAAATGGACGATCGCCGCTCCCGCCTCGGCCGCGCCGATCGCCGCGTCGGCGATCTCTTCGGCCGTCACTGGCAAGTGGGGCGACATCGACGGCGTGTGGATCGCGCCAGTGACAGCGCAGGTGATGATGACCTTGTTTCTCGAAGCCATATGGGCCCGTCCTTCCTTTTCTCTGTCCCTGCTTCAACGTCCAATGCCCAGGTCCGCGCGCCGTTTGTGCGCGGCGAGCGCCATCAGCCGGCGATCGCGCCAGGACTGGCGCTCGGCGAGCTTATCGGCCGGCAAGCGGGCCCGTCGCTCGGCTTCGATCGTATCCATCACCGGCCCGCTCCAGTCGGCGCGCCATTGCGTCGAGGGGAAAATGCCGGAATAGATCTTCTGGTATCGCTGGGCATAGTCGCGCACGCCCGCTGGCGCATTGAGATCGATGGTCTCGAACGGACCCATGAACGACCACCGCAGCGCCAGTCCGTCGCGGATGCCGATGTCGACGTCCTCGATGCTCGCGTAGCCCTCCGCGACCAGGCGAAACGCCTCTTCAAGCAGCGCGCCCTGCAGACGATTCATCACGAACCCGTCGATCTCGCGCTTCATCACGATCGGCGCGTGTCCGGCGGCGCGCAGCAGCGCCGCAGCGCCCTCGACGATTGCGGGGTCGGTCCAGGGGGCCGGCACGACCTCGACCGCTGGAATGAGGTATGGCGGATTGATCGGATGAACGACGAGGCATCGCGACCGACCAGTGAGCTCTTCGGTGAAGGCGGAAGGCAAGATCGCCGATGTCGAGCTCGCCAGGACGGTCTGAGGCGCCGCCAGCGCGTCGAGACTGGCGAACATCCGGCGTTTCACCTCGACATCCTCGGGCGTATTCTCCTGCGCGTAGGCCGCCCCTTCGAGGGCGGTCTCCAGGCGCGCCACCGGCCTCATGCGCGCGCTGACCGCTCTCGCAGTCTCCCCATTGAGCAGATCGTTCTCTTCGAGATCGGGCAGCAGCCGCTCGGCATAGGCGAGGGCCTTCTCGGGGGCTTCGAGGTCCTGATCCCACAGCGCGACCTCGTATCCCGCGCGGGCGAAGCTAATCGCCCAGGCGCGGCCGACAAGGCCTGAACCGACGATCGCCACTTTGCTCATTATGCTCTCCACTGGTTCGAATACGCCGGCGCGAACTTCACGACGGTACGACAACGCCTGAGGCGCTGGCGGCCGCGACAACGCGCATCCCCTCCGCGAGGGCGAAGACGTCAGAGGGATTGCTCGCGAACCGCTCCATCTTCGCGTCCTCACGTGAAGCTACGCCATGACGGGGCCTTTTCGTCCCAAACGTCCGGTTGGCGATCGCTTCGAATGTAACCGCCATGATCGCCAGATTCCATTTGCATTGGCTGTGCGCTACCCGCACATAGAGCGGATGGAAAAATCCGAACCGCAGCATCGCTCGGCGCGGCTCGCCCTCTGGCGCGGTTTGACCGGTCGTTGTCCTCAGTGCGGCGAGGGTCGTCTGTTTTCCCGCTTTCTGAAAGTGGCGGACCACTGCGATCGCTGCGGGACGGCCTTTCATCATCATCGTTCGGAAGATCTGCCCGGATATCTCGTGCTCTTCATTGTTGGACCCGTCGTGCTCTTGAGCATGCTTGTGGTCGGGAGCTACTCTGATATGTCCATCTGGATTCAGGAAATTCTGTGGCCGGGCCTGGCCGTCGTGCTTGCGTTGGCGCTCATTCGGCCGATCAAGGGGGCCGTCATCGGGCTTCAATGGGCGTTCCGGATGAGCGGATCTGGAGAGAGTTGAGAGGGACGGCCCCGAAGGTTTGCGGTGACGCTGTCCTTAACTCTCCGAGACCCGCTTTGACCCGGTTCATTGCAAAGCGGTTACGTTCCGCGCACGGCTCGCTCGGGTTGATCCAGATCAGACCGTCAGATCGGCGGCGCGAGCGGGACCTTCCCGCCAAATGGCTTGACGCCGGTCAATCCGGGCAAGAAAAAGCCTGATCATGTTTCGCCTCTCACGCGAGGGAGACCGCGGCCATGGACGGCGCAATGAAGCAGGAGATCGTCGCGTCGCCGACCCCGATGAGATGGCAAAGGTCGGCAGCCTGATGCTGCACAAGTTCCCGCAGGTCGCTCAATTTGCAGCGGCGGGGATGGAGGACATTTCGTTGTTCCGCGTCTCGCCCGAGATTGTCTCGATCCTGGATTACCGCAAGGGTTTCGGCCATACCGAGACGGCGATGGTCTAGGCGTTCGGGGCCGAGCTTTGGCGCCCTGTTCTCTGTGGGATGGAGCCAATGCGAACGAAACCGCCGCGTCCTTCGCCTGTGGGGGCAAGTCGCTTCATCCTCGCCCTTGTCTTCCTCGTGTTGGGCGGAGCGCTCGCCGCCGCCTCGCCGCGCTGGGAGAGAACCAACGCCGCGGGCCGGGCTCAAGGCGTGGCGATCGCGGTCTGTCTTCCCTTCAACGAGATTGTCTGCATCGGCATCGGTTGCCGTGATCCGGGCGGCTTCGATTTCGTCGAGATGATCGTCGGCGATTGGCTGGATGGCCCGACGCGACTGAGCGCAGGGCCGCATGTGACGACGATCGTGATGGAGGCTGACGAGAGGGCGTCGCGCGCACTTAACTTCCCCGTGTCCCGCGGCCCGATCAACCGAGCGTTTCTGCGATGGCTGGTCGGCCACGGGAGCCTGCGGGTTGAAGCTTTGCAGTCGGGCTATGCGGCGACCTTTCCGCTCGCCGGCTTTAGACGCGCCCGGCGGATGCTTCTGCGCATGTGCGCCAGCGGGCGCGCCACGTCCTAGGCGCTCGGTCGCAGTGCGACGCAGTAAGGGCGCGGTCGGCTCCCCACACTGTGACGGGGACTTGAATGGCGTATCCCTGGTTCAATTTCGCGGTCGCAATTGGACTGGGTCTGCTGATTGGCCTCGAACGCGAACGAAGCAAGGGCGAGGGCCCCATGCGCGGCCCTGCAGGCATCCGAACTTTCGCGCTCGCCGCCCTCCCGGGCGCAATCGCGATCCATCTCGGCCAAATTCCTTGACTCATGGTTATGGCCGGCGGCGTGGCCTTGCTGATCGCAACGTCCTATGTTCGCGACCAGGCTGACGATCCTGGCCTGACCACGGAGGCCGCACTTCTGGCGGCCCCTCTTCTTGGCGGCATCGCTATGTCCGATCCGCCGCTGGCGTCCGGCCTCGGCGTCATCTTGTCGATAGCGGCTGCCTGGGCCTCGACGGCATTGACGATTTTTCATTAAACAAGAGGGTCAGGGGCTGGGCGATGTGGCGAATATTCTCGAGCGCGCGCAGATTGACGATCGTCAATTTCGCAAGAGCGAGGATGGCGCGTTTGTTCAACATCCGAGCTGATGCTGTTCGGATTGGCCCCCGTGCTTTCGCGGTCCGATGGCGTGCGTCACGGCCAACGCCATTTCAGGCGTGTTCAAGCGACGCCTGGCGGGCGAGAAATATCTCATTGGATAAGAGGAATCCCTGAACATGAGCCGCCTTCATAAAGAGAGCCATCTTGTCGAACGGATCGGATGGCTGCGCGCCGCAGTGTTGGGCGCAAATGATGGGATCATCTCGACGGCAAGCCTTATTCTGGGCGTCGCGTCCGCAGCGTCCTCTCGGAATGAAGCGCTGCTTGCGGGTGTGGCCGGCCTCGTCGCCGGCGCAATGTCGATGGCTGCGGGAGAATATGTTTCCGTCAGCTCGCAGTCCGATACCGAGCGCGCCGATCTGGCCCGTGAAAGGGAAGAACTCGCCAACGACCGCGATTTCGAACAGGAGGAGCTTGCCCAAATCTATGTCGGGCGAGGCGTCGAAACCGGGCTTGCGCGCCAAGTCGCACAGCAGCTTATGGCCAAGGACGCGCTCGGTTCCCACGCTCGCGACGAACTCGGCATCTCGAGCATTAGCGCAGCCCGTCCGGTACAAGCAGCCCTTACGTCCGCTACTACCTTTTCAGTCGGCGCGGCCGCGCCTCTCATCCTCGTGCTCGTATCGCCCTATAACTGGTTGCTTGCAGCCGTATCCGTTGGATCCTTGTTGTTCTTGGCGCTCCTCGGCGCGATAGGCGCGACAGCCGGCGGCGCGGGGCTCGTCAGGCCCACGATCCGCGTGACTTTCTGGGGCGCGCTCGCCATGGGCCTGACGACGGCGATCGGCGCGATTTTCGGCAAAGCGGTCTGAGCGCGTCTTTTCGGCCGGGAGGCGAAACCGCCGCTCATCGTTCTCTATCCCGGGCCCGCCCTGACCGCCCTCAATCATTCGCGCCCCGGACCTAGTACAGCTCGCCGAAGTGGTTCACCCAGCGGCGCACGGTCTCCTAAGAGGCCGCGATCCCGCGCTGGGCGAGCAAATCCTCGACGTCGCGAAAGCTGAGCGTGAACCGAAGATAGAGCCAAATCGCCTGATGTGTGACCTCAGCCGGGAATCGATATCCGGCGTAGCTGAGTCTCCTCATACCCCTCGGGTACAGCGCCCACGTAGATCCAACAAGCTGCCGCCGGCGTGATAAAGCCGAGCCGGAAGGACCGTTTGGCCAACGACTTTCCCGCATTGCTAAATTGGCTCGCGAGACCCCTCAAGACTCGTCGAACCATCCGTTGGCCGACGCATAACGGACAAGCTCGATCCGGCTTTCAAATCCAAGCTTTTCCATGCCGCGCGCCTTGTAAGTTTCGCTGGATTTTACACTGACCTGAAGCTGCGCGGCGATCTCTTTATGGCTGTAGCCCGCAGCAGTAAGTTTCAGCACCTCAGCCTCTCGTTCGCTTAACTGCGCAGTTGCGCCTACTTCGATTTCCTGGCTTTGCGACGATCCGCCGACGAGTTTTCGGGCGACCGACGGATCGAGAAAGAGGCCTCCCTCAGCGACAGATCGAATCGCGTGGATCAGTTGCGCCCCCGATGAGCGCTTGAGAACATAGCCGCAGACCCCGAGTTCGAGCACATGTCGAAGATAGCCCTTATCTTCATGTACAGTGTGCACAAGGATCCTCGTGCGTGGCGAACTCTCGCGTAGAGCAGCGGCGACTTTCAGCCCCCCGAGACCCGGCATGGAGATATCGAGGATCATCACATCGGGCTGCAACTGGGTCGCAAGCCTCAAGGCGCTATGCCCCTCACCCGCCTCGCCGACAACGAGCATGTCTCCGGCCGCATTGATGAGAGTCTTGACGCCGGCGAGGACGACGGGATGATCGTCCACCACGAAAATGCGAATCTTGGATTTTGTGGCCGGCTGCCGAATCATCAACCGACTGCCGGTTCATCGAGAGGCACCCGGATGATCAGAAGTCGTTCCGCTGCTAGGTTTGGTTTCTATCTCCAGATTTCCGTGAATTGCGGCGAGTCGCTCCCGCATTCCGAGCAGACCGAGGCGCTTAGAGGATGCGCGATTCGGATTTTCCAATTGGAACCCTTTACCGTCGTCTTCGATGATCATGACCACGTCGTCCGCCGACGCCTTGAGGATCACCCCAACTTTTCTGGCGTCGGCATGCTTGGCGATGTTCGTTATGCCTTCCTGCAAGGCCCGATAAAGGTTCGTCTCGACGTCGGGCGGCAGTCTCCGATCCTTCAGGCTGACATGGAGATCAAATTGCAGCCCGGATCTGCGAGCCCATTCGTCGACGAAATGTCGAACAGCGGGCTCGAGGCCAATATCGTCGAGGGCAGTCGGGCGCAACTCCCATGCAAGGCGGTTGACCTCGTCCCCGACCGTCGCCGTCAGGCTTTTCAGTTCCGAAAGCTCCGACATCAGCGGCGAGGCGTCGGCCACACTCCGACCGAAGACCTCCAGCTTGATGTTCAAAGCCGCCAGATACTGACTGAGGGAGTCGTGCAATTCCCGCGCAATCCGCTGACGCTCGGCTTCCTGGCGGGTAACAATGCTGCGTAGAACCTCTGACAATTCCGCCTCGGCCGCCCTCCGTTCGGTGACGTCGACAAGACTCGCCCGAAGCAGGCGGACATTCGACGGAAGCCGGACAAAGGTCACTTGGCACAGACGTTCTTCTCCTGAGGGTCGGCGGATCCGTCGCTCAAAAGTTACTTCCTCGCCGGCCAGTGCGCGTTCGTAGTGCTCCAAATAGGACTGCGTCACAGGCCGCCCGTCGGGTTGTTCCGGCGGATAGAAGTGCTGCGGTCCGTGTTCGAGAATATCGTTTTGCGAAGCGCCGAACAGGCGCTCGGCAGCCTTGTTGGCGGCGATCCAACGTCGTTGGTCGTAGTCGAAAAGCAGGATCGCGTCGGGCGCTTCCTCGACCAGCATTCGGAAGCGCTTCTCGCTGGCTCCTAACGCGTCCTCGGCCCGCCGGCGCTTTGAGATGTCCCGAAAGAACCAGATCCGCCCCACGTATTCGCCGTCCGAGGCCCTGAGCGGCGACGTGAGACGTTCGATGACGCGACCATCCTTGAGAGCCAATTCATCGTCACTGGATTCCTCAGGATGGTCGTAAAGGTATCGCACCCGGCTCCCGAACGTCTCGGCATCCACTACGTGTTTCGACGCGACCTCCAGCACGGGTTCGTCGTTTCCAGCAACAAGCAATTCCGCGGGAACGTCGAATAATTCACCAAGGCGGCGGTTGATTGAGAGGATTCGCTTTGCTGAATCGACGACCAATATTCCATCGGGTGACGATTCATGCTCGGTGGCGAGGATCGCGGCGGTGGAGGCGAGTTCGCGTTGCGCCCTGTTTCGCGCGGTGACGTCGACGACGACGGCGATCGACGCCGAACGGCCTTCGAACACCGATTTCGAGGCGTTGACGAGCACCTCGACAATGCTCCCGTCCCGAGCGCGCACGGCGGAGGCGATTTGCGCAGGAGAGCCGGTCTCGACGAGCTGCGCGCCCAGAACTCGGACGACGATTGGCTGTTCGGTCTCAGGAACGAAGTCCAGAAGCGCGCGCCCTTCGATCTCCGCTGGAGTGGAACTGATCATACTTGCGAAACAGCTATTGCAGTAGCCGATCGTCCCGTCGTCGCGGACGATCACGATTCCGGCGACGTCCTGTTCGACCAGGCTGCGGAACTTTGCCTCATCCTCACGGATCCGCTCCTCTGTCTGGGTTCGTTCAGTGACGTCGCAAAGCACGAATATGCCGCCGCCGTCAGGCAATGGGTTGAAACGTGCTTCGATTGTACGGCCGTCGCGCTGACGCTTGGTCCGACTCCAAGACATTCGTAAGTTGAACTGTGCTACTCGTTCACGGACGCATACGTCGGCGTCGACATCGCCGTAGTCGCCGCGTCCGGCGCGAAAGCGAATAACGTCCTCGAGCGCTGCTCCGGGTGCGAACAGCGCGGCCGGCACATCGAGAAGTTGCGCCGTGAAATCGTTGCAGCACAGTAGCTTGAGGTCTGCGCCGTAGACTGCGATCCCCTCTCCTATGCTCTGCAGGGTCGCTTCGAGCAGCGCCGTCTTCTCCGCCAATTCCTGCTGGCGGTTCTTGAGATCGGTGATATCGGTCCGGATCACCACGGTGCCCCCGTCCGGCATGCGGCGCTCCTCGACCTGCAGGTAGCGCCCGTCGTCTGACTGCTGCTCGATTGCGCCGACCGGGTTGCGATGCAGGTCCATGCGTGCGCCCATCCAGCTCTCTTTGTCCGCGATTGCGTGGCCAAAGACTCCCCGATTGAGCGCACCGCGCATCAGATCCTCAAACAAGGCGTCAGGGTGCAACTCATCGTCACGAAAGATTGCCCGGACGGCCTTGTTAAAAACGACGAGGCGGTCGTTTGGGTCGTAGATCGCAAAACCTCCAGGGATCGCGTCGAGCGCCGCCTTCAGATAGCGCTCCGTCTCCTGCGCCCGACGCGCGGTCTCCGCCAACTCATCCGCAGCGGCGGTGAGCCGTCGGGCAAGTTCATCGGAGTTCCGCTGCGATTGGACGCGAGCTGTGATGTCCTCGCTTGCGATAACAATTCCGGCGACCGCTCCGTCCTTATCGAGCCAGGGGCGCGCCTCCCACCTGACCCAACGTGAGCCGCCCTCCGTGAAATGGAAATGCTCGCCTTCGGAACTTTCGATCGCGCCGGCGAGACAGCGCTGATGAGTTGCTCTCCAGGCATCGCTGTTTTCGGGAAAGACCTCGTAGTGACTGCGGCCTACCGGCGCTTGCATGAGACCGAGATAGGTCAGCCATTTCGGACTTGCCGATATGTACCGCATATCGCGGTCGAACATCGCCATCGCATTCGGCGCTTGCGCAACAAAAAGAGCAAGGCTGTCAGACGTGCAAGTCAAGGGGCTAAGTCCATACGAGCGCCACGGTTTTATAAGTCGAGTCCTGCGAAGCCAACGGCAATTATGCTCCCCGAATTCGTGCGCTTCCGTTCCGCGGCGGTCTGAAACGGGATGAAGCCGACGGCAGAGTTCGCGCAGCGGAACGCCAGGGGAAGGAGTGCCAGAGGGAGCGCATCGGGTTTACCGTCAGAACGAATTCCACTAACGCCGAGCGCAGCTTATCTCATTCAAGACGCCTGTCGAGCCGCCAAGAAAGCGGAGATCGCCCAAGAATCTGTCCCACCGGCCTTGCGGATTGCGACGGGCGACCTTTGCGATTTGCAAATCTTTATTAGTAGGCTCGCCGCGAGGTCCTCCGCCGTATGCGTGCGAAACTCATTGCGGCGCCGACGGCCCGCGGTCCCTGGGCGCCCGCTGTCGATCGGCGATTTGTTGCCGATGGCGACATTCGCTTCCTGAAAAGCCGAACCTGTGTTAGGATCGCCTTGGCGACGAACCCGGCCGCTTGTCCTCCCCGACGGCGGGACGGGTTTGGCGGGCATCGAGGAGCCGGAGAAAAAAATCATTTGGATTCGCGACTAAACTCCTGAAAACGCTCAATTCGCGGAAGGGAATCATTTGGATTCCGCTTCCCCTGGCTTGGGTTTCGCTTCCTCCGGCTTGGGTTTCGTTTCCGCTGGCTTGGATTGGCTTCCGCCGGGCTTGGCGGACGGGCGCAACAGACGCTTAGCGCAGAGCTGCGGCAAATCGACCAGGCGACCGATCCGGACCCGCTAGCGGCGCTGGCCGAGGCTGTCGGAGCTCAGCCGGTGAGACTGACTGAAGCACAAAGCCAAGGGCGTGTGGGTCGCTCTGTCCTGCACGCTGACAAGGGCTATGACGCCATCGCCATCCGCCGCCAGGTCGAGGAGCGCGGCGCGACGCCCAACATCCCGCCGAAAACCAATCGCAAATGGAAAACCTGCTTCTCGCCGTTCCTCTATCGCAATCGCAACGCCATCGAGCGCATGTTCCGCCGCCTCGAGGACTTCAGGCGCGTGGCGACACGATACGACCGAAACGCCGCCAACTTTCCTGCAGCCGCCTGCATTGCAGCCGCTGTAAGCTACCGGTTATGCGTCCGGACCCTGGAAAGCCCGATCCCGGATCGCGCTGATTGCGCCTGGAATCGCGCCATGAGCGGTGACGACGATGATCGGCAGACGCGGGTCGAGACGTTTCAAACTCCGCAAAGCGACTTTCGCCGCTGAGGCCCGGCATGAACATATCCAGCAGCACAGCCGCGGGCGGGTTATGGGCTGCGTCTTCAAGCGCAGTGCTCCCTCCCTCGCTTTCCGCCACCTCAAACCCGGCGTCCGCAAGGACATTTCTGATGGCCCACCGCATATCGCGGTCATCATCTACGACGAGTACTTTGGATTTTAGACCCATTCGACTTACCGGGGGTTCGACGTGCACCCGGCTCTAATGTCGGGACGCGCAATCGCTGCTTTTCGGCACCAGGCCCCCGAAGCGGGGCGCTCGCGCAATCGCTGTTGTTTGCACGACCTCTGCGTTTCGCCTCGATATTCGCCTCAATAATAGCCATGTCGAGCAAATACAGGAGGAATCGCTCGGCGCTCTGCTCCGCCATTCGACGGATTCTCATCAACTCAATTTCGATTAAATCAATTATTTCTCTTGACCTGATACTGGCGCCGAAACGTACCTGCAATTCAGGCGTACGGCGCCGAGAACATGTGTTTACGCCCCAAGAATATCCGCATCGCGAGTAGAATCAACATCCCAATCGTCCAGAAAATCCGTGTTCGCTGTCAGGAAAAACCCCTTCTTCTGTCAGGCGCAACCGCAATGGGTCGTAATGCAAGAAATTTGGGTCTTCCTCACTTTCCGTGCTCGTCAGAAAGTCAATTCGGTAAAGACCGTTGATAAAGCACGGGAAATTTAGCTTGCGCCCGTGATCTTCGCGCCGCGTATTGCCTCACGGGGCTCAAAAGTCTGGTGTTTTTTCCGAGTGTTATGGGTTCGAAGTGGCCTCGGCGAGCACGCAAAATGAGGCAAACTCACGGGGCCGCGCGGCCAGCTTCCGAACGCGCTTGGCGGGGTTGGCTTCGATCCGTCCAAGACGCATGGCATGCTCGAAGATGGCGCCCTCATGGTGACGTCGGCGCTTGCACGACGGCAAACAATAGCCCCAATTGACGGACCGCATTGGCGAAACCTTCGTACTCGACGGGCTTCGTCAAGTAGACATTCGCTCCCAGATCGTAGCAGCGTTGGACTTCTCGCTTATCGTCCGTCGTTGTCAAGATGACAGCCGGAGTGCTTCGGGTGTGAGCGCTCGCCTTCACCCGTCGCAAAAAGTCGACGCCGGCCATGTCCGGAAGAACACCGTTCGCGATCGCCCTCCGCATTTCCGCGACCGTTGTCCTCAATCTCGATGGCTACCTGGCCTGAGGGCAACCGCAGGGTGCGCGCATGGATCTGTATGGGCCGACCGGGAGCCCGGCATTTTATCGCATTGTCGATCAGATTGTACACGATTTACTCGAGTGATAGCCGATCGGTGACGATTTCGCCCGCCTTGGAATCAACGCTCAATCCGCCGCCGCCGAGGCTGGTTTGATGATGCACGGCGTTGGCCGGCCGCGGAGGCAAGACGCCCCGTTCCGCTAAAAACCTACAGGCCGCGCTCCGTCAGCGGTATGGGAGGAGTCGATTCCTCGACGTTTGGAACAATATCCGCGTCGGCGCGTTTGTCGCAGTCAACCGTCAGCAAAAAGGTCCGCGCCATGAACAAGATCGTACTCGCGTTGCTCGCGACCCTCACCTTGGGCGCCTGCGCCACTCCGGAACAATCCGCTGGCACGACGGCTGGGGCCGTCGGCGGAGCGATTGTCGGCGGCCCGGTCGGCGCTGTCGTCGGCGGCGCGGCGGGCGCGGTTGTAACCGCTCCGGGCACTGCAATGGGTGGCCACCACTACCGCCATCGATGCCATTACCGCGACCGGTACGGCCACCGTCACTACGGCTGGTGCCGCGGTTAGGCTTCGTCAAGGGCCGCGGTTGCCCCCGGGAAGCCGCGGTCAGGCCCGAAGCAGCTTTGCGGGGGTGGCGGCCATTTCGCGTGGCGGCGCGGCGCGTGCGCGACTGAGCGGAGACGAACCGGGGACTACGAGACCCGGCGGATGTATCGGCGCGCCCTCGTCGTCGCGGCGGCCGGAATATTCTGTCGCGTGCTCTGGCAAGCGA